>NC_015977.1:1723333-2409166 GCF_000225345.1 Roseburia hominis A2-183
GCCGACCTCAATACCCGCCTTGCCGGAAACCACGATGATCGCCGCGTCAGCTGCACTTACCGCCTCCTCGGTCTCACCCACAAAATCAAAATACCCCGGTGTATCCAGTATGTTGATCTTGGTATCTTCCCAGATAATCGGAACAACCGAAGTATTGATGGAGAAATGCCGCTTCATCTCCTCCTTGTCATAATCACTGATGGTATTTCCGTCCTCAACCTTTCCCATACGTGATGTCATGCCTGCCAGATAAGCCATTGCTTCCACAAGACTCGTCTTACCACATCCCCCATGACCAAGTAAAACCACATTACGAATTCTGTCAGTTGTGTAAACATTCATAGCAAACCCTCCATATTCTGTAATTGTTTTATGTATGGATATATTTTACT
Organism: Roseburia hominis A2-183; assembly: GCF_000225345.1. Lineage (NCBI taxonomy): Bacteria > Bacillati > Bacillota > Clostridia > Lachnospirales > Lachnospiraceae > Roseburia > Roseburia hominis. The sequence continues at coordinate 1,723,726 of NC_015977.1, forward strand.
AAATTCCGTCTTTTTTTACAACTTATTTATTCAATATTACTAACTGTATTTATAATATCAGAAACATTTAGCAATAATATGTATTACTTTTGAACATTTTTGGAATACTTCTTTTTATTATTTACACAATATTTACAATTTGGACATGTTCTCGCCATACACGCCGCATCTTTCCGTACTCTCACAGATTAACGTGTTGACTTTCCAGGCGGAAATGTCTATGATAATTGGGTACCAATAACTTGTGGGGGATTCATTTATGAAACTTCAGAAAATCGGATTTATCGGGCTTGGACTGATCGGCGGTTCGATTGCCAAGCGCCTTCGTATTCTACATAAAGATCTGGTCATTATCGCTACAGCCGGTCATGCCGCGACGATAGAGGCCGCTTACAAAGAGGGACTGACCGACAACGCCAGCCCCTGTGAACTGTCGGATTTCTATGACTGCGACTATATTTTTCTGTGCACGCCTGTCCAGAAAAACATGGAATATCTGCGTCTTTTAAAGGGACACGTCTGCGACCGCTGCATCATTACCGATGTGGGCAGCGTCAAGACCGACATTCACCGGGAAGTGACCGCCCTCGGCATGGAGGCGCAGTTTATCGGCGGACATCCGATGGCAGGCTCCGAGAAGACCGGTCTTGCCAATGCCAGGGAATTTTTATTGGAAAATGCTTACTATATTCTCACCCCGACCGCCCAGACCGATCCCGCGGCATTAAAAGACTTTAAGGAGCTTGTGGCTTCTCTCGGTGCGATACCGATGGTGCTTGACTACGAGCAGCACGATTATGCCACTGCCGCCATCAGCCATCTGCCCCACATCATCGCCTACAGCCTTGTCAACCTTGTGAAAAGCTGCGATGACTGTGAAGGAACCATGAAAACCATCGCCGCCGGCGGCTTTAAGGACATTACACGCATTGCCTCCTCCTCCCCCGTCATGTGGGAAAATATCTGTCTTTCCAATCAGGAACAGATTCTAAGACTGATTGACTCTTTCTGTGGGGAGCTTGGTCATATGCGCTCTGCCATCGCCGCTTCCGACAGCAAAGCGCTGATGGAGGCCTTTACCTCGGCAAAAGACTACCGGGATTCCCTGACCCTTCACGCGAACGGCACCTTAAAGCAGGTATATGAGCTGTACATGGATCTTCTGGATGAAGCGGGCGGAATTGCCACAGTTGCCACCATTCTTGCTAGCAACCATTTGAGCATCAAGAATATCGGCATCATCCACAACCGTGAATTTGAGGACGGCGTGCTGCATCTGGAAATGTACGACAGCGAATCGCTCGCCGCCGCCATCACACTTCTAAAAAAGCACCACTACACCATTTATGAGCGCTGAATATATGTCTGCATCGAAAAACGACCGCTTTCGCGGTCGTTTTTCATTGGGGCAATCTATTTTACAGAATATGGTTACTTACAAAGTTTTTTAAATTCATCAGCCACAAACTGTACCTGGGTACCGATAATGACCTGTACTGTTTTCTGGCTTGGGCGAACCACACCTGCCACACCGGCAGATTTGATCTTTTTCTCATCTACCTTAGTGTAATCCCTGATCTCCAGACGGAGTCTCGTAATGCAGTTATCAATGCTTTCTATATTCTCTTTGCCACCGACACCTTCAAGCACGATTCTTGCCACTTCGGTGTAATCATTATTCTCAAGCTTTGCACCTTTCTCTGCATCATCATCGTCATCTTCACGTCCCGGAGTCTTTAAATCAAACTTCGTGATCATAAAACGGAATACAACATAGAATACGACAAATGCTGCGATTCCGAGCGGAAGAATCATCCAGGTGTTCTTTGCCGCCGGAAGGGAAGCGGAAAAGATCAGGTCGGTTGCACCTGCAGAAAAACTGAAGCCTGCACGGAAGCCTACCAGAACCGTGATAAAGGTAAAAATACCGTATAATAATGCATATACTACATAGAGTGCCGGAGCAAGGAACATGAATCCGAACTCGAACGGCTCAGTAACGCCACAGATGAATGAACAAAGTGCTGCGGAACCAACCAATCCGATTGCGATCTTTTTCTTATTGCTCTTTGCCGTGTGAACCATGGCAAGTGCCGCACCCGGAATACCAAACATCATACACGGGAAGAACCCGGACATATACATACCGAGATCCCATGATACATCCGCCGATGTCTTGCCCTTCCAGAAGTTGGCCAGATCACCGAGTCCGATCGTATCAAACCAGAATACGTTGTTCAATGCATGATGCAGACCGGTTGGAATTAAAAGACGGTTCAAAAATGCGTAGATACCAGCGCCCACTGCATCCATTCCCACAATTGCCTGACCAAGAGCGATCAGTGCGCCGAACACAACCGGCCATACGAATAACAGGATAGCTGACACGACAATCGATACCACACCGGATACGATGGCAACACAGCGTTTGCCGCTGAAAAATGCCAGCCAGTCCGGAAGCTTCGTTCCCTTGAACTTGTTATAACAGGTTGCTCCGATGATACCGGCAAGAATACCGATAAACGGGTTTGCAATCTTGTCGAATGCCAGCGTCTTATCCGCATTCTCTGCGATTGACGGCATCAATGTGGTAACAACGCCCGTCGAGAGCAGATTGGTAATCATCAGCCAGGATGCCAGCGCCGCAAGTGCCGCGGTACCGTCATTGTCGTCTGCCATACCAACGCCGACGCCGATGACAAACAGCCATGCCATATTGTCAATTAAAGCGCCCCCCGCTTTTACAAGGAAAAATCCAATCAGCGCCTTTGCACCTGCAATGTCACCACCCTGCATGGTTGCCGGGCAGAGTGCATATCCGATTCCCATTAAGATACCGCAGATCGGCAGACAGGCAACCGGAAGCATCAATGCTTTTCCCAACTTCTGAAGATATTTCATCATAACTTCTTCCTCCTTCTTTTTCTGGCACAGTAGACCTTCTCCCTATGCCATATATGATTTGCCCCTTTATTTTATACCGGAAAGTTCCGGTTAAAATACCATTGAATAACAGATTACTTCGATGTGAGAATCAGAACCGTATCCTGCGGCGTCACCTCCGCACCCGTCACCGCTTTTACTTCGGCAAAATGGTCGGTATTGCAGACAATCATCGGTGTGATCACATCATATCCGGCTTCCCGGATCGCCTTAAGATCCGCCTCCAACAGCAGATCACCCTTTCTGACTTTATCCCCCGTCTTTACATGCGCCTTAAAATGCGCACCCTTTAATGCAACGGTGTCCAGTCCAATATGGAGCAGCAGTTCTGCCCCGGTATCCGTCGTCATGCTGAGCGCATGCAGTGTATCAAATAACAAGGTAATCTCCCCATCCGCCGGCGCGTAGATCCTGCCATCCGTGGGTCTTACCGCCACGCCTTTTCCGAGAATCTCCCCGCCGAACGTGGGATCGCTCACCTCCTGAAGCGGTACTGCCTGCCCGCTTACCGGCGCTCCCAGTTCCAGCGCTTTCTGTTCTTTTTTATGAAATAATCCAAACATCAGCCTCTCTCCTTTCTCATTCATCGCTGTCTGTCGTAATTCTCCGGATATGAATTGCCAGGTACATGATCTCTTCCTTGGTCACCGTGCAGTCATACTGCGCTTCGATGTAATCGGCAATTTTTCTGGCACACGCATATTCCCTCGGATATTTCAGTTCAATCAGATCGGAGAACTCCTGCTCCTCATCGGAGAGCATTTCCTTGCTGAAGAAGATTCTTCTCGCGAAAAATTTCAGATGCGCCACAAACCGCTCGTAGTGCATGGATTTTTCATCCAGCGCTTTCTGATACTCTGCCTTTACAATCTCGATTCCCTTCTGAATCACATCCGTGATCATATAAGTGTCATGTATATCCGTATTATATTCGGCATTCACAAAATGCAGTGCAATAAATCCCGCCTCATCCTCCGGGAAATGAATATCCAGTCTCTCCGCAAAAAGGCGGAGCGCATACTCTCCGACGAGATACTCCCTGCGGTAGAACTGCCGTATCTCCCACAGAATAGCGTTCGACAGCGCAATCCCATTCCTGTATCGTTCAATCGCGAAATTGATGTGATCCGTCAGCGCAACGTAAATACTCTGGTTTAACTCCATGCCGCACTCGTTCTTGGCGTAGGAGATAATGTCCGCCGAGATCTGCATATGCTCCATAGGGATGTTGGAGATCATTTCCTGAAACTGCCTTGAGAGCGCCGAATTTTCGATGCAGAACACTTTCTGTACCCGGCTCTCGTCAATGTCGTCTCCTGTCTTCGCCTTAAACCCGAGTCCTCTTCCCATGAGAACGACTTCCTGCCCGTTTTCATCAAATGCCGACAGGACGTTGTTATTAATCACTTTACTTATCTTCATGATTTCATTCCCATATCCTAACTCTGACAGGAGCCGATCAGCGACAGCGCCGCCTCATCTCCCACCAGTGTCACATCGTTGTGAAGCTGCAGTACCGATGCAGGCACCTCCGGTGTGATCGGTCCGAAAAAGGCACGTTTTACAATCTCCGCCTTGTCTTCCCCGCTTGCCACCATCAGAATCTTGTTCGCCTGCATGATCGTCTTGATTCCCATCGTGTACGCCTGCCGCGGCACGTCCTCCTCCGATGCAAAGAACCGTTTGTTGGCCTCAATCGTGCTCTGTGTCAGATTCACACAGTGCGTCGTGCGGTCGAACTGTCCGTTCGGCTCGTTGAATCCGATGTGACCGTTGTGACCGATTCCGAGCAGCTGCAGATCCACTCCGCCGAGCGCTTTTATCTTCGCCTCATAGCGCGCACATTCCTTGTCCGCATCCGTTTCCATTCCATTTGGGATATTGACATTCTGAAAATCAATATTGACCTTGTCAAACAGATGTTCCGCCATGAAGTAAAAATAACTCTGGTCGTTCGACTGGTCGAGTCCTTTATATTCATCCAGATTCACCGTCTTTACCTCTGAAAAATCCAGATCCCCCTTTTTGTACCACTCCACGAGCTGTGCATAAGTGCCGACCGGCGTCGAACCGGTTGCAAGTCCCAGCACACAGTCCGGCTTCATAATCACCTGCGCGGATATGATGTTGGCTGCCTTTCTGCTCATGTCATAATAATCTTTTGCCCGATAGATTCTCATCTGACTCCCTCCTCTTTCAAACAACAGACTCCTCTTGGGAAAAAAGAAAACCGGAAAACTTCATACATGCCCAAATAGCCTGTATTCAGCTTTCCGGTTTAGTGCACCTTGCGGTGTGAACTATCCTTTAACTGTCTCCAATTATAAATTTAATGATCACCATTGTCAATAGTGTGGCACCATTTTATCGTCATTTCGTATATAATGCACACAATCAGACGTGTCTTTTTGTCTATTTTCACGGTCAGATGTCGTGAAAGACCTGGTAAATATCAATCTTTACCGCATCCGAATCCGATATGCCGATAAATTCTCCGCCGTAGTAATAGCCCTTTTCCTGCTCTTCCACATGTACGATTTCCAGCACAGCGTCAATCATCTCCCGGCTGAACAGGCTGATCCTGGTGTCATAATAACTGCCGACCTCGAGTCTCTTGCGGGACAAAAATCCGACTCCGCCGCGCGAGATATTCAGGATATCCGCATTCACAACGCCGCCGTCGGCCGTGCCGTCCGCATTTAACCGCGCCAGTTCCAGCGCGTGTTCCATCTTAAGGCGCTTATGTTTTCTCTTTTCCAGCATGGGACCAACTCCTCCTATTTTGCGGTAATAAACATCGCATCACCAAAGCTGAAAAACCGGTAACGCTCCTGTACTGCAATCTCATATGCATGCAGCACATGTTCCCTTCCTGCAAGCGCAGACACTAACATCACCAGCGTCGACTCCGGCAGATGGAAATTCGTAATCAAAGCATCGATCACCTTGAACTGATAGCCCGGGTAGATAAAAATCTCCGTCCACCCACTCGTCTCATGAAGCACGCCGTGTTCATCCGCAGCAGCTTCCAGGGTCCTTGTGCTTGTCGTTCCCACGGCGATAACCCGGTGTCCCTCCTGTTTTGCCCGGTTGATCTTGTCCGCCTCCGACTGCTCGATCCGGTAGAACTCGGAATGCATGTGATGTTTTAACACATCACTCTCCTTGACCGGGCGGAAGGTGCCAAGTCCCACATGAAGCGTCACCTCCGCAATCTCCACGCCCATGGCGCGCACCTGCTCTAAAAGCTCCGGTGTAAAATGCAGTCCCGCTGTCGGCGCCGCTGCGGAACCGTCATACTTTGCATACACCGTCTGGTAGCGGTTCTTGTCCTTCAGCTGGTGTGTGATGTACGGCGGCAGCGGCATCTGTCCGAGCTGATCCAGAATCTCCTCAAAAATCCCTTCGTAATGGAACTGGATCAGGCGGTTGCCTTCCTCCACAATGTCAATGACCTCGCCGGTCAGAAGTCCCTCACCGAAATTGATTCTGGTTCCGATCTTGCATTTTTTTCCCGGTTTGACCAGGGTCTCCCAGACATCGTTTTCTTTTCTCTTGAGCAGAAGGATCTCGATCTTTGCCTCGGTGCCTTCCTTCACGCCGTACAGTCTGGCAGGAATTACTTTTGTATTGTTGATGACAAGGCAGTCACCCGGTCTTAGATAGTCCACAATATCCTTAAAATGGCGGTGTTCCACCTCTCCGGTTGCCTTGTCAAGCACCATCAGTCTGGAGCTTGAGCGGTCCTCCAGCGGATCCTGTGCGATCAGTTCCTGCGGAAGGTCATAATAAAAATCTTTTACGTCCATAACTACTCCTCTTACGCACGAAGTCTGATATCCAGTGTTGCTTCGAGATGTTTCAAAATCTTCTTCACAAATCCTTCTACCATCTCGCCCGTGAGCTCTTCCTCCTGCGGGGTAAATACAACAGAGAATGCCATGCTCTTTTTGTCCGGTCCAAGCTGGATGCCTTCATACACATCGAACAGATTCACATCTGTCACATATTTGCAGGCTTCCCGGATGCCGTTCTCAATCTGTGCACAGGTGATATTTTTATCTACCACAAACGCAAAATCGCGCTTTTCCTCCGCAAACTTCGGAAGCGGAGTGAAAATCTGCTCTTTGCCATACCATTTCTTAAGCGCCGCGAGGTCAATCTCCATCACATAGGCAGGCACACGCATGTCAAGTTCATCCTGAATCTCATAGGAAAGCTTTCCGAGATAACCGACGCGCTCTCCCTCACAGAAGATCTCCGCCGTCTGGTACGGGTGCAAAAAGGTTCTCTCCGCCGCCTCATAGGTAAAGCTTACGTTTAATGCATCCGCAACCGTCTCCGCCAGACCCTTGAGTGTATAGAAGGATTCCTTTTCTCCGAAAACGCCCGCACAGAGGGTCTCTCTCTCATCCGGGTATTCCGTGAGCGGCAGTGCCTTTGGAATAAAGACATTTCCAAGCTCAAAAATGCGTCCCTCCAGAATTCCCTTCTTCTGGTTTCTGGAAATCGCGTACAGCATCTCGGATGCCAGCGTGGTTCTCATCAGGGATAAATCCACGTTGATCGGATTGATCAGCTTGATCGCCTTTCTCTCCGGCGCGTCTTCCGGCAGTCTTAACAGATCCAGATCGGACGGGGAGAAGAATGAGTAATGGACTCCCTCGTAAGCGCCCGCTGCGCAGAGTGCCCGCTTGATCTTAAGCTCCGTCTTCTGCTTTAAGTTAAGACCTCCCAGGGTCACTTTTGCCGTCGGCATAAAGGTCGGAATCACATGCTCATAACCGTACATGCGGATCACTTCCTCCGCCACATCCGGGTAGGAATCCATATCCTCGCGGTATGCCGGAATCTGCAGGGTAAGTTCATCCCCGTCGATGGACGGTGCGAACTGAAGCGCCGATAAAATGCGCAGCATGTCCTCCTCCGGAACCTCAATGCCGAGCACACCGTTGACACGCTTTACGCTGACCTTCATCTCTTTCGGCTCGATAGAATTGCCGGTGGAGACTTCAAGCTGTGTGGACGACACTTTTCCGCATCCCAGTTCTTCCACAAGATGCAGGGCACGCTTCATCGCCATGACCGTCGTGTACTCATAGACGCCCTTTGCGTACATCGCACTGGAATCGGAGGACTGTCCGAGCGCTCTTGAACTCTTCCGGATATTGTCGCGCGCGAACTTTGCGGACTCAAACATGACTTCCGTTGTCGTGTCCTTGATCTCGGAGTTCAGACCGCCCATGATACCAGCCAGTGCAACCGGCTTTACGCCGTCGCAGATGACAAGATTGGAAGAATTGAGCGTAAATTCTTTTTCATCCAGCGTCACAATGCGCTCGCCCTCGTTTGCACGTCTGACATTGATCTGATCGCCCTCCAGATAAGCATAGTCAAATGCATGCATCGGCTGTCCGAGCTCTTTTAACACGTAGTTTGTGATGTCGACCATGTTGGAAATCGAGTTGATTCCGACTAACGCCAGTCTTCTGCGCATCCACGCCGGGGACTCCCCAATCGTCACGTCATGGACATAGTGCGCGATATAGCGCGGGCAGAGATCTTTTGCGGCTACTTCCACCTTAAAGTCTTTTTTAACCGCCGTCTCCGTGTAATCCAACGCCGGCTCCCTGCACTCTTTTCCGAGCACTGCAGCCACTTCCCTGGCAATTCCGTAAATGCTCTGACAGTCCGGGCGGTTTGCGGTGATCGCAATATCAAAAATCCAGTCATCCATTCCAAGGATCGGCTTTACGTCTGCTCCGACTTTCGCATCTTCCGGAAGAACTAAAAGACCGTTGTATCCTGCCCCCGGATATAAATCTTCGTTCAATCCGAGTTCTGTTCCGGAACACAGCATACCGTAGGATTCATAGCCGCGAAGCTTTCCCTTCTTGATCGTCATGACGCCCTCGATCGTCACATGATCCTTTGCGGTCGCATAGACTGTTGCGCCCACAAGCGCCAGCGGATATTTTCCTCCTGCACGGACATTGTCTGCCCCGCAGCAGATCTGGAAGGTGCCGTGCTCTCCGGCATTCACCTGGCAGAGACTTAAATGGGTATCCGGGATCGGCTCGCAGGATTCCACCAGTCCGACCACAACATTGCTGATGTCTTTTCCGACTTCAATCAGCTCCTCCACCTCAAAGCCGCAGGAAAACAACTTTTCCTCCAGTTCCTTCGGGGTAACATCAATATCTACATAATCTTTTAACCAGCTTAATGGTGCTAACATGATAACTCTCCTTTTCTATTCGTCTTTAATCGTCAATCTGCTTTAATACGCGAAGATCTGACTCAAACAGCAGCTTGATATTGTTAATGCCGTATTTTAACATGGCAATTCGCTCAATACCGATACCGAACGCAAAACCGCTGTACTCATTCGTATCAATGCCGCATCCTTCCAGAACTTTATTGTTGACGACGCCGGCTCCGAGCACTTCGATCCAGCCGGTTCCCTTGCAGAGCTTACAGCCGCATCCGCCGCACTGGAAGCAGCTTACATCTACCTCGACGGACGGCTCCGTGAACGGGAAGTAGGACGGGCGTAGACGCGTTGTCGTCTCTTTTCCGAAAATCTTCTTCACAAGCTCATCTAACATTCCCTTTAAATCGCAGAGGGTAATTCCCTTGTCTACCACAAGACCCTCCATCTGGGTGAACATCGGAGAATGTGTCGCGTCGTCATCGGAACGGAACACCTTGCCCGGGGAGATGATCTTGATCGGCGGTTTCTTCGCCTCCATCACATGAATCTGTCCGGCAGATGTCTGGGTGCGGAGTAAAAATTCCGGTGACAGGTAAAATGTATCCTGCATATCTCTCGCCGGATGATCCTGCGGTGTGTTTAACGCTGTGAAGTTATAGTAGTCGGTCTCAATCTCGGTTCCCTCGTACACTTCAAATCCCATGGATGCAAAAATGTCAATGAGCTGGTTGCGCACCTGTGTGACCGGATGCAGATTGCCCTTTTCGTGTTTTACTGCCGGCATTGTGACGTCGATCTTCTCCGCCTCATATCTCTTCCGGAGCGCCTCAGCCTCCAGTTTTTTCATCTTCTCTTCCATGATCGTCTCAATGGCGGTGCGGGTGTCGTTGACCCACTGTCCGACCTTCGGGCGGTCTTCCGGCGCTACGTCTTTCATTCCCTTTAACACCGCAGTAAGTTCACCCTTTTTTCCAAGCACTGCCTGGCGGACTTCATTCAGGCGGTCTAATCCATCAGACCCTTCAATCTCTGCTATTGCTTTTTCTCTGATCTGCTGCAATTTTTCTTTCATTTCTAATTCTCCTTTAAACTATTTCAGACATCAAAAAAGGAACCATCCATCCCTGCTCTAGGGACGAATGATTCCGCGGTACCACCCTGTTTCTTCTCTTCATATCACCAAAGAAAAGCTCTCAATTCATACGTAACGTGTATCCGACGTCATCCACTACTTTCACTTCACAGATGCAGCTCCTGTGCGAACTTCAAGTCCAGGTCTTATCCTAAACGGGCTTCCAGCCGATGACCCGCTCTCTCTGAAAGAGTCTCCTGCACTCTACTGATATCTTACGATACCCGGAATCGCTTCCGTACACATTCACAGCCTTTGATTTTTCTGAATTCTGTATAGCATTTTAGCACAGCAGGCGCAAAACATCAAGCTTTTTTATTCCTGCTGGTTTTAAAGCGCTTCCACCATTTGCGGAAGTAAGCGTTGAACACCACATTTACCTCGGCGGACATCATCATGATGTACATGCAGAAGTAAAGCCACAGCATAATCAAGGCAATAGTCGTCAGGCTGCCGTACATGGAAAAACCGTTAAAATAGTCCACGTAGACAGACAGTCCGAAGGAAAAGACATACCACGCTACCCCGCAGATCACAGCCCCCGGCAGCTGCCCGCGGAAGGAAAGCTTCCGGTTCGGCAGCGCCGTAAAGATTACATCGAAAAATGCAATCAAAAGCGCCAGCATCACAAGCCCGCGGAAATGTGCCAGCACCCGCGAGGCATGCTCTAAAATCGGAACGTACTGTGTGGCAAGTACCTTTAACTGGTTTCCGAACACCAGAACCAGCAGGGTAAAAACAATCGCCACCAGAAAAACCACCGTATAGACGACCGCCCAGAATCTGAGCACAAACCAGTTCCTCGTCTCCTCCAGATCATTGACCGAGTTCAGTCCGTCCGTCATGTACTGGACGCCCTTGGCCGCTGACCAGATCGCGATGATCGCCGTGATTGAGATAATTCCCATGGATCTGCTGTACACCTCATCCACGAGCGATATCAGAAACGGAGAGACATACTCCGGCATCAGATGACGGATGATCTCAAGCAGCATGGACTCTGTCACCGATGTATATTGCAGCAGAGACGAGAACACCATCAGAAACGGAATGATGGATAAGATAATAAAAAACGCCGACTGCGCCGAATAGGCATTGATCTTATCCCTCTTGCATTTATCAAGAAAGGATTTGACATTACCAATAAGCTTCCAGATCATATTGCTCCCCTTCAAAAAGCGAATCCGTCAGGATTCATTATTTCATGGTTTCCAGTTTAACGTCATTATAAAAATATTGCAAGATCTCTTCGTAATTCATTCCTGCCTTCGCCATTCCATTCGCCGCATTCTGGCTCATGCCGAGTCCATGCCCGTAGCCGCCTCCGTATAAAACCATGCCGCCGTCCTCCTGTTTCGTTATGGCAAAAAACGCACTCGGCAGCATCGTCACATCCGTCTGTTCCGCGCCGTCTGCGCATGTCAGTTTTGCGGTACAGATCCCCAGAACTTTTCGGATATTATACTCCGTCCGCACAAGGGCGCTTCCCTTCTCATACGTGATCTTTAAGGCAAGCAGTGCACCGGAGCTGCCGCGCTCCGCCGCGCTCATGCCGGTCACCTCCCCCAGTGCCGCCACTGATGCCGCATCGGAATTCTGTATTTCCGTAGTCTGACCGTCCTGATAAAAGATTATATTCTTTGGCGAACTCTTCCGCCGTTCCAGCAGTATGGAATTCACTTCATCTGTTTTCCCATGGTAATCCGCCTCCGCTCTCCAGCGGAAATACCGGCAGTCACTGTCGTATCCATCTGCGGGACTCTGAATATAAGCAAGAAACGCCTCCTCCCCGGAGAGATCCTGCATCTTTCCATCCGTAAGGAGACACGCCGGTGTCAGATAGCCGTATTCCGCCGGATCTTCCACATTCCACACATCGGCTGCGGCGGTGTATCCCATCGACGTGGAAAAATAATACGCCTCCACGATGTTTCCCTGATAGGACAGCACTTCCCCCTGTGTGGCGATTACCGCCTCCCTGGCTGCGTCCGCGTCCGTCACCCGGTTGTATACCTGATACGCGGTGCTGTCATCAATATGTGCGCCGTATTCCGCCAGATCGCCCCGAAGCAGCTGGATACAGGCATAGCTGCGCGCGCAGACCGCCTGTGCTTTCAATGCCTCCGGTTCATAGGATGCCGGCATTTCACTCGGAACGACGTCCTGCAGATACCGTTCCAGCGGCAGACTGTTGACCAGCGTATAGCCGTCTCCCATGCACCGCACTTCCATGCTGCCCCCGTAGCCATTGGAAATCTCTGCGCCATCTGCATCGCAGATCACCACACAGCCCTCCTGCTCCGGCGTCACCGTAAATGTTCCCTGTGTATCTCCTGTCATCTGATCGGATGCAGCAATCAGCGTCTGCGCTGCCACATGTGTTGTCTCTCCCTGCCAGGTGACCGCTGCGTCTGACGTACATTTCAGATAGACGGACTGCCGGCATTTTGTTCCGTCATCCCCCAGGAGCAGCACACGGATTTCGCGGATGACAGCCGGCTCGCGGATTAAAATGGCGCAGACCTGCTTCTCCCCCGTCACATACTCCACGTTCATATTGCCGAGGGTCACATCGGAAATGGATTTTTCCGACACTTCCCCATAGGTCTGGTACACTGGCAGTTTTCCGGTATGGCAAAGCTTCCCGTATCCTTTGATCTCGATGGTCTCATCGTCATAGGACAACAGTTCTCCCTCGATGGTCTCCTGCTTTACACGCAGTGCCGTAAGTTCCCCGTCCGCCAGCACAATATCGCATACACAGGGGGAAACGCCCTCTGTCAGGGACGCCGTCTCCTTGTGGTACACCGCGCCCGCATACAGAAAATCCACGCTGTCTTTGGTGCAGTCCGTAAGATATGTGTTGTCCAGCGTAAATTCCTTCTTCAGCGTTCCCGCGACTCCGATGCACCGGTTTTCCACGCAGTAGCCCTCATATCCGTTCCACTGCTTAAAATATGAAGCTGGAAGCACCGTGCAAAAATCTCCCTTATTCGTCATAATCACATTCTGGTTCTCCGCCTCCATGACATCCACAACCAGAAACTCCGTTTTCGTCACGGCATATTCCATATCGAGCAGATCCAGAATCTGACCGTAGACGTAATTCCAGTCTTCCCTTGACACTTTCTGCGATTCCCTCATGACGGGGATCTCTATGTAATCGGACAGCTGCAGCTTTGCGAGCAGTTCTCCCAGTATTTCCCCGGTCAGCCTGTCTCCTGAAAACGTCTCAAAAAAGGAATTCCAGTCTTCCTGCCCGTATACTCCAAAGGAGAGTTCTTCTTTTATTTCCGCAAGTTCCACCCACTCTTCGGGCAATGTTTCCTGCTCCCTTAACTGTCTGTCCCGATATCCAGACGCAAGCGCACCCGCCGCAAGCAAAAGCACCAGACATACGATGGCGATGTATGCCTTTACGCCTCTCTTTTTTGTTCTCTTTCCCATTTTCCACTTCCCATCACGCTTTATGCCTTGCCCCAGAATTCTCTGCAAAAGAGTAAAAAAACAGAAGCTGCCTCACACAAAGGCAGCTTCTTTCTTCCGTAACTTTTCAACTCTTTGGTACCTGATCTATCTTTCGTATCCGTCATCCTTCGTATCCTGACAGGTTCTCTCTCGTACTGTAAGCTTCTGTTGTATCTCTCGGAATCTTTTGTATCACCCAAAATGCCGTTTCCTACGTTTTTGACTCCTAGCTATAGCTAGGTGGGTAACCGCATGTCGGTTTCTGCCTTCCACTGCTCGCGTACCTTGCGGTACTGGTGGCTTGACATCTGCCTCCAAATATAAGAATCCCATAAAAGTAAATGTAGGTTCAAAAATGTAGGGTGTCGCACATCCCAGGCTGTTTCTTACTGGTTTTATTATACTTTAATATGCCCCGATCTGCAACCAAAAATTAGTGCCAAATTCTGTGCACACTTCTATTTTTTTCTGAATGCAGAATGTGCATCACATCTTAATGATTATTGCTCGGGAAATACGGACGCAGCGTATTTGCCATCTGCGCAATCGGCATGCTCTGCAGCCACACTCTTCCCGGTCCCGTAATCACGGTATTAAAAATACCCTCTCCTCCGAAAAGCATATTCTTCACTCCCGGTACCGTCTTCACTTCGATCTTACAGGATCCTGTCATTGCCGCAAGGTAACCCGTGTCCACGACAATCTGCTGTCCGGATGCAAGTTCATATTCTTTAATATAACCATCAAATTCCAGAAATGCGGTTCCACTTCCGGAAAGCTTCTGCATAATAAATCCCTCTCCTCCGAAAAGTCCGCTCCCGATTCTCTGCTGAAAGAACACGGACAGATCCACGCTGGATACAGCAGCAAGAAATGCCGATTTCTGCACGATCAAATCCTGTCCCGGTACAATATCAAACGCCCGGATTGATCCCGGGAACGACGATGCAAACGCGATCATCCCATTCCCGTTCATTGCCGTGTAGCGGTTTAAGAAAATGCTTTCCCCCGAAAGCGCTCTTCCAAACATCTTGCCGATGCCGCCACCAGTTGTCTCCATTTTCATGTTCGGGGACATCCACGACATGGCACCACTCTCTGTAATCATTACCTCTCCCTGCTCCAGATTGCAGATTACAACCGGAAGCGGTTCTCCCTCAATCGAATATCTCATAACGCTCTCCTTCCTCTGTTGCGGACGCCCTACATCCGCTGTCCTTTTTTCAGCTCTGTCTCGGTAAAAGCGCCCGGCAGAAGCTCCTCCAAGGTAAAAATCTTATATGTTCCGTCCTCCTTTACCAGGATGATCTGAAACGTATCCGCCTTGCAGAACTCCGACATTACCTGTCTGCACACGCCGCACGGATACAGATAATCGTCCGCGTCACCGCTGATGGCGATTGCCGTAAAATCACGCTCCCCTTCGGATACCGCCTTGAAAAACGCCGTCCGCTCCGCACAGTTCGTCGGTGTGTACGCGGCATTTTCGATGTTGCATCCCGTATAAATCTTACCATCTGCAGTAAGAAGCGCCGCACCTACCCTGAAATGGGAATATGGTACATACGCATGTTCCTTTGCCTCGATTGCCTTTTTTGCCAGCAACTCTATATTCAGATCCATCCTGTATCCTCCCTTTTTACATCTGATGATCCTTTTTTATTGTAATAGACTCTTCTGAAAAAAGAAAGCATTTTTTGGTACTTTCCCTTTTTAAGGTACCAGTTTTCTTTTAAATTTTAAAATTTTCATTAAATATAATTCAATTTTCTTGTATAAAAATAAGTACATATGCTATGATGAAAAGACGAAAACATTAAGGAGGGCTAACAATGAATCAATTCTGTGAAATTACACCCGAACTGCGTCGGCTGGCCGCAAAGTCTGCCGAATGTTCAAAAATAGACCCGGAATTATACACAAGATACGATGTCAAACGCGGTCTGCGCGATCTGAACGGAAAAGGTGTCCTGGTCGGACTGACGGAGATCTCGGAAGTCAGTTCCACAAAAATTGTCAATGGTGAATCTGTTCCCGCAGACGGCGAGCTCTTCTATCGTGGTTACAATGTCAAAGATCTGATTGCCGGACTTCCCGAGGACAGCCACTTCGGCTTTGAGGAATGTACCTATCTGCTGCTTTTCGGCAAGCTTCCCAAGAAGCATGAGCTGCGCGACTTTTCGGCTCTGCTGAGCAGTTACCGGACGCTGCCGACCAGCTTTGTGCGTGACATTATTATGAAGGCGCCCAGCAAGGACATGATGAATACGCTTGCGCGCAGTGTCCTTACCTTATATTCTTACGATGAGATGGCGGATGATGTTTCGCTTCCCAATGTTCTCAGACAATGTCTGCAGTTAATCAGTCTTTTCCCGCTTTTATCCGTGTACGGTTATCAGGCATACAAGCATTATCATGACGGCGCGAGCCTGTTTATTCATTCCCCGAAGGAAGAATATTCCACCGCCGAAAATATTCTGCACATTTTAAGACCGGACAGCAAGTTCTCGCCGCTTGAAGCAAAGCTTTTGGATATTGCCCTGATTCTTCACATGGAACACGGCGGCGGTAACAACTCCACCTTTACCACCCACCTGGTATCTTCCTCCGGAACCGATACATACTCCGTTATTGCGGCATCGTTAGGTTCCCTCAAAGGTCCCAAGCACGGCGGTGCCAACATCAAGGTGGTGCGCATGTTCGACGATATGAAGGCCAATCTCAAGGACTGGACGGACGAGGAGGAGATCAGCCGTTACCTGACTGCCCTGCTCCACAAGGAAGCGTTCGATCACGCCGGTCTGATCTACGGTATGGGACACGCGGTCTATTCGCTGTCCGATCCGCGTGCACAGATCTTCCGCGGATTCGTAAAGCGTCTCTCCGCAGAAAAGGGCTATGAAAAAGAATTCGCACTCTACACGGCAGTGGAACGTCTTGCCCCGCAGATCATTGCCGCCGAGCGCAAGATCTATAAAGGTGTCAGCCCGAATGTCGACTTCTTCAGCGGATTCGCCTACAGCATGCTCGGACTTCCGGTCGAACTCTACACGCCGATTTTCGCCATCGCGCGAATCGCCGGATGGAGTGCGCACCGTCTGGAGGAAGTTGCAGGCGGCGGCAAGATCATGCGTCCTGCCTACAAAAACGTCGGCGAGCATAAGATTTATGTCCCGATGGATGAGCGTGTCTGATTTTCACTGCACGCCTTGTTCTAAAAAAGCCGCCCCGGACTGACGGAGCGGACAAAATGGAATACTATGGAAAATACGCGAGATGAGAGAACTCCGTCTGTAATGGACGGGGCTCTTCTTTAGAGGAAAATGCGAGTGTTTCTTTCATGCCGCGTTTGACATCTTATTCTGTGTCTTTGCCACGTTTGAACACTCCGCCGGCTGTGTCCGACACGCCGCAGACAATGAGCGACCTTCCTAGTGGCGCTAATGCCGCTGCTTCACAGACAATATAAAATCGCGCGAACCGAAACTCGTTGGCATCTGCTATTGAAAATATGGCAGATGCCAATTCAAACATCGGCTTCGCGCGATTATGTTTTGTTCAGCAGCGGTATAAGCGCCACACGAAAGCTCTAAAATTGTCTGTGGCGTGCGGACTCATCCGGCGGAGTGCTCCAAACTTGGAAAGACACGGATCATCAGGGATGTCAAACGCGGTGTGATTAGAAACACCGGATTTTACGATCAGAAGAACCGCCGGCCATTATAGCCGGAGTTCTAAGTTCGCATATTGCCACATGCTTCCTCCTGCCCGCTCCGTCAATCCGCGGGCAGCTCTTTTAAACAATCTGATATACTTTCAGTTCAAACCAGAAGGTAGAACCTTTTCCCACTTCACTCTCTACTCCGTAGCGTGCATCGTGCAGTTCCAGAATATTTTTTACGATCGAAAGTCCGAGTCCGGTTCCCATGACCGCCCGCTTGTGTGTCTTGTCCACTTTATAGTAGCGGTCCCACACATACGGAAGCGCCTCCGGAGCGATTCCCTCGCCGCTGTCCGTCACTTCGATCCGCACATATCCGTCTTCCCGCACAATCTGACGCACCCAGATCTGTTTGTCATCCCCGGTGTAATTGATTGCGTTATTGACCAGATTGTAGATGACCTGGAAGATTTTGTACTCGTCCGCCTCCACCATGACCATCTGGTCGTAGGAGAAATCGATCTTATAACCATCCTGCTCTTTTAACTTATTATACCGTGCAAATACAGACTGAATACTCTCGGTCAGGTTGTAGACCGTGACATTTTTTTCCATTACACCTGCCTGAAGCTTGGAGATGTCTAACATATCATTGACGAGATTGGTCAGCCGCTCCGCCTCGTCAATGACCACCTGTACATTTTCCGGAGAATTCTCCCCCGGCAGATCACGCATGACCTCTGCGTAGGCAATGATCATCGTGAGCGGTGTCCGCAGGTCATGCGATACATTGGCGATCAATTCCCGCCGCAGGCGCTCGCTCTTTCCAAGTTCCCGCGCAGTCATATTCAGGGTATCGGAAAGTTCCGCGACCTCCCGGTAATCGGTTCCGTCAAAATGAACGTCAAAATTGCCGCCTGCCATCTCCTTCGCGGAGGCATTCAGACCGATCAGGGAACGTGACACTTTTCTTGAAATCAAAAGTGCAATACCGAGCGAGAGAACAATCATGATGACTGTGATCCATACCAGTTCGGCACGCAGTGTATTGACCGTCGCATCCACCGGCGTCAGCTGCGCGTTCACAAACAGGATTCTCTCATTTCCATCGATCGAGACGACGTTCACGTAAATGACGCTCTCAATCCGTTCCTGTCCGTGATTCTGCATAAAACCGTTCTCCGCCGGCATTCCTGCAGTCTCCTGCTCTGCGCCGTTGGCTGCACCTGGGGCATTTTCTGCTCCCGCCCCTGCCACATCGGCTGCATCCGGGGAGTTTCCCGCTCCTGTGGCACCCGCTGCCGCATCCGGGGCATTTTCTGCTCCCGCTCCTGTCACATCGGCTGCATCCGGGATATTTCCGGCTCCCGCCGCATCAGCTGCCGCATCGGGATTCATCACGTCCTGCGGATTCTGAAAATCATTCTTCCCGATATCTCCCTCAAATTCCAGCTTCGTGCTCCCGCCCTTGCTTTTGGCAGCTTCGTACAGCTTCTGTATCATCTCCTGCGGCATCTCGCACAGCCTGGAATTCGGGATATATTCCGCGCTGTAAATGGTATTCCCGTCCGTATCCGTGACAAACACGATCATGTTATTCTGCGCCGCCAGCGCATCGATCTGTTCTTCAATGTTCTGGGAATCGCTCTGTAAGACCGCAATCACTTCCGAGGTGAGTTCCAGTGCCTCCTGGGACTTGATCTTCTTATAGAACTTGTCCAGATAACAGATCTGCACAAGCCACAGCACCGTCAAAAGGATTCCGGTAAACACCAGAAGATAGAAAAAGATTTTCCATTTGATACTGATTTTTTCATGCTTCAAACCGGTACCCCACCCCTCTTAACGTGACAAGGAACTTGCGGTAGTCCCCAAGGCTGCTGCGCAGCAGCTTGATATGGGTATCCAGCGTACGGTCGTCCCCGTAATAATCATATCCCCACACCTCGGTAATCAGCTTTTCACGCTCCAGTGCAATATTCCGGTTCCGCACCAGATAAAACAGCAAGTCGTATTCTTTCGGAGAAAGTTCGGCGCGCTTTCCATCCACCGTCACAGTCCTTCCGGTAAAATCAATGACAAGCCCCTCCGCCTGGAAAATCTCATGCCCGTTCGTGCTTGCAGAATCTCTTCCGCCGTTGCGGTCAATGACCACTTTTACACGCATCATAAGCTCCTTCGGAGAAAACGGCTTCACCACATAATCGTCAATTCCAAGTTCAAATCCGTGAATCTTATCATACTCTTCTCCGCGTGCCGACAGCATGATCACCGGAATGTTTTTGGTCTTGCGGATCTCCCGGCAGGTTGAAAAGCCGTCCAGCTCCGGCATCATAATATCGAGAATAATCACGTCAAAATCCTGCTCTCTGCAGAGCTTTACCGCCTCCATGCCGTCTTTTGCCTCGGTAATGTCGTACCCATCGAACTCTCCGTATTTTCTTATAATCGCCCTGATTTTTTCTTCGTCATCTACTACCAGTATTCTTCTCATAACGCAGATACCTCCCTGTTTTTGACATCATATCGTCGCAATGTGACGTTCCTGTGAATGCCATCTGATGATTCGGAGAATCTTTTATAAAAACTGTTCCCTTGCCTTGCGCAGCTGGGACTGGAACCACAGAAATGCCGCCAGGAAGATTAAAAGTTCAACCACGTTAAATGCACCGAGCGATACCACTTTATCATTGATAATTCCAAGGACACCCACAGCGATAATCAATGCGCCGAACACTGCCTCTTTCCAGTAAATAAACGCTATGAACTCCTTCGTTTTTCTGCATCTGGCAATCTCCTCCGCCGTGATGACCGCCGAGCTGATCTTCCCGGTCTTTTTCATCTTAAGTGCTGCTGCGATCATATATACCCCGAAAATGGCGATGACCACATCAAATATCAGCATTACGTCCATTCTTGTATCCTCTCATTCCAGTCGACTGATTCGACATATTTTTTTACATTATCTATCTTCTTCTTACAAAATTCAATATATTCATTGAACTATTTTTCTTGTTAGTGTAAAATAGAAGCGAATATAATTATGATGACAGAGGAGATGCATTATGATGTTAAATGGCATTAAGATTCTCATTGGCGACGACTCCATACTTGCAAGAAAGCAGTTAAAGGATATTGTTTCCACATATGGTACTCCGGTGTTTCTGGAAGCTTCCAATGGACAGGACGCCATCGACCTCTACAAAAAAGAGTCACCTGAATTGGTTTTCCTTGATATTGTCATGCCTGTAAAGGACGGCATTGCTGCCATTACCGAGATCAAGGCATATGATAAGGATGCTGATATTATTGTCGTTTCATCCGTCGGTACTCAGACACAGTTAAAAGCTGCCATTGAAGCCGGGGCTAACGATTTTATCCAGAAGCCGCTGAATGCAGAACAGATTCATCACATTATTTCTTCAAGATTTGAAGGGAGATAAGCTATGTACGCTCAGTTTTTCGGAAATTACTTATTATCACACGGTGTCGTTACCAGGGAGCAGCTGTTAGAAACCATGCATCGGAAGTCTTCAACCAAGATCAAACTTGGCACTCTTGCCATTCATGCCGGATATATGACCGCAAACGAGGTAGACCGTATCGTCATTCTTCAGACACACGAGGACAAGCGTTTTGGTGAACTCGCCATTCATGAGGGATATCTCACAGAGGCGGAAGTGACTAAGCTTCTCGCAGAGCAGAAGCCGGATTTTCTTCTTCTCGGACAGGCACTTGTGGACGAAGGACTCATCAATAATCAGCAGCTGCAGGAGTTGATCATTGATTATCAGTCAGAGAACGAACTGGACGATTACAGTTACTCCGAGGAAGATCAGGATGCCATCCGCCATATGATCGAGAACTTTTTCATTCTCGCTGAGCGTCCGCTCTCAAAGTATGAAATCTCTTTTTTCCAGCTTTTGTTCAATAATCTCTATCGGTTTATCGGAGATGATTTCACACTGGTTTCTCCGAGCAGTTGCAAGGAATACCCGACCAACTACTGCGTATCACAGAAAGTAAGCGGATCGTTTTCCATCCGGACTTATCTCGATATTCCAGAGAATACATGTATTGCTTTTGCATCCAAGTATGTCAACGAAAACTTTACAGAATTTGATGAGTATGTGCGTTCTTCTGTAGAAGATTTTATCAATCTGCACAACGGTCTGTTCTGTGTCAATATGTCAAACGAGTTCTCCATGAATCTGTCACTGGAGGCTCCGGTTGTAGAAGAAAAAGATCTGCTTACCTTTGAGCATGAGACTTATCTTCTGCCGGTTTTATTCCCGTTTGGAACGCTTCACTTCATCTTTGAAATCTGTTCCGAAAAATAAGTTTATCAAAAAAGATTTATCAAAAAAAGCTGCACGCGCGGGGCGTGCAGCTTTTTTATGTCTTTCACATTTTTATTCTTAGATTTTCAGGAAATTCTTTACTACCTGCGGCATCTCATCCACTTCACACACGGTATCGTGAAGCACCTTCGCATTGCGGATCTCCTCAATCGCCTGCGGAACGGCTACGTTCGCAATCCGGCTCAGCTCATCCACCAGTTCAAAATCGGACATGCTGTCGTACTTGTGGTCAATGGCATCCATCACACTTCTTGTAAACTTAAACGGGCTTGCCGTGGACGCAATCACGGTCTTGGTGTCTACATCACCGGTATCCTTTTTGTATTTTCCATATACACCGGCAGCAACCGCTGTATGTGTATCGATCACGTAGCCTGTCTTCTCATAAAGTGCGCGGATGACCTCTGCCGTCTCCGCCTCGCTTGTGTAATTGCCATAGAAATCCTTAAGCTGTGCTCTCATCTCCGGCGTGATCTCGTATTTTCCGGTGGTCGTCAGTTCTCTCATCAGCGCGGCATTCTTCTCGGCGTCGTTTCCCGCAATGCGGTAAATCAGACGCTCCAGATTGCTGGAGATCAGAATGTCCATCGACGGTGAGCTTGTCAGCATAAACTCACGGTTCTTGTCATATGTGCCTGTGGAGAAGAAATCATATAAAACTTTGTTCTCGTTGGACGCACAAATCAGCTTGGCAATCGGTATTCCCATATTTTTCGCATAAAATGCAGCCAGAATATTGCCGAAGTTGCCGGTAGGAACAACGACATTCACCGGCTCATCCTTTGCGATCACGCCATTCGCATAGAGCTTCGCGTAGGCGTAGACATAATACACAATCTGCGGTACAAGTCTTCCGATATTGATGGAATTCGCGGAGGAAAACTGATATCCGGCAGCGTCCATCTCTTTTGCCAGCGCCGCATCCGAGAACATCTTCTTCACGCCAGTCTGCGCCTGGTCAAAGTTCCCGTGAATGCCGACAACAAACGTATTGTCACCCTTCTGGGTCACCATCTGCTTCTCCTGGATCGGGCTTACACCGTTCTTCGGATAGAATACAATGATTTTCGTTCCCGGAACATCGGAAAATCCTGCCAGCGCTGCCTTTCCGGTATCTCCCGAGGTGGCAGTCAGAATCACGATCTCATTCTTTACATGATTCTTCTTCGCAGCGGTCGTCAGCAGATACGGCAGAATGGACAGTGCCATATCCTTAAAAGCGATCGTGGAACCGTGGAACAGTTCCAGGTAATATGCGCCGTCCGCCTCCACAAGCGGTGCGATCTCCTCTGTGTCGAACTTGCTGTCATACGCGGAATTGATACAGTGCTTTAACTCCTCCTCGGTAAAATCCGTCAGAAAACGCTTCATGACTTCATATGCTGTCTCCTGATAGGACATTTTGCCAAGCTCTTCCATCGGCACATCCAGCGCCGGAATCTGTGTCGGTACAAACAGTCCTCCGTCATTTGCCAGACCACGCAGAATCGCCTGCGATGCCGTTACTCTTTCCTGTGCGTCTCTCGTACTTGCATACACTAATTCCATCTTCATAATCCTCTTATCTCTTTCTTCTTGTAACATGCGATGTACAAAAAAAATGTACAGTCTCTTATATACTTAACTCACATTATATAAGAAACTGTACATTCATGTCAATGCACTAACGTACTAAAATATTATACATTTTTAAATCGTCCGGCTTCTCCCTTTAAGCGGTCGCTGATGCTCTGATTCGTCTCCATCTCCGAATGAACGGTGTCGATATTGGACACCAGAACCGTCGTGCTGCTCGCTGCATTTCCGACACTGTTTGCACTCTCCTCGATCGCCGTGGAAATGTCGCGGATGGAATCCACCGTCTTCTCCATGATCTGCTGCAGGTTGCGCGCCTTCTCCTCAAAATGATCCATCGTGGTGTTCACATACGCCGCATCATCCCGGTACTGTACGCCGTTTTCTACAAATCGGTCATAATCCGGCATGATCGTCCCGTCGATGTATTCGACGATCGCGTTGGAATTGTTGGCGAGCTTATTCACTGCCTGCGTTACCAGCGCATTGATGGACTGAATATTGTTCGCGGTCTCTCTGGTGGAATCCGCCAGCTTTCGTATCTCATCCGCGACAACTGCAAATCCTTTTCCGGCTTCGCCTGCTCTCGCCGCCTCAATGGAAGCATTCAGTGCAAGGAGGTTCGTCTGGCTGGATACGCTTAAGATCTCCTCCGTCAGCTCGTTGACGCGATCCACACTCTTGCTCTCCTCAATGGCAGCCTTTAAAGTCTCGATGATATCCGTAATCATCCGGCTGGTCGTCTCCTTGTTGGCAACCGCTTTCTCCTTCATATCCTCCGCGCGGCTCTGCATCTCGGTCGCATAGGAGTTCATATCCTGTGATTCTTTTGTAATCTCATTCACATCCTGCCCGATCTGCGCCACATTGGTATTGACCGTGTTGACGGCAGACGCCACTTCCTGCATGGTAGCCGAGAGTTCCTCCATCACGGCAGAAATATCGCAGGCATTGGAGTTTGCTGTGCCGACACTGCCCGAAACGCGCGATACGATCTCGCCCATCTCCCTGGAGTCAATCACAATACGGCTCATAATCTGCTGCAGGGTCTCTAAGAACACGTTGATGCCGCCGGCAAGCTGTCCGATCTCATCCTTGTTCTTCAAAGAGATTCTGCGTGTCAGATCTCCGTTGCCGGACTCGATCTCTTTTAAAATATCATTCAGCTGTGTCGTCACACTCTTGACTGGATTTACAACAGTGCGTACCGATCCGATCACCGCAACGACAAAGAACACCAGCACAAGTACAAATGTGACGCCGCTGACTGCCCGCGAATTATTGTATACAGATTCCTGCTCCGCCACGCCGGCGTCCACATTTGCTTCCATATACCCTTCCAGCTCCGTGAGCACGCCGTCCACATTCTCGCTGGTCGGCGCCAGCACCGTATTGCATATCTGTCTCGCCTTGTCCTTATTCCCGCGGGAAATAAAGTCTGCAATCCGGTCATAGACCTCGGTGTAATCGGCAAAATTCTCCCGAAGCGTCTCCATTGCCGCAGCTTCCTCCTGCGTCTGTGTCAGCGCCTCATAGGAATCAATCGACGTCTGAATGTCCGTGCGGTACTGATCCACCTGCTCCATCAGCTGATCGCGCTCGTCCTTGGACGTGGACACGCACATCCGGTATGTGATTGCATCAATGCTCTTAAAATTCGACGAAATGTCATTTAACAGCATCAGCTGATTCACCGTTGTGTCACTGATCTCCTTGCTGCTGGTATGCAGCTCATTGGCATTTTTTAATCCGGTTACCGCCGAAATGACTGCAATCACTGCAAGCAGCACTACCGGGATCAATACTTTTGTTGATATTTTTTTCATTTAAGAATGGCCCCTTCCAAAATATATGACATCCTGCACACATCTAACTCTTCTTAGTATAGCAAAATTGTATATTTTCGTCAATCGGATTTCCGCTATTGCATCCCGTCTTTCCTTCTGTTATTCTATACTCATCACAAAAGTGTATCCTAATGCTTATTTACATAATATTTTTATGGTAAACAAGAGGTGACCTATGACGCAGGGTGTATCCATCGCCACAAAAAAAGACGGCACGGTCTACTACCGTGCCGGTCTCTATTACAAAAATAAACATATCAGTCTCGGAAGCTATGCGGATGAGACCACCGCAGGCAATGCCTATCTGGAAGCACTTGCCATTCTGGGCTCTTTGGATCAGCTGCCGGAAGATTATATTGAGCAGCCCACAACCCTCTCCTTTGAAAAAATCATCGTGCTTTTGAACTTCCGCAACAACGGCATTTACTTTAAGAATCCGATCTACCTGCGCAACGGCTATTTCAGCTACTATCTCTCGCGCATCGAGGAGTTAAAGTTTGACGTTGACGACCTGTTCTACTATTCCAGCCGCAAGATCCAGAAACGGCAGGGGCATCTGTTCGTCAGCGACTATGGCATGCAGTATTCCATCCTCTCCCGCTACGGCATCCGCCCTTACGCTGTTGCCGGAAGAGACTATCAGTTTGTCAACGGAGATAAAAGTGACTTCCGCTATTCCAATATTGTGATCGTCAACCGTTACCACGGGGTGCTCCAGTTTTTAAAGAACGGACTCCCGCGGTACCGCGCCGTCATCCACATCAATGGCAATTACCAGATCGGCAGCTACTCCTCCGAGGAAAAAGCCGCCATTGCCTACAACAAGGCCGTTGATCTCGCCCGCGCGGCAGGCATTCAAAAAAATTTCCCGGAAAACTATGTCGATACGCTCTCCCCGAAGGAATACGCAGATATCTACACCGGTCTTAAAATCTCCAGGCGCTATCTGAATTATCTGGAACAGATTGCCCAAAAGGTTAATTCTATTTCTGATTGATATAATTAACCAGCCCTTCGCAGTCGATAATCTTCTGCATAAACGGAGGAAACGCCTGCCCCTGATAGGAAGTGTTCTTCGTCTTGTCCGTGATGATGCCGGAGTCAAAATCAACCTCAACCTCATCTCCTGCCTCGATCGCTTTTGCCGCCTCCGGACACTCGATGATCGGCAGTCCGATATTGATCGCGTTGCGGTAGAAGATTCTCGCAAATGTCTCTGCGATGACACAGCTCACGCCGGAAGCCTTGATGGCGATCGGTGCATGCTCTCTCGACGAACCACATCCAAAGTTCTTATTTGCTACGATAATATCGCCCGCTTTTACCTTTTTCACAAAATCCTTGTCAATGTCCTCCATGCAGTGTGTCGCCAGTTCCTTCGGATCAGAAGAATTCAGATAACGTGCAGGAATGATGACATCCGTATCGACATTGTCTCCGTATTTAAATACATGACCCTTTGCTGCTTTCATGCTCTGTCTCCTTTCCTCGCCTATGCAATCTCATCCGGTCCGGATAACTTTCCGGTGATGGCGCTTGCCGCCGCCACAGCCGGACTTGCCAGATAGATCTCAGACTCCACGTGTCCCATTCTGCCGACAAAGTTCCGGTTTGTCGTGGAGACACATCTCTCATGTTCCGCAAGGATACCCATATAACCGCCCAGACACGGTCCGCAGGTAGGCGTCGAAACGACTGCCCCCGCCTCAATAAAGGTCTTTAACAAACCCTCTTCCATCGCATCCAGATAAATCTGCTGTGTTGCCGGGATCACGATCACGCGCAGTCCCTTTGCCACCCTGTGTCCTTTCAGAATCGATGCCGCCACGCGCAGATCGTCCATTCTGCCGTTGGTGCAGGAGCCAATGACCACCTGGTCAATCTTGATCTCTCCCACCTCGTCGATCGTGTGCGTGTTCTCCGGCAGATGCGGAAATGCAACCGTCGGCTTTAACGTGCTAAGATCAATCGTAAATTCCTGCTCATACTCGGCATCCTCATCCGCCTCATAGATAACATACGGGCGCTTAGAATGCTTCTCCATATACTGCTTCGTCAGATCGTCGACAGGGAAAATGCCGTTCTTGCCGCCCGCCTCAATCGCCATATTTGCAATGGTAAAACGGTCGTCCATGGAAAGATACTGTATGCCATCCCCGACAAATTCCATGGATTTGTACAGAGCACCATCCACACCGATCATGCCGATGATATGTAAGATGATGTCCTTACCGCTGATCCACTTTGCCGGCTTTCCGGTCAGGTTAAACTTGATGGCAGCAGGCACCTTAAACCACGCTTTTCCGGTTGCCATACCGGCAGCCATATCCGTGCTGCCGACGCCTGTGGAAAATGCGCCGAGCGCCCCGTAGGTACAGGTATGTGAATCCGCTCCGATGATGACATCTCCCGCCACCGTGAGTCCTTTCTCCGGAAGCAGCGCGTGCTCGATTCCCATCTCTCCCACATCAAAATAATTCGTAATGTCATGGCGGCAGGCAAATTCACGGACACATTTGCAGTGCTGCGCAGACTTAATGTCCTTATTCGGCACGAAATGATCCAGCACGAGCGCGATCTTGTCCTTGTCAAAAACGCCGTCCACCTTCATCTTATCCATCTCATGAATCGCCACCGGCGATGTAATATCATTTCCGAGAACCAGATCCAGATCTGCCTCAATGAGCTGCCCTGCACAGACAGACGGAAGTCCGGCATGTGCCGCAAGAATCTTCTGTGTCATTGTCATACCCATATTCTATCCCCTCCTACTATCAAACTCTATTTTCGTGTGTGTGTAATATTCATCTGATTCGTGACTATTTTATCATAGCACATACTATAATAAAAATACATAATAAATATATTTACCATAACATTAATTCATGATATACTTTTGTCAGAACAGATACAAATATCTATGAAATCAACACCCCCAAGGAAAGGAACTATTATGAACCAGAATCTTTCATCCTATCGGATTTTTTATACGGTAGCCAACACAGGCAATATCTCCAAGGCTGCCAAGGAGCTTTACATCAGCCAGCCCGCCATCAGCAAATCCATCCAGAAGCTCGAGGAAAGCGTCGGCTGCCGTCTCTTTTCCCGCAGTTCCCGCGGCGTAGTATTAACCGACGAGGGACAGCTGCTCTACGAGCATGTCAAGACTGCCTTTGAGACGCTCACACTCGGGGAAGAAAAGTTAAAGCGCTCGATTGAGCTTGGGGTCGGTCACTTGAAGATCGGTGTCTCCGCAACCCTTTGCAAATACATGCTGCTTCCCTACTTAAAGGAATTCATCCGGCAGAATCCGCATATCACGATCTCCATCCACTGTCAATCCACGAACGACACTTTAAAGCTGCTCGAGGATGACAAAATCGATATCGGTCTGATCGGGAAGCCGGACAATGTAAAGAATATACATTTTGACTATCTGGAAGAGATCGAGGATATTTTTGTGGCGACCAAAGACTATCTGCGCAATCTGCATGCCCGTGGCGTCCGCAAAGACGAGATCCTCACATCCTCCACACTGATGCTCTTAGACCAGAACAACATGACACGCCAGTACATCGACGATTATCTGCAGGAGAATCATATCGTTGTTCACGATTCCATCGATATCTCCAGCATGGATCTGCTGATTGATTTCGCCAGGATCGGCGTCGGCGTCGCCTGCGTCATCAAAAGCTTCGTGCAGGACGATCTCGCCTCCGGTGCCCTCGTGGAGATTCCACTCGGCATTCCGATTCACAAGCGCGAGGTTGGTTTCGCCTACCGCACCAACAGCAAACCTTCCAAATCGCTCAATGAGTTCATTCAGTTCTATCAGAATTTTTAAAGGAAACTCTCCGCTATTTGCAAATAAACAGCGGAGATTTTTTCTTTTATAGCCCAACTAGCGATTCTACTCATCCTCCACTTTCTCCATAGAAAAAATCCCTTGTATATATTCGTTTTCTTTCAAAGTTCTATTTTTCCAATCCTCCCGGTAAAAAAAGCGGATCTCATCTCCTTCCTTACCATCCACCGGGTGCTCCAGATACCATGGTTCTGTCAGACTGATGTCATAAACTCCGCTGCGTCCTTTGGCATCCGTTACCTTTCCTCTAACTTCCCAATAATCTTCATGAACCTCAAGAATAGTTGCATCCATGCTGACCATATATACTGCAAATTTCTCTTTCAGGCTTTTGCCGATACCCAGACCTGCAACCACCACTAACAGCGCCGCCATAATCATCAACAGTCCCCGGTATCTTTTCTTTTTTTGCCGGACTTCATTTGCTGCCACTGCAATGCCATCCTCAAATATAGCTGTACTGACTTTTCCCTCTTCCTTTGGCAGTTTTTCTCCTGCAAACAACTCTGCCACCGTCACATCAAGTGCTTCTGCGAGCGCTTCCCAGACTGCAATGTCTGGAAATGCCTTTCCCTGCTCCCATTTGGATATCGTTTTGTCCGACAGATTCAGGATCTTTGCAAGTTCAAGCTGTGTCATCTGTTTTTCTTTTCTAAGTGTCCGGACAAATCCTCCAAACGTCACATTATCAATCATTCATCCTCTCTCCTTTCTGTTTCTATTCTACTACATCTGCCACATTTTTTCACTCTACTCCAAGTAGAATAACAAAAAACAGGAATATTCCGCCCTGTATGCCAGAAAGAGAACGATTCCTGTTTTTTTATATCATCTTTTTATTTAATTTTTCAAATACTCCAACAATTCCCTGCAGCGTTCTTCGGTGAGATCATTTAGCTTTATGTTGACATCCATCTCTGCCGAAGAACCATTGTTTGCCGCTCTGATCTTTTCCGCCTCCGCCTCTTTTTCCGTGATCCAGCTTTTTTGTTCTTCCAGAATCTGAGAGAATTCTGTCTCATCTGAATTATATTTCACGATGTGCCAGATCTGGTTTAAGCTATCGTCACTATTCTGGTACATCTGCGCCGTAATCTCATTCATTTCCTGCTGCGTTGAGGCACTCTGTAATTGCTGTTCCAGTTCGTCGTTGTAGCTCAACAGACTATTATATATTCCCTGCGCTTCCTCTGACGCGGTTGACCTCTCATAGGAATAAATTCCATATTCATTCGGCTCATTGACGATCACCGTCATCGTCAGTTCCGTTTCGCTCTCATTTCCCGCTGCAATCCAGAACCATTCGTCTTCCGTCAGCTTTTCTCTCGGCGTACCCGGCAGATAGATCCGGAAGGTATCCGTTCCCTCCAGACCATAGACATCCGTGTAAACATAAAGCATATCATCCAGAATCTCTGTATCTCCGACCGTATTCTGATAGGAAATATCCGCAAGTGACATCTCATAAGTATCGTCGTCTACCTTCGTTAAGTTCGTGAAATGTCCTGAAAAATTGCAGTAATACATGGTTCCATTCGGATAGCCATCCCCGGTATCCCCCATATCTGAATCGTGATATACGCCGGAAAAAGAGCCATCCTTCTCAATGGTAAAATCCGTTGACCATCCACCTGCACCACTGCAAAATTCAAACTGCAGCGCTGCAAGATCTGCGAAAGTGAGTCCCGTCTCTGCATGTTCTGACTCTGTTGTCTGTAATTCTGCCTCTTCGCTTCCTTCTGTATCCGTCTGCTCCGGTGCCTGTCCTTCTTCTCTTGTCTCTGATGCAGTCTCACTTTTCTGTTCTGCATCTGCGTTCGACGTGTTTTTTTCTTCACTTCCGCAGCCTGCCATACCCATACATAAAGCCCCTGCCACCAGCAGCCATTCTGCCCATTTTTCATCGCTTTTTCCCCATGTTCTACATTTTCTTATCTCTGTTCTGCCCGTTCAAAATTGTGAATCCAGTCCGCTTTCAGGAAATACACAAGGAAAATAATCGAGCTGATCGACCACGTCAGCGGATACGCCCAGAAGATCACCTGGATCTTCGGAATAAAATGCACGGTTATCGTAATGTATGTGATCCGGATGATACACCATGAAACCAGCATCACGAACATCGGCACCGCGGATTTTCCCGCACCGCGCATGATTCCGGCAATACAGTGTGAGAACGCCAGGAAACAGTAAAACAGCGCCTCCACGTGTGCCTGCCGCGTTGCAAATCCCACAACCTCGGCACTGCTGTCAAAGGCTGCCGCCAGGTACGGGATCAGCATATACACGATCACGCCGACCAGTTCCGCAAGTGTCATGGAACAGACAATCCCGAACGCCGCGCCTTTTTTTGCCCGGTCATACTGCCTTGCGCCCAGATTCTGCCCGATAAACGTTGTGAGTGCCATCGCAAAACAGGTAATCGGCAGGAAGGCAAAACCTTCGATCTTGGAATACACACCGCAGCCTGCGACTGCCATCACGCCAAACTTGTTAATATTGGACTGCACCACGATGTTGGCAATCGAAATAATCGAGTTCTGCAGACCGGAGGGCAGACCAAAGCTGATAATCTGCCGAAGCTGCGCCGGATGAAACCGGATCTCCCGTATTTTTACCTGATAAATATCGTTCGTGCGCACCAGCCGGATAAAACAGAGCAGCGCACTCGCCGCCTGTGAGATTGCCGTGGCAAGCGCCGCCGATCCGACGCCCATTCTAAGGACACCGACAAACAGCAGATCCAGCACAATGTTCACGATCGAAGAAAAAATCAGATAATACAGCGGATGCCTGCTGTCTCCCACCGCCTGCAGAATGCCCATCACAATGTTATACATGACAAATGCAAGCGATCCCGCAAAATAAATGCGGAAATACAGGATTGAATTCGGCAGTACCGACTCCGGCGTCCCCATGAGCACCAGAATCTGCGGTGCCAAAAACATGCCGATCACGGTGAGCAAAAGTCCTGAGACAAGTCCGAATGCCACATCCGTATGCACCGCTTTTTTCAGATTCTCATAGTCTCTCGCCCCGAAGTATTTGGAGATCACAACGCCTGCGCCAACGGCAATTCCGTTAAAAAATCCTACCAGAAGAAAAATAAGACTTCCGGATGAACTGACAGCGGCAAGCGCATCGCTGCCCAGGAAATTGCCGACGATCAGGGAATCGACGGTATTATATAACTGCTGAAATAAATTTCCCAAGAAGAGAGGGATTGCAAATGCTACAACCCCTTTCCAGATGGAACCTTCTAAAAGCTTCGTTCCTTTTTCCATATCTTATTTCATTACAATGTTGACAATTCTTCCCGGAACATAGATTTCTTTTACGATGTTGCCGGTGAGCTTATCTGCGATGGATTCCTTTGCCTTGGCAATGACATCCTCCTTCGCGTCATCTCTTCCGATTGCCAGCGTTCCTTTCGTCTTTCCGTTGATCTGCACTGCAATCTCAACGGTATTTTCTACGGTCTTCGCTTCCTCGTACTCCGGCCAGGTCTGCTCATATACATAGCCGCTGCCGCCGATAATCTGCCAGAGTTCCTCTGTGATATGCGGTGCTACCGGATTTAAGAGAATGAGCAGGGTCTTGTACTCGCCCTTTGTGATGGAGCCCTTCTTTGTAAAATCATTGAGCAGCGCCATCATTGCTGCGATCGCCGTGTTGTACTTCAGATTCTCATAATCACTGCTTACCTTCTTGATCGTCTGATGCATCTTTGTCTCAAGATCCGAAGAGTATCCCTCCTCGTTGGTCATGATATCCTGCAGTTTCCAGATACGCTCCAGGAAGCGGCGGCATCCCTTGACGCCATCTTCCGACCAGGAAGCGCTCAAATCAAACGCACCGATGAACATCTCATAGGTTCTTAACGTATCGGCACCGTACTCTCTTACGATATCGTCCGGGTTTACGACGTTTCCTCTGGACTTACTCATCTTCTCGCCGTTCTCACCCAGAATCATGCCGTGGGAAGTACGCTTCTGGTAAGGCTCCGGACACGGAACAACCCCCTGATCGTAGAGGAACTTATGCCAGAATCTGGAGTAGAGCAGATGAAGTGTCGTGTGCTCCATACCGCCGTTGTACCAGTCAACCGGCATCCAGTATTTTAACGCCTCTTTGCTTGCGAGTGCCTCGTCGTTGTGCGGATCGGTATATCTTAAGAAATACCAGGAAGATCCCGCCCACTGTGGCATGGTATCTGTCTCACGCTTTGCCGGACCGCCGCAGCACGGGCAGGTGGTGTTCACCCAGTCCGTCATTGCAGCTAACGGCGATTCTCCGTTGTCGGTCGGCATATAACTCTCCACCTCCGGAAGCATCAGCGGAAGTTCGCTCTCATCGATCGGAACGTAACCGCACTTATCGCAGTGTACGATCGGAATCGGCTCGCCCCAGTAACGCTGGCGGGAGAATACCCAGTCTCTCAGCTTGTAGTTGGTCTTCGCGGTACCGATCTTCTTCTCCTCTAAGAACGCGATCATCTTTGCCTTGGCGTCCTTGACCTCAAGTCCATTTAAGAAATCCGAATTGATCAGAACACCGGTTGCCACATCTGTAAATGCAGCCGCATTGATGTCTACTTCCTCGCCGTTCTTTGCAACGACCTGAATTAACGGCAGGTTGAATTTCTTGGCAAATTCCCAGTCACGCTCATCGTGCGCCGGCACTGCCATGATCGCTCCGGTTCCGTAGGACATCAGAACATAATCGGAAATCCAGATCGGAATCTCCTTGCCGTTGACCGGATTGATCGCGGTCAGACCTTCGATCTGCACGCCTGTCTTCTCCTTGGCAAGCTCTGCACGCTCAAAATCAGACTTCTTCGCTGCCTCGTCGCGGTATGCCGCAATCGCATCCCAGTTTTTCAGTTCATCCTTGTATTTGTCGATGATCGGATGCTCCGGGGATACAACCATGTAAGTAACACCAAACAATGTATCGCAGCGGGTCGTGTATACACGAAGCTTATCCTCCTTGCCCTTGATGGAGAAATCCACCTCGGCGCCCTGGGATTTGCCGATCCAGTTCTTCTGGGATACCTTGACGCGCTCAATGTAATCCACGTGATCCAGTCCCTCGATCAGCTTCTCGGCATAATCGGTAATCTTTAACATCCACTCGCTCTTTACCTTGCGGACAACCGGAGCTCCACAGCGCTCGCAGACACCGTTGACAACCTCCTCGTTTGCAAGACCGACCTTGCAGGAAGTACACCAGTTGATCGGCATCTCTTTTTTGTAAGCGAGGCCTGCCTTAAACAGCTTTAAGAAAATCCACTGCGTCCACTTGTAATAGGACGGATCTGTCGTATTGATCTCTCTGTCCCAGTCAAAGGAATATCCGAGTGAATGTAACTGCTCCTTAAAACGCTTCACGTTATTCTCGGTAACGATCTTCGGATGAATCTTATTCTTGATCGCATAGTTCTCGGTCGGCAGACCAAATGCATCCCATCCCATCGGATAAAGCACATTGTATCCCTGCATACGGCGCTTTCTTGCCACAATATCGAGTGCCGTGTACGGTCTCGGATGTCCTACGTGCAGTCCCTGTCCGGACGGATACGGGAACTCCACCAGTGCATAATATTTCGGCTTGCTGTAATCGTCTGTCGCCGCAAAAGCCTTGTTGTCATCCCAGACTTTCTGCCATTTTTTCTCGACAACTTTGTGATTGTAAAGTTCTGACATCTTCTCTCTCCTCATCTTTCATTAACGCTTGAAATAACAAAAAAACTCCGTCTCCCGACATCTGCCGTAAGAGACGAAGTAACGCTACTCCGTGGTACCACTCTGCTTCGCACCGCGCTATGCGCAGGTACGCACTTATCATTCTTAACGCGAATCACACGCTCTGCCTTACACACCGCTGGCGCTGCCACTGGCTTCCGGCAAAGGACTCAAAGGCGAGTTGGGAACTTCCAAATACCGTCTCACACCACCCGGCGGCTCTCTGTCATTCTTCCGTTCTTAATGCTCCTTCTCACGGTCACATACTTTGATTCATTTTATGCATGAACATGATTTATTTTAACATACTGGATGTATTTGTCAACCGGATTTTGGCATCCACATAAAAAAGAATCTCGCTTGCGAGATTCTCCGCGCGCTCGCGTTTCGCAAAGCGATATTTTCCTTACCGCGAGCTGCGCATCCTCGCGGAGCGTTTTTTATTTCATAGGAAAGTTCCACTTTCACACATGAATGTATCACGGTATTTCCTATGAAATAAAAAATCTGCCGCCGGAAGCACTTCGCACTCCATGCGGCAGATTCTCTATTCTTTTTGCGGATTCATTCTCCGCTCTTAGCTCTTAGTTGTTGATCAGCTTGTCAGCCTCGTTGTTCCAGCTGTAAAGCTTACGGATCTCCTTGCCGACCTGCTCTGACGGATGCTCGGAAGCAAGCTTTCTCATCGCCTTAAAGTGAACCTGTCTTCCTGCCGGAGACATATCCAGTAAGAACTCTTTTGCAAAGGTTCCGTCCTGAATGTCGGAGAGGATCTTCTTCATTGCCTTCTTGGTGTCCTCTGTGATGATCTTCGGTCCGGTGATGTAATCGCCGTACTCAGCCGTGTTGGAGATAGAATATCTCATTCCCTCGAAACCTGACTGGTAGATCAGATCTACGATCAGCTTCATCTCATGGATACACTCGAAGTATGCATTTCTCGGATCATATCCTGCCTCGCAGAGTGTCTCAAAGCCTGCCTGCATGAGTGCACACACACCACCACAGAGAACTGCCTGCTCACCGAAAAGATCGGTCTCGGTCTCGGTGCGGAAGGTTGTCTCAAGCACGCCAGCTCTTGCTCCGCCGATGCCAAGTGCATAGGCAAGCGCCAGATCCTGTGCCTTGCCGGTCGCATCCTGCTCTACAGCGATCAGACACGGAGTACCCTTTCCTGCCTGGTACTCGGAACGAACGGTATGTCCCGGAGCCTTCGGAGCGATCATGGTAACATCGACATTCTTCGGCGGTACGATACATCCAAAATGAATGTTGAATCCATGTGCGAACATTAACATATTGCCTTCCTCAAGGTTCGGCTCGATGTCGTTTTTGTAAAGATCCGCCTGCTTCTCATCATTGATCAGGATCATGATGATGTCGGCTTTCTTTGCTGCCTCTGCAGCTGTATATACTTCAAATCCCTGCTCCTCTGCCTTCTTCCAGGACTTGCTGCCCTTGTAGAGACCGATAATGACCTTGCATCCGGAATCTCTTAAGTTCAATGCGTGTGCATGTCCCTGGCTTCCGTATCCAATGATGGCAATGGTCTTACCATCCAACAGTGAAAGGTTACAGTCTTCCTGATAAAATATTTTTGCTGACATATCTTTTTCCTCCATTTTTTATACATAGCAGCAGCATCTGTGATGTCTGCCGCTCGTTCACAATTAGTATGTATTACAAACTCTGCAGATGTCCGTTTTCGTCGATCATCTTCACATCGGCAGTTCCTCTGGACAGACCGGTACTTCCCGTTCTTGCCAGTTCCAGGATCTCATACCCCTGCAGCAGATCCAGAAATGCTTCCAGCTTATCCTGATGCCCGGTAAGCTCAATCACCATGGAATCGTGTGTCACATCGACAATCTTGCCGTGGAAAATCTCCGTCACATTTAAAATCGGCTGGCGTTCCGTATCTCTGGCGCGTATCTTGACCATAATCAGCTCGCGCGTCACAGACGAGCCCGGCTCCAGCTTCTTAATGTCAACCACATCCTCAAGCTTGGCAAGCTGCTTTTCAATCTGCTCTAAAATCTGTTCATCCCCGCTCGCCACAATCGTAATCCGCGTATAGCGCGGATCCGCTGTCACTCCCGAGGAAAAACTGTCAATGTTGTAGCCTCTGCGGCTGAACAGCCCCGAAATATGACTCGTCACACCCGGATTATTCTCGACCAGAAGCGATAATACCTGTCTTCTCATTTAAGAAAACCTTCCTTACTATCTGAAATTACACATCACACTTACCATTGATAATAACAATGTACATTTTTTTTTGTCAATATCCGAACAAAAAATGGGTATACCTATTAGGAATACCCAAAATAACTTAAAAACTTCTCAATACTTCCGTAATCATCCAGATAACCGCTGCCGCAGTCAGCCATCCCCCAATCGTGCGGGTGCGCTTCTCGGTCTCCGGCTTACCCCGGTCATCTTTTCTTGTACATGCCCCGGGAGCTGCCACCATGAGCAGCCCCGTGAGTAAAAGAACCATTTGTATCAAACGCATCATAATCTGCTCCCTGTTGCTATATCATCTTCTTCGCGCTGCTTTTTGCGCATCTGAAGTTCCGCAGGAACTTCTAATATGAACTCGTCAGAGTTCATTATATCATAACTCCGGATCCCTCTTTGTTCTTCTCGATAATATGATTGAGTTTGCGGAACGGAATTGCCACTACAAGTCCGATAAACAGTGAAATCAATACATAGATACCGAGCGCTCCGAGATCCTTCCAGTAATCCATCTTATAAAGTCCGCCGATCGTCTCCCTCATGGCATTCATGCCGTACGGGAACGGCAGATACTTATAGAGCATCTGGTATACCTTCGGCAGCGTCTCAATCGGGAACGTCCCGCCGGCACCGGCTACCTGGATTACCATGACCACAATCGCTAGCGCCTCACCGACATTGCCGAATGCCACGGTCAGTGAGTAAATAAACAGGGTAAATACCAGGCTCGCCACAGCGCCTGCCAGCCAGAATAATACCGGGTGATGGCACTGGATTTTAATATAAAACAGGTTGCCCAGAACCGTTAAAAGCGTCTGTGTCTGCCCCACCAGGAAAAAGATCATGTATCTTCCGAAATACTCCTGGTACGGCTTCACATTTTCGACGCCCTCAACCGGATGCACCTTCACGTGGATGATCGCAACCAGAATCAGCGCTCCTACCCAGAGAGCGAGGATCGTGTAGAACGGAGACATCGCCGAGCCGTAGTTTTCAATCTCATAGATACCGACCGTCTCCAGATTTACCGGGGAAGAAATAAAGGCTCCCAGCTCCTCC
Organism: Roseburia hominis A2-183; assembly: GCF_000225345.1. Lineage (NCBI taxonomy): Bacteria > Bacillati > Bacillota > Clostridia > Lachnospirales > Lachnospiraceae > Roseburia > Roseburia hominis. The sequence continues at coordinate 1,761,836 of NC_015977.1, forward strand.
GGATTACTCTTTACGATTTCAAGCAGCTCCTGATACTGGTCATTCTGCTGTAAGCTTACCAGATCCGCCGTGACGCTGTTTAGCTTGGCGAGAAGCTCCTGCGCCATGGACAGTGATCCGCCAAGGCTGTTGCTTCCACGCTCAAGCGTGCTTTGATAATCGGAAAGTGCATTCTCCACACCGTTAAAATCGGCATCTACGCCGTCTAAAATACCCGCTGCGGCAATCATGGATTGCTGCATGGAGCTCATTGTGTTCTCTAACTTCGGCTTGACATTGTAAGCAAAATCATTGCGCAGTCCATCGACCGCTTTCTGGCAGTTTGCAATCTCCGTCACAATTTTATTACTGAGATTCCTTACCGTCTCCATCGATGTATCGGCATTGTTCTCCAGCGCTGTCAGGTCCGCAGTGATGATATCCAACTGCGTGCGGATTGCATTGATCTGCGCCTGCATATCCTCCGGCGCCGTATCCTCCCACCCGGATACCGAAGTATCAAACAGCTGCCTCACGTATGGCATCATCGCCGATAAGCCCTGTACCGTGACAGAAGTGCCCTGGGAATACTCCGAGAGACGGTTTAACGCATTGGTAATGACGGACGACACATTATTTAACGAATCGTTCATCATGTCAAAGCTGTACGACACCATATCCGCCGTCGAACTCACCGTGCTGTTGCCCGCAACCAGCAGACTCTCCATGCTGTTGATGGATGCCTGACCGTTGGAAACCATGTTGTTCACATTCGGAAGCATGGTCTGACTCGCCTCCACAATACTCTGGGCGGAATTCATAATGCTGACAAACGAGTTCAATATATTGATGTAACTCTGTAGGTCGCTGCTTAAATTATTGAGTCTTACCAGAACACTCTCCGCCGGATCGGAATCTTCCGCATCCACATCTGAGAGGGCGTTCGTCACCTTCATCGTGGTCTCTGCAAGGGTACTCACCACCGTGCTGTTTACCTGCTCCTGCACAGCCGTCTTGGCCTTCTGTGTGATCTTGGAGGCAATGGCGTTTTTCTTGGCATTCTCATAATAGATAATATCCGGATGATCCACCTCTCCGCCGAGGAAACTGATCATATCTTCCGTAAAATTCTCCGGGATGATGAGCGCCGCATAATAACTTCCATCATAGACGCCGTCGATCGCCTCATCGGTCGTATCCGTAAACACCCAGCCCATCGTCGTGTTCGACTCAAGCGCAGAGATGACACTGCTTCCAACATTTACACTGTTCCCTAAAATTGTGACTCCCTCGTCGTCCGACGCCACCGCGATCTTAAGATTTCTGGTTGCGGACGGTCCGTACGGATCCCAGTTTGACAAAATATTAAACCATGCATACAAAGACGGCAGAATACAGAGTCCCAGGATCACAACGACAGCCACCACGTTGGTGCTGATGCGCTTGACATCGGCGAAAAAAATCTTAAATATATTACGCATTCTCCTTCACCTCCGTGTCCGCATCTTTCTGTGCATCTGCATCTTCCACAGCCTGTGCATCCGCATCTTTCTGTGCATCTGCATCTTCTACAGCCTGTGCATCCGCATCCTTTTGTTTCTCTGTCTCTTCCGCAGTCTGTGCCTTTTCCACAGTCTGCGTTTCTTCCCCGGATGCCTTAGTCTCAATCAGCCGGGTCTCCGCCTCTGAGTTTAATCCGTCGTCAATCCTCTGAATCACATTTCTGAGATTTCCCGGAACATTATCAATCTCCAGTCCGATGAGGGAATCCACGCGTGTCCCCTCGTCGTTGATCTCGCTTAACTTTTCCTGAAGGTTATAGTCCATATACTCCACCAGAATCAGATAGGCTGCCAGCAAAAACAGCGATACAATCCACAGAATCAGAAACACAACCTTATTGCTCTCTGTCCAGAACAGAAGGAACAGGAAGATCAACGGAATAATAATAATACACTTTAAACCGATACTGATTCTCTTTTGATTCTTCTCGTGAATCTTGCGCTCATACGTCACGAGCATCTCATACATCTGTTCGTATTTTTCTTTCTTTTCCATAAAATCTCCCATTTCCTACATCATTTCCGTATCTTCCATACGCTTTTCTACAAAATGATTGATCTTCACAAACGGAAGCCGGATCACAAGACCAATCAGAAGCGCCGCCACCGCAAAAAGCAGCAGTTCTCCCAGATACTTCATATAATCGCTTCCGTACATACCGCCAATCGTCTCACGCATTGCGTTGATGGCATACGGGAACGGGAAGAAGATATAAATCTTCTGATAAATCTCCGGAAGCGTCTCAATCGGGTACGTTCCGCCGGAACCTGCAATCTGGATAACCATGACTACGACCGCCGCCGCCTTGCCGACGTCGCCGAAAGCCAGCGCCATCGCATAGATAAACAGCGTAAAGGTAAAGCTTGCCAGTGCTGCCGTCAGCCAGAATAAGCCCGGATAGAGGATCTGGCAGTGGAGCAGATAAATATCTCCCAGAACAATAATCGCCGCCTGGATCTGCCCACACACAAAGAACAGCAGATATCTTCCGAAGAACAACTGATAGGACTTCGGGTTGGAAAGCCCTGCGGTATCCGGCTTCACTTTGATCAGTGCCACCAGAATCGTTCCTCCTACCCAGAGGGCAAGCACGGAATAGAACGGCGTCATCGCCGATCCGTAATTTGCAATCGCGTAGATCTCCTGTGTCGTCACCTGTACCGGTTCTGCAAAGAAGGCGCCGTAATCCTCCGGATCACCCTGCAAAAACTTCAGCAGTGCATCTACTTTTTCATCATCTTCCGCACTCTCCAACCGTTTGATCAGTTCCGTCAGCTTTGTGCTCACATTGTCAATCACGGTCTGGATCTGCTCAAGGCTCTCCGTCGTGTCACTGACCGTTGTCTGAATTCCGTCAAACACCACGCCCATATCATTTACTGCGGTATTTAAGTTATCCAGAAGCTTTGTCACATTGCCGAGCATCTGCGATACACTGTTTAACACTCCGTCCATCTGCGGAACAAGACTGTTGGTATACATATTCTTCAGATTGGTGATCGACTCGCTGCAGTTGTTTAACACCTGTGTCACGCTTGCCACAGATCTGTTCACCATATCCGCAACAATCTGACCGGAGCCGTCTGTACCACCGCCCTGCTGGAGCAAAGCATTTAATGCATTCTGAATATCCTCAGCACCATTGTTCATGCTGTTTAAGGTATTTAAGATCTCCTGAATCTGCTGATTCACCTCATCGGACACGATCGAATCTATGGAACCGCTCCCCTCCGTGGAGCCTGTTCCTTCTGTGGAGCCTGTTCCTTCTGTGGAACCTGTATCCTCCGTGGAGCCTGTTCCTTCCGTGGAGCCTGTGCCCTCCGTGGAGCCTGTGGTTCCCGATGAATTTGCCGCCTGATCTGCCAGACTCTTCTTCAACTGGTTTAACTGTCGGATCAGTTCCGCCGTATCGGTTGCCGTCTTGTTCAGATTGTCTGCCGTAGACTGCGCATTCTGCGCCAGGTTCGCGTTGTTGATATCCGTTGTGATGGAATTGATCGAATGATTGATGCCATCCAGTGTCGTCTGCACATTGCTGCTGAAATTCTCCAGTGAAGTTTTCGTGGAATTCAGATTGCTCTGCGAATTCTGGAAACTCTTCTCGCCATTCTGAATCTGGCTGCTGAGCTTCGGCAGTTCTCCGTCTGCGGTTTTGATCTCTGCCTCCAGCACTGCATTCGCCGAAATAAACTCATCAATCATATCACTGTAACCGATCAGATTGTTGTTCAGGTTGGTCAGTTTGCCCTCAAATTCGCTGAACACATCCTGATTCTCCATCTCAGAGGACAGTTCGTTCGTCTGTGTAAAAATGGTACTTGCAACCACCTCGATAAACTTCTCGTTGATGCTCTGCTTTACCGTCGATACAGCGGTATCCGTAATCTTGGTTGCAACCGCATTCCGTTTTTCATTCTCATAATATGTGATCGTCGGATTCTTAAAGTTCTCCTTGAACACATTATACATACTGTATGTAAAGCTATCGCTGATGATGACAGCCGCGTAGTAATCTCCGTTCCTGACACCTTCAAGTGCGGCATCCGAATCCTCAAGGAACACCCATCCGATCTTGGTATTCTCCTTCAGTTCCTCCACAACTTCATTGCCCATGTTCTCTGTCGTTCCATCCGAAAGGGTGTATCCTTTATCCTCCGACACGACCGCAATCTTGATATTGGAAGTATTCGCATAAGGATCCCAGTTTGAATAGATGTTAAACCATGCATACAGCGATGGAATGACACAGAGTCCCAGCGCAATAATCATTGCGAATGGATTCTTCACCAGTCCCTTAATGTCTTTTGCAAAAATACGCCATATATTCTTCATATAAATATTCCCGTTTCCCTTTCGTAGTTCCCTTTGCGTTCAAAAATCGCTAATATTATACCGTATATTGCTGTAAATTGGAACATACAAAATTCAGATGCTGTATAATACCGATACCAAAAAATCCTGCTTTCCTGTTACATAAAAAAACCTATCTCATATGGGTTGTCCCACATACGAGATAGGTTCTGTCTGCTGTTCCTTAAGCTACCTTGCTCTTAGCCAGCTCTGCCAGTGCTGCAAATCCCTGTGCGTCGTTTACAGCCATCTCTGCTAACATCTTGCGGTTGATGTCCACACCAGCTACCTTTAATCCGTGCATCATCTGGCTGTAAGAAATACCATTCATTCTTGCAGCTGCGTTGATACGTGCGATCCATAACTGACGGAACTGTCTCTTCTTCTCTTTTCTGCCTGCATAAGAACTTGTTAAGGCTCTCATGACAGACTGCTTTGCTACACGATACTGCTTGGAACGTGCGCCTCTGTAACCCTTTGCTAATTTTAATGTTCTATTATGCTTTTTCTTAGCGCCTAATCCGCCTTTTACTCTTGCCATTTTGCATTCCTCCTTAACTTATTCCTATAAATATGGTAAAATCTTCTTCATGTTCTTAACGTTTGTTGCATCGGTCATTGCCGGCTTACGAAGATTTCTCTTGTTCTTGGTTGTCTTCTTGGTTAAGATATGTCTCTTGTAAGCTTTATTTCTTTTTAACTTTCCTGTTCCTGTTACTTTGAAACGTTTTGCAGCTGCTCTGCTGGTTTTCATTTTTGGCATGATATGTTCCTCCTTAATTATGATTTTTTCTCTGCCAACACCATGCTGATGCTTCTACCTTCAACTTTTGGTGCTTTTTCCACTACTGCTATTTCGCCGAGGCTTGCGGCAAAATCATCCAAAATGTGCTTGCTCGCATTCATATGAGCCATCTCACGTCCACGGAAGCGCAATGTGATCTTCACCTTGTCTCCCTTGCTAAGGAACTTCTTCGCAGCGTTCATTTTGGTGTTCAAATCGTTTGAATCGATATTTGGCGACAAGCGAATCTCTTTGATCTCAACCACTTTCTGCTTCTTTCTGGCTTCCTTTTCCTTGCGTGCCAGTTCATATCTGTACTTGCCGTAGTCGATAATCTTGCATACAGGTGGCTTTGCGGTTGGAGCAATCTTCACCAGATCAAGCTCTGCCTCTTCCGCCAGCTTCATTGCTTCGCGTGCTGACATAATGCCAAGCTGTTCTCCGTTCTCTCCGATCAGACGAATCTCCTTGTCTCTGATCTGTTCGTTAATCATTAACTCGCTAATGGTATCGTACCTCCAAATAAAAAAGTGGATAGGCAGACTATCCACTAAACATTCAAACCCGGAACATGATATGTTCGCAATACTTTGAAATATGAACCATGAGTCACGTATTTGTGCTCCGGTGAGAGTGGATACTCTACTTTGTTTTCTAACAACTATTTAAATCTATCACACACACGTATCCGTGTCAAGTGTTTTTTATTATTTGTCGCTGGTGTTGTCGCTGATCATCTTGCGGATCGCCGCCTGCTCCTCCTGTGATACCAGACTCTTGACATCAAGCATCACAATCAGCTCCTTCTGACAGGAAGCCACATCATTAAAACAGCACTGCTGTCCGCTCATCAGTGTCGGCATCGGAAGCACTCTGGAATCTTCCACGTCCACAATTTCCTTTACCTTTTCCACCTCAAGTGCCAGCTTCATGCCGCCCACATTGACAACCACAAGGTTGTCCACCGCAATGTTCCCCAGTCCAAATCTGGATGCAAGGGAAAACACCGGCAGGATCTCTCCGTGAAGGCGGATGATGCCTCTGATATTGGCAGGAGAAGTCGGTACAACCACGACATTCATCTTACTCTCAATGGATTCCACGTTCTCAAGTGATATTCCATAATCCATTCCCGTTAATGTAAATGTCAGCAGCTGCATGTGACTTCCCCCCTGTTCTGAAACTTTTCTTCTTGCTATTATATCCCTTTTCTTTCGGTTCGGCAACCGCAGAATCTGTCAATTTTTAATTTTTTAATACAAACTTCCCAATCAGCTCATCCAGTGCAATCGCCTGCGCAGACAACTCCTCACTCGTTGCCGAGGACTCCTGCGCCGTTGCAGAATTGGACTGTACAACCTCGGAAATCTGGTTGACTCCCTCCTCCGCCTGTTTCATGGCTTCTGCCTGATCCTTGGAATTATCGCTCAAGCGCTTGGAAGTCTCCGCAATCTGCTTGATTCCGTCAATTACCTCTTCAAGAGACGTGGACACACGCTCTACTGCCTGATTGCCCTCTTCAATTTCTTTGAGGGAAGCCTCAATCAGTTCTCTGGTGTCCACCGCAGACTGTGTACTCTGCTCTGCCAGTTGTCTGATCTGCTCTGCAACGACAGCGAATCCTCTTCCTGCCTCGCCGGCACGCGCCGCCTCAATGGAAGCGTTTAAGGACAGCAGGTTCGTCTGTGACGCAATATTCTCTATATCTGTAATAATGTTTCCAATCTTGTTGGAAGATTCGTTGATGCGGCTCATGGTATCAATCATGGACTGCATCTGATTCTTGCTCTGATCCGCTTCACCTGCATACTGCCTTGCCTGCTGGTAAGATTCCTCTGCCTGCTCCGCGGTCTTCTGGATATTCTCTGTAATGCTTGTGATGGTCGCCTGCAGTTCTTCCACAGCTCCTGCCTGATCCGTTGCGCCCTCCGCCAGACTCTGAGATGCCTCTGCAAGGTTGCCGGAACCGGCAGAAACCTGGTTTGCCGCATCTTCGATCGATGTCAGCGTCTCTATCATCTGATCGCGCAGAACGCGCATCGCCACAATCAATTTTTCAAAATCAAGCGTATAACCGTCCTTGTGCTCCGACTGCACTGCGTAATTGCCCTGTGACATCAATCCGAGAATTCTTCCCGCATCATTGATGATAAGATTCAGCTTATCTGCCATGTCTGCCGCCTCACGCGCCATGTCTGCGACCTCATCCTGCGTGGAAACCTCCGGGAACGGAGTAGAAAGATCTCCCTGTGCAAACGTTTTAAACCGCTCGCCAAGTGCCTCAAGCGGTCCGGAGATTCCCTTTGCCACCTGATTGCCAAGCTTGTTGGCCATAACCATTGCCAGAGCTGACACTGCCACAATCACAATCGCAAGAATCACGCTGACTGCCGTCAGAGTGGAGGACAAGCGGTCTCCCTCCGTCACTTTCGTATTCATCAGTTCTATCATATCTGCATAGATATCTTCGTAGATCGGATCCAGACTTTCCTTCATCTGCTGCTGTGCCGCTGTGGACTGTGTAGCATCGGTGGTTGCACCCTGCTCGATGATCGGTTCCTCCGCTGCCCAGTATTGCTGCAGTTTATCTGAAATCTGCTGGTAGAGTGCCTTTTCCTCGCTCGTCGTTACTACATCCCCAACGGTTGCGAAGTAATTCTCGAACTTTGCTTTCTGTTCGTCATGTTCTGTCATGGCATCATCCAACAGTCCCTGCTCATCAAATCCGATGATTCCTCTGGTCGCTGATCTCGTGTTGGCAAATGTGATCATCGCCTTGCCGATATCTCCCTGTGAAAAACCGTAATTCACAAGTGCGCTGGAATAACGGTTCGACATCACAAGCATCGCTGCCAGCCCGACTACCGCTCCTATGGCAGTGATTGCCGCCACCATAACAAATGCTTTTGTCAGTCTCTCTTTGATTCGTACATTTTCAAACAATTTCGCTCCTCCTGTGTGCTGTATTCTCTACATCCGTGTATATTTTTTAGTACCTTTGTATTATAGTTCTATTTTACTACGTGTTCAACTGGTTTCCATATTTTTTTGACAAATGTGATTTTTTTCTCTATGATTAGTCTGAATTAGATTATCTGAAGAGAGGATTTTACCATGGAACACCGCATCATAGATCTTCATGTCCACTCCACCGAGTCGGACGGCACCCTTACTCCCACCGAGATCGTATCTGCCGCAAAGGCTGCCGGTCTGTCCGCCTTTGCGCTCACAGATCACGACACCGCGGCAGGTGTCTCTAAAGCTGCTCCCGCCGCTGCCGCCTGTGGTATTGAATTAATCCCCGGCATCGAGCTTTCCACGGAATATGAGCTGCCCACCAGAGCCGGCGGTGGAAAAGAAGTCCATATCGTCGGTCTCTACATTGATCCGGAGCACCCGCTCCTTATCGAGAAAACAAACGAGTTCCGCCGCTGCCGTGATGCGCGCAATGAAAAAATAGTGGCTGCCCTGCAGCGCGAAGGCTTTTCCATTACCACGGAAGCACTCCTTGCTGCCAATCCCGACAGTGTCATCACGCGCGCAAATATCGCACGTTTTCTCTACGACAGCCATCAGATTAGGAGCGTCTCGGAGGCGTTTGAAAAATATATCGGCGACGGCTGCAAATGCTATGTCGGCCGCTTTAAAGTCTCCCCGATGGAGGCAGTCGAACTGATCCACGCCGCAGGCGGCATCGCCGTTCTGGCACACCCGCTGCTCTACCACATGAACCAGACGACCTTGCAGCATCTGATCGACGAGTTAAAAGAAGTCCACCTTGACGGCATCGAGGCGATCTACTCGACCTACACCACCGGCGAGGAACAGTACGTCAAGCGGCTTGCAAAAGAGAACGGGCTTCTCATCAGCGGCGGCTCTGACTTCCACGGCACCAACAAACCCACAATCCAGATCGGGACCGGACGCGGGCATCTCTACATTCCCTATTCCGTTCTTGAAACCATCAAAGAACACCTCCGCGCATAAAGGCAGAAGAAAGGACTGTCGCATCGGGAATAGCCAGTTTGCCTTGAAGCGATAAGGAATATTACAAGAGGCACACTTGGGGATTTCAGTTGAAAATGCAAATGGAAATTCTGTTCAAAAAAAGTGGCATTTCTAACCCGCCGGATGCTTGCATCCGCGATAATCCGTGTCTTCCCAAGTTTGGAACACTCTACGGACTGTGTCCGCAAGTCAGCAGACAATTTTAGGACTTTCGTGTGTGTCCCTTATGGATGCCGCAGAACAAAACATAACCGCGCGAAGCCGATGTTTGAATTGGCATCTGCCGTATTTTCAATAGCAGATGCCAACGAGTTTCGGTTCGCGCGGTTTTATATTGTCTGCGAAGCGGCATCATTAGGGACACCAGGAAGTCCGCTCATTGTCTGTGACTTGTCGGACACACTCCGGAAGTGTCCAAACGTGGAAGAGACACGGAATCCGATGCAAACATCCAGCAGGAAGAAATGCTCACATTTTTCTCAAACGAATGTTCCATCTGCATTTCCAGCTGAAATCTGCGTGGTGTGCTTCTTATAATATTCCTTATCGACTCAAGGCAGCTGCCCGCCCGATGCAGCAGTCCCTCCTTTTACAGGATAAATCGCTCGATCACCTCGGCGATCGCATTGTGATTGTTGTCGTGCTCCGTCACGTAATCCGCTGCGGCTTTCACCTCCGGCGTGGCATTTTTTACCGCTACCCCGATATGCGCCGCATTAAGCATTGCAATATCATTCTCCTCATCTCCCACCGCTACCGTACAGTCTAGCGGAAGATTCAGCATCTTCGTAAGACAGGACACACCGGTTCCCTTGCTGGTATCAAGCGGACAGTATTCCAGATACTCTCTGCAGGAGAAAAAGCTGGTACATTTTCCCTTTTCCCATTCCAGATTCTTCTCGCGGAACCGCGCGAGACGCCCCGTATTTTTTAAATCAATCATGAGAACCTTCTGCGGCTCCTCCTCCAGCAGATCCAGCACATTCGCCGAAAGCTTGTAGGAAAGTCCTGTTTTTTTCCTGTAATACTCAAGCTCTGCCGTATGTCTTGTGGTAATAATCTCGGTATTATTATAGGTCTGCGCATAAATTCCCGCCTTTGCGGCTCTCTCAAAGAGTTCCTGCGTCACCTCAATCGGGAGCGAGCGTTTTAACAGCACCCGGTCCGCAGCGCAGTCGTAGAGTACCGCACCGTTAAAGGCAATCATATAGCAGCCCGGCTGCGTCAGCTCCAGTTCTCTCGCAACCGCCCTGCCGCTCTCCACCGGGCGCCCGGTGGAGAGTACAATGTCGTGCCCGGCAAGAAGCATTTTCTGGATGGCGGCCCGGTTTTCTTCGGATACTGTTTTGTCGTCAGAGAGCAGCGTCGCATCCAGATCAACAAACAAAATCTTGTGATTCATACTCATTCCTCCCATCCTGCTTTTAGCCCATCATATGTCCTGCGGCGTTCCTACTCTGCCGGTTCTGCCGGGACAAATACACGCTCGCGGTAGACATGATCTGTCTTTGGCACCGCCGCAACCGCCTCCTCGCAGAATTGCTTCTGGGAATTGACAAGCACCTTCCCTCTTCTGTCTATCTTCTCATATTCTCCGTCCGGCTTTAGCACATGGGCTTTGGTATTGTCCGCAAGCTCCACATCCAGAATATGCTTTACCTTTTCTTTTAGCGTATCGTCCAGCACCGGGAACAAAATTTCCACACGACGGTCCAGATTTCGCGGCATCCAGTCCGCGCTTCCCATATAGAGTTCCTCCTCCCCGTCATTTAAGAAGAAGAAAATACGGCTGTGCTCCAGGAAATTTCCGACTATGGAACGCACATGGATATTCTCGCTGATTCCCGGGATTCCGACCTTTAAGCAGCAGATTCCACGGACGATCAGTTCGATCTCTACGCCTGCCGCCGATGCCTCATAGAGTGCGGCAATAATGCCCTCATCACACAGGGAATTCATTTTAGCAACGATTTTTGCCGGCTTTCCCTCGCGCGCATGCTTTGTCTCACGCGCAATCAGACGCATAAAACGGGTGCGCAGCCAGATCGGCGCCAGCACCAGTTCGTTCCATGAAAGCGGTTCGGAATATCCGGAAAGCATATTAAACACCGCGGTCGCATCCTCCCCGATCGCCTCATTGCAGGTAAAGATTCCGCAGTCCGTGTAGAGCTTTGCCGTGGAATCATTGTAATTGCCGGTTCCAAGATGCACATAGCGCCTGATGCCATCTTCCTCGCGGCGCACGACAAGCGCAATCTTGCTGTGCGTCTTAAGGCCGACCAGACCGTAGATGACATGGCAGCCCGCCTGCTCTAACTTCTTCGCCCACACAATGTTATTTTCCTCGTCAAACCGTGCTTTCAGCTCCACGAGCACCGACACCTGTTTTCCGTTCTCCGCCGCCTGCGCGAGAGATGCGATAATCGGTGAATTGCCGCTGACACGGTAGAGCGTCTGCTTGATGGCAAGAACGTCCGGATCCGACGCCGCCTGCCGGATAAAATCGACCACAGGATCAAACGTCTCATACGGATGATGCAGCAGAATGTCGCCGACCCGGATTGCCTCAAAGATATCCTCCCCCGGTTCAATCTCCGGCACGCGCTGCGGCTTATACGGTTCGTAGCGCAGGGAATCGCACCCGGAGAGCCCGTACATCTTCATCAGAAATGTCAGGTCAATCGGTCCGGATATCTGAAAAATATCCTCCTCCGCCACTTTCAGTTCATCCTTTAAAAAGCGCAGCAGCTTCTTGTCCACGGAAGCTTCCACTTCCAGGCGGATAACTTCGCCCCACTGTCTCTTTTTTAACTGTTTCTGGATCTCTTTTAAAAGGTCTGCCGCCTCATCCTCATCGATCGGCAGATCCGCGTTACGCATGACGCGGTACGGATGTGCGCAGAGCACATGGTAGTTTAAAAACAGCTTATCAATATTTTTCTCGATAATCTGCTCCAGGAGAATAAAGGTGCGTCCCTCCACCTCCCCGAAATTCTCCGACGTATCTGCCGGGATCGGCACCAGGCGAGGCAGTACCCCAGGCACCTGCACCGTTGCAAATTCCACCGCGTCCTTATGCTTTTCATCCTTCTTGCTGGAAAGCAGCGCCGCGATGTTGAGCGTCTTATTGCGGATCAGCGGGAACGGGCGCGATGCGTCCACCGCCATCGGCGTCAATACCGGATAGACGTCCTCCTCAAAGTAGCGATCCACGTACGCCGCCTGCTCAGCCGTCAGTTCCTCGTATTTTTCAATAATGTGTATTCCGTTGGCTGCCATCAGCGGAACGAGGGAGCGGTTATACGTGTTGTACTGGCTCTCGACGAGTTTTCTGGTCGCCGTGTTGATCCGGTCGAGCTGCTCCGATGCCGTCATGCCCGCAATATCCCGCTTGCGGTAGTCCGCATGTACCATATCCTTTAACGACGCGACCCGGACCATGAAGAATTCGTCCAGGTTCGACGACGTGATGCTCACGAATTTGAGCCGCTCTAACAGCGGAATACTCTTATCCTTTGCCTCGTTGAGCACGCGGGCGTCAAACTTCAGCCAGCTTAGCTCTCTGTTCTCGTAATATTCCGGCAAATGGAATTCGTTTTTCTTTTCTTTTTCCATGTATCATCCCTCCACGTCCTTACGAATAGACACGTTTTTCCTTCACGACCGGCTTGATGCTGAAAATGCGCTCAAAATAAGCCGTCTTGGAAGCGAACAGCGCCTTCTCCAGCGCAATGTCCTCATCCGTCTCGATCGTAATGATCAGTTCTTTGTCACGAAGCTGTGCTTTTACGTTTTTAAACTTCTGTTTGTGGCTGCGATCCATCGCATTGGAAACGCGCAGAATGGCGGATAACTTTGCCACCGTAAGGAAGCTCTGCTGGTCGAGCCGGTCCGCCACATCCTCATAATCGGCAAGCGGATAGCTGTTGTAGAGCACTGTCCCCGCAACGATCTCACGCTCCAGATGCGACAGTCCCATAATTTCCGAGGACATGATGATGTCGTATGCGCACTGCGGGGCATTGGCAAAGCTGATATATTTTCCGCAGTCATGCAAAATCGCCGCGACCTGCAGCAACAGCCGCTCTCTCTTTCCGAGACCGTGCTGTTTTTTCATCGTGTCAAACAAAAGCATCGCCATCTGGGTCAGCGCTTCAATGTGCGGTGAATAGCTCATGTAACGTCTCGAGAGACTTTCCGCGGCCGAGATAATATCCTCATCAAAATCATGTGTGGGCTTATAGATACGGTTTTTCTGCGCGTAGTCGCAGGCGATTCCGTCGCTGACAATCACGCCCGGCGCCCACAGTTCCTTTGCGCCCAGCCCTCTTGCCATGCACTTGCAGATGATGATATAAGGCACGATCAGCGGATCGTTCTCGTTGGAGAGCCCCAGTTCCTCCGCGATCTCCTCCAGACTCTTTTTGCCGAGCTGTTCCATGTATTGGACGAACTTCTCAATTGACACGGTATTCTTGTTGTGGTTCTTCTCAAGGCGGCAGACCAGTTCCGCAATATAATCGCCGATCACAATCAGATATTCGATCTCCTGGTTTTCCAGATACATCGCCTTGAAAACTTCCATCTCCTTTACCACCATCTCCTCGATCTGCAGTTCATACTGCGCCAGGTTCCGGCTCTTTTTTGCAAGCTGTTCCCGCATGCGCATGGTGCCGAGCCCCAGATGCTGGGTGGTCAGCACCTTTCCCTTTGAGAACACGGTAATCTGAAGTCCCGATCCACTGACGTCCACCACCGCTGCGCTTCTGCCGATGAAATGCTCAAACTCCTCGCGCATCGCCACCGACTTGTAGCTGATAAAACGGTGCTCCGAGTTACTCAACACATGTACGGTCAGACCGGTACGCAGCCTGATCTGATCCAGGATAAAAAGTTCATTGTCCACATCGCGGAGTACCGCCGACGCATACGCCTCGTACGCATCCACCCGGTACTCTTTCATGATCTGCGCAAATTCCCGCAGGGTATCGCAGAGTGCCTCCACCAGTTCATAGCCGATGCTGCCCTTGGAGTACGCATCCGCCCCCAGCTCGATTCTGCTGCGCACATAGTCGATATCGCGTATTTTTTTCTTGGCAGACAATTCAAATATCTTGAGGCTCACTTCATACGAACCGATATAAATTGCCGCAAACGTATGGATTGCCATAAATCCGCCCTCCTCTTTATTGTTTTCCAAGCAGATAATTGATAAACTGCTGTGCCGTTCTTCCCGAAAGTCCTCCGTGGGCAAGCTCCCACTTGTTTGCCTCAAGAAGCAGCTCCTCCTGCTCCAGCCGCACGCCATATTTCTCCGCGAGCGTCGTGACAATCTTCTGGAACTCCTTCTTATCCGGCGCGCCGTAATAGATCGTCACGCCGAACCGCGCATAAAGTGAAAGCTTTTCCTGCACCGTGTCGGAAGTGTGCATATCCTCCCGCACCTCTTCCTTGTCCGAGAACTTCTCACGGATCAGATGTCTGCGGTTAGAGGTCGCATAAATTAACACATTATCCGGCTTTTTCTCCAGACCGCCCTCAATGACTGCCTTCAGATACTTATATTCAATCTCAAATTCCTCGAACGAAAGATCGTCCATATAGATAATAAACTTGTAGTTGCGGTTCTTGATCTGCTCAATCACATCATTCAGATCGCAGAATTGATGCTTGTAAATCTCAATCAGACGGAGGCCTCTGTCGTAATACTGGTTGGCAATCGCCTTGATGCTTGTGGACTTTCCGGTTCCCGCATCACCGTACAGCAGACAGTTGTTGGCTTCCTTCCCGCTCACAAACGCCTCCGTATTGTCGACCAGCTTCTGCTTTGCAAGCTCGTAGCCGACCAGATCATCCAGCTTTACATGCGCGATATTGGTGATCGGAATAATCTGAGCCCCGTCATCTGTGTGTCTGACGCGGAATGCCTTGTGCAGACCCAGTTTTCCGACTCCGAATTCCCCGTAAAATGCCGTGACCGCCTGTTTAAATTCTTCTGCATCCGCCGCTGCCTCCAGATGACGGCAGAGCTCTGCGATCCGGTCTCTGATCCGCTTGTTGAACAATTTTCCCGCGTCCGCGGTCTCCTCATAGTGCAGCAATGCGTCCATGCAGTCCACGGAAAAATAGTTGCCGAGCACCGAAAGGTCAAAGTCAAACAACTCTTTCATGATGGCAAAATCGTGCCGCGCCACCTCGTTGATGGAGCCTTTTATCTCCCCGCGGATCTCGCACGCCCTGCTGTATGCATTCTCGTTATTCACAAGCAAAAAAGCCAGGAAATTGTGCCAGAGATTGCCGGAAAATCCGTGGCTGACCGCAAGCTCCATCAGTTTTTTGAGGCATTCATAGAATAATCCCTCAACATCTTCTTTATTATAGTATTCATTCTGATAGTTCTCCATGACCCAGGTAAAGTCATAGAATAACTGCTCGTTTTCAAAATCCCTGTAGAGGATCAGATTCTTCGTTGTCTTCATCTTCCCACATTCCTCACTTTACGCTTCGTAATTCCCCAGAATCTGCAGTCTGGTCGTCTCTTCCGACAATCCCCGCAGTGCATTCTGCACCGCCGGATCGTTCAGATTCCCCTCAAAGTCTACAAAGAACCGGTATTCCCAGTTGCGCTCCGGCAGCGGTCTGGACTCGATGTGATCCATGTTGATCCCGTTATAGATCAGATGGGACAGCATGTGGTAGAGAGAACCGGTCTCATGCGCTCCCTCAAAGCAGATACTGATCTTATTCGCCTTTCTGGTAAACACATGTTTTCCCGTCACGATGATGAATCTGGTTGCATTCTGCTTGTTGTCCTGAATGCCTTCCTCCAGAACATCAAGACCGTAGATCTCCGCCGTAATACGGCTTGCAATGGCAGCTTTGTGCCGCATGCCGTCCTCCCTGACTTTCTGTGCCGCCATCGCGGTGTTTTTTAAGCTGTGCTTCTCCCACTCCCGGTGTCCTTCTAAGTATCTAGCACACTGCATCAGTGCCTGCGGATGCGAGTATACATCCGTGATATCGGAAAGCTTCGCTCCCGGCACGCCGAGCAGTGCATGTTCAATCTTGATAATCTGCTCGCCCACGATGCAGTGACCGTACTCCACCATGAGATCATAATTCTCGGAGACAATCCCGGCAGAAGAATTCTCAATCGGCAGCACCGCATAGTCCGCGTCCCCGCGGGCGATCGCCTCCATGGCGTCCCTCCAGGTCTCCACATGATAGCTGTTCCCCGCATCCTCACCGAAATACTGTTTTAACGCGAGCTGCGTGTAGGCGCCCTCCGTCCCCTGAAAGACAATGCGCGCATTTTTATAATCCAACGTGTCCAGCTCTTCAAAATCCGGCTTTTCGTATATGCCGTGCTCCGTCATCAGCTGATACTGGCGCTTTCTACTGATCGACATGATCTGCTCGAACAGCTCCCGGATTCCGTGCCGGTTGAACGCGCTGTCGCCGAGCGCCGAAAGCGTCGCAAGCTTTTCCATTTCACGGTCTTTGTCAAAAACTTTTTTGCCCGTCTCTATCTTATATTCCGCCACCTCAGCCGCGATCTGCATCCGCTGCTGATACAGCGCAACGATCTGCTTGTCAATGACATCAATCTCATCTCTCAACTCTAATAGATTCTTCATAGTGCTCCTTACCGTCTGACTTCCTTTTCGTATCAGGGCATCCGCCGGGTGCTCTTTTGTGCCGACTCCGCCTTAGTTTATAATATAGTACATTAACGTGCTGATGACAAGAGAACCCTTGCAAGTTATTAGACGAAAATGTTATAATTTCCATGATTATATTTTATCGGCATTTCAGACGAAAGAAGGAATCATTCCATGAAAAAAAAAGATTTCCATTATCATTGCTGTCATCGTCATTATCGCGCTTATCGCAGCGGCTGCCATTTTCCACTATCTCTCCAACCGGACTCATTTTAATGAGGGTTACGTGAACGGCAACACCGCTGGCAACCTCTACAACGGCGGTCTCTTCTGCGAGTACGACGGCACGGTATATTTTTCCAACCCGTCCGACGGCGGGAAGCTGTATTCGATGTCTCCGGACGGAAGCAATCTGGCCAAGCTCTGTGATGACACGGTATCCTACATCAACGCGGACGAACATTATCTCTACTATGTGCGCAACAATCCGGGAGCAACGGGCGCCGCTCTCTCCTTTCTCTCTGTCAACACCGACAGTCTCTGCCGCATTGACAGGGAAGGCGGCGATGACTCCGTTCTGATTCTGGATTCGGCGCCGTGCCTCTACGCTTCCCTCTACGGGAATTATATTTACTATATCCGCTATGATGAATCCGAGGGTTCCACACTTTATAAGGTAAAAATCGACGGTTCCGGCTGCAAGCAGGTCGACACCGCTCCCGACTTTACCTGCTCGGCAAACGGCGAATATATGTATTACAACGGAACCGACAGCGATCACTATATCTGGCGGCTCAATACCACGGACGACTCAAAGGGCATGCTCTACGGCGGGAACTGTTATATGCCGACTGTCATAGACGATACCACCGCCTATTTCATGGACTGCGACAGCAACTACGCGATCGCCCGCACGGATCTTGCCACCGGTGAGAAGACACTTCTGTCCGAGGACCGCGTGGACTGGTACAACCTCTACGGGGATTATATCTACTTCCAGAAAAACGATTCCGAACATCCGTGTCTCGGATTCATGTGCACGGACGGCAGCGGTTACACCACACTGTTCGAGGGAAATTTCAAGGACATTACAATCACTTCCGAATATGTATACTTCCGTGATTTTTCCACAGATCAGAGCTACTGCGTTCCGCTCGGCTCCTCCGCCGCCCCGGTCGCCTTTGAGCCGGGCGTCGTCGAAGACTGATGCAGCATAGAATTGCCGCAATAAGCATAGACCTCTTTCGAGCGATAAGTAATATTACAGGAATACCAGAGAACAAAAAAGTTCCAGAATAAACAGACGGCGGCAAATTCTTTGAAGCAAAATTCACGTATTTCTTCCATGCCGTGGCTGGCATCCCATTCTGTGTCTTGGCCACGTTTGGACACTCACGGAGTGTGTCCGACAAGCCGCAGACAATGGGCGGACTTTCTGGTGTCCCTAATGGCACCTCTTCACAGACAATATAAAACCGCGCGAACCGAAACTCGCCGGCATCTGCTATTGAAAATAAGGCAGATGCCGACTCAGACATCGGCTTCGCGCGGTTATGTTTTGCTCAGAGGTGTCCATAAGGGACACACACAAAAGTCCTAAAATTGTCTGCCGGTTTGCGGACACAGTCCGTGGAGTGCTCCAAACTTGGAAAGACACGGATCATCACGGATGTCAGCTGCGGCATGGTTAGAAATACCGGATTTTGCGGTCAGAATTTGTCGCCGCATGTTTATCTGGAACTTTTAAGTATCTATTTCCTGTAATATTACTTATCAAAACAAAGCACAATATGCTTATTGCGACAATTCCTTTTCATTATGCTTGTTTTCGTCGGAACAGCTTCGTGTCCGTCCGCTAACGCTCCTGCTCTTCGTCTGCGGAGTCTTCTTCCGCCGCCTCGATATATTTGGCGAACGTATGCTTATAGTACATTCCAAAGAAATACCCCATCAGACCGATTCCATAGATCAGCGTCAGGAAATTGGCAAGCAGCGTGGTTGTGTTCACCCAGACAAACAGAATCATCAAGATTGCAAGCTGGATCGTCGTCTTCATGTTGCGCATTGCGACAAAAAAGGAATACCGGATCGTCGCCTTGACCGGATTCACAAACTTTGCCTGCACGCCGAACACATAGAGGAGCGAAAGAAAATACGGTACAAACAGAATTGCCGCCACTCCCTGCATCAGCTGCCCGAAGGAATTGCCGGCACGGCCGCCCAAAAGGAAGTCGCCCGCCAGGAATGCACCCGCTGCCAGATAAATAAAAAACAGCGCCGTCGCCTGTTTAAAGTTCTCCTTAAACGACGAGAAAAAATTCTGATGCCAGTACCCTTCATTGTCCGAAAGCTTCATGCTGGTGTAAATCAGGGCGGTCGTCGATGCCCCGATCGTAAACACCGGCAGGGAACAGATCAGCCAGAGCAGATTCAATAAAAATATCTTTCCGATTTTATCAATGGTACGCCAAACCACGTTGTCGAGATCAAAAAATCTATCCCACATGGCACTCCTCCCACAATCTCTGAATGTATTCGCGCGATGCCACGGCATTTTCCGGCACAGTGTTCTCTAAGGTTGCATGGATATACGGCTTGCGCTCTTTCATAAAGCGGATGATCCTGTCATAGTTCATCTCGCCGGTTCCGGCTGCCACCGATACCAGGCTGTTATTCTCCACCTTAAAATCCTTGATATGTACCATCGCAATATCCTCGCCAAGCACATCGATCGCTTCTGCTATTATAGCATCCCTGTCCTTGTAATTGCAAACATCAAGCAGATTGACCGGATCGAAAATGATCTGAAGGTTCGGTGAACCGATCGCGTCAAGCACCTTTCTCGCCCGCTTCGGATTGCAGACAATATGCTTGTACACCGGCTCGATCGCAACGATCACGCCCATTTTTTCCGCATAGGAAACCACCGGGCGCAGGTTGTTGATAAAGATTTTTAGCGCTTCCTCGGAATGATTGCGCTCCTCAAAACGGTATTCCTCATTCACCGCTCCGGTTTCCGTGCCGACCACACCCGCGCCGAGCAGCGATGCGAACCGGATATGTGCCAGATAGCGGTGCGTATTCTTTGCAAGGCTTGCCGGATTCGGATTGGCGAGATTCAAGTAGCATCCAAGCACTGCCACATCCAGCTGATTTGCCGCAAAGATCTTCTTTAAATACATGGCGTATCCCGGCGTCAGGGCACCGTCATCCACCGGATACTCTGAAATCACCTTTGCCAGCGCCAGATGTCCGCAGGCAAATCCCTGCTCATGTGCAATGGCAAGCCGCTCCTCAAGCGGTGCCTTTTTGATATCATGTAAACGTATTCCAAGCTGCATTTTTTCCATCCTTTCCGGGCTTTCTTTCTCCTGCCCCGCCAATGTTCCGGCCGCCTTCTATCGCTCAACCTCATCCACGTCGTGAAGTTCGATCTCCTCTCCCTCGCATCCCTCAATGGAGACGTTGTCCAGCACAAGCTTCTTCACGTTCCGCGCATACAATCCCTTTTTGCAGCATGCTTCCACGCCGTTTGACATGATCGGCACGTCGCATTTTGCCTGCCCGGCGAAAGAAACGGATACGTTGCGCATGGTAATCTGTTCGATCTTCTGCTCCGGCAGACCGTCAAAGTAGGATGCTGCCACATGGCAGTCTTTCGCCGTGATATTTTCAAAGCAGAAGCGCTTCATGGACGGTGTACCGTCATCCACCGGATACGGTTCTCTCGACTGCACAAACTCGGTTCTTCCGTCCGGGTCGCAGAAATAGAAGGCATTCGCAGTAAACGGCGTCATGACCTGCTCCATCATAAGATCCCGGAAGATAATATTGTCCAGAATCGCATCCTTGCCGCGTCCCCTGCGCGTCTTGATACGCAGACCACGGTCGGTATGGTAAAACCGGCATTTCTCCACGATCAGGTTATTGACGCCTCCCGCCATCTCACTGCCGACGGTGACCGCGCCGTGTCCATGCTCCATCAGGCACTGATAGACGTGAATATTGGAGGATGGCGTCTTGTATCTTCTTCCCATGTAGATCTTTCCGGATTTCACTGCGATACAGTCATCCCCGAGGGAGAAGCGCACACCGCAGATCGTCACATCGCGGCAGGATTCCGGATCAAGACCGTCCGTATTCGGTGACTTTGCCGGATTCTCCACGATCAGGTTGCAGAACAGCAGCTCGTCGCTGAAGTACGGATGAATCACCCATGCCGGACTGTCATGGAAATAAAGTCCCTGCACGCGGATGTTTCTGCAGCGGTTTAAGGAAAGCATTCTCGGGCGGAACGCCCCCACCATCACCTTCTCATTTTTCCACCAGTTTTCGTGGCTGGCAGCTCCGTTGATGCTGCCCTCCCCGTAGAGATTCACGTCCGAAACGTCAATTCCGGAGATAATTCCCGCAAACATCGGCAGCGGATTTCCCTCCCAGGTTCCGAGATTATAGTCTCCCGTCTCATCATAGCTCTCGATGAGTCCCGGCAGAATTGCATAGTGCGACCGGTCGGTGTCCGCCAAAAGTTCCGCGCCTTTCGCCAGTTCAACGCTGATCCCACTCTTTAAGAACAGACTGGTAATCTTATAGGTTCCTGCCGGGATCAGCACACGGCTCTCAGGCGGGCATGCCATGATCGCTGCCTGGATAAACGTGGTGTCATCCGACACACCGTCTCCCTTTGCACCGAACTTGCGCACATTGAGTGTGACGAACTCGTAATCCGTGCGGAATGCAATCTCTCCCTGTCTGGTTCCATGGGCATCCTCCACGCCAATCTCATAGTCGGTATCCGGCTTCAAGCCATACAGCGACGTGATGACGGTATCGGTTGTCTTTACCTCATCTCCGTTTACAAGAATCCGGTACACTTCTTTTGTCTTATAGATGCCGCCGTCATCCAGTTCCAGCGAGACGCTTCTCGCCGTTTTCATCACAAGACGAATTTCCATTGTCTCATCCTCCATTTATACCTTACGGTCATTCGTTACTTCTTACAGTGCAACAAAAGGGTGACAAGCCTGCCACCCTTTTTCTAAGCTTTGTTTTTGATTTTAGCCTTTTACACCACCGGCTGAAATACCATCTACGAACTTATCCTGTGCCATAAAGAATACCACAAGAGAAGGAATGATGGAGATCAGGGACAGTGCCAGAATTCTGTTCCACTGGAATCCGGAATCTGCATCCATGGACATTTTTACGAAAATAGCCAGCGGATATTTTGCCGGAGTATTCACGTAAAGCAACGGTCCCATGAAGTCATTGGATGACCACATGAACTGGAACAGTGCGATGGATGTGATCGCCGGGGAAAGCATCGGAACGATAACCTTCACCAGAGTCTGTACTGCGTTACATCCGTCAATCTTAGCCGCCTCATCCAATTCCTTCGGCACGTTGCGCAGGAACTGAATCAGCTGGAATACGAACAGCGTATCCGTCGCGAACAGGGTCGGCACAATGATCGGGAGATATAACTTGGAATCTACCCAGCCCATCTTGGAAAACATGATGAACTGCGGTACGTTCAATACTACCTGCGGCAGGAATAATGTCGCCATCAATACGGAGAAGAGAATTCCTCTGCCCTTGAACTCAAAACGGCCGAATCCATAAGCGGTAACCGTCGCAGAGATCATCGTAAATACTACCTTCGGAATTACGTAGGAAAAGGTGTTTAACATAGCCTTCCATACGTTGATTGCTCCGCCGTAGCTCTCCATTGCCTTTTTGTAACCCTCAAGTGTCGGGTTCTTCGGGATGAAACCGATGCTGGAGAAAATCTCCGCATTGGATTTAAAAGTTGCACCAACCATCCAGACCAGCGGATAGATCATAATCAGTCCGACAAGGATCAGGACAAAATATCTTAAGAATACATTGACATAATGTTTTGTTTTACTTTCTGCTGCCATTCTTCTTAGCCCTCCTCATCAGAATAGAATACCCAGTATTTCTGGCTCAGGAATGCAATCGTGGTAAAGATCATCAGGATGACGAACATTACCCATGCCATCGCACTTGCCATACCCATGTCATACTGTTTGAACGCACTGTTGTAAATCAAAAGTGAAATCAGTGTTGTAGAGTTTCTCGGTCCGCCCTGTGTGATGATGTACGGTCCGTTGAACTCCTGGAATGCCTGACAGAGCTGTGTTACCAGGTTGTAGAAAATAACCGGTGTAATGATCGGCACTGTCACAGAGAAGAACTGACGCCACTTGCCTGCTCCGTCGATCGAAGCCGCCTCGTAGAGATCCTGTGGAACACCCTTTAACGCTGCAAGGAAAATAATCATTGCAGAACCGAACTGCCATACACGAAGCAGACAGATTACGAACAGGGAATACTTTGTATCGGACAGCCAGCTCGGGCCTGTAATACCCAAAAGACCGAGGAATCCGTTTAAAAGTCCGTCATCGCGGAATACTGCTTTCCAGAGTACCGCAATGGCAACCGATCCCCCTAAGATAGAAGGTACATAGTAAGCGGTACGGAAGAAATTCACGCCCTTGATCTTGAAGTTCAGTATGTAAGCGATAAACAATGCAAATATCAGTTTTAACGGAACTGTGATAAATGCATACTTGAATGTAACCGTCAACGCTGTCGTAATCTTCTTGGTTGTGAAGACATTCACATAGTTCTGAAGTGTTCCGATCACATTCATGCCCTTAAACAGATTGTAGTCTGTAAAGCTGTAGAATAATGAGGAACCCATCGGCCACAGTTTGAATACAAGGAAACCAAACAACCATGGCAAAATAAAGAAGAAGCCGATATTTTCTTTGCAAATGTCAACAAACGTTTTTTTCTTCTTTGGCACTGCAACATTTGCGGTATTACTTTTCTTAGCCAACCTTTTGTACCTCCTACTTATCTTAAAATTTCATTCACTCACGACTTAAAATCAGTCTCTGCGCATAAGCCATCATGGCTATGCCCATCCGTTCGGAATCTTTTGAATCAAACGGTTCTTTTATCAGACCATCGATCATGGAAAGTCCAATTTCTGCATATTTTTCACTATTTAAAACGCCCAGATTGCAAGCCTTTATAATAGAATATCCCATCATTGCACTTTCTTTTTTACTGAAATCATTATTCCAGCCGGCGGCAAGAATATTTCTGATGGTCTTCTTAAAAATCTCTTCGAGAGATTTGTAATGTTCGAAAATCTCACGACTCATGCTATCTATCACGTCGATCACCGTCATAAGATACCACCCCGTCTGCTCCATATCCGTCTGTTCCGACGGTGCCAGTGTCAGAAGCTGTCTGACGATCTGTGCGTACTCCGCCTTGTTGTGATATCTGGTCTCATACTCCATATAGAATGGATACACCGCAAACATCACACTGCCGGATATGTTCCGGGAAGAATCCTCCACGCATCCGAATACGCCGTTTTCGGACTGCGGGCTGTTCTTAAGCCACTCTGCATTTCTTTCTATCCAGGTGCGATACTGTTCTTCTCCCGTCTGATCATACAGAAAAAATACGTACCTGCCAAACCGGTGGGCACCTACCGCCGCACGGGCAGCTTTCTCCATCACCTCTTGCAGCTTTTGCTTTTCCGCTTCCGCGGCCAGGGGATACCATGCTCTGCATCCCTCCAAAACCATGACCGAAAGCTGCTCAAAATCATGATCCTCTGCTATATATTCTGATACAAACTGATCAAAATCCATCATACACCTTTTTTAAAAATGGAGCTGCTGTCGTAAGAACAGCAGCTCCGAATTCATGCAGTCAGATTACTGGGAAATAACAGCTGTTACACCATCATATAATGTCTGTGCTGCTTCCTCTACTGTGTAATCGCCATAGCTTAAACCTGCCATTACATCATAGTATACACCATCGCTGCTCTTTAACTGAGAATCCTCGAACTTCGGATCAAGGCTGTTGGATACCCATGCAAGAACCTTACCGTTAGCCTCTACTACCTGGCCATTTAATAAGCCTGCATCGTTAGCTGTCTTTAATGCGATCTGAGATACCGGAACACCTCTCTCAGAGCCAAGGATCTGTGCTGCTTCTTCGTTGTTCATTAAGAAGTTAACAAGTAATGCAGCCTCCTTCGGATGCTCGCATGTTGCGCTGATTGCCCAGCACATGGAAACCTTTGCGTATCCGCCCTGATACTCGCCAAGATCTGTTAAGTAGTCACCAACAACGATCTCACGTCCCTCAGCTGCGCTTGCGAATTTGCTTGCAGAAGAATCCCACTCGAAGATACCTGCATAGTGTCCGTCGATCCAGTTCTGGTTCTGATCCAGAGATGCAGCACCGTCACCAGCGATTGTTGCTACAGAAGGAATCACATGAGCATCCTCAAGATCCTGGATGAACTGAAGTCCCTCTGCGATCTGGTCTGTTGTGTAGTTGATCTGTCCGTCTGTTACCCAGTCGGTTCCGTATACAGACTCAAGGTAGTATACCATGAGGATCATTCTGTCGTACTCACCTAAAGCTAACGGATAGTAATCATCTCCGTATGCTGCGAACTTCTCACCGCAAGCCTTTAACTCCTCTAATGTGGTCGGGATCTCGCATCCGATCTCATCAAATGTTGTCTTGTCCCAGTAGAAAATTCTACCTGTCATGGAAATCGGGATACCTGCCTGGGATCCGTCAGATGCTGTACACATATCAAGATATGTGGAATCGATCTGGCTGAAATCAATTACGTTAGAGTAATCATTCAGGTTAAGGAAAGCGGTTCCATCGTTGTCATACTGTGTAATCCAGTTCCAGTTGATCTGGTTTACATCCTGTGCGGTTCCTGCTGCGAATGCGGTAGCCATCTTAGCTTCCCATCCATCCCATGCAGCGTATGTAGGTTCTACGGTAATTCCCGGGTAAGCTGCCTCAAATGCCTCGATTGCCTTTAATGTTGCCTCGTGTCTGGTGTCACCACCCCACCATGACATTGTTAATGTACAATTCTCATAAGAACCATCATCGGTAGCTGCTGCCTCTGTAGCTGCCGCTGCTTCTGTTGCCGGAGTCTCCGGTGTTGTGGCTGCTGCGTCTGTGTTTGTCTCCTCAGATGTGGAACTTCCACAGGCTGCGGTAGAAAGTGCCATGGCTGCTACTAAACCGGTAGCCATTGTGCGTTTCAGGAAATCCTTTTTCATAGTTTTCTTCTCCTTTTTCTTTATTACTTGGCAATGTGCCCTTTCATCGTTTTGCACTCTGAAAGGTTTTAGTCACATTGCAATAATGTAAGTGCTTACATGTTGTATTATAGCACAGTCCTCATAAAAATGCACTACTTTTTTTCATATTTTAGCTTTTTTTTGTTAGAAATGTTTTCATGGGCAAATATGTGCGGAATGTAGTCTATTGTGGCTGTTTTCCAATGTATGCCAGAATACCGCCGTCTACATATACAACGTGTCCGTTGACAAAGTTGGATGCATCGGAAGCCAGGAAAACAGCGGTTCCCTGCAGATCCTCAGCTGTGCCCCATCTTGCTGCAGGAGTCTTTGCAATGATGAACTGGTCAAACGGATGTCTGGAGCCGTCCGGCTGGATCTCACGGAGCGGAGCGGTCTGCGGTGTTGCAATATAACCCGGTCCGATACCATTGCACTGAATGTTGTGCTCGCCGTACTCAGACGCGATATTTCTTGTAAGCATTTTCAATCCGCCCTTTGCAGCTGCGTATGCAGATACGGTCTCACGGCCGAGCTCACTCATCATAGAGCAGATGTTGATGATCTTTCCATGACCCTTCTTAATCATTCCTGGAATGACTGCCTTGGATACAATAAACGGCGCGTTCAGGTCAACATCGATGACCTGTCTGAACTCAGAAGCCTTCATCTCAAGCATCGGGATGCGCTTGATAATTCCTGCATTGTTGACAAGAATGTCGATCGTTCCGACTTCCTTCTCGATCTGTGCCACCATGGCTTCCACCTGCTCCTCGTTTGTCACGTCGCAGACATAACCGTGTGCCTTGATGCCCTTCTCTTCATAGGAAGCAAGTCCCTTGTCCA
Source organism: Roseburia hominis A2-183 (assembly GCF_000225345.1). Classification (NCBI taxonomy): domain Bacteria; kingdom Bacillati; phylum Bacillota; class Clostridia; order Lachnospirales; family Lachnospiraceae; genus Roseburia; species Roseburia hominis. The sequence continues at coordinate 1,788,697 of NC_015977.1, forward strand.
CAAGTTCCTGCCTGATGTCGTTGAATACGATTGTTGCGCCTGCCTCTGCGAATGCAGTTGCGATTGCAAAACCGATTCCGTAAGATGCACCTGTTACAAGTGCTACTTTACCCTCAAGTGAAAAATTGTCTAAAATTCCCATTTTTATGTTCTCCTTTTCTATTATTCATGTGGCATCAGCCGCAGTGGCCGAAAGCCGCATCGATTGCTTAACTACTGCTTTTCAGCTACAGTGTCACGCCCTGTTTGAAGATTGCCATATCGTGGAAGCCCGCTTCCTCGCTGCAGACTTTTCTGCCGGACGCCACGTCGATCACATAGTCGAACAGCTGCTGTCCCACTGTGTCTAACTCCGCGTCTTCCACCAGCACGCCCGCATTGAAGTCGATCCAGTTTTTCTTCTTTCCGGCCAGCGTACTGTTGCTGGAAATCTTCACGGTCGGAACCGGGGACGCAAACGGTGTTCCGCGCCCTGTCGTAAACAGTACGATATGTGCGCCGCTCGCCGCAAGTGCCGTCGCCGCCACCAGATCATTGCCCGGTGCAGACAGGAGGTTTAATCCTGAGGTTTTTACACACTCTCCATAGGAAAGCACGCCGCACACCGGTGCGCTTCCGGACTTCTGTGTACAGCCCAGTGATTTATCTTCCAGTGTCGAGATACCACCCTTCTTATTTCCAGGAGACGGATTCTCATAAATCGTCTGATGATTGTCCTTGAAATACTGCTTGAAGTCGTTGATCAGTGAGACTGTCTCATCGAACAGTTCCCTGTTGGCGCAGCGGTTCATCAGAAGCGTCTCCGCGCCAAACATTTCCGGCACTTCGGTAAGGATCGTGGTGCCGCCCTTTCCGATCAGAAGATCTGAGAATCTGCCCACCAGCGGATTGGCCGTAATTCCGGAGAATCCATCGCTGCCGCCGCACTTCATTCCGACAATCAGCTTTGAGGCACTGATCGGCTCGCGCTCAAACGCGGACGCATAATCGATGAGTTCATTCAGGAGTTTTGCTCCCTCCTCCATCTCGTCCTCACATTCCTGACAAACCAGGAATTTTACGCAATTCTCATCGTAATCGCCGATGTATTTTTTCAATTCGCCTATATTGCTGTTCTCACATCCCAGTCCGAGCACGAGAACGCCGCCCGCATTCGGATGATTTACCAGATCCGCCAGAATCGTTCTGGTGTGCTCCTGGTCGTCTCCCATCTGGGAACATCCATACGGATGCGGGAATGCGATGACTTCCTCAACGCTTCCCTTCACTCTTGCGTTGGCTGCCTTCGCCATTGCGGTTGCAATATTGTTGACACAGCCGACGGTCGGGATGATCCAGACTTCGTTGCGGACGCCAACTTTTCCATTGGCGCGGGCGAAGCCCATGAATTTGACATCCTCTGTCTTTTTCACATTCGTCTCCACCGGCTGATAAGTGTATTCCAGCAGATCGCCGAGTGCCGTCTTTAAATTATGTACATGCACCCACTGTCCCGCTGCAATGTTCTCCTTCGCATTGCCGATCCTAAAACCGTATTTGATCACCTCGGCTCCGGCCGCAATATCGCGGATTGCCATCTTGTGTCCCGCCGGGATCGTTTCCCTTGCTGTAACCTCCTGTGTTCCCGCCAGAATGGTCTCCCCGGCTGTCAGTTCCTTCAATGCCACGATAACATTATCATTTTCATTGATCTTGATAAAATCCTTCATGAATCGTCTCCTGCCTGTTTTTCACAGTGTATTATGCAAAAATCTTCTCCATTGCCTTACGCATTCCAAGTGCGCGGATCTCTTCTATATAGGAAGCAACTGCATCCTCCACTCCTGCAAGAGCGCTCAGATCCTGTCCCCAGAATGCCTCGTTGGAGAGAACTGCATGTGCATACTCTCTCGCGCCCTTAGAACTGTTGGCTGCGAAGAACTCCAATACCGCAGCGTCGTCTAAAATATTGTACTCCTGTCCGTCGCGGTGTCCGATCAGCGCCTTGTCGCGGATCTCTGTTCCTGTATAGAATGCCATCAGGGCTGCCAGCGAGAATGTCAGGTGTACCGGAAGCTTTCCTTCCTTCTCGATGTACCCCAAGAAGCTCGGCATACATCTTGCTCTCCACTTGGATACAGAGTTCAGGGAGATGGATAACAGTGCGTGCTTTACATACGGATTGTTGAATCTTGTGATTACCGCCTCTGCGAAATCGATCAGATCCTGCTTCGGAAGTGTCAGCGTCGGAATTACTTCATCGAAAATGGTTGCTTTCATGAAGTTAAAAATCAGTTCATCCTGCATGGACTCTAATACGATGTCGTTGCCGCACAGATAGGACGCAAGTACAAAGGATGTGTGCGCTCCGTTTAAAATTCTGACCTTTCTCTGTTTATACGGCTTCTGGTTGTCTGTAAAGATCACTGGAAGTCCTGCATCCGGAAGCGGGAACTCTTTGCTGATGTCCTTTGCACTCTCGATTACCCAGAGTGCAAACGGCTCGCCCGTTACGATTAAGTTGTCCTGGTAGCCGAACTCTTTGCACAGCTCCTCCGCCTCGTCTCTCGGATATCCGGTAACGATACGGTCAACCAGTGTGGAGGTAAATACACATGCATCATTCAGCCATGCAGTAAATTCTTCCTCCAGGTTCCAGAGTTTTGCAAGCTTTAATACGCACTCTTTTAAATGAATACCATTGTCATCGATGAGCTCTACCGGCAGCATCACAAGACCCTTGTCAGCCGCACCGTCAAAGTGCTTGTATCTCTCATATAAGAACTTGGTTAATTTTCCCGGATAACTCTTCGGCGGGTTCATCTCCAGGCGGTCGGTATCGTCATACACGATTCCTGCCTCTGTTGTATTAGATACGATATAACGGAGTGTATCCAGTTTTGCAAATGCCGCATACTTTTCATATTCGCCATATGCATCTACCGCATCTGCCACACTGGTCACAATACGGTTAATGCGCTTCGGTTCTCCATCTACAATTCCGCGCAGCTGTACGGTATACTGACATTCCTGCTCGTGGAAACGATCCAGGCTTCCGAACTCGATCGGCTTTACCAACACGATATCGCCATTGAATCTGCCCTGCTCGTTCGCTATATCAATCATATAATCCACAAAAGCACGAAGGAAATTTCCCTCTCCAAACTGTAATACTCTGACAGGTCTTTCAACCTTTCCTGTTTTTTCTCTGCTTAATAAGTCCATGATATCCTCCTGGTATTCTGATATATACTGCATTTTGTTACTTTGTAAGCGTTTACACCATGTATTCTTACACCTTTTATAGGATTAGTCAATATGTAATTTTGCACAATTTAGTGATGTTATCTATATTCCATTACTTTTTTTTCATTCTTTTGGCATTTTTGTTATTTTTTCCTGTTTCTGTTGTTGCTTTCTCAATTTCAATATTGTATAATAAATGTGGTTGCAATGAAACTGCTTTCACAGCTATACTTGTTTTGTACCTTACATTATGTAACTTTACATGTAACGCCCTGGGAAGCATCTCATTTCTTCCATATTAAGGAGTTTCAAAAGGAATCACACCATGACAATTTACGACATTTCGAAGAAAGCCGGTGTTTCCATTGCCACCGTCTCCCGTGTTCTAAACGGAAGCGATAAAGTCCGGCCAGCTACCCGAAAAAAGGTAATGGATATTATAGAAAAATACGACTATACTCCGAATGCATTTGCGCGCGGCATGGGACTTCATTCCGTACAGACGATCGGTATTCTCTGTGCCGATTCCTCGGATCTTTTTCTCGCCAAGGCAGTGTATTATCTCGAGCAGGAGCTTCAGTCCAACGGCTATGAATCCCTTTTATGCTGTACCGGTTACAATCTGGACATCAAGAAGAATTACTTAAACCTCATTCTTTCCAAGAAAGTGGATGGCATTATTCTCGTTGGTTCCAACTTCATCGGTACCAATGAGGAGGAGAACCAGTACATCAAGGACGTTTCCGCACAGGTTCCCATTATGCTGCTCAACGCTTCCTTTGACTATCCGAATGTGTACAGCACACTCTGCGACGATTACACATCTATGTTCGAGGCAACCGTTTCCATGCTTGACGCGGGGATTGAGGACATTCTCTATCTGTACAATTCCAATTCCTACAGCGGCGTCAAAAAGCTGGGCGGTTTTCGCGCCGCCATGGAGGCACACTCTGTCCCGGATTACGAGAAACGGATTCTCTTCTACGAGGGAGACCCGCAGCAGATGGACGACGTCGCCAATTATCTGGAACGTCTTTCCAAAAAGAAGCTGAGTTTTCACGGCGTGATCGCATCGGAGGATCCGCTTGCCATAGGCGCCATGAAATACGCCAGACGTCAGGGACTTTGCGTACCGGAAGATTTGTCGGTAATTGGATATAATAATTCCATGCTCACCACCTGCTGTACACCGGAGCTTACCTCCGTTGACAACCGTCTTGAGACACAGACGCATCAGCTGGTGCAGACTCTGCTCGGAGTTCTCCAGGGTGAGGAAATGCCGAAGAAATCCATTTTTTCCGGCAAACTTATCAAACGAGGCACTACATTATTTTAAGGTTTTCAAATATACCAAGAACAACTTATGGAGGAAAAAAAGATGAAAACATTTATGGACAAAGACTTTTTACTGCAGACAGAGACAGCCCAAAAGCTGTACAACGATTATGCGGCAGCCACACCGATTCTGGATTACCACTGCCACATCAACCCGCAGGAGATTTATGAGGACCGTCAGTTCGAAAATATCACACAGGTATGGCTCGGCGGCGACCATTATAAATGGCGCTTCATGCGTTCCTGCGGCGTGGACGAGCGCTTCATTACAGGCGACGCTTCCGACAAGGAGAAATTCTTAAAGTGGGCTGAGGTACTCGGCAAAGCTATCGGCAATCCACTCTTCCACTGGAGCCATTTGGAGCTGCAGAAATATTTCGGCTATCACGGCGTGCTCAACAAAAACACCGCTGAGGAAGTATGGGAGCTCTGCAACAAGCGTCTCGCTGAGCCGGATATGACTGTCCGCAACATCATCAAGCAGTCCAACGTCACACTGATCTGCACCACCGATGATCCGATCGATTCTCTGGAGTGGCACAAGAAGATCGCCGAGGATGCTTCTTTCGACGTAAAGGTTCTTCCTGCATGGCGCCCGGACAAGGCAATGAACATTGAAAAACCGACCTATCCGGAGTACCTGGATCAGTTATCCGCTGTATCCGGCATCAAGGTTGCCACCTTCGCGGATCTGTGCAAGGCACTTTCCAACCGCATGGATTTCTTCGCTTCCATGGGATGCTGTGTCTCCGACCACGCGTTAGAGTATGTAATGTACGCTCCTGCTTCCGCAGAAGAGATCGAGAGCATCTTCGCAAAACGTCTTGCAGGAAATGATGTCACCAAGGAAGAAGAATTAAAGTTCAAGACGGCATTCATGGTCAATGTCGGCAAAGAGTATGCAAAGCGCAACTGGGTAATGCAGCTGCACTACGGCTGCAAGCGCGACAACAACACACCGATGTTCAACAAGCTCGGACCGGATACTGGATATGACTGTATCAACAACTACGCTCCTTCTTCTGAGATGGCAGATTTCTTAAATGCCTTAAATCAGAGTGACGAACTTCCGAAAACGATCATCTACAGCTTGAACCCGAACGACAACCAGGCCATCGGCACGATCCTCGGCTGCTTCCAGGATTCCACCGCAGTTGCAAAGATTCAGCAGGGTTCCGCATGGTGGTTCAACGATCACAAGACAGGCATGCAGGATCAGATGATCTCTCTCGCCAACCTTGGAAACCTTTCCGGATTCGTGGGAATGCTGACAGACTCCAGAAGCTTCTTATCCTATACCCGTCACGATTACTTCCGCAGAATTCTCTGCAATCTGATCGGCAACTGGGTAGAGAACGGCGAGTTCCCGGCAGACTACGAGACACTTGAGGAGATCGTGAAGGGAATCTGCTACAACAATGCCGTCAACTACTTCGGATTTGACTTAAAGACCTGCTAATTGGTTTCCCATTGAAATGCCCGGTTTTCCGGGCATTTCATGCAACAATACATAGAAAGGATATTTTATCATGGAACTTAGAACAGCTGCATCTCCAAGAGATGTCAAACACTACACCACCGAACGTTTAAGAGAGGAATTTCTGATTGACGACCTGTTTTTGCCGGATGTCATCAAACTGGTATACAGCCATATCGACCGTATCATTACCGGTTCTGCCGTTCCGGTAAAAGAGACCTTAAAGCTGACCGCCGGCGACGAACTCCGCGCACAGTATTTCTGTGAGCGCCGTGAGCTTGGCGTCATCAATATCGGCGGCGCAGGCACCATCACCATCGATGGAAAGGCTTACCACGTTGCACACAAGGAAGGCATGTATATCGGCATGGGCTCCCGCGACATTACTTTTGCAAGCGATGACGCCGCTGCACCGGCAAAATTCTATTTAAACAGTGCTCCTGCACACCGCACATGTCCAACCGTTCTCATCAAGCCGGAAGGCACACCGGAAGATGGTGTTGTCATCGTCAAGGACTGCAACAAAGTAGAACTCGGTTCCCTGGAGACAGCAAACCACAGAACGATCTGCAAATATATCCTTCCTGGTCAGGTAGAGAGCTGCCAGCTGGAAATGGGCATGACAAAACTTGAGCCGGGAAGCGTATGGAACACAATGCCTTGCCATACACACGACAGACGCATGGAGGTCTATCTGTATTTCGATATGCCAGAAGATGCCCTTGTCATGCACTACATGGGTGAGCCGACAGAGACACGCCACATTGTAATGCGCAACGAGCAGGCAGTCATCTCCCCGAGCTGGTCGATCCACTCCGGATGCGGCACCCAGGCTTACACCTTTATCTGGGGCATGGTCGGTGAGAATCAGGATTTTGACGACATGGACGACGTAGCCATGACAGATTTGTTATAAAACGGAGGTCTAAACCATTATGAAAATCGCTTTAATCAACGAAAACAGCCAGGCAGCCAAGAATGAAATGATCTGCAACACATTAAAGTCCGTTGTAGAGCCGACGGGTCACACCGTATTCAATTACGGTATGTACTCTGCCGAGGATGAGCATCCGCTCACCTATGTCCAGAACGGTATTCTTGCCGCTGTATTATTGAATTCCGGTGCAGCCGATTTCGTCATCACAGGATGCGGTACCGGCGAGGGTGCTATGCTTGCCTGCAATTCCTTCCCGCAGGTACTCTGCGGACATGTAGAGTCTCCTCTGGATGCTTATCTCTTCTCACAGGTCAATGACGGCAACTGTATTGCTCTCCCGTTCGCAGAGAACTTCGGCTGGGGCGGCGAGCTAAACCTCACATACATCTTCGAGAAATTATTCTGTGCACCGGGCGGTGGCGGTTATCCGAAGGAGCGTGTCGTGCCGGAGCAGCGCAACAAGAAAATCCTCGATGAGGTGAAAAAAGTCACACACCGCGATCTCGTCTCCATCTTAAAAGAGCTTGACCGTGATCTCGTCGTCGGTGCATTGAGCGGCGAACATTTTGCCGAATATTTCTATGCAAACTGCAAGGACGACGCCATTGCTGCATGCGTAAAGGAATTGCTCGCATAAGCCGTTCCAACTAAGTAATTGCCGCAATAAGCATGGATCTCTTTGGAGTGATAAGTAATATTATATGAAACACACTTGGAGATTTCATGTGGAAATGGAGATGGAAATTCGGTTCAAAAAATGTGGAATTTCTAACCAACCGAATGTTTGCATCTTCGATGATCCGTGTCTTTCCAAGTTTGGAGCACTCCACGGACTGTGTCCGCAAGCCAGCAGACAATTTTAGGACTTTTGTGTGTGTCCCTTGCGGCACCAGACAACAGATGGCATAAATGCCATCTGTTGTCGAATAAAACATAACCGCGCGAAGCCGATGTTTGAGTCGGCATCTGCCCTATTTTCAATAGCAGATGCCGGCGAGTTTCGGTTCGCGCGGTTTTATATTGTCTATGAAGAGGTGCCATTAGGGACACCAGAAAGTCCGCTCATTGTCTGCGGCTTGTCGGACACACTCCGTGAGTGTCCAAACGTGGAAGAGACACGGAATTTGATGCAAACATTCAGTTGGAAGAAATGCTCACATTTTTCTCCAACGAATATAAAGTTTGCATAAATATTTTTTCCGTCTTCCCTCTCCTCTGCCGTGTGCTCTCAGTCATCACAGCAGAACAGATAGTAACCGGCGATCATGCATAATACCAGAAGAAGGAACCCAAAGAAACGGCTGTGGAGCACGAGCATCACCAGCATCCCCATGGAAAAGCAAAACAGTGCAAATCCCATCATCCGCTTCATAAGATCCCCCAAACAATCTGTCTCTTCATCATATGCATCTGCCGGAAGTTTCTCTACTGTTTTTTAGTTTTCTTCTTTGTTCACGGAATCCTTTAAGATGTCCTCCATCTCTTTGCCAGCCGCTTCTCTCGCCTTCGTCTCATCCTCGTCTGCAGCGGACGCTGTATCGGCTGCGACCTGATTCCTGGAGGTAAATTTGTTCACAAAATCCGGCACCATATCCAGAATCTTTGTGACGCCGTCCTGGTTCTTGATGTTCACGAGCTTCGTGGTACCGTTCTGGATCACCAGCACAGCGCTCGGCATAATCTTGCCGCCCATACCGCCTGCTCCGTTGTTCTTCTTATCCTGTGAAAATGCTCCTGCGGCAACTCCAAATGATACATCCACGAGCGGAAGAATGATGGTATCCCCGATATGAATCGCATCGCCCACCACCGTCTTCGTCGTAATAAAACTGTCCATTCCCTTAAACAGGGATTCTACTGTTGTGTGAAAACTGTTATCTGCCATAATGTTACCCCTTTCTTATCCTTTATCTGTGCATCAGCCATTTCAGCCAGATGCGGAACTCCTTTTTGCCAAGCAGCCGGACTGCCGATACTGCGATATGCAGTCCTCTTGCACGCCCTTTTATATCAAATGTGCCTGTTACATAGGTATTCTCCGCTTCAAAGTCCGGATATACCTGCACCTGATACCGATACAGAAACGGAAGCATACATAAGCCTCCGAGCACCTGCCCGGTCAGCGCCGGATCCCCCATGGAAAATGTCAGATCCGTCCGGATCCTCCGGAATTTAAAATGGGTCAGCAGGTATTTTAACTCTGTAAAAATGAGCGGCAGCGCCTCTCTGTGCCGCTCGTCCGTCAAAAACGTACGGACATCTTTTATTTTCTTAAGAGCCTCTTTTATGCCGGCACGAAACTGCCGCAGTTTTCTGACAAGTCCTGCAAAGAATGCACGGATACGCTCCCATATCCGCCGAAACAGCCCGCCGCGCTGCTTTCTGCGCACAGCCGGATTCGCTTGTTCCAGTTCCTTATGCTCCGCAGGATCCGGCTCCTTCGCCCCGGCGCAGACTTTCTTCGCCTGCCTCTCGTCGAACCGTTCCGCCTCTCCCTGCTCCCCGTCTGCCAAGATGCCTTCTGTTTTCTGCTCACTGTCTGCCAGGGGGGCATCTGCCGCACTGCGCTCTTCGGGTTCTTCTGCACCGTCCTCCCGGTCATCCTCCCCGGGTTCTCCATCGTCCGGCTTTTTTCCTTTCCGGGTGATCCCAAAGATCCGCAGCTGTGAAGAAAACCCTTCCTCTTCGTACGCTGCCCTCCAGCTTACCGCATGCAAAAGCCATGACACCGCAATCCGGACGGTCGTCTTCTCCCCGATGCTGCCGCTCACCTGATACCGCACCGGAACAAAAAGCACCACTGCCAAAATGAGCAGGATCAGTCCAAGCAGGATCAGCAGGATGATTCCAATTATTTTTAATATCAGCAATAGAACTGCCATTATCCCTCCCTGCCGCTCCGGTGCTCATCCAGATAACTGCGCACAAAAAACGCTCCTGTGTTCCGGTATACTTCATCCACAATCGACACCGCCACTTCCAGCGCCTCATCATAACTCCCGGCAAGTCCGGCAATCTTAAGGTCTTTCTTCGGATACCCTTTCTGCAAAAGTTCGGCAGCCGGGATAATATCCAGAAGATTTTTGTCATTCGACGCAGGCGCGATCACATAAATGCCGATCTGTCCCGCATTGTGGTTGATTTTCCACTTCACGCGCTTTGTCTTATGTACAATACTTTCCCCTACATATAACTCGTCATACCATGTCATGCATGCTCTCCATATCACACTGCTCTAAAAGTATTTGTGATTTCCCCACAAATTACTCTTCTTAAGCTCCAGATATTCATTGTAAGCTTTCTCCAGAATCTGTTTTTCGTTCGGAAACTTCAAGAGATGATACGCTTCGTGATACTTATAATATCCGGAATCAACAAAATATTCTTCCCGCTGCGGCTTGCTGTAATAACTGTCTGCCATCATAAGATACCAGTGGACGTCCTTCTCCACCGTGTCCTCCGGTACCGTAAAGGAATACTGGCTCTTGCCGACATATTTGATAATTGCCGCCTTCACCCCGGTCTCCTCCAACACCTCACGCGTTGCCGTATCCGGATACTCCTCCCCGGCTTCCACCGTCCCCTTGGGCAGAACCCAGCCTTCATACTTGTTCTTATAATTCTTGTATAAAAGCAATATCTTACCACGGAATATTACCACACCGCCACAGCTTGTTGCCTCTATCATTGCAATACCTCCCGATGTGGTCTTTTCATAATTATATCCAGTATAATACTTTTTCAGACTTCACGCAACCTCGTATGCGCTTAGTTCTCCCATGTATAATACGCATCAAAGATCTGTTTTGCAATCGGGACCGCATACTCGCTTCCCACGCCGGAATTCTCCACGATCACCGCCACCGCGATGTCCGGTTCCTCCCCGTTATGCGCATATCCCACAAACCAGGAATGTGTGGCGTCCGAGCTGGATGAGAACTCCGCCGAACCCGTCTTTCCGGCTGCCTCATAGCTGTCGCTCTTTAACTTGGTCGCTGTTCCTTCCTCCACAACATAGCGCATATATTCCTGCAAAACGGACGCATCGCTCTCCGAGAGCAGTGTTTTGTACTCCGCAGGCTCATACTGCTCCACAACCTCGCCCTCCGCATCCGTGATGCGGTCAATCACATACGGCTTCATCAGCACACCGTCGTTGGCGATCGCAGAAGCGATTAACGCCATGTGAAACGGTGTCACAAGCGTCTTACCCTGTCCGATGGACGTCTCCATCACCGCTGAATCGCTGTCTCCCGGCTCCAGCACAAAGCTGCTCTTCGACGACTCGAAATCCGTCGGAAGCGCGGTATTAAACAGCATCTGGTCACAGAGATCATCAAACTGTTCCAGATCCAGTGTGAGTCCTAAGGACGCATAGGAGGAATTACACGAATTTGCGAAGGAGGTCTTTAAATCCTCCGATCCGTGCCGCTTATTGTTATGGCAGTGGATGGTCTTTGTGCCCACGGTATACTCGCCGCTACAGTCAAAATGATAGTCCGCATAGTCCGCATTCTCATGAATGTACTCGAGCGTGGTAAAGATCTTAAACGTCGATCCCGGCGGATACAGCCCCTGGGTGGCACGGTTTAGAAGAACCGAGCTGTCACTGTCGTCCGACACAAAGGTATCCCAGTCATCCGCGATCGTGTTCGGATCAAAATCGGGCTTTGACACCATGGCAAGGATCCTGCCTGTCTCCGGCTCCATCACAACGACCGCCCCGTCATAGCTTCCCAGTGCATCGTACGCCTGAAGCTGCAGATCATAATTCAACGTCGTTGTGACACTGTCCCCCGGATTTTTCTCTCCCCTGATCTCACTGACCGCCTTCTCCATATACAGAATGTTGGAGCGCAGCAGATTGAAATTCGCCATCGCCTCAATGCCGGAAGTACCGTGTGTGGAATATCCGACAACATGCGCAAAGATCCTGCCCGCCGGATACTTTCTCGTCTCATTTCCCTCTGCATCCGTAACCGTCTCCGCCAGTGTGACTCCGTCGGCGGAATAGATACTGCCGCGCACGACGCTGCGCGTAAAGAGCTCCTGCCGTTTGTTGTACGGATTATTGATAAACTGTTCGCTCTCCACCTGCTCAAAATACACAAAATAGCCCATCAGGCACAGAAACAACCCCAGAAAAGAGTAGGTTACTACCGCAAATTCCCGGTTTTTTGTATTCTTTTTTTTCTTTCCGTTTTTATGAAAAAGTTTCCACATCTTCGTCAAATCCTGTTTTTCTTCGTCTTGGCGGTGCTGCATTTTTTCTTTCATTTGCTGCCCCCTCATCCTGCCGTCTGATGTATAAGCCCTGCACAACGGCAAACATGATCATCGTTGAAAATAGCGAGCTTCCTCCGTAGCTGACAAGCGGAAGCGTGACTCCTGTCGACGGAATAAATTTTGTGACTCCCCCGACGGTGAGGAACACCTGAAATCCGTATACGGTTCCCAGTCCCAGCGCAATCAGCTTGTAAAACTGCTCCTTCATCTGCATCGCCACGTTAAAAAACATCAAAAAGCAGCTGATGCACACCATCAAAAGACAGATTGCAAAAATGCCGCCCATCTCCTCCGCAATGGCGGAAAAGATAAAGTCCTGCTCGACCACCGGAATCTTTTCCGGCATCCCCTGGTATAGTCCCATTCCAAACCAGCCGCCGGTACCGATGGCGAACAGGGACTGGCAGATCTGGTAGCCCTCATTCTCAATTCTTGAGAGCGGATCCTGCCATGCCAGGACACGCACGCGCACGTGGGAAAACAGCTGATATGCCACCACCGCGGCAATACATCCGGTCAGAAGTCCTCCCGCAAAATAGAACAGCTTTCTGGTCGCCACATAGAGCATCACCAGGTAGGTCACAAAGAAGATCAGTGCTCCTCCCAGATCTCTCGATAACACCAGAATCAGGACATGCACCGCTGCCAGCACCGTCGCGATGCACACGTGCTTCAAATCCGTATTCTCGTAAAGCATACATGCCACAAAAAATACAAATATGATCTTGACAAATTCACTCGGCTGAACCGATATTCCGGCAAGCGAGATTGATATTTTCGCACCGCTGCTCGTGATTCCGAACGCCAGAACCGCCAGAAGACCGATGATCCCGGCAGCTGCGTAAAGCCACGGCATTTTCCGCAAAAAGCGCACTTTCTGAATCAGCACCGGTATAATGAGCGAACACACCATCGCCCCCACCGCAATGGCAAACTGCCGGATCGCCTTGTCAAAGGAAAGCCTTGTAATCATAATAAACCCGATCATTAACAGCATGCACATATTGTTGATCAAAAGCCCGGAAGCCCTTCCGTACACCAGGCGGTAACTGGAAATTGTGACGGCAATAAACGCCGCCTGCACCACATAGAACAAAATCATGCGGATATCGTCCGTCACCGCGTAGATTGCCAGAAACGCATCCAGATGAATGAGATACATCAGGCACATCTGACGCTTAAATATCTTCGCCCTTTTCTCCGGGGTAAGCTTCCCGCGGAATGAGGAAAAACACTCGTACGTATAGAACGCGAACAAAAGTGTCATGAGATATTTTGATAATTCTACAATCAAATCTGTCATTGGTTATTCGACCCCTCGTTTATAATGTCCCCTCGTGTAGCCGTCGGGAAACAGTTCCTTTACGCTGTGTTTTCCGGAAAGGAACGTCCGCTCAAAAAGATCCAGTATGAAAGCTGCCTGCTCTTCCTCCTCAATCGTAAACGATATCCGGTATGCGGCAATTCCCATGCGTAAAAAATCCGCGCGTTCGTCAAAAAGCATGAGCGGCGTGGTATTATAGATCGTATTATAACACTCCGTGCAGTTATTTTTGACCGGGAAATATTTTCCATACCGATCCTTCAGATATAAGATTCCGCGCTTCCTATCACACTTCTCCGTGTTCGCATGCACGCACTGCGCGGATGTCATCAGTGGAAGATAACCGTACACCATCGCCTCGCTGTGATGATTGTCTCTCGCAAACAGTTCGCTCCGGTTGAGTTCAAGCGGTACGGTATCGCGCTCTGGTGCAAGCTGCAAAAACACATCCCGCGCTGCACTGTTCCAGCTATAGAGACTGTGATCTAAAATTAACGGCGTCTCCGCACCCAGCTCCTGCCGCACAAATGCGGCGGCATCGTAACTTTTTGCCACAAATCCGTCCAGCGGCAATGCCTTTAAGTGCTCTATATTCTCCCTGTAAAATGCTGCCGTTCTGCTGCGAAATACCGCCGGCAGAATATAATAGAATTTCTTTCCCGCCAGGTGTGCCTCTCCTGCATCTTTTAAAAGTGCCGTCCATAATTCATCCCTGGTATAGCAGCTGCTGTCCACATAAATCCCATGTACAAAGGAAGAACGAAGCACCACCGGCAGCAGACACCGGTTCTCCAACGAAACGATGACCGTTTTACCGGCATCCTCTGCTTCTCTTCGCTCCTCCTGCCGCGTCCTTTTGTCCGCGCCACAGCCTAACTTCTCCGCCTCCGGGGACGCTGCTCCATCCCTGCGGTATCCCTGCAGAAGCTTCTCCTCCAGTGCAAGAAGTGCCTCCCTACGCAGCGCGTTTAGTGCCTGCACCGGCAGAAAAACATCCTCGTCCATCTCAATGGCCAGCTGTTCAAATGCAAACGGTGTATTTCCTGTTTTTCTCATACAGACGTCCACCCTGTCACGCGAGAGCGGCTGTTTCTGCGCCTGCAATACCTGCTCCCCCTCACACGTAATCTCACATTCTTCACATTGCAGTTTCAGTGTAGCAGATAAATCTTTTTTTAATCTTAAGAATCCATTGATTTTTTCTTTGATTTCCTGCTCCGGCCGCACTTTGATATAGTGTTCCCGCACCGTCTTCTGCAGTGCCTCGTCTGTCTTCGCATGTCCCGGGGAATCAAAGGTAATCATCTCCCTGCCATTTCTGCGGAAATAGTACCCGTCGGTAAAACCGCTGCGGTTGCCGAGCGCCAGCAGCTTTCTGTGATCCTCCTCCGTTACCGCGTAAGCCTTCTTCGCCCGCCGGCGTGCCTCATCCTCGCTGCAGCCGCCCGCTCTCTCCTCATTCAGCCGGTCCAGATAACGGTCCATATACTGCCGGTAAACGGATACAACGCCTGCCGCATACTCCGCCTGCTTCATCCGTCCCTCAATCTTAAAGGAGAATATGCCGCTCTCTGCAAGTGCGGGAATGGCATCAATCGTACACAGATCCTTCGGGCTTAACACGTAATTGCCGCACGCGATACGGGATTTCTGATCCTTTTTGTAGACCTCATAGGGAAGCCGGCACGGCTGTGCACAGCGCCCACGGTTGCCGCTTCTGCCGCCCAGCATACTGCTGAGCAGACATTGCCCGGAATAACAGTAACACAGTGCACCGTGCACAAAACTCTCGATCTCGATTCCCACCTTGTCATGGATTTCTCTTATCTCGGCAAACGACATCTCCCGCGCCATGACCACCCGGCTCGCACCGAGCTGCTTCATGTACGCCGCACCCGCCGCGCCGGTCACAGTCATCTGCGTGCTGGTGTGAATATCCATCCCGGGGAACATGCTTCGTATCCTTGCAAACGCCCCCATATCCTGCACGATCACCGCATCGAGCCCCTGCTCGTAATACGGCAGCAGATACTCATAGAGTCCCTGTTCCAGTTCCTCCTCCTTGAACAGGGTGTTCACCGTCAGATACACCTGTCTGCCATGGATATGTGCATAGTCGATGGCACGCAGCAATTCTTCCTCATTAAAATTATTCGCATATGCGCGGGCTCCAAAATGGCTGCCGCCCAGATATACCGCGTCCGCCCCCGCCCGTATGACCGCCTCAAACGTCTCGTATGATCCCGCCGGAGCCAGCAGCTCCAATTCTCTTTTCTGCATCATTTTTCTTACCTGTTATATGAAAATAAGGGACGAAAGCAAATCTCTTACGTCCCCGTATTGTCTATTCTTCTGTTTTATCTTTTTCCGGTACTTTGCCGAGCAGCGCATCCTCGAGACTCGCCTCCAGCTTAGCCTTGTTGATTAAAAGCTCCTTGTTCTGCTCCTCGAGCTCTTTTCTGGCTTTCTCGTCGCTCTCTGCCTTGATCTGATTGGAAATAAGATCATGTTTGAGATCGTAGATTTCCTTTTCCTTCTGCTCGATCTCACGCTCAAGCTTCTCCACCTGTGTCTTCGCCTTAAAGTAATCATCCGCGATATTTAACTGCAACAGCGTCGCCTTCATGTCGCCGGATAGATGTCTTAACTCTTCCATGCCCTGAAACTCGCCCAGCTTATTGTTGATATAGGTGGCAACCTTCTGTAGGTACTCCTCGCCCTCATAACCGCTCAGTGTGTATACCTTTCCACCGATGATCACTTCGGCGCTTGTCTTCTCTGCCATACCATTTCCTCCAAACTCGGGTATCCGCTACAATATATAGTATATTATACTGACATATTTAAGGAAAAGCAACTATTTCTATACGGAATGTTCGATTCCCAGATGCTGGTATGCCAGCTCTGTCACCACCCGTCCCTTCGGCGTGCGGTTGATCAGCCCGTTCTTTACCAGATACGGTTCATATACGTCCTCGATGGTTCCGGCATCCTCACCGATTGCTGCCGCCAGCGTGTCCAGCCCGACCGGTCCGCCCGCAAATTTTCCGATCATCGTCATCAAAATGTTCCTGTCATTCTGATCGAGCCCCATCTTGTCAACCTCCAGCAGATCCAGTGCAAAGGACGCTACCTCCTTTGAAATCCGGCCGTCGTATTTTACCTGCGCGAAATCGCGCACGCGCTTTAACAGCCGGTTCGCCAGACGCGGGGTTCCGCGCGAGCGTCTCGCCATCTCGTAAGCACCCTCCTCATCGATCTCCACCCCAAGTGTCAATGCCGAATGCAGGATGATCGTTTTTAACTCCTCCACCGTGTAGAACTCCAGATGATGCACCACGCCAAAACGGTCTCTTAACGGTGCCGACAAAAGTCCCGCGCGCGTGGTCGCTCCCACCAGGGTAAACTTCGGCAGATCCAGACGGATGGAGCGCGCTGTGGCTCCCTTGCCAAGCATGATATCAATGGCATAATCCTCCATTGCCGGGTACAGCACCTCCTCCACCTGGCGGTTCAGCCGGTGGATCTCGTCGACAAAGAGGACATCTCCCTCCTGCAGATTGCTTAGGATCGCTGCCATTTCCCCCGGTTTTCCGATGGCAGGTCCCGAAGTGACCTTCATATGTGTTCCCATCTCATTGGCAATGATTCCGGCGAGCGTGGTCTTTCCAAGTCCGGGCGGTCCGTAGAACAGCACATGGTCGAGAGATTCCCCCCTCGCCTTTGCCGCCTCGATATATATTTTTAAATTTTCCTTTGCCTTCTGCTGTCCGATATAATCGTCCAGCGTCTGCGGCCGGAGACTTTTCTCGATCTTAAGATCTTCCTCCTGCACCTGCGTGGATATGACCCGCTTCTCCATGTCCCAGCTTTCCTTTCTTCCGCCTTGCCGCTTCCCTTACTACAGGAATGCCATATTCTTAAGCGCGGCTTTTAACAGTGTTTCCACATCCATATCATCCGTGATCTCAATGCCGTTTAACGCCTTTAACGCTTCCGAAGAGGCATAGCCGAGCGCCACAAGCGCCTGCACCGCCTCATTCTTCACACCGCTGCTTCCGTTCTCGTTCTGTCTGCTCACATGCTCGGATTTGAGTTCAAACGCCTCCTCAAGCGACAGCTTGTCCTTCAGTTCTAAAATCACACGCTGTGCCGTCTTTGCACCGATTCCGGGCGCTTTGGCGATCGCCTTCGCGTCATCGCCAAGCACCGCAAATCGCAGATCATCGGTTGTCATCACAGACAGCACCGCCAGCGCCCCCTTCGGGCCGATACCGTTGACGCCGATTAACAGCTTGAAGACACGCAGGTCATCCTTCGTCAGGAACCCGTACAGAATCATCGCATCTTCGCGCACATTCAGATACGTATAGAGCTTGACTTCCTCTCCCACAGCCGGAAGATAGTCAAACGTCTGCCCGGTCGTATAGATCCGGTATCCGATTCCGCCTGCCTCCACAACCACGCTCTCTTCTTCCACATCCGCAAGGACGCCTTTTATATATGCGTACACACGTATTTCCTCCTTATCGTTTCAGCCGTCCGCCAATCCTTAGTATGATCTCCTGGGCTGCCACACCGATCAGCAGTCCCGTAACGATGCCTGCCACGAAAAGCACCGGCAGATAGTAAAAAATGTTGATATTCTCCACCACAAACGCCGCCACGGCAATCTGACCGATGTTGTGTGACATTCCGCCCGCGACGCTGACCGGCAGCACACCGAGCTTTCCGGTCCGTTTCAAAAGATACATTACCAGAAAGCTGAACATTCCGCCGGCAAGGCTGTATAAGATACTGAACAGATTGCCAAACAGAAAACCCGCCAGTACAATCCGGAGCATCGAGATGGCAAACGCCTCCTTAGTGCCGACACAGTACAGCATCAGTACCACCACAATATTGGTGAGCCCCAGCTTTACCCCCGGTATTCCGAAATAAAACGGGATCAGGGATTCCACATAGCTGCAGATTAAGGCAAGCGCAAGAAAAACCCCGAGATACGCCACCTTATCTCGCAATGGAGTCGAATCCGTTTTCTTCACTTCCCGTCACCTCCACAACCACTTTGTTCGGCAGACAGACAATCATCTCATGATTCTTAGAGATTGCCTTCTGATGGACACACAGCTTGTCCGGGCAGTCCGCCTCCGTCATGTCCGCCCTGCCATCGCGGATTGTCAGGACATTCGTTGTCACGCCGTCCTGCACAATCGGTATCTCCTGCTCCTCCCCGAGCGCATAGGTCCCGTACACGCTGCCGTCCACGGTGACGCGCACACAGGCACCCGCATCCGCGCGCATTCCCGTCCGCTCATAGATCACAAGAAATACCGTAACCACGGCAAGCAGTATTGCAAGAAAAATCACATCGTTTCTGCTGATTCGCTTTTTCATACCGTCTGACCATTTCCGTCTGCCCGCTCGCCAAGGTAATAAAAGCCCCGGCACTCGGTCAGCTTTACATCCAGAATCTTTCCGATCATGTCCGCTGTCCCCGGCAGATGTACCACCGAGTTATTGCTGAGTCTTCCCGTCACAAGCGAAGCATCCTGCTCGTTTTGCTCTTCAATCAGCACCGGCAGCGTCTGTCCGGTCAGCGCCTCCGCTTTTTCTGCGGAGATCTTCTGCACTTCCTTAAGCAGGCGGTCAAAACGCGCCTTGATCACATCCTCCGGCACCTGCTCTTCCATGGATGCCGCCGGTGTCCCGGTACGTTTGGAATAGATAAACGTGAACGCGCTGTCATAACGCACTTTTCGCACCACGTCCATCGTCTCCTCGAAGTCCTCCTCCGTCTCCCCCGGGAATCCCACGATAATATCCGTCGTCAGCGCAATGTCCGGCACTGCCGCGCGGATCTTGTCCACCAGTTCCAGATAATGTTCCTTATCATATCTGCGGTTCATGATCTTTAAGATCCGGCTGCTCCCGGACTGTAATGGCAGGTGCAGATGTTTGCAGATCTTTTTGGATCGTCCCATCACCTCGATCAGCTCGTCCGAGAGATCCTTCGGGTGGGAGGTCATAAAACGGATACGCTCTAACCCCTCAATCTTCTCCACTTCCTCTAAAAGCTGCGCAAACGTCACCGGCTCCTTCAGATTCTTGCCGTAGGAATTGACATTCTGTCCGAGCAGCATGACCTCGACAACGCCGTCCGCCACGAGCTGTTCGATCTCACGGATGATCTCTTTCGGCTCCCTGCTGCGCTCCCTTCCGCGCACATACGGCACGATACAGTAGCTGCAGAAATTATTGCATCCGAACATGATATTGACGCCAGATTTAAACGAATACTTCCGCTCTACCGGGAGATCCTCCACAATCTGGTCCGTGTCCTTCCAGATATCAATCGTCATGGAATCCGATTCCATCGCCGTCACGATCAGCTCTGCAAATTTGTAGATATTATGTGTTCCGAAGATCAGATCCACAAAGCGGTAGCTTTCTTTTAATTTTTCAACAACTACCGTCTCCTGCATCATGCAGCCGCAGAGTCCGATCAGCATATGTGGATTTTTCTTTTTATAATTCTGGAGTACCCCGAGTCTTCCGTAGACTTTGTTATTTGCATTTTCACGCACCGTGCAGGTATTGTAAATAACAAAATCCGCTTCCTCCGTATCCGTCTCCACATAACCGATGCGCTCTAAGATACCGACAAGCTTCTCAGAATCGCGCGCGTTCATCTGGCAGCCGAACGTCGTGACATGAAAGGTCAGCGGACTGCCTTTTTTTGCAGCGAGCTGTTCCACATAATTTTTAGCAATGTCCATAAAGTAATACTGACGCTCCGGCTCGCTCTGCGGGATCTGCTTTTTATCGATTATTTCAATGTCTATTTTCTTTTTCATCTTCATCCTTACCATCTACGGACGTGTCTGCCCGTTTCCATATATAATATATTTTGTGCTGGTCAGCGCATCCAGTCCCATCGGTCCTCTTGCATGAAGCTTCTGGGTACTGATGCCGATCTCCGCGCCAAATCCAAATTCAAATCCGTCTGAAAAACGCGTCGATGCGTTGACATAGACGCAGGCAGCATCGATCTCATCCAGGAACCGCTGCGCGTTCGTGTAGTTTTCTGTGATGATTGCCTCCGAATGCCCGGTATTGTAGCGGTTGATGTGTGCGATCGCCTCGTCGAGGGACGACACCGTCTTCACGGAGATCATATAATCGAGATACTCCCTGCCCCAGTCTTCCTCCGTCGCCGCCGACAACAGTTCCTTTTTCAGGTCTCCGTCATTTGCCGCCTCCCGGCGCTCTGCCGCTGCAAGACTTTTCTCATCCGCATAAATAACAACATCCTTCTGCTGCAGTGCCGCCGCAAGCTTTGGCATAAATGCATCCACGATTTTCTCATGGATCACGAGTGATTCACAGGCATTGCACACACCGATCCGCTGGGTCTTTGCGTTTAAAATAATACGGATTGCCATATCGAAATCCGCACTCTCATCCACATAGATATGACAGTTGCCGGTTCCCGTCTCAATCACAGGAATCGTCGCCTGATTGACGACGGCGCGGATCAGCCCTGCTCCTCCGCGCGGAATCAGCACATCCACATATTCGTTCATCTTCATGAACGCAGCCGCCGTCTCCCGGCTTGTATCTTCAATCAGCGATACTGCCGCACGTGGAATGCCATGTGCCTCCAAAACTTCCTGCAGAACCGAAACAATGACGATATTGGACGAAATGGCGTCACTGCCGCCTTTTAAGATCACTGCGTTGCCCGTCTTAAAACACAGCGCAAACGCATCCACCGTCACATTCGGTCTCGCCTCATAGATCATCCCGACCACACCGAGCGGGACGCGCTTTTTACCGATCATAAGACCGTTCGGGCGCTTCTTCATGGAAAGGACTTCGCCGATCGGATCAGAAAGTTCTGCAACCTGCCGCAGTCCCTCCGCCATCTGCTCCAGCCGGGATGGGTTGAGCATCAGACGGTCCAGCAGTCCTTCGGGCATATGATTCTCTCTGCCGCGGGCGAGATCCTTCTCATTCTCGCGGATAATCTCTTCAGTATGTGCCACAATTGCCTCTGCCGCTGCACGCAACACCTCGTTCTTCGTATTCGTGTCCAGATTGCCGATCTGTCTGCTCACTTCTTTTGCGCTCTTACAAAGTTCTGTCAGTTCCATATCCTTTCCATCCTTTCTGTCAGATCCGATATTCCCGCTCCTCCGTATAAATCCGATGCATCCGCACGTCGGTGGGAAGCACCGCAAGCTGTTCCTCGATCTGCCCTTCAAACGCTACCGCCATGCGGGACAGCTTCGGAAACCTTGCAAAATAGCGGTCATAATAACCGCCGCCATACCCGTACCGGTTCCCCTTACGGTCAAAGACCAGTCCGGGCACCAGCACCACCGCATCCTCTCCCCCGATCCGTTTGCAGCTCTCATCCGGCTCCATCACATGAAAGGCGCCCTCCCGCACCCTGGAAAGCTCTCTGATCCGGTAAAACTCCATCCGGTGTGTGTCCTGCATTCTCTTCACCTGGCCGCAGTCCCGCTGCAACCGCTCTTTTGATGTAACCGGAAGCGCCACCGTCTTGCCGTCCGAAAGTGCCTGTGCCAGAAACGGCAGACAGTCAGCCTCCGCGCCGAGCGGATAATAGCCGTAGATGACAGCGCTGTTATGATACCAGTCAGACGCCGCCAGCCTCTCACAGATCTTTCTGCTCTTTTCCTGCACTTCCTCCTGCGGCAGTTCCATCCGCCATGCTTTGTGCCGCGCCCTTATCTGCTGACGCGCCTTCTCCTGTGTCAGCGCTGCGTCAGGAAAGTCCTGTCTTTTTTCCATACTTATCTCCAAGGTTCTCCACGGAACCGTCCGGATTCACCATATCGATATTGTTAAGCTGCGCCGCCAGATTTTTCTTCACATCCGCAACATACTGCTTGCGCAGCAGCGCCTGCTCCTTTTTTTCTTCCTCCGTCAACCCTTCCGCCTTCGACTTGCGATATAACGCATTGATTCTGTCAATCTGTTCCTGGTTCATAGTACTCCTTTTCCTGTATTCTTAACCGATCGTCTCCAAAATAAAATCTTCAATCCGGAAAGATTCTTTCTTCTTTGCCTGAAAAATGGTTCCCTTAAAGGAATCATCAAATATATGATGCAGAATGCAGACATCCCTGCCGTTCGCAATAATCATGTCTGTTCCCGAGAGCGTTGCAATCTTTGCGGCTGTCAGTTTGGTCGCCATGCCGCCGGTTCCAACATCACTGCCGGTCGAACTTTTCGCCATGCCGTAGATTGACGCATCCATCTCCTCCACCACTTCAATGAGCTTTGCATCCGGATTCTTGTGCGGATCGTCGGTAAAAAGCCCATCGATATCCGAGAGCAGGATCAAAAGATCCGCCCCGATCAGAGAAGCCACGATTGCCGAGAGCGTGTCGTTGTCGCCAAACTGCATCTCATAAGTAGAAACCGTATCATTTTCATTCACAATCGGAATTGCGCCAAGACGGAACAATTCGTCGAACGTATTCTTCGCATTCTCTCTCGAGACAGGGTTCACCATCGTGTTCTTCGTCATCAGCACCTGCCCTGCCACCTGATTGTATTCCGCAAAAAGCCGCTGATAGATCATCATCAGCCGCGCCTGGCCGACCGCCGCGCATGCCTGCTTTGTCGAAATGTCCTTCGGCCGCTCATCCATGCCGAGCGTCTGTCTGCCCACGGCAATCGCGCCGGAGCTTACCAGACACACATCCATCCCGCGGTTCCGCAGATTGCAGAGTTCTCTTACCAGATGCTCCAGCTTGGTAAAATTCAGATTGCCTGTCTCCCCGTAATTCAATGAGGAAGATCCGATCTTGACTACAACTCTCTTTTTCTCATTAAAATGAAAATGCTTTTGTTCCATCTGTCTAACGTCCCCTTTATATGTAACATTTTCCAATCATTCATCCCAAATGGGCATAGAGTCTCATACTGTATTACTCTATCATATCTTCATCAAAATGGCAAATTGATGTTTTCACATTGTATGAACAGAAAGTTTATGGTACATTGGATGGGAAACATCAGAAATGGAGATTTTTATGATGAGAAAAAAGAAGGTACTCTCCTGTCTTCTGGTTCCCCTGCTCTCTGCAAATCTGCTGCTCTCCGGCTGCAGCCGCACGGCGGACGAACCGGTTACCAAGTCAGGATTTTATTTTAACACTGTCATCTCGGTCTCGATCTATGAAAAAGGGAGCGAGGAACTGCTCGATGACTGTTTTGCCCTTGCGCAAAAGTACGAGGGATATTTTTCCAATACGATTCCAGACAGCGATATTTCCAAAATCAACGATGCGGGCGGCGCTCCCGTGACAGTACACGACGAGACGATCGAACTTCTTAAAACCGGCATCTCATATGGCGACTTAAGCGGCGGCAAATTCGACATCACCATCGGTCGGCTTTCCGATCTGTGGGACATCTCAACCAAAGCGCTGCTTGATCAGACCGATGTCTCCATGATCCCCTCCGACACGGACATTCAGGCGGCTCTTGCCACAGTGGATTACCGGGAGATTCAGATTGACGGCAACACAGTGACTCTGCAAAATCCCGATGCCAGGATTGATCTGGGCGGCATCGCCAAAGGCTATATCGCGGATCAGATGAAAGCCTACCTGAACCAGAAGGGAATTACTTCCGGTTACATCAATCTCGGCGGAAATGTGCTTGCGCTCGGCGCGAAGACGGACGGTTCGGCATACACCATCGGCATACAGCGTCCGTTTGGTGAGGAAAACGAAGCGATTGCCTCCGTCTCCATCACCGATCAGACCGTCGTATCCTCCGGCGTCTACGAACGCTATTTTGAAGTAGATGGGACGCGTTATCACCATATCCTGGACACCGCGACCGGTTACCCTTACGATAACGGGCTCCTTGAGGTCACGATCATCACCGGTGCATCGGTGGACGGCGACGGTCTCTCCACCACCTGTTTCTCCCTCGGGCTGGAAGACGGTATGGCGCTCGTTGAAAGCCTTGATGCTACGGAAGCTATTTTCATCACAGACGACTATGAAGTACACACCAGCTCCGGCATGGGAACCGTCATTCCCTATGAGATTCTGGAAGATTAAACAACAAAACAGGCGTGAAGAATTCGTACTTATTACCGCGAATTCTTCACGCCTGTTTTTATTTCACACTTTCATTCCAAGAAACGATTCTTACAGAATGATTTTCGGAGAAAATGATTCTTACAAAATAATTTTCTTTGGACACTTCTGTGCACAAATACCGCATCCGACACACTTCTCCTGATCAATGTATGCCACGTTGTCAATGACATGAACTGCATCCTTCGGGCAGTTCTTCTCACACAAATGACATCCGATACATCCAACGGAACATGCCTTCATGACATCCTTGCCCTTATCCTTGGAGCTGCACTGTACAATGTGCTTTGCCTTGTAAGGAACAAGCTCGATCAGATGCTTCGGACATGCAGCAACACATTTTCCACATGCCTTACATACTTCCTTGTCAACCTGCGCAATGCCGTCCACGATATGAATCGCATCAAACGGACAAGCCTTTACACAGCTACCGTATCCAAGGCATCCGTAATTACAGGACTTCGGTCCGCCGTTCGGCACGAATGCCATGGCTGCACAGTCCTCGTTGCCGGTATACTCGTAATCGCGTCCTGCCTTCTCACAGGTTCCCGCACACTTTACAAATGCTACCTTGCGCTCGCCTTCCTCGGCTGCCACACCCATGATCTCACCGATCTTGGCTGCAACCGGCGCGCCGCCGACCGGACACTGATTGACCGGAGCCTCGCCCTTTGCGATTGCTGCTGCCAGACCGGAACAACCGGCATAACCACAGCCACCACAGTTATTTCCCGGAAGCACACCTAAGATTGCTTCCTCTTTTTCATCTACCTCTACCTTGAACTTTTCTCCGGAAATACCAAGGAAAAATCCAATCAAGATACCTACGCCGCCCACGATTAAGGCTGCAAATAAAATTGCTGTAACGTTCATCTTCTTTTTCCTCCTAAATCATTCCTGAGAATCCCATGAATGCGATTGACATCAGACATGCGGAAATCAATACGATTGCAGTACCCTGAAACGGCTTCGGGATATCATTGTACTCGATCTTCTCACGCACACCTGCCATTAAAACGATCGCAATCAGGAAACCAAATGCGGTTGCAAAACCGTTTACCACGCTCTCCAAAATACCGTATTCCTTGGTAACATTCGTCAGTGCAACACCGAGAACGGCACAGTTTGTCGTAATCAGCGGAAGGTATACACCAAGGCTCTGGTATAATGCCGGCATGGACTTCTTCAAGAACATCTCAACGAACTGTACCAGTGCAGCAATTACAAGAATAAATACAATCGTCTGCAGGTAGGTAAGGTCAATGCCCTTGCTCATCAGATAGCTGTTGGCAAGGATATATTTGTAGATCAGCGCTGTCACGAACGAAGAGATCGTGATAACGAATACAACTGCGCCACCCATTCCGGCAGCGGTCTCTGTTTTCTTGGAAACGCCTAAAAACGGACAGATACCAAGGAACTGACTTAATACAACGTTATTGACAATGGCAGAGCCGATTGCAATTAAAAGTAATGTTTTCATCCGTATCTATCCTCCTATTCTGCTTTTTCTGCCGGAGTTTCCGCTGCCGGTTTCTTACCGGTGCATGCAGCAGACATACTGCATCCTGCACAGTCTCCGGTGATACATCCGGACGGCTCGGCAAGCGGCTTGCCCTTGGCTGCCATCTTCTCACGGACGATCTTCATCACAGCTACCAGACATGCCAGTACTAGGAATGCTCCCGGTGCCATAACAAAGATGGTGATCGGTGTGAACCAGCTTAAGGACAGAATCTGGAAACCAAAGATCTGACCTGCGCCCAGAAGCTCACGGAACAGTCCGATCAGGGTAAGACCCATCGTAAATCCAAGTCCCATACCAAGTCCATCGAAAAGAGACGGAACTACCGGATTCTTGGAAGCATAGCTCTCAGCACGGCCGAGGATAATACAGTTTACAACGATTAACGGGATATACACACCCAGCGACTCGGAGAGGCTCGGGGTATACGCCTGCATGATAAACTGCACCACTGTTACCAGCGATGCAACGATAACAATGTATGCCGGCATACGCACACCGTCCGGAATCACCTTACGGAATGCGGAAATCAGCATATTGGAAAGTACCAGTACCACTGTTGTGGAAAGTCCCATACCAAGTCCGTTGATTGCGGAGGATGTGACAGCAAGTGTCGGACACATACCAAGCATCAGAACGAAAGTAGGATTTTCCTTAATGAGTCCATTATATAAACGTTCTACATTCTTGTTCATTGATTAGTTACCTCCTTCTAATACGCTGTGGAAGTATGTAAGGCAGGCATTCACACCGTTCGCCATCGCCTTGGAAGTAATGGTGGAACCGGAAATTGCCTCGATCTCATTGTCCGCAGACGGTGTCGACTTCACAACCGTAAAGGAGTCTAC
This sequence comes from Roseburia hominis A2-183, assembly GCF_000225345.1. Classification (NCBI taxonomy): domain Bacteria; kingdom Bacillati; phylum Bacillota; class Clostridia; order Lachnospirales; family Lachnospiraceae; genus Roseburia; species Roseburia hominis. The sequence continues at coordinate 1,815,804 of NC_015977.1, forward strand.
GTTCTTGCCCTCAAACTGGCTGTAGAACGGCTCTTCCTGTGCTTTCATACCAAGTCCCGGTGTCTCGGAAATACTTGTGATGGAATAACCGTTGACCGTACCGTCATTCTGGATGCCGACAGAGAATGTAATGCTGCCCTGGCTTCCGTCCTTCGCCGTTACGGTAAGCACATAGCCGAGCGGATTGCCGGAAGCGTCAAGTGCTGTGTTGACAGCCTCGATATCGTCAGAATATCCATTCTGCGCCATAAGATCTTCCGCTGCAGCGGTGTCGAAATCAGCGTACTCCTCAAAGGAATCCGCATCCTCAAATACCTGCTTGTAAGCGGACTGTGTCTTCTCATAATTTACCTGGTCGATCGGGCCTTTGGTAATGCCGTAGACCACGCCGAGGATCAGACCTAATACAACAGTAAAAGCAAATAAAACCAATGCGTCATGTACAATCTTCTTGTTCATTTCTATTTGCCTCCTTCCTGCTTCTTCGCTTCCTTCACCTGACCGAATGCCATCGGCACCGTGTGCTTCTCAATAAGCGGCACAAGGATATTGCTTAAGATGATGGCGAAGGAAACACCCTCTGCATTCGCGCCGAAGCAGCGGAACAATCCGGTCAGGATACCGCAGCAGATACCAAAGATGATCTGCCCCATCGGTGTAATCGGGGATGTCACATAATCCGTTGCCATGAAGAATGCGCCGAGCATCAGACCGCCGCCGCAAAGCTGTGCGGTAAGATAGCTGCCGTCAAATCCATGACCGCCGAATAAAAGCATGAATACAGCAAATGTAATAATGTAAGATGCCGGGATGCGAAGGTTGATCACACCCATCAGAATCAGGAAAATAGCTCCGATCAGGATAGCGATCGCAGATGTCTCACCAATGGTACCTGCGGTGCGTCCGATCAGCATATCCATCGTATTGACCGCCTCACCGTTACGCATGGCAGCAAGCGGTGTTACGCTGGAATACACTTCAATACCGTTCTTTGTGATGCCGAACTTTGTCATATCAGCAGCAAATGCAATCAAAAGGAAGCATCTTGCGCCCAGCGCCGGGTTCATGAAATTCTGTCCCAGTCCGCCAAACAGACATTTTACAACCACGATTGCAAACACACCGCCGATTACCGCCTCCCACCACGGAAGGGTTGCCGGAAGGTTCAATGCCAGAAGCAGTCCCGTTACAACGGCGCTCAGGTCATCGATCGTCTGCTTTTTATGTACAATCTTATTAAATACCCACTCTGATGCCACACAGCTTGCGATCGTTACCAGAATCAGAACCAATGCCTTATATCCGAAATTGTAAATACCGAACAGGCTTGTCGGAAGCAATGCAATAATCACATACAGCATAATACGGCTTGTGGTATCTTTGGCACGAACGTGTGGTGATGATGAAACATGATATAAATCACTCACGATAATCCACCTCTCTCTTCTTGTTTTTTGAATTATTTTTTGCGTTTTGCAGCAAGTACCTGCTTTTTCATCGTCTTAATGGACTGTGCGAGCTGTCTGCGTGCAGGGCATACAAAACTGCAGCTTCCGCACTCCACGCACTCGAGTCCGTGCCAGGATTCAAACGCCTCAGCCAGACCGTTATTGGAAAACTTGGCAAGTCTTGACGGAATCAGCTGCTCCGGGCATGCTTCCACACAGCGGCCGCAGTTGATACATGCGGACGGCTCCACCTTGGACACTTCGTCCTTGCTTAAGCAAAGCAGTGAGGAAGATGTCTTTGTCGTGGGAATATCCAGGCTAAACATTGCAAATCCCATCATCGGACCACCGGAAATAATCTTCTCCGGCTGTGTCTTAAATCCGCCGGCAGCCTCCACCAGTTCTGCATAGCTGGTACCGATGCTGTATAAGAAGTTGCCCGGGTTGGCAATGGCATCGCCTGTAATCGTAGAAATACGATTGGTTACCGGTCTGCCAAGCTTTACCGCACGGTAAACAGCAATGATGGTCTCCACATTATCCACGATACATCCTGCATCTGCCGGAAGCATCTTGGAATTGATGGCGCGGCCTGTCACTGCATAAATGAGCTGACGCTCACCACCCTGCGGGTACTTGGTCTGTAAAGGACAGACCTCAATTCTCGGTTCATCCTTGACAAGCTCTGTCAGCTTTTCAATACAATCCGGCTTGTTGTCCTCGATGCCGAGAACACCCTTCGCATGATCGAACAGCTGGAGAATGATCTTCATTCCACCGATCAGCTCTTCCGGATTTTCGAGCATTCTGCGGTAGTCCGCCGTCAGATACGGCTCACACTCTGCGCAGTTTGCAATTACATATTCAATCTTTTCCGGCTCTTTCGGAGACAGCTTCACATGTGTCGGGAAACCTGCACCGCCCATGCCGACAACGCCTGCCTCTTTTACCTTATTGACAATCTCCTCCTTGGAGAGAGCCGTCACGTCTTCACACGGCGTGTACTCCACCTCTTCAAACGCCCCGTCGTTCTCAATGACGATGGAATTCACCATGTCACCGACTGCCACACGGTGCGGTTCGATTGCCTTTACTGTACCGGATGCCGACGCATAGATCGGGGATGACACAAAGCCACCTGCCTCTGCGATCTTCTGTCCTTTCAGCACCTTGTCACCAACCGCTACCACCGGAGTCGCCGGTGCACCGATATGCTGTGACAACGGGTATACCAGATCACCCTTAGGTAGAACTTCTACGATCGGCTGATCCTTTGCCAGTTCCTTTCCTTCATAAGGATGGACGCCGCCTTTAAATGTCTTAGAACCCATTTCTCGTGCCCCACTTTCTCTTATCTATATTATATTCTATGCCAAAAGTCATAGAATACCCTCGTGTAGATTATAGCACAATCACTCGGAAATTGTAGCAATTTATTGTATTTTTTCACGAACCTATTGACAAAGAATTCACAATATTTTTTCCACATTTATGTTATAATGTACGCGAAGGCAATGAGCAGTGCCAAAATCGTATCTGGCAAAATTACCTGCTTGCAGTGTATATTTTGGCTGGTACGATTTTGATAGGGCGAACGCCCGCGAGTCCGGGAAGCCGCAGGCTTTCCGGACTTTTGCCGGAGCGTACATTGCTATTTGCCGCGAACGCCCGCGAGTCCGGGAAGCCGCAGGCTTTCCGGGCTTTTGCCGGAGCGTACATTGCTATTTGCCGCGAACGCCCGCGAGTCCGGGAAATCTATGCCTTTCCAGACCTGCACAGCGGCAAAATTGGAACTCTTACCCTAATATTACATACAGAGGATTTTCAGATGATAACCTGGCATGAAGAACTGACTTTTGATTTTTCAGACCCCGTTTCCAACGAGGTATTTACAGAAAACTGCATTTTTTTTGATATTGAGACAACCGGCTTCTCGCCGGCGCGCACGGATCTCTACCTGATCGGCTGCGCCACAAGGCGCGACAGTCTTTTGTGCATCGACCAGTTCTTTTCCGAGAACGCCGCCGATCAGAAAAATGTCCTTTCCGCCTTTCTGGAGCTCTTGTCCGGCTATGATACCATTCTGACGTTCAACGGTATCGGCTTCGACATTCCATACCTGAAGGCGAAATGCAAGGCGCTGCACCTTTCCGATCCGTTTGATGCGCACAGTTATATCGATCTTTATAAGGAAGTCTCACGTTTCAAATTTCTGTTTGCCCTGACCAGCTACAAGCAGAAATCCATCGAACTGTTTCTCGGGATTGACCGCATCGACGCCTACTCCGGCGGCGAGCTGATCGAAGTCTACAAAGAGTACGTGCGGCATCCCGCAAAGGATTCCCTTGCACTGCTGAAACAGCACAACTATGAGGACGTTCTCTATATGCCGAAGCTTCTGCCCGTCCTCTCCTACCCAAAACTCTGGGAACAGGCATTTTCTCTGCAGTCACTCCAGGCGTCCGAGTACCGGTCGATGGACGGTGCCTCCGGCAACAAGGAGCTGTTTTTTACACTGGCGCTGCAGTACCCCGTTCCCAAACCGGTCTCCTTCTCCTACGATGACTGTTATCTCTCCATGAGCGGAAGTACCGCCCGGCTGCGTGTACGTCTCTTCGAGGGAGAACTGCGCTTCTTTTATGACGGCAGTCCCAAAGATTACTACTATCTCCCTGCGGAGGATATCGCAGTTCACAAGAGTATTGCATCCGCCGTCGACAAAGAACACCGCGTGCAGGCGAACGCTTCCAACTGCTACGGCAAAAAATATGCCATCTTTCTTCCGCAGTATGACGCCATGTTTTCCCCGGTGTTCCGTGAACAGCCGCGCGGCAGGAAATGCTATTTTGAATTATCCGCGGACTTTGCCGCCGATCCCGCTATGCAGATGGACTATGTTCTGCATCTGTTAGAAACCATGCGTTCCCACCGCAAATAAACACATGGCAGAAAGCCCTGATATAATTACCACCAAAAACGGCAGGAAAGAATCTGGCATATACTGCACAGCTTCTTTCCTGCCGCTTTTTTGCTTTATAGAAAAATGCGTCCTCTGATATAACCTTACGCCTTCTCAAAGAAAAAGGACTTGTCTCTCTCAAATCCGATCTCCCGGTAATTCATGATCTGCTCCGTGCTTCCGATGAAAAGCACGCCGCCTGTTGCAAGCGCCTTATAAAACTTCGCATAAATCTCGTCCTTTGCCTCCTCGGTAAAATAGATCACAACGTTCCGGCACACAATCAGATTGCATCCGCCTGGATACGGATCTTTTAAAAGATCATGCTCCTTGAATTCCACACGTTTCTTGATCTCATCCGAGATCTGATACGAATTGCCGACCTTGGTAAAATACTTCTTCTTCAAATCATCCGGCACACTCGCGATACTCTTCTCATTGTAGAGTCCCATCCGCGCCGTATCGATCACCTGCTTGTCAATGTCGGTCGCAATCACCTTGATGTTTGCAAGCGGCAGGTGTCTGGACAATGCCATTACCAGCGAATACGGCTCATCTCCGGTCGAGCAGGCAGCACTCCAGATTTTCAGATTCTTGCCAAACTTCTGAATCAGCTTCGGGAACACCTCATTCTCCAGAATCTTCCACTGATCCGGATTGCGGTAAAACTCCGACACATTGATGGTCAGGAAATTGATAAACTGTTCAAACTTCTCTTTGTCCTTCTTGATCAGCGCCACATACTCATCATATGTCGCAATATGATTCTTCGTAATCAGCGTGTTGATTCTGCGCCGCATCTGCTTTTCCTTATAAGAATTCAGATCAATCTTTGCAAGCGCTAAAATATCCTTTTTAAACTTTTCATAATTGTCCGTTTCCAGCATATTTTATCCCTCGACTCTCTTTGTTATCTACAGGATGCAAATACAGAAATAGGCTTCCACCAACGTGCAAGCCTATCTGTAACTCTGCAATCATCGAAATCAGAGATTACTCCTCTTCCTTTGCAACCGCATCAATATCTACATCTGCAACATCTGCATCCGCATCTTCTTCCGGTGCGAGCAGTGCCTTCATAGATAAACTGATCTTCTTCTCTTCCTCGTTGAAATCAACGATCTTTGCCTCGATCTCCTGTCCAACTTTTAATACGTCGGACGGCTTCTCTACATGCTCCTTGGAAATCTGGGATACATGAAGGAGTGCATCCACACCCGGTGCAAGCTCAACAAATGCGCCGAAGTCTGTCATTCTTGCAACTTTGCCCTTTACAACGTTGCCGATTGCGAACTTCTCTGCTGCGCCGTTCCACGGATTCTCTGCCGGGAACTTCATGCTGAGTGCAATCTTATTCTCATTGATATCTTTGATGAATACGCGAACCTGATCGCCTACCTTGAATACCTTCTTTGGGCTCTCTACTCTGCCCCAGGACATCTCGGAAATATGAAGCAGACCGTCTGCTCCGCCAAGATCAATAAACGCACCGAAATCTGTTACATTCTTAACTGTTCCCTCTAATACATCACCGATCTTGATTCTTGCGAACAGTTCTTTCTGCTGCTCTAACTTCTTAGCAACCAGAAGCTGCTTTCTGTCGCCGATGATTCTTCTTCTCTTCGGATTGAACTCGCTGATAACGAACTCGATCTCCTGATCCTTGTATTTGGAAAGATCCTTCTCGTAGGTATCTGATACAAGACTTGCCGGAATAAATACTCTTGTCTCATCTACGTTTACGCATAATCCTCCATCCAGTACCTGTGCAACCTTAGCGGTCAGCACTTCCTTGTTCTCAAATGCTTCCTCTAATCTCTTGCTTCCCTTCTCGGCAGCCAGACGCTTGTATGTCAGTAATACCTGACCCTCACCGTCATTTACCTTTAAAACCTTTGCTTCCATGGTGTCGCCGACGGATACCAATGTGGTAAGGTCTACGTTTGCTTCGTTTGTGTATTCATTACGAGTAATGATTCCGTCTGCCTTGTAGCCGATATTCAGAACGATCTCATCAGGTTTCACATCGATAACGGTACCCTCAACTACCTCTCCATTTCTTATTGTTTTAAATGATTCTTCCAGCATTTGTTCAAAGCTCATTTCTGACATTCTTTTGAACCTCCTCAATAATATTGTTTGGGGTAGAAGCCCCTGCGGTAATACCTACGTTATCGACAGACCTGACTTCGGCAAGGTCAAGATCCTTTACAGTTTGTATATAGTAAGTATTTTTGCATTCGTTTTTACATATTTCAAATAGCTTCTGCGTGTTGGAACTGTTCCTGCCACCGATCACAATCATGGCATCCACCTGCTCCGCGATTGCCCGGGCTTCCGTCTGACGTTCCTCCGTAGCATTGCAGATTGTATTTAAAACAATTATATCATAACCTTTTTCTTTTATAATTTCAACTAATTCTTGAAATTTATTGTAATTAAATGTCGTTTGTGATACAATACATACCTTTTTCCCATGGGAAGCATCGTATTTTTCGGCCTCTTCGCGGGTTCCGATCACGCGCGTATCCTCTGCATTCGACCAGCTTTTGATGCCTTTCACCTCCGGGTGGCTGGCATTCCCGACGATCACAATGTGACAGTCCTCCCCACTGTAGCGCTCCACCAGCCGGTGAATCTTTAACACAAACGGGCAGGTCGCGTCCACGATGGAAAAGCCGAGCGTCTGTATTTTCTCGCAGACACCTCTCTCCACGCCGTGTGCCCGGATGATTACCGTCCCCTGCGGCTTCCCCGCAAGTTCGTCCACATCGTTTACCACGACGACGCCCTTTTCCTCCAGATCACGCACCACTTCTTCATTGTGGATGATCGGTCCGAACGTGTAGAGCGGTTCTTTTTCCAAAATCCGTTCATATACCGTATCCACGGCACGTTTTACCCCGAAGCAGAAGCCCGCGCTCTTTGCCAAGATTACATTCATATTCTCTATACCCTCGCATAAATCTGATAGATTGCGTCCACCACTTCGTCGATGTTCATCTCGGAGCTGTCCACTAACACCGCATCCTTGGCCTGCTTTAACGGCGACGTCTCCCGGTGCATATCGCGGTAATCGCGGTCTTCAATATCTTTCTCGATCTCTTCCAGATTGCACTGGGTTCCCTTGGCGGTCAGTTCATCATATCTGCGCTTTGCGCGCGTTGCAACGCTTGCCGTGAGATATATTTTTACCTGCGCATCCGGAAGCACACAGGTGCCGATATCCCTTCCGTCCATGATGACGTCCGTCTTTGTCGCAAGCTGCCGCTGCAGTTCCACAAGCTTTGTGCGCACAACCGGATAGACACTGGTCGCTGATGCCATATTGCCGACTTCCTCCGTCCGAATGACGCCGTTTACATTCTCTCCGTTTAAGAGCACCTGCTGTTCGCCGTTCTCATACACAATCGTCACGTCAACCTTCGGGCAGGCTGCCGCAATCGCCTGCTCATCATCTGGTGCAATGCCGTTCTGTAAAAAATAGTATGCCATCGCACGGTACATTGCTCCCGTATCCACATAGACAAACGCCAGCTTTTTCGCCAGTTTTTTCGCAATTGTGCTCTTCCCGGCGCCTGCCGGTCCGTCAATCGCAATATTCATACTCATCTCTTCTTCTCTCCTCTTCTATTCGATACTCTCACCCGCCAGATGCCCGGTCGACCAGGCAATCTGCAGATTAAATCCGCCGGTCATCGCATCCAGATCCAATAGTTCCCCGCAGAAATACAATCCCGGCACAAGCTTTGATTCCATCGTGGAAGGGTTCACTTCCTTTACGCTGACACCCCCGCGTGTGATGATCGCTTCATTGAAATCTCTGACACCGCAGAGCGTCAGCGGAAACGCCTTGATCAGATGCACAAATCCCATCCGCTCCTCTCTCGTGATCTCGTTGACCTTCTTCTCCGGATCAATCGCTCCGGCTTCTAACATCACCGGAATCATCTTCGCCGGGAACAGATGCACGACGGCGTTTTTAAACTGCTTATTCTTTGCCTCCTCGAATTCACGCAGAAGTCTCGCATCCAGCTGTTCCTCCGTGAGTGCCGGCTTTAAGTCGATCTCCATCGCCAGTTCCTTCTCCACGCGGCCCGGCTTGATTGCCGCACTGGCGCTTAAAATCAGCGGTCCGCTTACCCCGAAATGGGTAAAGAGCATCTCGCCGAATTCGTCATACAACAGCTTTTTTCCGTCCCGGATGCGCACCTGCACATTTTTCAGCGCCAGCCCCTGCATCCTCGCCGCGCAGGTCTCCTTCACGTAGAACGGAACCAGTGACGGCGTAATCTGTGTCACCGTATGTCCGAGTTCCCTCGCAAAACGGTAGCCGTCTCCGGTCGAACCGGTCGTCTGATAAGAAAATCCTCCGGTTGCAAGAATCACGCGCTCTGCTTCAAGAACGCTTCCGTCGGCAAGCTTCACGCCGCGCACCGCGCCTTCCCCGGTGAGGATCTGCCGCACTTCCGCATGAAGCTGCACCATAACACCCGTGCGCTTTAGTACCCGCTGTAGCGTGGCGATCACATCCGAAGAATGATCCGATACCGGGAATACACGGTTGCCGCGCTCTACCTTCGTCGCCAGACCATTCTCCTCAAAAAAATCAATCACTCTCTGATTGTCATAATCGTAAAAAGCGCTGTACAAAAACTTTGGGTTCGTCATCACATTGGCAAACAGGGTGTCCATATCCCCCGCATTCGTGATGTTGCACCGCCCTTTGCCGGTGATGTAGAGCTTTTTCCCAAGCTTTTCATTTTTCTCGAGCAAAACGACCTCATGTCCCCGCTCCGCCGCCGCAATGGCAGCAAACATTCCCGCCGGCCCGCCGCCGACTACGATCACCTTACTCATACAGTTCCGCATCTCCTACTTTTCCATACCGCATCTTGATGGAATCATCGATATAATTGATCTCATCGTTCTCGTAAACCTGGTATTCGTCCCAGATATCCTCTAACATCTCAAGCGTTTTCGCCACCTCGTTCTGCTTTTTCATGCAGAGCGCCACAATCAGCGCATTGATCACCGACAGCGGGGCAACCAGGGAATCCACAATGGAAGCCATATCGCTGTCCGCAATCAGATTGCAGGAAGAATAGAGGTTCATCGGGGAATGTACGCTGTCGGTGAGTGTGATTACCTTTGCGCTCCGGTTATTCGCAAATTCCATCGCCTTTAAAGTACGCATGGAATAACGCGGAAAACTGATTCCGATGATCACATCCTCCTTGCCGATGCGCACCATCTGTTCAAAAATCTCGCTCGAACTGCTTGTCTGAATCAGATGAACGTTCGGAAACATTAGGGTAAAATAAAAAGCCATGAAGCTGGCAAGCGGCGCACAGCTCCGGATTCCGATGATATAGATATGTTTGGCGTGCAGGATCGTGTCAACCGCGAGTTCAAATGCATTCTGATCAATCTTTTCCAGTGTGGAATGGATCTTGTCCGCGTCGGATTTCAGCACCGTCTCCAGAATCTTCGACTGGCTGATCCTGCCGTAAGTAACCTCCATGCGCTGAATGGAGTTCAGCTTATTGCGCACCAGTTCCTCCAGCGCACTCTGGAATTCCGGATAGCCCTTATATCCCAGATGTGTCGCAAAGCGTACCACCGTGGACTCGCTCACGCCCACAACCTCACCCAGCTTTGCGGCGGTCAGAAATACCGCCTTGTCATAATTGTCCGTAATGTAGGTTGCCAGCCGTTTCTGTCCCTTGCTCAGCTTACTGTAAGCATCATTGATGCGGTTACTCAGGTCATTTGTATTGCTCATGCTTCTCCTCACTTCTGCGGAATTGTGATCCGCTCAATGTTTTTATTATATCAAATACATGGTGTTTTGCAAGAAATTATGCATGGAACTTTCCTTACATGCAGCGCATTTTTCTGCCGCTGCATATAATAAACCAACGACACTCTTCCATTGAGGCAGCTATGCGCGATATCACACCAGCAACCAATTTTATTCATACACTGATGCAGTCTCCGCCGGATGCATCCGCCTGGATTGCCGGCGGCAACAATTTTCCTTCCATCTCCGGGCTTGCCCGGTTCTATGCCACAGAATACGAAGGAACTCTCGTGGAGGTTGAAGTCTTCGGTCTTCCGAACGTCGCGGCTCCCGGCTCCAGTAATTTTTACGGCATGCACATCCACGAAAACGGCGTATGCGTCTCCCCGTTTACCAGTGCCGGTGCCCATTACAGCCGTACGCCGGCCAAACACCCGAATCACAGCGGCGACATGCCTCCGCTTCTGGGCAACCAGGGTTATGCCTGGATGGCATTTTATGACAAGCGTTTTACGATTCCGGAAATTATCGGAAAATCCCTCATCATTCACCGGATGCCGGATAACTTTACAACGCAGCCCGCGGGCGACTCCGGCGAACGGATTGCCTGCGGTGTGATAAAATAGCAAAAAAGGCAGCAAAAAAAGCAGGTGACTGCTCACCCGCTTTTTGTTATAACTGTTTTTTGATTATACCGGATATGCTCCGTTCTTGGTATCTGCGACGCTTGCATCGACCTTCTTCTGCTGTGCCTCACGGTACTTGAAGAATTCGGTTGCAACCTGCGGGAACAGTGCGTAGGACAGTACATCCTCATCCTGCTGCTTCCACTGCTTCATCTCAGCCTCGATCTTATCCAGCTCCGGCTCAAGCAGATCTGCCGGACGGCAGGTAATGGCGTTCTTCTTCTCCTCGCCAAGTACCTTGTCTACGATCTCCGGGTTGAACGGTTTTACAGTCTGACCGTACTTTCCAAGCAGTACGTCTTTGGTCTCCTTGGTTGCCACTTTGTAGCGCTCTCCCATCAGTACGTTGAACACAGCCTGTGTACCAACGATCTGTGAGGACGGTGTAACAAGTGGCGGCTCACCGAGGTCTTTACGCACACGCGGAACCTCTGCAAGAACCTCCTCGAACTTGTCTTCCTTGCCCTGCTCTTTTAACTGAGACAGAAGGTTGGATAACATACCACCCGGTACCTGATATAACAGAGTCTTGATGTTAACGCCGAGAACCTTCGGGTTCATCAGACCGCTCTCTAACGCTTCCTCACGCATCGGACGGAAGTAGTCAGCGATCTCAGCTAACAGGTTCTGATCCAGACCGGTATCGAACTCTGTGCCCTTGAATGCCTCTACCATAACCTCGGTTGCCGGCTGGCTGGTTCCCATGGAGAACGGAGACATTGCTGTATCGATAATGTCACAGCCTGCCTCAACCGCCTTCATGTATGTCATGGAAGCGACACCGGAAGTATAGTGTGTATGGAGTTCGATCGGAAGGTTGGTTGCAGACTTTAATGCCTGAATCAGCTCGGTTGCCTTCGTCGGAACCAAAAGACCTGCCATATCCTTGATACATAAGGAATCAGCACCCATATCCTCTACTTTCTTCGCCATCTCCATCCAGTAATCCAGAGTGTAGGCATCGCCAAGTGTATAGGATAATGCGACCTGTGCATGTCCTTTCTCTTTGTTACATGCGGTAACGGCTGTCTGCAGGTTGCGGACATCGTTTAAGCAGTCGAAAATACGAATGATATCAATACCGTTTGCGATCGATTTCTGTACGAAATACTCTACCACATCATCCGCATACGGACGATATCCTAAGATGTTCTGTCCACGAAACAGCATCTGAAGCTTGGTGTTCTTAAATCCGTCTCTTAACTTGCGGAGACGATCCCACGGATCTTCTTTCAGGAAACGAAGGCATGCATCGAAGGTAGCACCGCCCCAGCACTCAACCGCATTGTATCCGACCTTATCCATCTTGTCTACGATCGGAAGCATCTGCTCGGTTGTCATTCTTGTCGCAATCAGGGACTGGTGCGCATCACGCAGCACCGTCTCTGTTATTTTTAAAGGTTTTTTAACAACTTCTGACATTTTTTCCTCCTTATCAGCGGATACTTTGATACCGCTATCCGTCTATGACGGCATTTGCTCTTTCACTAAATTCCGAAAATTGCCATGAATACACCGGCTGCTACTGCAGTACCGATAACGCCGGCAACGTTCGGTCCCATCGCATGCATCAGCAGGAAGTTCGTCGGGTCTTCCTCTGCACCGACTTTCTGGGATACACGGGCTGCCATAGGAACGGCAGATACACCGGCAGATCCGATCAGAGGATTGATCTTGCCCTTTGTGAGGAAGCATAACAGCTTACCAAACAGGACACCGGCTGCTGTACCGAACATAAATGCAATCAGTCCAAGTGCAACGATCTTTAATGTCGTTGTATTTAAGAATGCCTCCGCACTCGTAGATGCACCTACGGAAGTACCGAGCAGGATAACTACGATGTACATCAATGCGTTGGATGCGGTATCGGTCAGCTGGCGGACCACACCGCTCTCGCGGAACAGGTTACCGAGCATCAGCATACCAACCAGCGGCGCTGTCGTCGGAAGAATCGTACATACAACCACCGTAACCACGATCGGGAAGAGAATCTTCTCCAGCTTGGAAACCGGTCTTAAGTTCTCCATCTTAATGGCACGCTCTTTTTTGGTTGTAAACAGCTTCATAATTGGCGGCTGGATGATCGGCACAAGTGCCATATAGGAATATGCCGCCACAGCGATCGGTCCCATCAGTCCCGACTGTCCTAACTTTCCGGCAAGGAAAATGGAGGTCGGTCCGTCGGCTCCACCGATAATGGAAACAGCAGCTGCTGCCTTATCATTAAAGCCCATCATGATTGCAAGGAAGTACGCTCCGAAAATACCGAACTGAGCTGCAGCTCCAAGCAGGAAACTGATCGGGTTTGCGATCAGCGGTCCGAAATCTGTCATAGCACCGACTCCAAGGAAAATCAGAGACGGTAAGATTGACCACTCGTCTAACACATAAAAGTAGTGGAATAAACCACCTACACCATTGCTCATCTGCTCCGGGTCTGCAAAAATATCCGGATAGATATTTACAAGCAGCATACCGAATGCAATCGGAACAAGAAGCAATGGCTCAAACCCCTTCGCAATAGCCAGATACAGGAAAAAGCATGCGACAATGATCATCACAAAATTTCCCCAGGTAAGGTTAAAGAAAGCGGTCTGATGCAGGAGGTTCCCCATTGTCTCACTAAAATAGCTCATTGTCTTCCTCCTAAATTAGTTTAATGTTGCAAGTAATGCGCCCGCTTCTACCATATCTCCAACACTTACGTTGATACTTGCTACCGTACCGTCCTGCGTTGCAACGACCGGAGTCTCCATCTTCATGATCTCAAGAACCATGATGCTGTCTCCCTTCTTAACGGCATCACCGACAGACTTCTCAAGTTTGAATACCTTTCCTGCTGCGCCTGCCTCGATCTTAACGCTGCCTGCGCCTGCAGCAGCAGCCGGCTTTGCTGCAGGTGCTGCCGCCGGTGCTGCTGCACGTCTCGGTGCTGCTGCCGGTGCGCTCACTGCGCCGTTCTCTTCTACGGTTACATCATATACATTGCCGTTTACTGTAATTGTATAGCTTTTCATTGAAATATCCTCCTAATATGATTTCTTTTCATTTATACGAATTAGCGTCTGCGGATCGATCTCACAACGAAAGAATCCGCGGATGCACCGGTGCTTGCCGCAACCGCTGCGGAAATAACTGCCACAAGTTCAAGATCATCGGTAAGCTGCTCTTCACGCTGTCCGATCTGCTCTACCACAGCGCCTGCCTCTGCCTCGTTCTTCTTGCCCTTGCCGGCCGCCTTGTTCTGTATTACAGAGATAAAGCGGAAACAGTAAATAATAAGGCTGATCAGGATCAGAACCACGAATACGGTTCCCATTCCCATCAGGGTATTTAACGCAGCCTTCTCCATCTTCTCACCCAGCGTGTATACCTTGTCCGCGGATGCATCAGTAAGCTCCGGCTGCTCGGTCTCGTAATTGTATGTATAGATGTAAGAAACGATGACTTCACGATTCTGATACTCTACATACTGATCTACTGTTAAGGTTTTCTGTGCCTTTGTGATATTGAATTCTCCAAGTCCCTGATATGCGCCGACATCACTTGTCGCCTCATCCCAGCTCTCGACAAGTTTCATTGCCGTATCGCTGCCGTAGGACTGGATATAGGTTCTGTTGTCGTCCGTAAGACCAACCAGCGCGGAAACTTCCTGTTCCATGCTGCTCTGCAGTTCATCGTAAGTCATTCCGAAATAGTCAACCGTTGTCGGATCTGTTCCGCATGCTGCAAGTCCCAGAGCCATAAAGCAAAGACAAAGTATAAGAGATAATTTTTTCTTCATAAACTTCACCTTTCTATTTTGTTCCATGTTTCTTGTCCGGTGTATATGCACACTTTGTGTATAACAGTTCAAACGCATCTACCAGATACTTTCTCGTATCTGCCGGATCAACGATCAGATCCACATAGCCTCTTCTGGCTGCTGTCATAACGCTGCCCTGCAGTGCATCATATTCCTTTGCCTTCTCTGCAAGCTCATCCGCAGATGCATCCGCGTACATGATCTTTACTGCAAGATCCGCATCCATCATGCCGACCTTTGCGTCCGGCCATGCATATACGAAATCCGCACCGATAGACTTGGAATTCATAGCAACATAAGCGGTACCGTATGCCTCTCCCGTGATCAGGTTCACCTTCGGACATGTAGCTCCCGCAAATGCGGAGGTCAGATGAGCAAGTGCCTTTGCAAGACGCTTTTCAGAGCACTTGCATGCCTTGTAGCCCTTGACATTTGTCAGAGTCAGTACCGGGATCTCGAATGCGTCGCAGAAAGATACGAACTCTGCTGCCTTCTCACATCCCTTTGCGGAAAGAACATTGTCAAACTTCTCGCTCTCTTTGCCCTCTTCGTCGTATACCGTTGTGCAGTTTGCAACTGCGCCGACCGTCATACCGTTTAACTTGATAAATCCGGTCACCATGTCTCTGGCATAGCCTGCCTTTGTCTCGAAGAATGTATGGCTGTCCGAAATCTCACTGAGAAGATATCTCGGATCACCCTTCATGGCATCCATGCTCTCGCATGCACGGTTCAGGTCATCCGCACACTCGTCTGTGTAGACATCTCCCTCGTTGTTGAGCGGAAGCATGCCGACCAGCTCACGGATGTCTGCAAGGATCTCATCCTCTGTTCCCGTCGCGTCGATGCAGCCGTTCTCATCTGCCTGGAATGCCGCAGATGATGTGTCGCACTTCTCGATGCGGTTTCCGTCAATTGCGTTCGGAGAATTCACAAACATCTTTCCTTTGGATTCTTCGATAAAAGCAAAATCAGAAAGTGCCGGTACCACTGCCAGTCCACCGCCGCAGCTGCCGAATACGGCTGAAATCTGCGGAACCACGCCGGATGCTGCAACTTCTTTTGCATAGATCAGTCCGAAGCCGTCAAGCGCATCTACAGACTCCTGTAAACGGACTCCCGCGCAATCGATAAAGCCGATCACCGGTGCTCCCATCTTCATCGCCATGTCATACACTGCAGCGATCTTCTTCGCATGCATCTCGCCGATTGTTCCGTTTAAAACAGAAGCGTCCTGGCTGTAAATGAACACCAGATTGCCGTCAATCAGGCCGTGTCCTGTGATGACTCCGTCGGAAGGAGTATCCGTTGCTGCAAGATTAAAATCTGTGCTTCTTGCGGTTACGAGAGAACCGATCTCAATGAAACTGTTCTCGTCGACTAACCTGGTGATGCGCTGCATAGCCAGGCTATCATTGCTACTATTCATTCTTTTTGCCCTCCATCTATAAATTGTTGTCCACATCCATTTGGGATGCGGCTTCATAGTGAATGATGTAAATCCATGCGTCTTTGTATAAAAATTCAACAAATTACGCTATGTTAAATTATAATTGCTTTTCTGCAATATTTCAAGTAAATTGTTAATTTTTTGACGCTTTTTGTTTGTGTTTTTTATTCGATCCAGAGAAGCCGAAGCACCTGCCCCAGACACCACGGATAATCGATCTTTCCGATTGTCTCCCCGGCTACCACACATCGCTCCGCAAGCGTCTCCTCCCCCAGCATATAACGAATCTTCCCGATGTAATCTCCGCTCTTCACCGGTGCATACAGCCGGTCTGCAATCTCATACCTAAGCGTAACCTCACTGCTTAGCGGCGCCAGGATACTCTCCTCCCCTGCATAGTTCCTGACAACCAGTTTTAAATACACCGTTTCGCCGATTTTTCCGCCCTGTCCGTCCCGCACCTCTATGGGCGCAAGCTCCGCTTCGTCCGGCTCAATCTGCAGCAGGTCGATCTTTTTGAACTGCTCCAATCCGTAATTCATGAGTTTTCTGGTGTCGGACCACTTATAGGTCTTGTTGTTCGGCCATCCACAGGCGAGCAGCGCCACGATCAGCGTTTTGTCCTCCCGCTGCAGCGCTCCGACATAGCAGTATCCGGCGGTTCCGGTAAATCCCGTTTTTCCGGAAAGCGCCCCTTCCATCATCTGCAAAAATGCATTGTGGTTCGTGCACTGGTACGTGCATTTCCCCTCTGCATCAGAAAAAGAATACTGCGCCGTCCGTGTAATCTCGAGAAATTCGTCGCTTTTTAACGATTCCTTAATACAATATTTCATAATCTTAGCAAGGTCTGCCGCCGTCGTGTGATGAAACCCGGCATCATCCTTCGCATCCAGTCCGTTCGGTGTAATAAAGTAGCTGTCCTCACAGCCGAGTTCCTCTGCCTTCGCATTCATCAGCGCGGCAAATCCCTGCACCTCCCCCGCCGCAAATTCCGCGATGGCCACCGCACAGTCATTGTAGGATTCCAGCATCAGACCATATAAAAGATCCCTCAGATAAAACTGTTGTCCCTCGTGCATCCCCAGATGTACCTTCGGCTGGGACGCCGCATTTTTTGACACCGTAACCACGCTCGCCGGATCACAGTTTTCCAGTGCCACGATACAGGTTAAAATCTTTGTCGTACTCGCATTCGCCATCGCTTCATGCCCGTTTTTCTCATAGAGAATTCTTCCGGAATCCGCATCCATCAAAACGGCAGATTTTGCGTACAGTTCCGACTCTGCCGGCACATCCTGCGCCCGGACACGCACAGGCGAAAAAATAAGCAAGCTCATACTTAACAATAGAGAAAGAAAGCGTCGATACATGCCATTCTCCCAAAATGACTTCACTGATGTATATGCGTCCCTCATTTTTTGCAGAACAGAAACGGTATGTAAAAAGGAACTGCCGCAATAAGCATATCGTGCTTTGATAAGTAATATTATTAGAAACACACTTGGGGATTTCATGTGGAAATGCAGATGGAATATTCGTTGGAGAAAAATGTGAGCATTTCTTCCGGCTGAATGTTTGCATCGGATTCCGTGTCTCTTCCACGTTTGGACAATCCGACGGGTGCATGTCCGGCACACCGGAGACAATGGGCGGACTTTCTGGTGTCCCTAAGGGCACCTCTTCGCAGACAATATAAAACCGCGCGAACCGAAACTCGCCGGCATCTGCTATTGAAAATAAGGCAGATGCCGACTCAGACATCGGCTTCGCGCGGTTATGTTTTGCTTAGAGGTGCCATAAGGGACACACACAAAAGTCCTACAAATTGTCTTCCGGGATGCGGACATGACCCGCGGAGTGCTCCAAACTTGGAAAGACACGGATCATCGAAGATGCAAACATCCGGTTGGTTAGAAATGCCACATTTTTTGAACCGAATTTCCACCTGCATTTCCATCTGAAATCCCACGGTGTGGTCTTCTGATAATATTACTTATCACCCAAAGCGGTCTATGCTTGTTGCGGCAATTCCTTATTATCCGTCTCTCACAGATTTGCACCAGGATTTCTTTTATGTTCTATATATCAAGCTTCATATGCATCTCGGCTTCCGCCTCCTGCTTAAATTCCTCCACCTGCACCGGATTTAATACCGGGAGTTCGTCGATTGACTGTACCCCAAAGCTTCGTAGGAACTCTTCCGTCGTTCCGAAGAGCAGCGGGCGCCCCGGTGCATCCAGTCTGCCAAGCTCGCATACCAGATTGTATTCCACCAGCTTGTTCACCGCGTGATCGCAGGAAACACCGCGGATCTTCTCGATCTCCACCTTGGTGATCGGCTGCTTATAGGCGATGATGGACAGCGTCTCCAGAAGAACATCCGTCAGGACATGGCGCTTTGGCTGTCTCGCAATCTTGATCAGATATTCGTACATCTCGCTTTTGGTGCACATCTGATACGCATCGTCCAGCTCAATAATCTTCACACCGATGGACGGATTCTCGTAGTGCTTCATCATCTTCTCAATGATCGCTTTTGTCTCTTTTTTATCCAGTTCTATGGCTGCGGCGATCTTGTCCAGCTCTACCGATTCTCCCATCGTAAAGAGGATCGCCTCAATGATCGCCTCGTAATTCTTTTCATTCATCCCGAAAACTCCAACTCTATGCCACAATCTTTGACTGAATCAGAATATCATCAAAGGTGTGTTCCTGTGATATAAATATCTTGCCTGTCTTCATCAGTTCCAGAATGGCGAGAAACGTGACAATGATCTCCATCTTGCCCGCCTGTGCCTCAAGGAGACTGCGGAAACTGAACCGGCTGTGCGTCAGGCAGTAATTCTCCAGATATGCCATCTTGTCCGAAAGCGATACCTCTTCCTTCTCAATCTTGCCGAACTTGGAACGGATCGGATCAATCTTGTCCACCTGCTTTTTCATGATGGACTTAAAAATCTCATTCAATCTGGCAAGCGTTACATCCGAGACGAGCTCCTCCATGTTGACCGGCTCCTCATACTCTGCCACCTCCGGCGGAATGGTCGGCTCCTTAAAAAGGACACGCTCCGCATCCATCTGGCGGTCACGCAGCTCGTATGCCATACATTTGTACATCTTGTACTCCAAAAGCTGCTGTACCAGTTCCGCACGCGGATCCTCTTCTTCCTCGTCCTCCGTCTCCGGAGCCGGAAGAAGCATGCGGGATTTGATGTCAATGAGTGTCGCCGCCATGACAAGAAATTCGCTTACCACATTCAGATCCTGACGCTTCATCTCTGCGATGTATTCCATATACTGATTCGTGATCTCCACAATCGGAATATCATAGATATTTACTTTATTCTTCTCGAGCAAGTGTAAAAGCAGATCTAAAGGTCCCTCAAATACCTGCAGTTTTACGGTCATTTCCATCTGATTCTCTTATCCTCTCCGGCGGCAGAACCTCTCTGCCACATCTTCAACGTATCAATTTTACATTGTTTCCTCGAAAAATTCAAGGTTTTTTCCTATATTTAGTATTTTCGCACAATCTTCTCTACTATAATTAGTGTTTCAAATGAGAGTTTCCCGCGGGATGCCAATTTCTTTTTGTGCACGCTGCATAATGTACAGGTTCTTCCTCTACAATAGTAACAAAAAGAATCCTGGAGAATACCTTGAAGCAGTTTCTTTCTTTTCTGTTATGCTGCACCCTCACTCTCTCTTCTCCCGTTCTTGCGGCGGAAAACAGCGAAGCCGACCTTTCCGTCTCGGCGCCGAGCGTTCTTCTGATGGAGGCGTCCACCGGAACTGTGGTCTACGAAAAAAACGCACATGAAATCCGGCATCCCGCAAGTATCACAAAAATCATGACCCTGATTCTCATTTTCGATGCCATAGAGCGCGGACAGATCTCCCTGACCGACACGGTGACCGTGTCGGAATACGCTGCAAGCATGGGCGGCTCACAGGTGTTCTTAGAGCCTGGGGAGACCCAGACCGTAGAGACCATGATCAAATGTATCAGCGTTGCGAGCGCCAACGATGCCTGCGTCGCCATGGCGGAATATCTCTGCGGTTCCGAATCCGAATTCGTCCGTCAGATGAACGAGCGTGCCAGAGGGCTCGGCATGAAAGACACCACCTTTGTCAACTGCTGTGGTCTCGATACGGAAGGGCACATGACAAGCGCCTACGACGTCGCCCTTATGTCCCGCGAACTCACCGTAAACCATCCCGAAATCCACAACTACTGCACCATCTGGATGGAAAACATCACCCATGTCACGGCAAAGGGAAGTTCGGAATTCGGTCTGACCAACACCAACAAACTCATCCGGCAGTATGAGTATGCCACCGGATTAAAGACCGGTTCCACCAGTCTCGCCAAATACTGCGTGTCTGCCACCGCAGAAAAAGACGGTCTGGAACTGATCGCCGTCGTCATGGCAGCGCCCGATTACAAAGTGCGCTTTGCAGATGCCACCACGCTTTTAAATTACGGATTCGGAAAATGCCGCCTGTACACGGATGAAAACACGGACGCTCTGCCCGATCTTCCTGTGACAAAGGGCACCGAAACCGCCGTCGGTCTCGCCTACGACTCTCCCTTCTCCTACCTGTCTGTAAAAGGCGAGGACCTCTCTGATGTAAAAAAAGAGCAGATTCTCCCCGAGACGGTCACGGCACCTGTCAGAAAGGGTGACGTGGCCGGCAGGGTTGTCTACTCCGCAGGCGGCAGGGAACTCGGCTCCGTGAATATCCGTTACACTGCGGATGTTCACGCCGCCTCATACCGCGATTATTTCAAGATGGCGCTTTTCTATCTTCTGACCTGACTTTTTTCTATTATAATAGCGGTGCCAGCAGGCGTAGCACACTCTGCAGAAGCCGTACCGGTACCGGCCGGTTTCTGCAGAACTCTGCCGTCATCTGCTCTGAGCACGCAAACGTATTCAGGCAGTCTTCCTTTACCTGTGCCACAACCGCGGAGCGGTAGAAGAAAACGCCGCACTCGAAATGCAGATATAGGCTGCGGAAGTCAAGATTCACGCTGCCCACCGTTGCGATCTCATCGTCACAGACAAAACATTTTGCGTGAATAAATCCCGGCGTGTACTGATAAATTTTTACCCCGCTTTGTATGAGCGGTGCATAGTAGGACTGCGTGAGCAGGAAAATCATCTTCTTGTCCGGAATCCCCGGCGTCACAATCCGCACGTCCACACCGTCCTTCGCCGCGTTGCAGAGCGCCGTCAGCATCTCATGGTCAATGATCAGATACGGTGTGAAGATATAGACGTAATTCTTTGCCCTGTTTATGATATTCAGGTAAATATTTTCGCCCACATTCTCATGATCCAGAGGGCTGTCACCGTACGGCTGCACGAACCCGTCATTCTCAAAGGGTGCTTTCTGATGCTGTGCCGGCATAAACCGGCTGTAATCTTCCGTGGAATGGACGATGTAATTCCACATGGACAAAAACATGCTGGTCAGACTCCAGACCGCCTCGCCCTCGATGCGCACGCCGGTGTCCTTCCAGTAGCCGAACCGTTTTACCTCATTGATATATTCATCTGCCAGATTGATCCCGCCCGTAAAACCGACCGCGCCGTCCACCACAAAAATCTTCCGGTGATCCCGGTTGTTCATGATTACCGAGAGCAGCGGCCGGAACGGATTAAAGGCAGCGCACTTGATGCCCTTTTTCTGAAGCTGCTTATAATACCGCGGCGGCAGTGTGCCGATGCAGCCGACATCATCGTAGATCAGGCGTACCTCCACGCCCTCTTTGACCTTTTTCTCCAGGATATCCTCGATCTGGTGGAACATATGTCCCTCCTCGATGATGAAATACTCCAGAAAAATAAAGTGTTCCGCGCTCTCCAACGCTGCAAGCATATCCGGGAACATCGCCTCCCCGCTCTCATAATACTTTGTGGCGGTATTCCGGTAGACCGGAAAATGTCCCCAGTCCGCAATATATTTTGACTGTCGTAAAACCGATGGATCCGCCTCCTGCAGCAGCCTGACCGCCTCCTCGTCTACCGGCATGCAGGCATCCACTTCCCGGTTCACGGCATCCATCTGTTCTCTGGTGTGCTTCGTCAGACCGGAGCGTCCAAACAGGAAATACAGCATGATTCCAAGGATCGGCGACAACAGAATCAGAAACGTCCAGGAAAGTTTATTCGCCGGATTCTCCCACTTGTTCGCAATCACAAGCACCAGAACAATCGCCGCAGCGCGGATTATCAGGTTCGCATAGGTAAACTGATAGCTGAATTTCCACAGCACCAGAAACAGCCAGCAGATCTGCAGCAATATCGAAACCCCGACAATTGTCAGTCTTCCCATCAGAAGGTGTGCAATCTTCTTCATAAGTCTCCTCCCTTTCAAAACCGTATTTTTTATCTTACGTTTTTTCATATAAAATGTCAACCGCCGGTCACGTCACCTCCCCTTCCCTTCCCTTCCCTTCCCTTCCTTTCCGTCTTGCAGCATTCTATTTTCTTCAGCCTCCCGCTCCTCTTCAGCCTCTCACCAGATGGTCGACATGAATCATTCCCCAGCATTTTCTGCCAAGCTGCTCTCCCCGCGGATACGCTCTCTCGTACAAGCGCAGCTTCATCTCCGCCGGCGACAGATACGGATACTTCTGAAATGCAAGCGCCAGTGCACCCGTGACAACCGGCGCCGCCATGGAAGTCCCGCTCTTTACCCGGTATCCGTTTTTTTCCCTGCCGCAGCTTTTAATCGCCGTGCCCGGAGCCAGGATTTCCGGCTTTACAATACAGCATGCCGTCGGACCGTTGCTGCTGTACCCCGTCTTAAGCCCCCGCTTCCCCGGCTCGCTCTTTCCGTCGTCACTGCTTCCAATCGTTACAATCTTTCTTGAGATTCCGGGAATGGTCACCGAATTTTCCTTAGGGCCGTTATTTCCGGCTGCCGCGACAACCATGATCCCCCTGTCCCAGAGATCGTCCACCGCGCTAAGAAGTTCCTGCTGTTCCCGCTCTCCCGCGCTTGGAAGCATTCCAACGGAAATATTCAACAGGCGGATCTGATATTCCTGCTGGTTCTTTGCAATCCACTCCATTCCCGCCAGAACATCCCTGGTATTTCCGTTCCCCTTGGCGTCTAGCACCTTTAACATCACGATATCCGCCTGCGGTGCAATGCCGTGGCAAACCGGCATCCCGTATTCTTTTCTCGATGCCTCGCCACTGCCCGCCACGATTCCGGACACATGTGTGCCGTGGCCGTTGTCGTCGTACAGTCCCGTCTTTCCTTCACAGAAATCTCCAAAATATCGGATCCTGTTCCCGAAATCCACATGCGGAACAATTCCGGTATCCATAATCGCCACGGTTACATTTTTCCCGCTCAAACCTGTTTTATATGCATAATCCGTATGGATGATTTTTCTGACCCGATTCATAAAAAATGCCTTTTCTTATAGCTTATGCAAAGCCATAGAAAAGGCACTTCATTTCTGTTATGCAATTACCGGTGCATGACTGCTTTATGCTTCCGCCGGAACATCTTTGATGGAGAAGCTGATTCTTCCCATCTTATCCTTGCCAAGGCATACCACCTTCACCTTATCGCCAAGGGTCAGTACATCCTCCACATGGTTGATGCGCTCCTTTGCGATCTTGCTGATGTGAACCATGCCTTCTTTACCCGGTGCAAACTCTAAGAATGCGCCGAACTCCTTGATGCTCACTACCGTTCCGGTAAGGATCTGTCCCTCCTTGAAATCGGTCGTGATAATCCGGATCATCTCGATGGCCTTATCCATCATCTCCGCTTCCGTACCGCATACGGATACGGAACCGTCATCTGTGATGTCGATCTTCACGCCGGTGCGGGCAATGATCTCATTGATCGTCTTGCCTCTCTGTCCAACCACATCGCCGATCTTCTCCGGATCAATCTGGATCTGGACAATCTTCGGTGCATACTCGCTCACCTGCTTGCGCGGCTCTGCGATTGCCTTGGACATTACCTCATCCATAATGTAGATTCTCGCCTCTCTTGTTCTTGCGATGGCTTCCTCTACGATCGGTCTGGTCAGACCATGAATCTTGATATCCATCTGGATGGCGGTGATACCCTTGTGCGTACCGGTTACCTTGAAGTCCATATCTCCGAAGAAGTCCTCGAGACCCTGGATATCTGTCAGAACAATGTAATCGTCATCGGTATCTCCGGTCACAAGACCGCAGGAAATACCTGCCACCATAGCCTTGAGCGGTACTCCGGCAGCCATTAAGGACATGCAGGACGCACAGGTCGACGCCATGGAAGTAGATCCGTTCGACTCGAATGTCTCGGACACTGCACGGATGGCATACGGGAATTCCTCCTCGGAAGGAAGCACTGCCATAAGTGCCTTCTCAGCGAGCGCACCGTGACCGATCTCACGGCGTCCCGGTCCGCGGGATACCTTGGTCTCGCCTACCGAATATGCCGGGAAATTGTACTGATGGATGTATCTCTTCGTCGTAATATTCTCATCCAGTCCGTCGATCTTCTGAACCTCGGAGAGCGGTGCAAGTGTCACCACATCGCAGATCTGTGTCTGTCCACGTGTAAACATCGCAGAGCCGTGTACTCTCGGGATCAGATCCACCTCTGCTGCCAGCGGACGGATCTGGTTGATGGCACGTCCATCCGGACGTTTATGATCCTTTAAGATCATCTTGCGGACAGTCTTCTTCTGATACTGGTAAACTGCCTCGCCCAGAACAGCAAGCCACTCCTCATTGTCTGCGAAAGCCTCTGCCAGCTTGTCCGTAATCTCGCGGATATTCTCCTCACGCTGCTGCTTCTCGTCTGTGAATACAGCCTCCTCCATCTGTGCCGGAGGAACCAGTTCCTTGATTGCCGCAAACATCTCATCCGGAATTGCGCAGCTTGTATACTCATGCTTCGGCTTGCCAACCTCTTCCACGATCTTATTGACAAACGCGATGATCGTCTGGTTTACATCATGGCACTTGTAGATCGCCTCGATCATCTTGTCCTCCGGGATCTCATTGGCGCCTGCCTCGATCATGATCACCTTCTCTGCTGTGGATGCCACGGTCAGCTGCAGATCACCCTTGTCCCACTCCTTCTGGGAAGGATTCACGATGAACTCTCCGTCCACCATACCCATCTGCGTCGTTGCACACGGACCTGCAAACGGGATATCGGAAATTGTGGTAACCAGTGCGGAACCAATCATGGCAACGATCTCCGGACGGCATGCCGGATCTACAGACATTACCATGTTGTTGATCGTCACGTCGTTGCGGTAATCCTTCGGGAATAACGGACGCATCGGGCGGTCGATCACGCGGGAGGTTAAGATTGCATTCTCGGATGCCTTACCCTCTCTCTTGTTGAATCCTCCCGGGATCTTGCCAACCGAATACATCTTCTCCTCGTATTCTACGGAAAGCGGGAAGAAATCAATGCCGTCACGCGGCTTGTCCGATGCCGTCACGGTAGAAAGCACGGTCGTCTCTCCATATTTTAATAAAGCTGCTCCATTTGCCTGTGCGCAGACTCTTCCGATATCAACGGTAAGTGTTCTGCCTGCAAGTTCCATCGAAAAACTTTTGTACATGCGAATTCTCCTTTTCTGATTCTCTTTCATTCTCTTCTTCGGTTCTGCCGGAAGGATCCCGCAAAATCACTCTGCAGAAGCACCGAAACTACTGAAATACATACACTGCACGTATCTATATTTCAGTGGTCTCGGGGATACGCTTCTGTCAGATTGCCATGCTGCACGGAAGTGCCTCCATACAGTAAAAATAGAGCGGGGAAGCTCTCCGCTCTATTGATAAGCGGGCATGTCTGCCCGCTTTGGACATCTTATTTTCTGAGACCTAAACGCTCGATTAAAGCACGATATCTCTCGATATCTACTTTCTTTAAGTAAGCAAGTAAACCACGTCTCTGACCAACCATCTTTAAAAGACCTCTTCTGGAGTGATGATCGTTCGGGTTCTCCTTTAAGTGAGCGGTAAGCTCCTCGATACGTGCTGTCAAAAGAGCAACCTGTACCTCCGGTGAACCTGTGTCATTCGGTGTTCTTCCATACTCTGCGATAATGTTCTGCTTCTTGTCCTTTGCGATCATGTTCTGATCCTCCTTATAATATTCTGTTTGGATGGCTTCTGCCATACCGGGCCCTTTGGGCCCATCGCCCGACTGTGTATGATACTCAGTAAAAGGTTGGAGTGTCCATTTACCGAATATGGGCTGAACTCATACTCTCGCATTATAGCATAGCTGCATACGCTTGTAAACAACTTTTTAATTATTGATCACACGCACAACTTTGACCGGCGTACGGTAATAGGCACCGGAAATCTTGATGCCGGACTTCGGTGAACTTGCATGTACCACCTGTCCGTTGCCGATGTAGATTGCCACGTGGTTGATGCGGCTTCCGTTTCCGTAGAAGAACAGATCTCCCGGCTGTGCCTCAGAGGCCGAAATCTTCGTTCCACAATTCGACTGCGCGCCGGAAGAATGCGGAAGGGAAATGCCGTAGTTGGCAAATACGCTCATGACAAAACCGGAGCAGTCCGCACCTCTGGTCAGACTTGTGCCACCCCATACATACGGATTGCCGACAAACTGTGTCGCATACTGCACCAGCGATACACGCACATCCGAAACACCCTGTCCATACCGGATCTCAGTCATGGTCATCGCCTTTAAAAGCTCTGTCGAGATCTCTACATAATCGGAAGAGACATATCCCTCATCACTGTCGACGTTGATCTTCACCCATCCGTCAAGCACCTCGAGCACCTCGAGTTCCTCGCCCTGCGGCATCATTGTGACAATCGCGCAGTCGGTGTTCGGCTGCTCTCTGACGTAAAGGGTTGTCGTCGTCACGGTGGCAAGCGTCTGCTTTACCTCATCCGCTCTGGCAAGCGCCGCATCTCCGGTCAGAAGATACTCCGACTTTACATAACCTTCCACGGAACCGGACTTAATCTGTGTCCATTCGCCTTCCACGCCGAGGATCTCACATCCTGCGTTGTTCGGCATCTTGCCCACGACATCTGCATCAGTGCCTGCCGCTGCACGGACGTTGAGATTGCCCTCAACATTCGCCACACCGAGATTGGTATATCCGTAAGCGCTCGCCGCCTGCTGTGCGGCATCCTGCTCTGTACTCTCTGTCTGCTCCTCTGTGCTCTCCGTCTCTGTAAGTTCGTCCTGCGCCTGTGAGGCCGCGGCTGCTGCATCTGCAAGCTCTGCCGATACTCCGGCAGCGGCAGAAGACGTCGATGCATCCACATCCACACCCGCCTCTGCTGATTCGGTGCCCTCTTCAACCGCTTCCTGTCCCTGTGCCGTTCTTGCAATGTCCATTCCGGAAACACCGGCCACGCCCATCGCCGCGTCACTGAGACTTCCGGACAGTGCGCTGGTAACACCGGACGCCACGGTTGCACTGGTATCCGCATCTGTATTCTTTGACTTCTGATCTATTGCCGCTGTGGAAACCACCAGAGTTCCCGCCAGGACCAAACCTGCGATTCTCGCTAATCGTGCTTTCATATGACTCTCCATTCTTGCGCCGTCTCCTGCGCAATTCTAGTTTGTGCTCATTTTTAAATCTAACGTCCAGTATAGCAACGATTTTTTACGATGTCAACATATTTTTGTAACATTTATGTAATAATTATTACGAGGTGTGTTTTTCAAAATAGGCACGGCCATAGGCAACATCGTTCTGCATCTGCTCTTTGAGCGCCTCAATCGATGCAAATTTCCGCTCGCTGCGGACTCTGCTTAAGAACTCCACCGTCACCATCTTATCGTAGACATCTTCCGCGAAATCCAGCAGATGTGTCTCCACCCCGACAGGATACTCTCCCTCAATCGTAGGCTTGCACCCCACGTTGCTGATGCCGCGGTACCACCGGTCTCCGATGTATGCCTCCGTCACGTAGACACCGTTCGGCGGCAGCAGCTTCTCCTTCGGCGGCAGCTGGTTGATGGTCGGAATCCCGATCGTTCTTCCGATCTGGTTGCCGTGCAGGACTCTGCTGGTCACAAAGTAACGGTATCCCAGAAGATGATTTGCCTTCTCGATATTCCCGGCTGCGATCTCTTCCCTCACGAACGTGCTGCTGATGTCCCGGCTGTCTTCTTTTATTTTCTCCACAACGATCACTTCGTATCCGTATTTTCCGGCATACTGCCGCAGCATATGGTAATCGCCCCTGCGGTTATGTCCGAAATGAAAGTCTTCCCCCACAACCATGCACTTTACATGAAGCTGCCGCACAATCTTAGCGATGAAATCCTCCGGCTCCATGCACATGATCTCCTGCGTAAACGGGCACTCCACCACATAATCAATCCCCAGGTGCTCAAACATGTGCCTTTTTTCCTCATTCGTGGTCAGCACCTTCGCCTCCACATTCTGCACATTTCTGCGAGGTGGAATGTCGAAGGTAAAAATCGCTCCCGCGAGACCTTCGTCCTTTTTCTTTGCAAAATACTGCAGCAGCTGCTCATGCCCCCTGTGAATCCCGTCAAACTTGCCGAGAGAAAGTACCGTATTCTCTTCTATATAAAAATCCGTTGTGTTCCTGATATATTTCATGATCTACTTAAACACCTTTAATGGTTTATAGTCTTCCTTTTCCGCCTGATATTCATAAATGCCGAAAAATGCGCCTTCATCGTCGTAGACGCGGACCGGCGCCATTCTCATACTCTCATGTTCCTCCAAAAACATCTCCGGGCGCAGCCGGTTTCCGTTATATAAATATTTGCGGAACTGTCCGTCCACCGTCGCGCTCTCATATTTTAGAAAGACGGTATCCACCGCCTGAAGGAACGGAAGCTGCAGTTCTTCTGTCTCCGTCGCATCCGACCTGTGTGCAATCACGTACGCCTCCACCTCGGACAGCTTTATGGCGTCCGCAAGCGCGAACTCTCCGACTCTCGTGCGGAGCAGCGATTCCATGCACGCACCGCAGCCGAGCACCTCCCCCACATCCTGGCAGAGCGTGCGGATATACGTTCCCTTGGAACAACAGACACGCATCCTGACACGCGGCAGTTCGATCGAAAGGATCTCGATGGAAAAAATATGAACCGGACGCGCCGCACGTTCCACGGTCACGCCGGCCCGTGCCAGATCACACAGCTTCCTGCCGTCAACCTTTAAGGCAGAATACATCGGCGGCACCTGCATATAATCACCTACAAACGAGAGAACCGCTTTTTCCACTTCCTTTGCACTGCAGCGCACCTCCTGCTGCGTCAGGGTCTCGCCCGTCACATCCTGCGTGTCCGTCGTTCTTCCAAGCAGCATGACAGCCTCGTATTCCTTCGTCTTGTCCGTCAGCAGTTCGCAGATCTTCGTCGCCTTGCCGATACACACCGGGAGCACCCCCTCCGCATCCGGATCCAGCGTTCCCGTGTGTCCGATCTTTCTGGTCTTTAAGATCCCCCGAAGCTTAGCCACGACGTCAAACGAGGTAAATCCCTTTTCCTTATAGATATTGATAATTCCATTCATCATACTGCTTTTTTCTCACTTTATCTGTTCTGCCAGATCCGAAATAATCTGTTCGATGATGGCATCCGCATCGCCAGTCATGGAAAATCCGGCTGCCCGGATGTGTCCGCCACCGCCGTACTTTACCGCCACCTTCGAGACATCCACCACTTCCCTGGATCTGGTGCTCGCCTTAAACGTGCCGTCTCCCGTCTCATACAAAAAGACTGCCACTTCCACATCCTTGGTCACGCGGAGCTGATTCACAATGCCGTCCAGATGCTTTGGCAGCACGTCATACTGCGTCATCTCCTCCTCCGTGATCACGCTGGAAATACATTTTCCGTTCAGGTGCAGCCTGCTCTTTAACAGTGCAAGCCCCATAATGCGGTTCTGGTTGTATGTCTTTGTGTAGAAGGTATCATCCACAATCTTCGGATAATTGATCCCGCACTCCATCAGCGCTCCGGCGATCTCCATCGTCTTTCTCGACGTACACGAATACTGGAAGACGCCGGTATCATGTACCATTCCGGTATAAATGCACTCGGCAATCTCCTTTGTGATGCGCTCCTTTGGAAGCAGTTCATAGACAAGCTCCGACGCGGAACTTGCCTGCGGGAAAATGTAGTTGTCCTGTGCAAAGCTCTGGTTGCTGATGTGGTGATCCACACAGACGGTATGCTTCGCCTGCTCAAAGAAATGCGCCGCACCGCCCAGACGTCCCGTATCCCCGCAGTCCTGCGCGATAAACAGATCGTATACCGTATCCCCGGAAAAATCGGAGACGATCTCATTGGAGCGCGCCATAAATTTGAAAATATTGGGAATCGGCTCCAGATAAACCGTCACGTCGATGTCGGGATACCATGTTTTAATGTAATTATAAGTAGCAAGGCAGGAGCCCACACAGTCGCCATCGGGACGGATGTGTCCGCCGATGGCAACCGTATGAACCTCTGCCAGAAAATCATCAAAATTCGTCATTCTTCTGTTTCCTCTTCTGCCTCATCCGTCCGATCCGGAATATCCTTTGTCACATCATCAATCATCTTGGACATGCGCACACCGTACTCGATGGACTGATCCAGCACAAATGTGATCTCCGGCGTATTCCGGAGGTTGATGCTGTGGGCAAGCTGCCTGCGGATGTAACCCTCCGCACTTCTAAGACCTGCGAGCGTTGCCTTCTGGGATTCCTCATCCCCGAGCACGCTGATATAGGCCTTGCAGGTTTTCAGATCCGGTGCAACCTCCACCGTGACCACGCTGGTCATCGGGTTGATCCGCGGGTCCTTGATCTCCCCGCGGATGATATTCGACAACTCGCGCAGCACTTCCCCGTTGATCCGGGTATTTTTAATACTGTTTTTTCTCAATTTATAGCTCCTTCCATACACGCAAAACGTTTGTTAACGTGGTACCTCCACCATCGTGTATGCCTCAACGATATCAAGCTCTGCAATGTCATTAAAGCCCTCAAAGACAAGGCCGCACTCGTATCCGGCTTTTACTTCCTTCACATCGTCCTTGAAACGCTTTAAGGATGCCAGATTACCCTCGAAGATCTGCTCTCCGGCGCGGGAAATACGAACCTTGCAGCCTCTCTGGAACACACCGTCAAGCACATAGGAACCTGCGATATTTCCGATTCCGGATGCCTTGAAGATCTGGCGCACCTCCGCATGACCGAGCACCTTCTCCTCGAAGATCGGGTCGAGCATTCCCTTCATAGCCGCCTCTACATCCTCGATCGCATTGTAGATGACCTTGTAGAGACGCATATCGACGTTCTCCTTGTCCGCTGTTGTCTTCGCCATCGGGTCCGGACGAACGTTGAATCCGATGATGATCGCATTGGATGCGGATGCAAGGCTGACATCGGACTCGTTGATGGCACCGACACCGCCGTGAATTACTTTTACTACTACCTCTTCGTTGGACAGCTTCTCCAGACTCTGCTTTACAGCCTCCACAGAACCCTGTACATCTGCCTTAACAATAATATCCAGTTCCTTGACGTTACCGGACTGAATCTGCGAGAACAGATCATCCAGCGACATCTTCGCCTTGGTATCTTCGATCAGACGGTTCTTGCCTTCGGAAATATAGGTCTCGGCAAATGCTCTTGCCTCCTTCTCCGTATCCATGGCAACGAATGTCTCGCCTGCCTCCGGTACCGATGAAAGTCCGAGAATCTCCACCGGTGTGGACGGTCCCGCTTCCTTGACTCTTCTTCCCTGGTCGTCAATCATTGCACGCACTTTGCCGTAGCAGCTTCCGCATGCAATCGGCTGACCAACCTTTAAGGTACCCTTCTGTACCAGAACGGTGGCAACTGCACCGCGTCCCTTATCCAGACGAGCCTCAATGACAAGGCCTCTCGCATTACGCTTCGGATTTGCCTTTAACTCAAGTACCTCTGCGGTCAGAAGGATCATCTCCAAAAGGTTCTCGATACCTTCCTTAGTATGTGCAGATACCGGACAAAATACCGTGCTTCCGCCCCAATCTTCCGGAATCAGTTCGTACTCGGACAGCTCCTGCTTCACGCGCTCGATATTGGCACTCGGCTTATCAATCTTGTTGATGGCAACGATAATCTCAACTCCCGCCGCCTTCGCATGGTTGATTGCCTCAATCGTCTGCGGCATGACACCGTCATCTGCAGCGACTACCAGGATCGCAATATCTGTGGAATTTGCTCCACGCATACGCATTGCCGTGAATGCCTCATGTCCCGGTGTATCCAGGAATGTGATGTTCTGACCGTTGATCGAAACAACAGATGCACCGATATGCTGTGTGATACCGCCTGCCTCTTTGTCTGTCACACGGGTGGAGCGGATCGCATCCAGCAGGGATGTCTTACCATGATCGACATGACCCATGACGCAGACAACCGGCGGACGTGCCACAAGTGTCTCTTCCGGATCGTCTTCTTCTTTTAAGAGTTCTGCGATCACATCGATCTTCTCTTCCGGCTCACAGATGCAGTTGAACTCAAGCGCGATCTCCTCCGCCGTCTCATAGTCCACTTCCTGGTTCACCGTTACCATCGTGCCTTTCATGAAAAGCTTCTTCACGATCACGGACGGCTGCACTTTCATCTTATCGGCAAGCTCTTTGATCGTCAGCTTCTCCGGCAGAACGAGTGTCTTAATCACATCCTCTTCCTGCTTCGGCTGCGGCTGCTGGTTCGGCTTCTTCTTGCCGCCGTTCTTCTCCAGATTTACGAAGCGCTCCTGCTTCTTGCCGCCAAGTGCATCATAATCGTTTCTCTGTCTGTCGTTCTTGTTGCGGTCTTTCTCGCGCTCTCTGGACTCCTTGCCGCGCAGTTCCTCTGTGGATGCTGCGGTCTCCTTGTTCATACGGTCGATCTCACGATCCAGTCTGCCGGACGGGTTGCCACCGCGGTAACCATTGCCGCCACGGCCTCCGTTTCTGTCTCCCTGACCACCGTTTGCGCCAGGTCTTCCTCCGCCGTACGGTCTTCCTCCGCCATTATTGCCGCCGCGGTTGCCGTATCCATTCTGTCCCGGTCTTCTGTCGCGGTCTCCCTGCGGGCGACGATCCCCGTTCATCGGACGGCGGTCTCCGTTTGCTCCCGGTCTTCTGTCGCGGTCTCCCTGCGGACGACGGTCCCCGTTCATCGGACGGCGGTCACGGTCTCCCTGCGGGCGTGCCTGCGGATTCTGTGCATATACGTTCTCATACACATTCTCGTATACATTTTCACGGCGTTCCGGCTGCTTTGCTGCTGTCTCCTGCGGCTTTTTCTCCGGCGCTGCCGTTCTGGCCGCCTTTGCGCGCTCCGCTGCCTGACGCTCTGCCTCCTCGGCTGCCTTTGCAGCCTCCGGGTTGATTGCGCGCTCAAATGCTCTCTTGACATCAAAGCTGTTTGCCGGTCTTGCCTGACGCTGCTCCGGTCTGCCTCCCTGTGGGCGGCGGTCTCCATTCATCGGACGACGGTCTCCGTTCATCGGACGGCGGTCACGGTCTCCCTGCGGGCGGCGTCCGCCTCCCTGCTTGCTGTACTGCGGATTAAATACCGCGGTAATGCTGGACTTCTTCTTTGGACGCTCCGGTCTGCCCTCCGCGTTCTCAGCAGCCTTCGGTGCCGCTTCCGCCTTCGGTGCCGCTTCCGCCTTCGGTGCTGCTTCCTTCTTCGGCGCTGCCTCCGCCTTCGGCGCTGTCTCCGTCTTTGGTGCTGCCTTTTTCTGGAACTTGTCGCGCACCATTTTCTGCACATCATCCTCAATGCTGCTGCTGTGCGACTTTACCGCATGCTCCGTCGTACTTAAAAATTCAATAATCTGTTTGTTTTCTATTCCTAACTCTTTTGCAAGTTCATGAACTCTCATTTTTGCCATATATCCTGTTTCCTCCATTATTCAGTTGTTAACGTCAGTTTCAATTTATCTTCGATCGAATGGGCCAGCCCTTCGTTTGTCACTGCAAGCGATGCACGGAATTCCTTTCCAATGAAATGTCCCAATGTCTCTTTTTCTCCGTACACATACATCGGAACTTCATAAAAAGTCGTCATATCCCGGAAATGCTTCTGTGTATTCTCAGACGCATCCGACGCGACAATGACAAGCCATGCCCTGCCATCCTTCACCGCTTTTTCTGTGGAAAACTCTCCGCTTGCCACACCGCCCGCCTTGGCTGCAATGCCAAGCATCGACAACACTTTATCTGGTTTCAAACTTCTCCATCTCCTTTGTCAGTGTATCATAGACTTCCTTTGGAATTGGCATTTTTAATGATCGTTCCAGACCCTTGTTTTTTATTGCCGCGCGCAGGCACTCACTGTTCGGACACACATAAGCGCCTCTGCCGTTTTTCCGCCCCGTAGCATCAAGTACAATCTGTGAGGAGGCCTCATCTTCCGCCGCCGTCTTGATTACCCGGATCATATCTTTTTTCGGCTTAAGCTCTCTGCACCCCACGCACTGGCGCATTGGAATCTTTTTGTTTGCCATTCTCTGATCAACCCCTGCCTACTCTTCTTCATTCTCTGTGTCTGTCTCATCCGCAAGTTCGGATTCCTCAGCGTATTCTCCCTCGGCATCCGCATCCTCAGCATATCTGTCCCCGGCATACTCGCCGTCTTCGGTATATTCGCCGTCCTCTGCGTACTCGTCATCCTCGTAATACTCGTCGTCCTCGTACTCGCTCTCATAATCCATGAAGTCGCCGGACTCTCTGGCCTGTGTCTCGCTCTTGATGTCGATCTTAAAGCCGGTAAGTCTTGCCGCAAGTCTCGCATTCTGTCCTTCCTTGCCGATCGCCAGGGAAAGCTGATAATCCGGAACGATGACTTTCGCCGACTTCTCCTCCGCATCCGCGATAACAGAAATAACCTTTGCCGGGCTCAATGCGTTCTCGATCATCATTGCCGGATTCTCATTCCAGGTAATGATGTCAATCTTCTCACCGCGCAGTTCGTTGACGATCGCATTGACTCTCGCACCGTTCATACCGACACATGCGCCCACCGGATCCACATCCGGATCATTGGACCAGACGGCAATCTTGGTTCTGCTTCCTGCCTCCCGCGCGATCGCTTTAATCTCAACGATTCCCTCTCTCACCTCGGTCACTTCAGACTCGAACAGGCGCTTTACCAGCTCCGGATGGGTTCTTGACACGAGAATCTTCGGTCCCTTGGACGTATCCTTCACCTCCAGGATATAGACCTTGATGCGCTCGGTCGGCTGGAATACCTCGCCTCTCACCTGCTCGTTCTCGGTCAGGATCGCATCCACCTTGCCAAGGTTGACGCTCACATTTCTTCCGATGTAACGCTGTACCACACCGGTCACAACATCCTTTTCCATGCTGTAATACTGGTTGTATAAAACCTTGCGCTCCTCTTCACGGATCTTCTGTAAGATGACATTCTTGGCATTCTGTGTTGCGATGCGTCCGAACTCCTTGGACTGGATCTCGACATTCACGATATCTCCGATCTCGTATTTGGAATCCACCATCTTGGCATTGACAAGGCTGATCTGCTCTACCGGATCCTCCACCTGCTCTACTACGGTCTTCTCCTGGAACACATGATACTCACAGGTCTGCGGGTCCATCGTCACCTTTACATTCTCGGATGTACCGAAATGGTTCTTGCAGGCGGTCACCAGTGAATTCTCGATTGCCTCAAGCAGTGTCTCCTTGCTGATATTCTTCTCACGTTCCAGTATATTCAATGCTTCTAATAACTCATTATTACTACTCATTTTATTATCCTCCTGTTTCCTTAGTGGTTATTAGCATATATTTTATCAAAAATCGAATGCCAGACGGATCAGCGCGATATCCGGCTTCTCAAACGTCATTTTCTCTCCGTTTTCTGTCTCTATTGTCACAGTACTTTCATCATATGCAGATAAAATACCATAAAATTCCTTTTCCCGGTTGATTGCACGGTAAGTGCGGATCTCAATCTCCTTTCCCATGCTCCGGACATAATCTTTTTCTTTCTTGAGCGGTCTGCCAAGTCCCGGGGAACTTACCTCGAACACGTAGGAATCTTCCACGAAGTCCTCGCGGTCAAGAATCTCATTCATCTCTCTCGCCACTGCCTCGCAGTCGTTGACGGTGATCCCGCCCTCCTTGTCGATGTAGGCTCTCAGATACCAGGTTCCGCCTTCTTTTACATACTCCACATCCACGAGTTCAAAATGCATGCGCTCTAAGATCGGAGTAATCAGTTCTTCGGTGCGCGCTTCGTATGTTTCACGCTTTGACATGTGTACACCTTCTTTCTCCATATTCAATTTTAATTGTAACAAACTGCCCACCCGGCCTTTACACAGACTTTACAGGGCATAAACGTGAATTGAGAGAGGGCTTTCGTCCTCTCTCAATCAAGTCATCGTGTTATCATATATTAAAGTAGCACTTTTTTATGGGAAATGCAAGCTTTTTCTCGAAAATACAGGCTTTTATGCCGGCAGTTTGCAGACATCTACCCAGCACACCGGTTTTGCAAGCTGCTCCAACTGCGGTATCGTCAGTTCAATCGCGCTGTTGCTGCTCCCACACGCCGGAAAAACCGTCTCATATTTTTTCAAAGTCTCGTCCAGATACACCCGCACGCCTTCCTTGATTCCAAACGGGCAGACGCCTCCGATCGCATGTCCGATCCGTTCCTCCACCTCATCCGGCGCAAGCATCTTCGCCTTCGCACGGAAAAATGCCTTGTATTTTGCATTGTCAATCCGGGCATCTCCCGCACACACGATCAGCACCGCCTCTCCGTCCACCAGAAAAGACAAAGTCTTTGCAATCCGCCCTGCTTCCGTGTGCAGTGCTTCCGCCGCCAGTTCCACCGTTGCCGAGGAGACGGGGAACTCCCGGATCTGATCTTCCATCTTATATTCTTTTAAATATGCCTTTGCCCTCTCCAGCGACATCGCACAAACCTCTCTTTCTGCGTCAGGAAGTATCGTTTCTGCTTTTACTTTCCTGCACTTTACCACGTTACTCTATCGCAATCCATCATACTCCTTTTTTCACGAATTGTACAGAATTTTCAGCTTTTTAAAAAAATTTCAAAAAAGGGGTTGCTTTTTTTTGAAAGCCTGTTATAATAGCATTTGTTCGGTTCCTTGGTCAAGCGGTTAAGACGTCGCCCTCTCACGGCGAAAACAGGGGTTCGATTCCCCTAGGAACTGCTCAATTTCATAATATATTTGGTATACCGTATGGTTCCTTGGTCAAGCGGTTAAGACGTCGCCCTCTCACGGCGAAAACAGGGGTTCGATTCCCCTAGGAACTGCTACTGTTAGTAATAACAGCCCAACCCGAAGAAGAAAGCGTTTACGCTTTCTTTTTTTATTTCCAGAAAACGGAGTTGTCATGCTTTGCATCTTACCGGGATACGTTTTATGACAAGAAAAAGGGACTATCGCGTTCCAGATGCAACCGGAGGCGGCAATTCTTTGGAGGAAAATCCGAATATTTCTTCCATGCCGCGTTGGACATCGAATTCTGTGTCTTTCCATGTTTGGACTTTCCACAAGGTGTGTCCGGCAAATCCACAGACAATGAGCGGACTTTCTGGTGCCCCTAGTGGCACCGCTTCACAGACAATATAAAACCGCGTGAACCGAAACTCACTGCCATCTGCTATTGAAAATAAGGCAGATGGCAGCTCAGACATCGGCTTCGCGCGGTTATGTTTTGTTCATTGGTGCCAACAAGGGGCACACACAAAAGTCCTAAAATTGTCTGCGGATTACGAACACACCTTGTGGAATGTCCGAAACTTGGAAAAACACAGATCATCCAGAATGTTCGACGCGGCATGGTTAGAAATACCGGATTTTACGATTAGAATTGCTGTCCCAGATTGCATCTGGAACGCGATAGTCTCCTTTTCTTATCGCAAAACGTATCCCATTTAAAATACAATATCGTGTGGCAGCCCCGTCCGCTGCTTCACATCTTAATCTTCATATCCGTTCGGATTGTTCTTCTGCCATCTCCAGGAATCCTCACACATCTCACGGATACCATACTGTGCCTCCCAGCCAAGCTCGTTCTTTGCCTTGGACGGATCACAGTAGCAGGTTGCAATATCGCCCGGTCTTCTCGCCTTGATTACATAAGGAATCTTCACACCTGTTGCAGCCTCAAAATTCTTCACGATGTCAAGCACGCTGTAGCCGTGTCCGGTACCCAGATTGTAGATGCAGAGTCCCGCTTTCTCCTCAATCTTCTTGAGTGCCTTCACATGTCCGATGGCAAGATCGACCACATGGATGTAATCTCTCACGCCGGTACCGTCCGGTGTGTCATAATCGTTGCCGAATACACCGAGTTCTTTTAACTTTCCGACAGCCACCTGTGTTACATACGGCATGAGGTTGTTCGGGATACCGTTCGGATTCTCTCCCATCGTGCCGCTCTTGTGTGCACCGATCGGGTTAAAGTAGCGAAGCAGAATCACATTCCACTCCGGATCTGCCTTCTGGATGTCGGTCAGGATCTGCTCTAACATGGACTTTGTCCATCCGTACGGATTGGTGCACTGACCCTTCGGGCAGTTCTCCGTGATCGGGATCTCTGCCGGATCGCCGTATACTGTCGCTGAGGAGGAGAAAATGATATTCTTGCAGCCGTTCTGACGCATCACATCCACCAGTGTCAGCGTACCTGCAATGTTATTGTTGTAATACTCCCAAGGCTTTGCCACGGACTCGCCCACTGCCTTTAATCCCGCAAAATGGATACAGCAGTCGATCTTGTGCTCCGCAAAGATTTTGTTCAGGATATCACGGTCTAAGATATCCCCTTTATAAAAGGTTACCGGCTTTCCTGTCAGCGCCTCCACACGCTGTAAGGACTTCTCGGAGGCATTGCTTAAATTATCCAGCACTACCACGTCATATCCGGCATTCTGTAATTCTACGCATGTATGGCTGCCGATATATCCGGCTCCGCCTGTTACTAAAATCGTCATAATGATTCCACCTTTCCCCGTTATGATTCATTGTTCCATCTGCCTTACGAAAATTATATTACTCTATCCTCCGTAAAATGTATAGCCCAAAATGTATGAAATATATGTAATAATGTTGCTTTTCGGCTTTTCTGTTTTTATAATGGACTTATACGATAAGGATTTTACTGTCAGAA
The DNA here is from genome assembly GCF_000225345.1 of Roseburia hominis A2-183. Classification (NCBI taxonomy): domain Bacteria; kingdom Bacillati; phylum Bacillota; class Clostridia; order Lachnospirales; family Lachnospiraceae; genus Roseburia; species Roseburia hominis. Next base: position 1,855,131 of record NC_015977.1, read on the forward strand.
AGACAAGGAGTGTGTTCTATGCCGCATCATTACAAAAATTCCTACAAAGTGACCGAAAAAGAACTGGTTTCCCTCTCCGTCTACAACGTCGGCTTCCAGAAATGTGACGCCCTCTACCAATGGGGTCCCGGTATCCGCGATCACTATCTGATCCACTATATCATTTCCGGAAAAGGCACCTACCGCGTCGCCGGTCAGACTTACCATCTGTCCGGCGGAGATACTTTTTTGGTCTACCCAAACACCGAGGTTGTCTACTGCGCGGATGAGCAGAACCCCTGGGAGTATGCCTGGGTCGGTTTTACCGGAAGCGACGCCTCCATGATCCTGAAGGCCACGGACTTCTCCCCTGAGAATCCTTTTATACGGGACACCCCACGCGGCAATGATATTCACCGGCAGATTCTGCACATCTACGATGCACGCGGCAACGAATTCGAGCACGCGGTGGAGATGACAGGACGTCTCTATACCATGCTCGCCCTGTTCATGCACGGTGCTACGCACGCCGGCAGCCAGAATTCCGCGAACAGCTATGTACAAAAAAGCATTGAGTACATCTCCTCAAATTATTCCTACGCCATCACCGTGGAGGATATTGCTGGCTATGTCGGCGTGAGCCGCAGTCATCTGTTCCGCTCGTTTGAGGCTGTCCTAGGGCGCTCCCCCAAGGAATACCTGACGGATTTCCGCATGAAGCAGGCGTGCTATCTGCTGGAGCACTCCAGCCTGTCGATCACCGCGATCGCAAACTCGCTGGGGTTTGACAACAGTCTCTATTTTTCCAAAACCTTTCACCGGCAGAAAGGCATGTCGCCCAAAGAATACCGGGAAAAGAACCGCTCGTAATCACTCGCTTTTGCAGCCGTCCAACAGTTCCACCGCCTCTCTGCCAAGCACCGCGCGGGTAAAGTCATGGACGTCTTTTAGTTTTCTGGGAAAGACCATACCGCCGCCGATCATATGCGTGGTGTGCTGGTCTGATCCCGCTGTAAATGGCAGATTGTGCTCTTTTCCATAGGCCAGAGCCCGCTCGTTAAACAGCGGGTTCTTGTGGCAGTCGCTCGCCCTGCTCGAATGCATGGCGTTTACGCCCTCCACCGCATCCACATATTCCGGAAACAGCCGGATTTCGGGAATGTAATCCTCCTCCCGGAACGGATGCGCATGGCTTATAATGCCGCCGCCCTCATGTACCAGCGCGTACTGTTCTTCGATCGATGCATCCTTAATCTGCGGATGTGCAAGCAGCCATGCCTGATCCAGTCCGTATACCAAAAACTCCGTCCCCTCATAACATGCTTCCCATCCAAAAAACACCGAGAGCCCGATGCGTTCCCCCTCTGCCTTTGCATGCTCATATCCGAGACAGAAGCGCCGTACCCACTCCTCCCACGGCAGGGAACGGTCCACCGAAGTATTTCCGTAAAAAAAGTGATCCGTTACAATAATGCCGGTGTACCCTGCCTCTTTGTAGGCGCGCGCCATCTGGGCACCCGTGCTGCCGGCGCATGCGCTTGCCTCCGATGTATGCATATGTGTCTCATACAGGTATCTTTGTGTTTCCATCTTCATGCTGCTCCTTCTATTCTTCCTCATATCGGTCCTTCCCCGGTATCTCAACCGCAGACAGTTCCTCAATCGCTATGACGGTTCCATCTTCCATCCAAAGCGTCTTTTCGTATTCGTCTATCTTTTTTACCGCTCCGGTGACTGTCACATAGGCACCGCCCGCTTTTTTCGCGTCCGGGCGAAAATAGGTCACCGTCACCCGCTCTCTCGCATCCGGGTGCTCCCGCAGCCAGACGAGCTGCTCGTTTAACTCCTCTTTGCGGCTCTCGGAAAGCTCTGCGCGCTCCGTCGTAAGACGTGCCGTCTCGCGGATCGCGTCCTCGTGTCCGCTCAACGCGGCAAACGGAGAGAACTGCGCCGCCCGATCCCACAGGGACATCGGCGGATGCACGCGCGATCTGTGATGCACAAGCATCCGTATATCGTCATATTTGTGTTCCTCTGCCGCATGATCCCAGCCCATTATGCCTTATGCCCTCCAATCTGGCTGTTCCGCTCCATCGCGGTCGCGCCCTCCTGCAGATTCATGCCCTTAAGCATCGCGTTTTTCCCGTACTTTTTCTTCACGGAAAGCATTGCCTCCTGCAGGCTGCGCTCCTTTTTCAGCCGCAGTTCTTCCTGTTTTTTCTCCTCTTCCTGTCCGCCTGTATCTGTAAAAAGCTCCAGTTGTTCGTATTGTTCTTCCGCCTCGGCGCGGGCTTCTTCCACCAGCCGGTTGCCCACAAGCGTGATTCTCCGCACGAGAAGCTTTGGATTCACAATGTCGTCATACAGCCCCATCACCGCCTCCATAATCTTACGGGAAGAGGAGGTTCTGGTTTTCAGGTTGACCGTACCGTGCGCATGCTTGGGAATCTTTCTCCCGTAGCGGTCCGCCACAATCTCTCCGCGATAGTCTGCATAAAGTGCCGGATTTGTAATATTTTCAATGTCATAACCGACGGTAAGCACAAGCTGATCCGTCACAAGACGCCGTTCCACCAGATCCAGCGCCAGCGCATCCGCCATCTCCTGCACCACCAGCCGCGCGCCCTTCGCGTCGTAGGGGCAATGCAGTACCTGCCCCGAACTTATGCTGTTCACCTGCGGTCTGTACGCCTTAATCTGTTCCATCGTCACCGGCTCCCAGCCCCATGCATGATCGATGAGCAGCTCCGCATTGATGCCGAACAGCCGGTATAACAATTCCTCGTTGTGGAACTCTCTGGCTCCTCCCAGCGAGCAGCGCGCAATGTCTCCCATCGTATACAGACCGTTCTCCTCCAGCTTCTTCTGGTAGCCCCGTCCTACCCGCCAGAAATCCGTCAGCGGACGGTAATTCCAGAGCAGTCTGCGGTAACTCATCTCGTCCAGTTTTGCAATGCGCACACCATTCCGATCCGGCTTTACATGTTTTGCCACAATATCGAGCGCCACTTTGCACAGATAGAGATTGGTTCCGATCCCGGCGGTTGCCGTGATGCCCGTCTCAGCAAAGACATCCTGTATCATTTTCGCCGCAAGTTCTCTCGCTGTCATGTGGTATGTCCCCAGATAATGCGTGACATCCATAAACACCTCGTCGATAGAATAGACATGAATATCCTCCGGCGCCACATAACGCAGATAGAGATTGTAAATTCTGGTGCTGTAATCCATGTAGAGCGCCATGCGCGGCGGTGCGATCTGATAGGTCAGCCGCTCTTTCGGATGCCCAGCATTCACTTCTTTTACTTTCTGTACGACCTCAAAGAGCCTCGCTCTTCCCGGAATGCCATAGGCTTTCAGGGAAGGTGATACTGCCAGACAGATTGTCTTTTCCGTGCGCTCGGGGTCTGCCACCACAAGGTTGGTCGTAAGCGGATCCAGCCCACGTTCCACGCACTCTACCGATGCATAGAAAGACTTTAAATCAATTGCAATATACACGTGTGCTTCGTCCATCTGCGCCCTCCTTTTTTCTCTATTATAGCAGAAAAAAGGACAGAGTATCCAACAACTTACTCTGTCCTTTGGCAAAACCATCAAAAATTCTTCTGTTTTGCAAAATACTGCTTCGTCTCGGCTGCCACCACACCGCTTAGCGCCACCAGTGCAATCAGATTCGGCAGCGCCATCAGTCCGTTAAAAATATCCGCAATCGTCCAGACTGCCGACACGGTCATAAACGGTCCGATCAATACCGCCAGAATATACAGCCAGCGATAGCATTTTAACACCCCGGGACGGTTGCCCACCAGATATTCCAGACATTTCTCGCTGTAATAATTCCAGCCAAGGATCGTTGTAAATGCAAAAAACACCAGACACAGCATCAGTAAAAACGAGGAGACGCGTTCCGGGAACGGAAGCCCGATCTGAAACGCTCTTGTCGTGACATCCACCCCGTCCAGACCGATGTTCCACGTATCCGTGATGATGATGGACAATCCGGTCATCGTACAGATAATCAGCGTATCGATCACCGTTCCCATCATGGATACCAGTCCCTGCGCCACCGGCTCATCGGTCTTCGCGGTAGCTGCAGCGATCGGCGCACTTCCAAGCCCCGCTTCGTTGGAGAAAATACCTCTCGCGATTCCCTTCTGCATCGCAACAAGGATTGCGCCAAGTGTTCCTCCTGCCGCTGCACGGAGTCCAAACGCGCTTTGTACGATGGTGGCAAGTGCTGCCGGAATCTCTCCCAAATGCGTCAGCAGAATGATCAGCACAGTCACCACATACACAAGCGCCATAAACGGCACAACCACCTGTGCCACGGAGGAAATCCGCTTAATCCCTCCGATAATAACGAGTGCCACGCACACGGTCAGTATCAGCCCGGATATCACAACGCTCCACGAATAGGTGTTGCTAAACAGATGCACCGAACATGCCGTCTCCGGATCAAAAAAGCCCTTTACCGCACCGGTAATTCCGTTGATCTGCGTAAAGGTTCCGATGCCGAGCAGACCGACTCCCACGCCGAAGAATGCGAAGATCTGTCCCAGCCAGCGGAATTTTCTGCCCATACCGTTCTCAATATAGTAAAACGGTCCGCCGACCACATGTCCATCCGCTTCCACCACGCGGTACTTGATCGCCAAAAGACATTCCGTATACTTGGTCGCCGTGCCAAACAGCGCCGCAATCCACATCCAGAACAAGGCGCCCGGCCCGCCTGCCACGACCGCCGTCGCCACTCCCACGATATTACCGGTACCGATCGTTGCCGACAGCGCCGTGCAGAGTGCGCCGAAACTCGACACCTCTCCGTCCTTGCCGTCTTTTTCGTTTGCAATAATGTGTCTGACCGCAAGCGGCAGCTTCGTGATCTGAAGTCCCCGCAGACGGATCGTCAGAAATATGCCAACCGCAAGGATCAGCACGATCAGGGGAACTCCCCAGACAAAATCATCAATGATCTTTAGCATAACCGTTCCATTCCTCTCCATGTAATACTGCACTGTTGCAAAGTAGCATAGCACGAATGTGCGCGGTTTGGCAAGGGATTTTTTCAAAGCTTTGAGAAAGATCTTCACTGGAAAATCAAGAAATTTATAGAATAAAAAGCAAGGAACATACCGCTTAAAGTATATTCCCTGCTTTTCAATTAAATACGATACTACTTAGAACTTACCAGCTTTGTGAGCTTCCTCAACACTTACTGCAACAGCAACTGTAGCACCAACCATCGGGTTGTTACCCATTCCGATCAGACCCATCATCTCAACGTGAGCCGGTACGGAAGAGGAACCTGCGAACTGTGCGTCAGAGTGCATACGTCCCATGGTATCTGTCATACCGTAGGAAGCAGGACCTGCTGCCATGTTGTCCGGGTGAAGGGTACGGCCTGTACCACCGCCGGATGCAACGGAAAAGTATTTCTTACCCTGCTCGATACATTCTTTCTTGTATGTACCTGCAACCGGATGCTGGAAACGTGTCGGGTTCGTAGAGTTACCGGTGATGGAAACACCTACGTTCTCGTGATGCATGATTGCAACACCTTCCTGAACGTCATCTGCACCGTAGCACTTTACAGTAGCGCGAAGTCCGTTGGAGTATGCCTTCTCGTATACAACGTTTAATTTTGCTGCCTTGTAGTCATACTGTGTCTCAACGAATGTAAATCCATTGATACGAGAGATGATCTGTGCAGCGTCTTTTCCAAGACCGTTTAAGATAACGCGCAGAGGTTTCTGACGTACTTTGTTTGCCTTCTCAGCGATACCGATTGCACCCTCAGCAGCTGCGAAAGACTCGTGACCTGCCAGGAAGCAGAAGCACTCGGTCTCTTCCTCTAATAACATCTTACCAAGGTTACCATGTCCAAGACCTACTTTTCTGTGGTCAGCAACAGAACCCGGGATACAGAATGCCTGAAGACCCTCACCGATTGCTGCAGCAGCATCAGCAGCCTTTGTGCATCCTTTCTTGATTGCGATTGCAGCACCTACTGTGTAAGCCCAGCAAGCGTTCTCGAAACAGATCGGCTGAATCTTCTTTACCTGATCATATACATTCAAACCAGCATCTTTGGTAATCTTCTCTGCCTCTTCGATGGAGCTGATACCATAGCTGTTTAATACAGCGTTGATCTGGTCAATTCTTCTTTCATATCCTTCAAATAATGCCATTTTCGTCCGTCTCCTTTCCTACTCTTCTCTCGGGTCGATGATTTTAACAGCATCTGCTACACGGCCGTACTGTCCCTTTGCTTTCTCCCAAGCAGTGTTCGGATCATCGCCTTTTTTGATGAAGTCAGTCATTTTTCCAAGAGAAACGAACTGGTATCCGATAACCTCGTTGTTCTCGTCAAGAGCGATACCTGTTACATAGCCCTCAGCCATCTCCAGATAACGAACGCCCTTCTCCTTGGTTGCGTACATGGTACCAACCTGGGAACGAAGTCCTTTTCCTAAATCCTCAAGACCGGCACCGATTGCAAGTCCATCATCAGAGAAAGCACTCTGTGTACGACCGTAAACGATCTGTAAGAATAACTCTCTCATTGCTGTATTGATGGCATCACAGACAAGGTCTGTATTGAGTGCCTCAAGGATGGTCTTACCCTGTAATACCTCTGCTGCCATAGCTGCAGAATGTGTCATACCGGAGCATCCGATGGTCTCAACTAATGCCTCTTCGATCACACCATTCTTCACATTCAGGGAAAGCTTGCAGGCACCCTGCTGAGGTGCACACCAGCCTACACCGTGTGTAAAGCCTGAAATATCTTCAATTTTTTTGGAATGAACCCACTTGCCTTCTTCCGGAATCGGAGCTGGTTCATGTTTTGCGCCCTTTGCGACTGGGCACATGTTTTCAACTTCCTTAGTGTAAATCATTTTAAGACTCCTTTCGCATAAATAGAACTGAGTTGTTAAACATTGTTACACATTTAACATACTGCATTTATTCTCTCACATTTTCTTGATTTTCACAAGTGGGTACTGCAAATTTTATGCACTTTTGTCAAAACAGCTGCTTTTCTTACATTTGCGTCACAGGTAAAAACCCTTCCGTTCCGTCTTTTGCACGCACATACATCCAACCGTCTCCGTCCGACCGGATACAGTAGATGTCCTCCCCTGCCGCAATCGTCTGTTCTGCTGATGTCTCATCCATCGAAAAATACACGGTCAGTGCTCCCTTATGCTCCAGCTTACACGGCTCGTAATAGGAATAAAGCCCGCCGTCCGCATGCTCGATCTTCTTCTCCGAACTGTTGTACCAGGCATACCCCTGCAGGATGCAGTCTGCCGGCTTGTCGTAACGGATCAGATCCATCACACCGCCCTGGCCGTTAAAACCGCTGAATCCGGCATTCCGGTCCCGGAACGGGAATCCTCCGACCTCTCCCAGATAGTAAAGATCTCCATCATATTTGAAAAAATGGGTCGCCCCGATGCCATCTGTTCCTTCATCAAGTACGGCAATCTCCAGACCATCATCCTCTTCCGGTGTTCCGATGTTCTCCACAAGGTCTGTCACATAAAACGCATCCTCAACCGGCGCGTGCATCTGAATGTACTCGGCAAGGTCGTACGCTGTCCCGTCGATCGTGAGCGTGCAGACCACCTGCTCCCCCTTACCGGTTACCGTGTAGCTGACTTCGTTAAGAACTCCATTGTCCAAAAGAGCGATCTCTGCGGTCTCGCCTGCCGAATAGGATTTCGGATATATATGTTCCGCTTCATATGCCGTCTGCATTGCCTTGATCAGTTTCAGATTCGCCTGCTCAATCTCACTTAATCCCGCATCGCCTGCAGTCGCTCCCCCGGCGGGCGTATACCAGCTGCACGCATCAAAATGCGCCTGCAGGTAGGTGTCATCAAAGGTTTTTCCATGTCTGGCATAAATCTCGTTTGCCGCCAGATAGAGTTCCTGCTCTGACAGATCCGACAGATTCTCCTCCGTCACCGGCAGTATTGCGCCAACCGGAACGACATACTGATCGGCATCGTAATGAACGTCATCCGCATCGATCTTCACACTTGATGCGATGGCCGTGACCTCCTCCATCATGGATCCGTACTCTTCCACGATTGTCTGATCCTCCGTATCGCACGCAACATCCGTCGGCTGCATCAGGTAATACAGCGTTCCGTCCTCCGTGTAGGCGATCAGGTTCTCTCCCGCACCGTAATTCATCCATGCGTCGCTTTTTTCAAAGGAACACAGGTAGCCAAGTCCTTCCATCTTCTCATAGGAAGCCGTCTGATAGATGGTAAATCCATTCTCATCCTCTTTGATCGTACAGCGGTCCGCCCAGTCTTCCGGAAGCATCACTGTAATGTCGTTCCATGTATAATCTTTACCGTTCTCCACAGGTGAACTGTTCTTTGCGCCGCATCCTGTCAAAATCAGCATTCCTGCAAGAAGCATTCCCTGCACCCATCTTCTCTTCATTGTCTCTGTCCCTCTTCTGTTGTCCTACCGCTTTTCCACTACCTCGCTGCGGTTCTTGTAAATCGAATTTGCCGGAACCACGCCACGCACGCTCGAAAGCGGATAAACATTGGTGTGGCTTCCGATGACGGTTCCCGGATTCAGCACGGAATTGCAGCCGACTTCCACATAGTCGCCGAGCATTGCTCCGAATTTCTTTAACCCTGTTTCAATTTTCTCATCATGATCCTTTACCACCACCAGCGTCTTATCCGACTTGACATTGGAAGTGATCGAGCCGGCACCCATATGGGATTTGTAACCGAGAATCGAATCTCCCACGTAATTGTAATGCGGAACCTGCACGGAATTAAAAATCACAACGTTTTTCAATTCTGTTGAATTGCCCACCACGGAGCCTTTTCCTACGATGGCATTCCCCCTGACAAAAGCGCAGTGTCTGATTTCCGCATCCTCATCAATAATTAAAGGTCCATTTAAGAAAGCAGTCGGTGCAACCGTCGCACTCTTCGCCACCCAGATATTCTCGCCGCGCTGCTCATAGACCTCCGGGTCAAGCGTCGGTCCCAGCTTCTTTATAAAGCCGCTGATTTTCGGCAGAGCCTCCCACGGATAGGTCAGTCCCGCAAACAGTTCCGCCGCAATCGTCTCCCCTAAGTCATATAACTGGCTGATTTTTGCTGTTTCCATCACACAAATTCCTCTCTATTCCCTGTAATTTTTATTGACATAAGCCTGGATCTCTTCGCTGTCCTCCGGCATACGGCATCCGACAATGAACTCACCATCATTATCCGTACTGCGGATGATATGTCCGTCCAGCGTCCGTGCCTCCTCCAGCGGGAAGTCCGGGATTTCCAGCAAAATATCCTGCCCGATCGCATTTGCGAAATCCTCCTGATGTGCGCTGAATGCGAAACCGCCTGCGCTGATATTGATCATCCTGCCGTTGTAAGCTTTGCCGGATTTTTTCAGCGTCACGGTACATGCATTGGCAACCGGCATACGCGGATACTTTCTGCGGTTGATGACCTTCGGGTTTGTCGCCACAGCAATCCGGTAGCTGTCGGCACCCGCATTGGAAGCGGCGGATACGCTGACATCCTCCCATGTATACAGTGCATTGTTGACACAGATCTGCAGTTCATATGTAATGTCTTTTTTCTTTATCTCAATCGTTTTTCCGGCTTCCGGCTTGATCTTTACCAGAACTCCGTCGCTCTGACTCTCAAACACTTCCCCGTGGAACTCCGTCCCGGCTGCCTGTGCTCCGTTCTTAGCGACTAACACCACATGCATTCCCGGCTGCGCATCGCCAATTCCCATGAATCCGCCGCTACCGAGTTCTTCCATGAGCTTTCCTACCACACTCTCAATCTTATCCACATTGACGGAAGACTCCTCGTATTTGCTGAGCATCGTGCGGGACGCTTCGTCGGACTGGTTGATGCACTCCGTCATGACCTCCATGGTATCGCAGATCTGCTTCATGTTCTCCACCATGTCGCTGTTGGAAGCTTCCACTTCCTTCATAGCGCCGTCAATTACCCCGATATTCTGTCCCAGCTTTTTGGAATCATCGGTAATGCTTGTGACACTCTCCTGCACCTGCGTGAGCTTCTCTCTTGTCATGCGGATCATCTCAAGCGTCTTGGTGATGGATTCCGTCATCTTCTCCGAAGTCTCCTCCAGATGATCCAGTGCGTCCCTGATACGTCCGGAAGAAGTCTTGGTTCCCATGCTCAGATCCTGTATCTGACCTGCCACCACGGCAAAGCCCTTTCCGGCTTCCCCGGCTCTCGCCGCCTCAATCGAAGCGTTCAGTGCCAGAAGGTTCGTCTGGAACGTGATTCCCTCTATGGTACCCGTCTCTTCCTTTACCATTTCAAATTTCTGCTTAAAGTTCTCGAGCACCTGCTCGACCTCGCCGGAAAGCGCCGCCATGGTATCCGTCGTATTCATGACATCCGCAAGTTCTTCCGCACTCACATCCGCATGCTCAACCGACTCCTGGATCAGCGTCACCATCTCATCGATCAGTCCCGCCACATTCTGCACCTGCGTGCTGATGTCGGTACTCCGGTCCATGGAGGACATCGTCTTATTGTGGAGAACATCGTTGTTCCGGGTGAGTTCCTCCATACTGCTTACGACGGAATCCGCTCCCTGCCGGTTCTCATCCGCCAGCTCACGCACAACCGTAACGCCGTCCACAATCGAGTTGCTCGCTCCCTTTACCTGTCCCACCGTCGTCACGACCCGGCTCAGATTATCCCGGATCGATGCCACCAGCGCTCCGTCCGACTCATTTAAGTGGTCGACAGAAAGAATATAACAGATATAACACAGAAGCAGTGTTGAAAACTGCAGGTAATAGTCTGTCATTTTCACATTCGGATTCAGGCCGAGGAAGACATGGAGCAGTGCACTGAGCACAATGACGATCTCGTTTGTGACCGCGCACCGTATCATATAACTGCGATCCTTGAACAGAATCAACATACTCGTCAACGGCAGAATATATGCATAGGCGGTCGCCGAGTCCGTGATACACACCACATAGGCATAGAAAAAGCCATATCCGAGAGCCAGGACATCCTTATAACACGGTGTCGCTCTCCCCTTTAACTTCAACGTCAGCAGTCCGATTGCAAACGGCACCCACGCCATAACCAGAAAAACAACATACTGCGTCGCCGTATAGATTCCCTTGGAAAGGTCGCTTCCGTATGACAGTGTCATAATCGCAATCAAAGCCAGCCATACTTTCATTGCCTTTAAATTGGCTTTCTCTTTAAAGGCCTGCTCATTGTACTCCATGCCCTGTTTCCTCCTGTGTCTTCTGCCGGATTCTATCAATAACTACTCAAATTTTAATGACATTTTATCCGGCTGTCAATAGCAAGCATGCACCGCACGCCATCCGATTTTTACTTTCTTTTCTCATTCGTTTCTCATCCAGGAAATTCATCCAGAAAATTGGATGCAGCCGCCTGCTGTTTTGCCTCTTCCTCCTCGTAAGCCGCATACTCCTCCGCCATCGCATCATAAAACGGAGGCACGTCCTCCTCAATGTACTGTGCGCCGTCCTCAGCCGCCAGCGGCTGCGGCTGTGCATTTTCTTCTAATTCCTCATAGAACATGCGCTCCCCGCCCTTGCCGTCGGAAGCACCCTCACGCTTTGTGCCGGGATTGTCAAAATCAAACACAATGCGGTCATCCTCCAGCTTTAGGCAGGTGTCAAACGTGTTGCCGGCTTTTGACACAAACCCGGTCACTTTATCTTTGGTTTTCCCTGTCTCTAACAGTTCGCGCATGACCTCCTCGGTCAGCGCCACCTTCGCCACCGTGTGGGAGACCTTAAAACCGCACTCACACTCGTAATACCACTGGCTCTTCTTTAACATTTTCCCGCATTTCGGGCAGGCAAGTGTTGTCTCGACGGGCTTTGGCTTCTCCGGAAAATCAAATGCGATCTGCCCTTCCGGCGTCAGCTTCAGCGGCGCGTCGAACTTCATGCCGGTCTTCGCCACAAATCCCTTGATCACGTCCGTCTTCCCGCGGAGCAAAAGTTCCTTTACCTGTGCTTCCTTTAATGAGACACCCGCGATCTTGCCGATTGCGAACCGGCAGCTGTCCGGATTCTCCTTTGAATAGTTGGCACAGCCGTATCCAAACATCGTCTTTACGATATCTCCGCCGCAGACCGGACATTTTACATCCTTTACCTTCGGCGCTTCCAGATCCGTAAAATCAAACTTCAGCCCCGTGACCTTTCCCTTCTCATCCTTTGCCAGTGCGACGCGCGCATCAAATTTCTTCCCGCTCTTCGACTTAAAGCCGCGGATCGTTCCGGTTCTTCCGTTGGTCAGAAGCTCCTTTACGTTCGCTTCCGTCAGTGCCTTCTCCGCCATCTTCCCGACAGAGAACCGGCAGCTGTTCGGATCGTCCTTCACATAATTGGCACAGCCAAAGCCGAACGGCGTCGCCACGATATCACCGCCGCAGATCGGGCACACCACATCCTTGATCTTTTTGGCTTCGACATGTTCAAAATCAAATCTCAATTCAATTCTTCCGTCTTCCGTGTGTTCCAGAGCGACACAGGCGTCAAACTTCTTCCCGCTCTTCGACTTGAATCCGCGGATCGTTCCGGTTCTCCCCTGATTTAAAAGCTCCTTCACCTGCGCTGCGTTTAAGTCCTTTCCCGCCATCGTACCGATTGCAAACCGGCAGCTGTCCGGGTCATCCTGCCTGTAATTCGCGCAGCCGAACCCGAACGACGTCTCCACAATCGCCCCGCCGCAGATCGGACACACGACATCGGGAACAACGGCGGCATCGTTCTGTGAAAAATCAAATGCAATATTCTTTCTTCCGTCCTCCGTCTGCTCCAGCTTTAAACAGGCATTGAACTTCTTTTTATTCCTGGCAGTAAAGCCGCGGATCAGACCGGTCTTTCCGGTCGTAAGAAGCTCCGTCAGATCATCGACGCCCAGCGCCTTTCCCGCGATCTTTCCCACGGAAAAATAACATTCATCGGGATGCTCGTGGTGCTTGACGCAGCTATAGCCAAACGGCGTGATCTCCACGGCAGAACCGCACACTGGACATACGACACCCTCCAGGATTTCCGGCTGGTTCTTTGAAAAATCAAATCCAACCGAAACTTTTCCCTCATCATCCTTTTCCAGGATGAGGCTCGCCGAGAACTTTTTCTTCGACTTCGAGACAAACCCGGACAGCACGCCGGTATGTCCTTCGGTCAAAAGCTCCTTTACTTCCTCATCGTTTAAGTCTCTTCCGGCGATTGTACCGATGGAGAAGCGGCATCCGCCGCCATCTTTCTGATAATTGCTGCACCCGTAACCGAACGGCGTCGTCTCGATCGTTCCTCCGCACACCGGACAGGGAATGCCGAGGCTGCGCTTCGCCGCAAGCCCCTTTCCGCCCTTTCCGACGAGCGGGTGGATCCGCGTGGCAATCTGGCCGGTCAGATCCTGCTCGATCATGGCGACCGTCTCCCTGCGGATAAAATCCTCCAGTTTTGAGCGGTAATCCTCCATCACGACCGCTCCCCGCGTAATTCCGTCCAGTCCCTTTTCCCAGGAAGCTGTCATCTTGGGGTTGAGCAGTGCCGGAACCGTCATCGAAACCACCTCAAAGATCATTTCCCCCAGCCGCTCCGGCGTGAGAACCTGCGTCTTTTTGTTCAGATTCAGATAGCCGACCCGAACCAGCTTTTTGATGATCTCTGCCCGCGTGGCAGATGTACCGATTCCGGAACCCTTGATCTGCTCTCTTAATTCTTCCTCCTCGATGAGCTGTCCGGCATTCTCCATGGCGAGCACCATCGATCCTGACGTGTAACGCTTCGGCGGGGAGGTCTTCCCCTCACGGATGACATAGCCGTCCGAAAAAAGCGTCTCTCCCTTTTGAAGCTTGTCGGCATACGCCAAAAGCCCGGCGTTCTCCTCTTCTTCCTGTGCAGCCTCAGCATCACCGCCCTGCGTCTGCTCCTCCCCGTCCGTCTTCGCCGCATTCCGCTCCTTCGCCGATTTCGGAATGCCTGCAATCTCCAGATAGCCCGGAACCTTTAACTGCTTCGCGGAAGTGTAAAGCTTCTCACCGCCTGCCGCAACGACAAGCTTCACCGTCTGATACTCCGCCGGCGGATAAAAAATGCTTAAGAAACGGCGCACAATCATCTCATAGACGCTTCGTTCAAGACTGTTTAAAGATTCCAGCTCTGTGAGCTGTCCGGTCGGAATGATCGCGTAGTGGTCGGTAATCTTGGAATCATCCGTATACTGCGTGTTCGCAATGTTCCGGCAGCGGCCTTCCTTCATGATGCGCTCCACATAAGGAGCCACCGGCGCAAAATTTTTCAGTCTGCTGATATTTTTTGTAATCTCTTTTGCCACCGCCGAGGAGAGCACACGTGCATCCGTTCTCGGATAGGTGGTAAGCTTCTTCTCATACAGATCCTGCGCCACCTGCAGCGTCTCATCCGGACTGATCTTAAAACGCTTGGAACACTCCGCCTGCAGCTCCGCAAGATTGAAAAGCAGCGGCGCACGCTTTTTCTGCGTCCCTGTCTCCACGGAATCAATGAGCGCTTCCTGTCCCTTTAACTCCGCAATCAGCGTCTGCGCGCTCTCTTCCTTTTTAAAGCCGTTTTCCTTATATAAAAGCGGCGACTCAAAATATTTAGAGCCTTCTATTGCCTTCCACTCCGCCGTGATCCGGCATTCTTCCTCTCCTTCGGGATGAAAGGTTCCCACGACACGGTAAAACGGCGTCTCTGTAAAATTGCGGATCTCGCGCTCCCGGATCACAACCATGCCAAGAACACAGGTCATGACGCGGCCGACCGCGATCGCCGTATAGCTCGATGTTCCCGCCGCATCATTCAGAAGTTTTCCGTACTTTACCGACATGGCTCTGGAAAAATTGATTCCCATCGCATAATCCTCGATCGTCCGCATCACACCCGACTTTGCGAGATTGTCATACTCCGACATATCTTTTGCCTCACGGATGCCGCGCAGAATCTCCTCCTCAGTCTGCGAATCGATCCAGACGCGGAGCTCCTTCATGCCCTCGCGCACGCCGCCGAACTTCCGGATATTTTCCTCGATCGTCTGTCCTTCTTTTCCGGCATCTCCTGCCCAGTAGACCGTGTCAATATCCTCGCGGTGCAGCATTTTATGTACCACATCATACTGCCTGCTCACAGATGGGATTACATTATATTTGTAATCCCGCGGCAGAAACGGCAGATCTTCCAGCCGCCATTTTTTATACCGCTCATCATACTCCTCCGGGTACACCATCTCCACCAGATGCCCCACGCACCAGGTGATGACATACCCGTCGTTCTCTATATAACCGTCATTTCTTCCGGATACGCCGAGAATCCGCGCGAACTCCTGCGCAACACTCGGTTTCTCCGTGATGATCAAAGATTTTGCCACAATCTGTTCCTCCAATTACTTTCGCATGAAGCAAATTATAGCATTTTTCTCGACATCGGGCAACTTACAGTTCATTCATATCCACGAGCACGAACCGCTTATCCCGCTCCGCCATGGCGGTAACCTCCGGTGCAAATCCCTGTGCGGAAAAGAGGAAATAATATTCCGCGCCGATTTTTGCCCGCTTCATGTTAAGGAACAGCGCCTCGCACATTTCCATCGTAAGCTCGGGTTCCTGCCAGTTGCAGAGTCCGACCATATTCTGTCGAATCTCATTCTGCGCAATGATGTCGATATTCCCCTCTTTGCCAACCCAGGTTCCCATGCGTGCAATCTTAAGCGGAAGCTTTCCCACCATACCGAGAAGTCCCAGATATTCCATGCATACCTCCACAAAATACCGGGAGAGGTACGCATCCAGTCCGGGCGCGATATATCTGTCGTAGAATTCTTCCGGGCGGGTCATATACAAATCCGACAGATGCGGATAGATAAAGTGAAACCAGAAATTCACATAATTGTCGCAGATCCGATACACACCTTTCTTCGTGTTCTCCCAGCCGCCCGTCTCAAACGATACCACCTTCTGGATGATATCAAATGCCGCCAAATTCTTCATATAGACGCTGATCTTGGCGCGCGAGAATCCGGTCGTCCGGTACAGATCATTCAGCTTGTCCTGCCCGGCCGCGATCTGCGCCAGGATGGTCTCATAGACAGACAGTTCCCGCAGACTCTCCCCGATCAGATCTTCCGCCGCATGGTACAGATAGCCGCCCGGCGAAAGAATCAGTCTACAGATATTGGTCTTTACATCCGCTTTTGCGTTCCAGCGGTTGATGTATCCCGGCACACCGCCGATGATGCCGTAAGTCTTGATACATTCCGCCACCGGATACTCGGGCAACGCCCGCACCACTTCCAGAAAATTCAGATTCGTAAATTTGATTTTCCGGTCTATTTTGCGGCATGCCGCCTCACCGATACACTCTGGAAGTTCCCGCTCTGCCCATGACACCGCCGAGCTGCAGAGCAGAATCATCACAGGTCCCGGATAAAGCCTGTGCGCTTTCAGTTTCAGCACCGCCTCCATAAAAGTAGGATCCTTTTTGGCAATATACTGAAATTCATCGATCACGACTACCAGCTTCGTGGGATCACCGCTCTTTACCCGGTTAAAATATTCCTCATAGGTATACTTCTGCAGCATCACCTCAAACCGCGCCGTCAGTTCACGCCCCATCTGCGCGCGCTGCTCTCGCTCCGCCACCTGTCTCGCGCGGTAATAAAAATGCTTCTTGTTCTGCACAAATGCGCTAAGCAGCCTCTCCTTCTCCGAGTCCGTCCGCCCGTACAGCACAACCAGCTGATTGCCCGGTTCCCGGTAGCACTCTTCCAGTTCCATTAACACCGACGATTTTACGACCATCTCTTCTCCTCTGCACTTTCCTGCCGGGCACGAAAAGCCACACCGCATCCCATATCCGGCACATTCTATCTGTCCATATGTTCTGCGGAAATTATATCATTTTTTAACTTTCCGGGCAATAAAAAAGAATCTCGCTTGCGAAATTCTCCGCGCGCAAGCGGTTCGCAAAGCGATATTTTCCTTACCGCGAGCTGCGCATCCTCGCGGAGCGTTTTTTATTTTCATAGGGAAGTTCTACTTTCACACATTAACGTATCACGCTATTTCCTATGAAATAAAAAAGAATCCTGCAAGCAGGATTCTTTTTTATTCTTTATTTCGCTGTGATGTATCCCTGTGCTTTCAAAAGCTCTGCGCAGAGCACTGCACCGCCTGCGGCGCCGCGCACGGTATTGTGGGACAGTCCCACGAACTTCCAGTCATAGACCGTGTCCTCTCTCAGACGTCCTACCGAGATACCCATACCGTTCTCATAGTTGACATCCAGAGCGATCTGCGGGCGGTTATCTTCCTCGAGATACTGGATAAAATGCTCCGGTGCGCTCGGAAGCTTTAACTCCTGCGGAACACCGCTGAAATTGCGAAGTGCCTCGATCAGCTGCTCTTTTGTCGGGTTCTTCTTAAACTTTACGAACACCGCCGCAGTGTGACCGTTTAACACCGGCACACGGATGCACTGGCAGGTGATGACCGGGGATTTGGCCGGAACGATCGCTTTCTTCTCCGGGTCCACATGTCCCCAGATACGAAGCGGCTCCTTCTCCGACTTCTCCTCCTCACCGCCGATATACGGAATGATATTGCCAACCATCTCCGGCCAGTCCTTAAAGGTCTTGCCGGCTCCGGAAATGGCCTGATAGGTTGTTGCCACCACCTCATACGGCTCAAATTCCTTCCACGCCGTAAGCACCGGCGCGTAAGACTGAATGGAGCAGTTCGGCTTTACAGCCACGAAACCGCGCTTTGTGCCAAGACGCTCCTTCTGGTATTTGATGACCTCCATATGCTCCGGGTTGACCTCCGGAACCACCATCGGCACATCCGGTGTCCAGCGGTGCGCGCTGTTATTGGAAACGACCGGAGTTTCTGTCTTCGCATACTCCTCCTCAATCTTCTTAATCTCTTCCTTTGTCATGTCCACTGCGGAAAATACGAAATCGACCTCTGCCGCAACCTTCTCCACTTCGTTGACATTCATAACGACAATCTTTTTCACTGCTTCCGGCATCGGTGTGTCCATCTTCCAGCGGTCTCCGACTGCCTCCTCATAAGTCTTACCGGCACTTCTCGGGCTCGCTGCGATCGTTGTCACTTCAAACCACGGATGATTCTCCAGCAGAGAAATAAATCTCTGACCAACCATACCTGTACCACCCAGAATACCAACTCTCAACTTTTCACTCATGACTCTTCTAATCTCCTCATCTTTTTCTTATGACACCCGCTGTGGCATACGACTCCGCCTCTCATTGCCTCTGCCGGATCATCACACGTACCTGCTTTTTGCACTGTTCGTGTCCGTCGGTGGCGAACAAGTGTCGTCATAGTGAATATATTATGCCATTTCCCGTCAAAAAGCAATGCTTTTTTCGTAAAACTTCCCGGCTTTTTTTGACAGTTCTTGTACATTTCTCACAATGTCACGTTACTGTATTGAAGTTTCAAGAGGCTTCCACTCTTCCTCCAGGTACTTCTTCTCCGCTGCGATCACCTGTTCCATCGCCTCTTTTCCCGGTGCTCCCACCGTCAGACGCTTGTTCACGCAGGTTTCCATGGAGATCGCCTCATAGACATCATCCTCAAACACCGGACTGATTGCCTTTAACTCCTCCAGGCTCATATCATCGATCGCAATTCCCTTTTCGATGCAGTAAAGCACGATCTGTCCCACAATTCCATGTGCATCGCGGAACGGCACCCCGTGGTTCACCAGATAGTCGGCGGCATCCGTCGCGTTGGTAAAGCCTCCGTTCGCCGAAGCACGCATGCGCTCCCTGTTGAACTTCATCGTGGCGAGCATGCCGTTAAACAGCGCGATACAGCCTTTGACCGTGTCCATCGCGTCAAAGGAAAGCTCCTTGTCCTCCTGCATGTCCTTATTGTACGCAAGCGGAATTCCCTTCATCGTCGTGAGAAGCGACATCAGCGCGCCGTAGACGCGTCCGGTCTTTCCTCTGACTAATTCTGCGATGTCCGGGTTCTTTTTCTGCGGCATGATGCTGCTTCCGGTACTGTACGCATCATCAATCTCCACAAACTGGTACTCGTTGGAATTCCAGATAATGACCTCCTCCGAAAAGCGTGACAGATGCATCATGATCGTGGCGCAGGCAGACAAAAATTCGATCAGATAATCGCGGTCAGACACGCCGTCCATGCTGTTTAAAGTCGGTCCGTAAAAACCGAGCAGTTCTGCCGTGTATGCACGGTCAAGCGGATAGGTGGTGCCTGCGAGCGCTCCGGAACCAAGCGGACAGTAATTCATCCGCTCGTAGATGTCATGCAGGCGCAGGCGGTCTCTCTTAAACATCTCAAAATAGGCCCCCATGTGATGCGCGAGCGTGATCGGCTGAGCTTTCTGCAGGTGTGTGAAACCCGGCATGATCGTCTCCGTATTCTGCTCCATGATATGCAATATCGTGCCGAGCAGTTCCTTTAAGAGCGCATCCACATGGAGCAGCTCTTCTCTGGTGTAGAGACGCATATCGAGCGCCACCTGGTCGTTGCGGCTGCGCCCGGTATGCAGCTTCTTTCCGGTGTCTCCCAGACGGTCGATCAGATTCGCCTCCACAAAGCTGTGAATATCCTCATATTCATCCGTTATAACAAGACGTCCGGCTTCCACATCCGCAAGGATTTCCTTTAAGCATGCGACGATCGCCTGCATCTCCTCCTCGGTTAAGATTCCCTGTTTCCCGAGCATCCGCACATGTGCAATACTTCCCTCAATGTCCTGTTTATAGAATTTCTGGTCAAACGAAATAGACGCATTAAAATTATAGACCAGCTTGTCGGTCTGTTTGGTAAAACGTCCTCCCCATAACTGAGCCATTTTAAAAACCTCGCTTTCACTACATTTCCTATCATTCTACATGAAGTTCGCGCTTCCCGCAAGTCCTTTCATGCTTTACCGCATCAAATTCCCTGTGCCGCCGCTTTTGCAGCAATCTGGGCATCGCGCTCCCGCTTGGAAAAAACGCACCCGCAATAATACTGCCGGTACATTCCGTATTGTTCGGAAAGCTCTACCGAGCGCTTGTAGCCATTTTTCTTTTTGAAGTCAGAATTCAAATATGCCACGCCGTATTCCTCCGCCAGCGCATCCCCGATCTCATTTAATTTTTCCGCATTCTTGAGCGGACTGATGGACAGCGTCGTGGTAAAGTAATCCATGCCAAGGCTTTTTGCGGTCTCCGCCGCCTCTCTCAAGCGCAGCTCATAGCACCGGAAGCAGCGTTCGCCGCCCTCCTTTTCCTCCTCCATTCCGCGCGCCATCTCATAAAAACGCTCCTTATCATAGGCGCCCTCCCGGAATGCGATCGGATATTTTGCCGGAAGCTCCCGAATCAGCCGCTGCTGCTCCTGCACCCGCATATGATACTCTTCTTCCGGATAAATATTGGGGTTGTAATAATCCACGGTGATATGAAAATACTGCGACAGATACTCGAGGCAGTACGAGCTGCACGGCGCGCAGCAGCTGTGCAGCAGCAGCGTTGGCACACGGTTCTGCTCCTTTAATCCAGCGATCGTCGCCTCCAGCATTTTCTGATAATTCTTCTGTGCTCTCATGCTTCCACCTCCTCTGCAAATGCGAGGATCTGCTCCGCACGGCGCTTCCATGTATATTCCCGCTCAAAGGTCTCATAGGCAGAAGCCGCAATCTTCTCACGAAGTCTTACATCCGTAAGTGTTCTCTCCGCCTGCTCACACAGCGTGTCCGGTTTTTCCAGCGAATAAAAAAGCAGCTCCTTCCCGTCTGTAAACGTTCTTCTTAAATACGGATTTTCATCGGTTAACACCACCGCATGATTCGCCATTCCGGCAGGAACCCGGTCGTGCATTCCCCGGTTAAAAATCGGTGAGACATTTAAAAGCACATGGGCTTTGGCAATCCGCTCAAAGGAGAGCGCAAACGGCACCGCCGGCTCGCGCCGCAGGCTGTGCTCGTCCCCGCAGGAATATTTTTCCCAGCCTTCCCCGAATACGGTAACCGGCAGTTTCTCCGCGAGCAGCGCGTCCAACACCGCCTTGCGGAAATAATCACGCACATAGGCATCCACCGCATACATGCTGTTCATAAACAGCGCAAACTGTCCGGCAGGAAGTTCCAGTTTCTCCTCCTTAAGCTGCTGTGAAAATGCTTCCTCCATCGGCAGTGTGGGATCGGCAAGCCTCCGCTCAATCAGATCTTTCATCATGCTCCCAAGCGGCTCGGGAGCATTCTCTACAATCTGATAAACCGCGTCCGGTCTGTCATACGTTCCCGGAAATAAAATCCGGCACTCCGGCTCTTTTGTGCCCTCGTAGACTGCTCTTGTCGCCCCGAGCGGCAGCATGTGAACGCTCGCCACCTTTTCATAATATTTTTCTACGTACTTCTGCTGTGCCTCGTCGAGGACAATCGCATGCAGGTTTTTCACACCGCTTGAAAGTCCCTGATAGTGAAACAGCGGGTGATCTAAAATATAGTCAAAAAACGGTCCCGCTAGGCGGTCCACATAGGGAGTGCCGTCGTCTAACACCATCCGCGGCAGAAGGGAATTAAAATCCAGAATCAGGCGGTACGGCTGTCCGATATAGCGCGCAAGCTTCGCATCCAGATCATCCTCCTTTGAGAGTTCGCACACCGTCACCTCATATCCCAGTTCCTCAAACGCCGCGCCGATCTGATTTGCGAAAAAGTTGCTGGACAGATAGCAGATTTCCCTGGAACTGAATACCAGAATTTTTCCCTTCTGCTTCCTTTCCTGCATCATGACACACCTCCAAGTGCAAACATGCTCCGGCAGATCCATTTTCCGGTCTCCGTCGCAAAAATCCTCTGATATGCCGTCTCTACAGCCGCTTTATCCGGCACAAACCCGCCGTCTCCGTCCGTTCTGCCGTCCTCATACAAATTCACCAGAAAATCCGCCTCCACCAGAATCTGATAGTCTCTGCCCTCTATGCCCGTGTAGGTGTGGTGATGTCCGATCAGATAGCAGACGCGCTCAATCACATTCTCCGCAAAGCCCAGCCGCATCAGCATCCCGCGTGCCACCGCAGGGCCTTCCTGCTCCTGCAGCTTTCCCTCACTGCTTCCATACTTCTCCTCCGCCGGCTTGATGCCGATATCGTGCGTGTATGCAGCTGCTTCCAGAATATAGAGTTCCTCCGGCGAAAGCTGTTCGCGCTCCCCGATCAGCTTTGCATAGCTGTGTACCTTTGTAAAATGCTGGATCCGTTTCGGGTCTCCGCTGTAATATGCGATCATTTCCAAAAAAAGTTTCTCTAACATCTTTTCTCCTTTGACAGAAAGAAGACCTTTACCAAGCATCCGCTTCATAAAGGTCTTATCATTACGCTCTTGCTTCCCGCAGTGTCAGTATCGCAAACACATAGATCAAAATACACAACAGGCAGAATACGGCTCTGCCGCAAAGTACCCCGGCAACCAGCTGTACTGCGGCGACCACGGCGTGTACCCACACCGGTACCTCCTGCAGACAGGCAGCAATCGCCACCTCGATCAAAACGATCACACACACCGGCACCACCGGAATCTTCATCGCTAAAACGGCGATCAGAATCGTCGCAAGCGCCGCAACCACCTCTGCAAACAAAATCAGCATCTTCTTATTATCACGATTTGCAATCTCTCCCATACAAATGAACTCCTTTATTGTCTTTCTATTCTGTCTGCAGGTCTTCACCCGCATGCGCTCATTATAGCAAGGATCGAAAAAAAGAACAAGTCCACTGGAAAAATACCTTCACTTCCGCTATAATAACGCAGGAATATACTCTTATATTCCTTACCAGTAAATAATAAAGAAAAGAGAACAAACTTATGAATGATACAAAATGGGTCTCCATGTGGGGCAATGCCATGTCCATCGCAGAACATCATCCGGAAGGCTACGCAAAAGATCTGACGCTGCGCTATCCGGTCTATGCACCTTTTTCCGGAAGCGCACTCCGCTTCACGCTCGACAACTACTGCGGAAAGGAACCTGTCACCATCCACCGGGCAACGGTGGCGGTGTGTGATTCCGATCTCACCGGGAAAGTTCCTCTTTCCTGTCCGCTTGCTGCAGGCACCATCCGCGATATTACCTTTGACGGCAGCCATTCCGTCACACTGGCAGCGGGTGCATCCGCCGCGAGCGATGCACTCTCCTTTCCGGTATCTGCCGGTCAGACGCTCTGCGTCAGCCTGTATTTTGACGGCTACACTGCCATGCAGTCCGCCGTGCTGATCACAGGTCCATTGTCCCGCGGCTATTTTTCCTACGGCGACCAGACGCACAGCGAAGCGCTGCCCCTTGCCACCTCCAAGGCGACAAACTGGTTCTATTTTCTTAGCAACATCGATATTCTGACAAAGGAAGATTGTCATGCCATTATCTGCTACGGAGATTCCATCACCGCACAGGCATGGCCGGACTATCTGACGCTGCGCCTCATCGAAGAAGGGCACAACCATACCTCGGTGATCCGCCGTGCGGCAAGCGGTACGCGTATTCTGCGCCAGTACGACTGTATCACCTACGATTCCTACGGTCTTAAGGGAACCAACCGTTTTGCCCACGAAATTCCAACCGCCGGTGCGGATACCGTCATCATCCAGCAGGGCATCAATGACATCATCCATCCGGTCGGAACCGACGTCAATCCGTTCCGTCCCATGAGTGATCTGCCGACTGCCGCCGAACTGATCGACGGTCTGAAATGGTATATCGAGGAGGCCAGAAAGCTTCACGACAGCGTCTATCTCGGAACCCTTCTGCCGATTTACGGCTGGCGCACCTACGCACCGTTCCGCGAAGAGCTGCGCGGTGCCGTCAATGACTGGATCCGCTCCAACCACGAGAGCGACGGCTGTATCGATTTCGATCAGGCACTTCGTGCCGCCGATGATCCGCGCTCTTTCGCGGAAGGATATGACAGCGGCGATCATCTGCATCCGAGCAATCCTGCATATAAAAAAATGGCAGACACAGTGCCTGCCACTTTATTGCGCTAATTATTTATTCTTTAAATGTTTGCGTACGCGTTCAATCAGCATGTCAAGCGCCACGATATTTTCTCCCCCTTCCGGGATGATAATATCTGCCCGGCGCTTGCTCGGTTCTACAAACTGTTCATGCATCGGCTTTACCGTTGTCAGATACTGGGTAATCACGCTGTCTAACGAACGCCCGCGTTCCTTTACATCACGGATGATCCGCCGCAGAATCCGCACATCCGCATCTGTATCCACAAATACCTTGATATCCATAAGATCACAGAGACTCGGCTCAGCAAAAATGAGAATGCCCTCCAGCACAATCACCGGTGCAGGTTTTACCAGAATGGTCTCCTCGGAACGATTATGTATCGAGTAGTCATAGACTGGCATATAAATCTGCTCTCCCGCTTTCAGCTTACAGATATGTTCACACAACAGTGCTGTATCAAACGCATCCGGATGATCATAGTTTAACTTCGACCGTTCCTCATAACACATGTCGTCATGGCGTTTATAGTAGTTATCATGACGCAGAATACTCACCTCATCATCGCCAAAGCTGTCGATCAGTTTGTCGGCAAGTGTTGTCTTGCCGCTTCCGGTGCCTCCTGCAATTCCAATCAAAATTGTATTCATCCTACCGCTCCTGATTACTATTTCCCAATGATAGCAAGTGTAGCGCTCGTTCCAAGGCGGCTTGCTCCGGCATCGATCATTGCCTGTGCTTCCTCTGCCGTGTGAATTCCGCCGGATGCCTTCACACCCATATCATCGCCCACGGTTTTTCTCATCAGTGCGACATCTTCCGCCTTTGCCCCTCCGGTGGAAAATCCGGTGGAAGTCTTTACGAAATCAGCTCCTGCTTCTTTTGCCAGCTCACATGCCTTCACCTTTTCCTCGTCTGTCAGAAGACAGGTCTCGATGATGACCTTTAAGACAATATCGCTGCCACAGACTTCTTTTAAGGTATGAATATCATTTTTTACATAGTCATACTTCTTGTCTTTCAATGCGCCGACATTGATTACCATATCGATCTCCTGTGCGCCGTCCTCGATGGCAGCCTTCGTCTCGAATGCCTTCACACCGGTGTCGGACATTCCCAGAGGGAAACCTACCACTGTGCACACCTTCACGTCAGAACCTTTTAACTTCTCTGCCACAAAACGGGTGTAATACTGGTTCACGCACACGGATGCGAAATCATTGGCAAGCGCCTCATCACAGATCTTTGCCACCTGTGTCTCCGTCGCCTCTGCCTTTAAAATAGTATGGTCAAAATATTTGCTTGAAATCATGATCTTAGAATCCTTTCTGTTTGTTATCATATGCTCCCGGACGCTTCCGGAAATTCCGGTCTCTTACGCCGTCTTCCTATCTGGCACCCTTATCATACGGAATACCCTCCGCTTTCGGTGCCTGGGAATTCTTGGATGTAAACGCAAGAATAATCATGGATGCGATAAACGGCATCATGCTGTAGATATTCTTGGACAATCCGAGGTTTGCAAGCACGGTGGAATCCGCGATGTTCGCCAGGGAACGGAATACCGCAAAGAACACGGCTGCGCCCGCAATGTTGAACGGCTTCCACTGTCCGAAAATCATAACTGCCAAGGCGAGGAAACCGGCTCCCGCTACGCCGACCTCAAAGTTCCAGGTGGTAACGGATGGAACGATGTAGGCGAAGCCTCCGATTCCGCCGAGTGCACCCGAGATCATGACACCGGTATATCTCCACTGATACACATTGATACCGACCGAATCGGCTGCCTGCGGATGTTCACCGCACGCGCGCAGACGTAAGCCCCATTTGGTCTTGAACAAAAATACATAGCTTACAATCAGAATGATAATTCCGATAATCAGGAAAATGTTGATCGTGAGCGGTCCGATTTTATAGATAAATGCCTTGTTGCTGTAGGAAAGCTTTGCGGAAGCCGCACCGTTTCCCGCTGCCGAGGAGTTGTTGAACGCTTTTACCGCTACGATCGCCACCGCTGTGGCAAGCATATTTAAAGCCGTTCCGCCGATTGTCTGATCCGCCTTTAACGTGATGGCGGAAAATCCGAGCAGAAGGGAATAGAGAATTCCCGCTACCGCACTTGCCAGGATGGACACCGCCACCAGCACGCCGGACGGAAGGGAATCCCCGCAGAGTGCCAGGACGAAAACGCCCGCCAGACCGCCGATTGCCATGATACCTTCAAGTGCAATGTTGATTACACCGCTTCGCTCCGAGAACATACCGCCAAGCGCCACCAGCATCAATACTACCGCATAGAGTAATGTAAACTTAATCAGTAAGAACATTATTTCACATCCTCCTTCTTCGCTTTTTTCCTGCTGAGCTTCGATACGACCACGCTCTTAAAGAGCATAACAAACGCACACAGGTAAATGATGACTGCCACGATCAGATCCGCAATCTCCGGCTGATAATACTTGGTTGGTAGATACGCGCCTCCCACGGAGATATGTGCGACAAAGATTGCTGCAAATACCACGCCGATCGGATTGCTCAGCGCCAAAAGTGCTACCGGGATACCGTTGAAACCGATCGCCGGAAGCGCTGTGGACACCTGCGGATTCCACTCGGATGCACCGGACAGATAGTAAAGTCCCGCACCGATACCTGCAAGTGCGCCGGAGATTGTCATGGAAAGCACAATGTTGCGTTTTTCATTGATGCCCGCATATTTTGCGGCGTCTTTGTTAAAGCCACAGGCTTTTAACTCATAACCGAATGTGGTCTTATTGAGTACCACATACATGATAATTGCGATCGCCATCGCGATAAAAATGGCAATCGTGGTCGAGCTTGTCTTAAAAACAGCGCTCATGCCGCAATCTGGAATCAATGACTGCGGTGCTGCGGAACTCAGCTTGTAAGTACGCGTCGTCTTCTGGTCGTACATTCCGGATACCGTGCTGTACATCAGCTCGTTCACCAGATATAAACCGATCCAGTTAAACATGATGGAGGTGATAACCTCATTGACATTAAAGTACGCCTTGAAAATTCCCGGAACAGCACCCCAGATGGCTCCGCAGACCATTGCTGCCAGAAGACATACATACCACGGCATCTGCAGAATCAGTGCAAAATACAATGCACCGAACACGCCCAAGGTATACTGGCCTGCCGCACCGATGTTGAACAGTCCCGTCTTAAAAGCAAACGCAACGGAAAGACCCGTCATGATCAGCGGTGTCGCCTGCGCAATCTCACTTCCGATTCCCTTTGGTTTGAGGTAAAAGCCACCCTTGATAATTCTTGAAAAACCATCCAATGCATTCTCTGCATTGATACAATAAAGTATGATAAGTCCCACGAGAAGTCCGATCACAATGCAAAGAAGCGATGCAAAGATGGACAATAGGACATCCTTTGTCTTTTCACTCATTGTCATATTTCCTTTCTGTTAATCTGTAAGGCCTCGCCTTTATGCTTTCTTTGCAACCTCATCCCGCTTTGCACCTGCCATGTAAAGTCCAAGTTCCTCCACAGTCACTTTCTTCGGATCCAGTTCTCCTACGATCTCACCCTCGTACATCACCAGGATACGGTCGGACACGTCCATAACTTCATCCAGCTCCAACGAGACTAACAGCACGGCTTTTCCTTTGTCGCGCTGTGCCACAAGCTGCTTATGGATATACTCGATCGCGCCTACGTCAAGACCTCTGGTCGGCTGCACTGCCACAAGAAGCTCCGGGTCTTTGTCAATCTCTCTTGCAATAATCGCCTTCTGCTGGTTACCGCCGGACATACTCCGCACAATGGTCACAGGTCCCTGACCGCTTCGCACATCATACTGCTCGATCAGCTTCTGCGCATATCTGCGCACCTCGCCCGACTTGATAAAGCCCGCGCGTTCAAACTGCGGCTGCCAGTAGCGCTGCAGCACGAGATTCTGCTCCAGCGTGTAGTCCAGTACCAGTCCGTGCTTATGCCGGTCTTCCGGAATATGGCTCATACCATGCTTGGAACGCTCCCGGATCGTGGTGTTTGTGATATCCTGTCCCAGAAATTTCACGCTGCCCCCTCCGATCTTCTCCAGTCCGGTCAGCCCCTGCACCAACTCTGTCTGTCCGTTGCCGTCGATACCCGCAATACATACGATCTCACCACGGCGCACCTGAAACGAGACATCCCGCACGGCATTGTTCTCATGTGATCTGCTTGCCACCGTCAGATGCGATACCTCAAGCACCGTATCCCCCGGCTTTTTCTCGTCCTTGTCAACGGTAAAGCTTACATTTCTGCCCACCATCATCTTGGAAAGTTCTTCCTTCGTCGTATCCGCGATGTCGACCGTTCCGATGTACTTTCCTTTTCTTAAGATCGTACAGCGGTCCGCCACCTCCATGATCTCATTCAGCTTATGCGTGATGAACAGAATGGATTTGCCCTCGTGCGCGAGATTCTTCATAATCTTCATCAGTTCCTCGATCTCCTGCGGCGTCAGCACTGCCGTCGGCTCATCAAAGATCAGCACCTCGTTATCACGGTAGAGCATCTTAAGAATCTCAACACGCTGCTGCATACCTACGGTGATATCCGAAATCAGCGCATCCGGCTCCACCTTAAGCCCGTACCTCTCACTCAGCTCCAGTACCTTTTTTCTGGCACCATCTTTTTCAAGGAACAATCCTTTCGATGGCTCAACACCAAGGATAATATTATCCAGCACGGAGAAACACTCCACCAGCTTGAAATGCTGATGAACCATTCCGATGTTCAGATCATTCGCGTCGTTCGGCGTATTGATCTGTACAACCTGCCCGTTCTTTTTGATCGTACCGGACGTCGGCTGGTACAGACCAAACAGAATACTCATAAGGGTAGACTTCCCTGCACCATTCTCACCAAGCAGTGCATGAATCTCTCCCTTTCTCAACTGCAGGGTAATATTATCGTTGGCTTTGATTCCTGGAAATTCTTTCGTGATGTTCAACATCTCAATAACATATTCGTTTTCCATATACATGTATCCTCTTCGTTCTTTTTTTTCATGCGCCGCATGAGTCATTCCTGCATATCTTATAGTATAACATCTTCTGGATATAAAAAAAAGAGGAAGAGAAACTATTTCTCTTCCCCTTTAAAGAGTCCGCTTACTCTACATAGTCAACGGTCACGTGAGAACCTACCTCCGGCTGATTCTCTGTATCGTTAGAAACAGTGATGCTGCCGTCCTTGAGTCCGTCTAATACTGTATTGTACTCATCTACCGTAAATGTTGTAAAGCCCCAGGAATCTGTATCCGTCGGAAGACCAAGATAATCGCCCTGTGCCAGACCGAGCTGCTCAGACTTGCCACCGATGGAAGCCCAGTTGCCGCCAAAGTATGCATCCAGTGCAGAGTTCACTGCAGAGCCTAAGCCCTTCATAGCAGAGGTAATGCACAGATCACCGATCTTCGGACGCTGGTCAACATCGACACCGATTACCTTGCCGTCGTACTGCTCTGCAGCCTCAACAGCAGATGTGTAGATACCGCCGCCGCATGCGAATACAACCTGTGTGCCATCCTGATACCAGCCCTCCATACGAGCTGTGATCGCATCACTTCCGTAGAACTGACCGCCATAGTAGTATTTCACATCTACATCAACGCCCATCTCTTCTGCTGCATCGTTGATACCCTGAATATAACCGTAACCATAACGGATAACTGCCGGAACTGCGATTCCACCGAGGAATCCAAGGCTTGTGTAACCATCCTTAACTGCCGCATAACCTGCAAGGTAACCTGCCTGCTCCTCCTGGAAAGAACAGATATATACGTTGTCGCTGATTCCGACTGCGTTGCCGGAAAGATCTACGATGTCAGCCTCTGTCACATCAACTGCGATAAAGGAAACATCCGGATAAAGATCCTGCTCCTCAGCGATTGCCGGTCCGAACAGATAACCCGGCATAACGATTACGGTTGCACCGTCTGCAACTGCAAGGTCGATTGCGTTGATTCTCTCCTCGTCTGTGTCCTCAGCCGGCTTATAGTACTGATACTCAATACCGTTCTTATCACCGTAAGCCACACAGGTCTCCCATGTGATCTGGTTGAAAGACTCGTCTGTGATGTCACCGGAATCGGTAATCATTGCGATCTTTCCATCAGCGGATACTGCAGGAGCAGCTGCCTCTGTGCTCTCCTCTGCTGCAGCCTCTGTCGCTGCCGGTGCTGCTGTCTGATTGTTGTCTGCAGTTGTATTCTCCTCGCTGGAAGAACCACAGCCTGCGAACATGGTGGTTGCCATTGCTGCAGTGAGCAGTAAGCTAATCACTTTTTTCTTCATAATATTTTCCTCCTTTTGCACTCAGTCATAACCCGCTCTAATAAACATTGATAAGCATGTGTTATAACTAGCATATAAATAAAAATCTCCCAGCACAATTACTGAGAGTTTTTATTTAAAGCCGATAGTCGGACTCGAACCGACGACCTACGCATTACGAATGCGTTGCTCTACCAACTGAGCCATATCGGCAGGTCATGTTTAACATCACATTGAGTTATTATAACGGAATTTCAAAAAATTGCAACTACTTTTTTTCAATTATTAAAATAAAATCTTTCTTATGCTATGAAAATACTGCAAAATCAGCATATCATCGATCTCCCGCAGACATGCGGGTGCATTCTGCATATATTAAGAAAGGACTCCCCCGAATGAGCAAAAAACTGATCAATCTTATGCACATTGCCAAATCCTACGGTGACAATGTCATTCTGGACGATTTGAACCTCTACATCCGTGAGAATGAATTCATCACACTGCTCGGTCCGTCCGGCTGCGGCAAGACAACAACCCTGCGCATTATCGGCGGATTTGAGACCCCTGACAAAGGCCAGGTTCTGTTTGACGGAAAGGATATTACCGCCCTCCCGCCCAATGAGCGCGATCTCAATACTGTATTCCAGAAATACGCCCTTTTTCCGCATATGTCCATCGCGGAAAATATCGCTTTCGGACTTAAGATCAGAAAAAAAAGCAAGGCATACATCGACGACAAAATCAAATACGCCTTAAAGCTCGTAAACCTGGACGGATTCGAGCACCGCTCCATCGATTCTTTGAGCGGCGGACAGCAGCAGAGAATTGCCATCGCCCGCGCCATCGTCAATGAGCCGAAGGTTCTTCTCCTCGACGAGTCGCTCGGCGCACTGGACTTAAAGTTCCGCCAGGAAATGCAGTATGAGCTGATCCGCCTGAAAAACGAGCTCGGCATCACCTTTGTCTTTGTTACGCACGACCAGGAGGAAGCCCTCACCATGTCCGACACCATCGTCGTCATGAACCAGGGCTACATCCAGCAGATCGGCACACCGGAAATGATCTACAATGAGCCGGTCAACGCGTTCGTAGCCGATTTTATCGGGGACAGCAATATCATCGACGGTATCATGATGAAAGACCGGGTCGTTGAGATTCTCGGCACCAGGATTCCCTGTGTGGATGAAGGATTCGGCACCAACACGCCGGTCGACGTCGTCATCCGTCCGGAGAATGTGGAGATCGTCGCACCCGGGGAAGGCTTTATGGACGGCGATATCACTTCCGTCATCTTCAAGGGCGTCCACTACGAGATCGAGATCATGGCGGGCGGCTTTGAGTGGCTGGTGGACACCACGCAGTTTTACACCGTCGGAACCCATGTCGGGATCCGCGTGATTCCATTCAACATCCAGATTATGAACAAACCGGAATCCGAGGACGAGGAGGCAGCAGGAATCGATGTCTAACTTCAAAAAACAGCTTCTGGCAGGACCTTATCTGATCTGGATGATCGGATTTATTCTTCTGCCGCTTGTATTTATTCTCTATTATGCCATCACTGCGGCGGACGGCAGCTTTACCTTTTCCAATATCGCCGCCATCGCCGATCCGGTGCATGTCAAGTCGATTCTTCTCTCTTTAAAGCTCGGCTTTCTGTGCACGCTGTTCTGCCTTGTTTTGTCCTATCCGCTCTGCATGATTTTAAGCACATTCCGCTTCCGTCACCAGAGCTTTGTCGTCTTTTTGTTCATCCTCCCGATGTGGATGAATTTTATGCTGCGCATTCTCGCGTGGAGACTTCTGCTCTCCAACAACGGTATTGTCAATGCCATTTTAGAAGCCGTCGGCACCGGCCATGTGAAGATGCTCAACACCCCGACCGCCGTTGTGTTCGGCATGGTGTACGATTTTCTTCCTTTTATGATCCTGCCGATCTACAACTCCATGGTGCGGATCAACAAGGACGTCATCGAAGCCGCCAGGGATCTCGGCGCGAACAATCTGACCGTTCTCGTAAAAATCATTTTTCCGCTCACCCTCTCCGGCGTGTTAAGCGGAATCGTCATGGTCTTTGTGCCGGCACTGACCTCGTTCGTCATCTCCGACCTGCTCGGTGGGGGCAAGGTGCTCTTAATCGGAAACGTCATTGAGCAGGAATTTATGCAGGGCACCAACTGGCATCTGGGTTCCGGACTGTCCGTTGTGCTGATGCTGTTTGTCATTGCAAGTATGGCACTTATGAATGTGCTGGATAAAGACGAAGGAGGTACCGCGGTATGGTAAAGAAATGGGGACAGCGCATCTATCTTGCCGTCATCTTTTTATTTTTGTATCTACCGATCCTCGTACTCATCGTGCTCTCTTTTAACAATTCAAAATCACGTGTCGTATGGGGCGGTTTTACACTCAAATGGTACGCTTCCTGTTTTACGGACGAGACCATCATGAATGCGTTTGTGACAACTCTACAGGTCACACTCACCGCAGCCATCGTCTCGACCGTCATCGGAACGCTTGCCGCGATCGGCATCAGTGCCATGAAAAAAAAAGAACCGCACCATCATGCTCGGTGCCACTCCGATGTACGCGTTCTACAAGGTGACCTGGCCGGAGATCAAATCCGGTGTATTTTCCGGATTCCTGATGGCGGTTACCATGTCGCTCGACGATTTTTCCATCGCCTTTTTTACCAAAGGTGCCGGCGTCAACACCCTGTCGACGATGCTCTACACAGAGCTGCGCAAGGGGGTGTGCCCGGAATTGTACGCCCTGTCAACCATTTTGTTTGCATTTCTTCTGCTTCTTGTCATGAACCGCCGTTCGGACAGAATCGCCGGGAATCATGCCGGTATCCATTAAAGGAGGTGCCACTTACTTATGAAACGATTCCATTATGCACTGATTACCGCCGCGTTTGCCGCCCTGCTTCTCTCGGCGTGCGGCAGCGCGGATACCGATACCGCCGGCAGCTCCGGCGACAATTCCCTCGTCGTGTTAAACTACGGCAAATATCTGGATGCCTCCGCCATCAAAATGTTTGAGCAGGAAACCGGCATCAAGATCAAGCTCGAGGAATACGAGAGTCCCGAGGAGATGTACACGAAGTTTTCTGCCGGTTCCATCAGTTACGATGTCGTGTGCACCTCGGATTATATGGTGGAGCGGCTGATCCACGAGGGAAAAGTGGCGCCGATTGATTTTTCCTCCTTCTCCTACTATAAGAATCTTGATCCCGCTATTCTTGCTGCCGCCGAGGTCTTCGACCCGCAGAACCAGTATTCCATGCCGTACTTTTACGGCACGCTGGGAATCCTGTACAACACGACCATGGTGAGCGAGGAGGAGACCGAGAGCTGGAACATCCTGTGGGACGACCGCTACCGCGATACCATCATCATGCAGAACTCCGTCCGGGATTCCTTTGTCCCGGCGCTCCGTCTTCTGGGCCGCGACATCAACACGGAGGACGAGACCGATCTGCGTGACGCGCTCTCGCTTCTGGTGGAGCAGAAACCCCTCGTCTACGCTTATTATGTGGATGAGACCGCAGATGAGATGATCGCGGGGAATGCGGCGTTAGCGCTCGTCTACTCCGGCGAGGCAGCCACCGCCATGGAGTCCAACGCCGATCTCTCCTACACGGTTCCGAAGGAGGGATCCAACCTCTGGATCGATTCCTGGTTCATTCCGGCTGACAGCACACACAAGGAAAACGCCGAAAAGTTTCTGGATTTTCTGTACCGCGAGGACGTCGCCATGCTCAATTTTGACTGCGTCTGCTACGCCACGCCAAATCAGGCCGTCGTCGATGCGCTTGACGAGGACACCCGCAATGATACCACGATCTTTCCTCCTGACGATGTCTTTGCGAACTGCACGGTCTACAAACAGCTCGGCAGCGATACCCCAGAGCTTTACAGCTATCTCTGGAAAACATTAAAGTCCGAATAGCATCCGACATTTTTAGTAATATTGTCCAATTGCTTTTTGACTTTCTATATGATAAATTAAATCCACATAAATGCAGCTACGCATTCATGTGGATTTTTCTTCCCCATCTGTACGATTTTACTTCCCCTCCATTCATTCGGAGGATTTTATGAATTACCACGATTTCAAGCAGCAGATCATCTCTACTCTCTCGGACCGCCTCGGCTCCGATGTCCGCATCACTGTTTCAGACATTCTCAAAAACAACGATACCCATCTTGACGGACTCACCATTCTCGCGCCCGGTCAGAACCTGGCGCCCACCATTTATCTGGATTACTACTATGGACAGTATGAGCGCGGCAGATCGTTTTCCGACATC
This sequence comes from Roseburia hominis A2-183, assembly GCF_000225345.1. NCBI lineage: Bacteria > Bacillati > Bacillota > Clostridia > Lachnospirales > Lachnospiraceae > Roseburia > Roseburia hominis. The sequence continues at coordinate 1,889,795 of NC_015977.1, forward strand.
ACAGACGACATTCTGACCGCCTATCGGGAGAACCGTCCCAAATCCCCTGTTGACATCTCTTTTTTCACCGACTATGACAAGGTAAAATCCCGCGTCACAATGAAGCTGATCAACTATGAGCGCAACCGCGAACTGTTAAAGCGGGTTCCCTACTATCGCTTTTTGGATCTCGCCATCGTCTTCTTATGCCTGGTGGAATCTGATTCTTCCGGCACAGCAACGGTCCTGATCCACAATGAACATCTCACTTACTGGGGGATTACCAGAGACGACCTCTACGCCCTCGCCATGGCAAACACACCGCAGCTGCTCCGCTATGATCTGCGCAGCATGACCGAAGTTCTGCGCGAGCTGTTTGCGGATGAATTTGCGGATCCAGCGGGAAACGATCTCATTGAGCCTTTTCCGATCTACGTTCTGTCCAACCAGCACAGGCTCAACGGCTCCTCCTGTATTCTCTATCAGCATCTGCTGCACGATTTTGCCCGGCGCATCGGCAGTGATTTTTATATTCTGCCGAGCAGCGTCCACGAAGTTCTTCTGATTCCCGCAGACAACCAGATCAGTATGTCCACACTCTCCTCCATGGTCCGGGACGTCAATTCGTCCCAGCTGGCCAGAGAAGAGATTTTGTCGGATCACGTCTACTACTACTCCCTCGAGACGGACCAGATCACTATGTGATCCTATGGTCTGCCCACGATATCCTCATACAGCCGCGCATACATCTCCGCTGACTTTTTCCAGGAGAAATCCTCCCGCATCGCACGCTCCGCAATGCCGTTCCAGCATTTTCTCTGCGTGTAATACACGCGCATCGCATAGCGGAGGACGCCCAGCATTTCATGCGCATTATAATTGGCAAAGGAGAATCCTGTGCCGGTCTGCTCGTATTCATTGTACGGCATCACCGTATCTTTCAGCCCGCCCGTCTCGCGCACGATCGGCACGGTTCCGTAGCGAAGACTCATCAGCTGCGACAGACCACACGGCTCAAACAGCGACGGCATTAAAAACGCATCGCAGGAGCCGTAGATGCGGTGTGCAAGCTCCTCCGAGTAGCCGATCGTCACGTGAATCTTCTGCGGATATTTTTCCGCAAAATAGCGCAGCATCTCCTCGTAGCGCGCCTCACCGGTACCCGCCACCACAAGCTGCAGACGCTCGGTGCTCATCAGTTCATCCATCACATAGGCAATCAGGTCAAATCCCTTCTGATCCGTCATCCGGGACACCATTCCAAGTAAAAATACGTCCTTATCCACCGGGAGTCCCAAAAGCTTCTGAAGCTTTAACTTATTGAGTCCCTTCCCCTCCGTGTGATTGGTCTCGTTGTAATGGTTCGCCAGATAGGCATCTGTCTGCGGATCATATTCCCTGATATCAATGCCGTTTAAGATTCCATACAGGCTGCCTTCCCGGGCGCGCATCAGACCGTCCAATCCCTCTCCGCCCTCCGGCGTCATGATCTCTCTCGCATATGTGGGGCTCACCGTCGTGACCGCATCGGCATACACCACACCGCCCTTCAGGTAGTTGGCCTCCCCGTAGGACTCCAGCTTATCCGAAGAAAAGATCTGCTCTGGCAGACCGGTAATATCTATAACCGCCGGCAGTGAGAACCTTCCCTGAAACTTCAGATTGTGAACGGAAAAGACCGTGCGGATATTGGAATAACATCTCTGATCCCCGTAAAATGTCCGCAAGAATACCGGTACCAGTCCCGTCTGCCAGTCATGGCAGTGAATGACATCCGGCCAGAAATCCAGATACGGCAGCGCCTCTAACACCGCTTTCGAGAAGAATGCGAACTTCTCCACGTCCTCATAGATATTGTGATACGGCTTATCTCCCGCAAAGTAGAATTCATTGTCCACAAAATAGTATGTAATGCCGTTCTGTACCGTTTCAAAGATACCGACGTACTGTCTCCGCCAGCTGAGATTCACATAGAAATGGCAGACAAACCGCAGCTGTGCCTTCCACTTTTCATCCATGCATAAATACTTTGGCATGATAATGCGCACATCAAAATGCTTCTTATCGAAATACCCCGGCAGCGATCCGGTCACATCCGCCAGACCACCCGTTTTCATAAACGGCACTGCTTCCGAAGCTGCAAATAAAATCTTCATCATGTAATCACCCCCAGGCTTTTTGATCCCTCTATTTATTATAGCGCTTATTGTTTCTTCTGAAAAGTGCGAATCTTACCATGCGCCGCAGCCGCGCGGCAGGCACCATAATAGCTCTGCGCGCCGGTCTGAGCCATAGCCACACCACACTTAACATCCGGTATCCCGGATTCCCCACATCCATATAGCGTCCGTCTCTTACCATACCGGTCATTTTCCCCTTGACCTGCTCCCGCCGCACGGGTCCCTCGATGGCTGTCTGGTGATCCCCCAGCAGATACAGTCCGTCCTGCCCGATCTTATAAATCCGGTGCAGTACCAGCATTCCGTTTTCCCTGCGATAAAGCACAACGTCCCCGCGCCGCAGCGCGCTCCCATCCTCTATGCCGGCAAGTACCACCTCGTCCCTCCGCGGATCTATAAACGGATACATGCTGTACCCCTGTGGATGAATCTGTATGCATACTCCCGCCTTAAGGAGCGGCTCAATCTCATAGATCTGCTCCATTCTTCCCCTCCCGTTTCTCTTCATTCATTGTAGCATTTTTTACCTCTGAATGCTATAATAAGCATACTTATGAACCGCTAATAAAGGAGTGACACCGGTATGAAACTCAACGATCGATACATCAAGGCAACGCTCGCAGGTATTCCCTATCTGCTTCCTTACGGACAGCTCATCGCAGCTCCCGCTCCTGCCACCCGGCTCAACGATTCCGGGGCACTTCTGTGGGACGGCATCTTAGAGGGCGATAGCCGCGAGGAACTGCTCGCCCTTCTCGCAGACCGTTACCATGCCACAGAGCGCGAGCGCGCGGCACTTGCGGAAGATGTCGACCAGTATCTTCATTCCCTGTGCCGTATGGGAATTCTTCTTGCGGATACACCCGAAAGCCGGGGCGATGATACGCCTCCTCTTTTCTACCGCATCGGTCCTCTGGTCTTTTCCTACCGCGGTCCCTCTCTCCTATACGACCGCTTCTTCTCCGCTTTTTCCTGCGAAGAGGAAGACTTCGACCAGGAGGTTCTTATTCTGACCGGGAAACCGGCTTCCATTCCTTACGGCGCCGTGCTTATTCACACGGAGGAACTTACCATCTGCGACAGCGGAAGTTCGTATTGTTTCTTTTTTGCAGCGCCGTGGGGCATCCGCGAAATGCATGTAAAAAAAGACGGCTCGCGCGCCGTCCTTTACCGCATGCCGGATCCGGATGATATGCACATCGAAGACCTGTTTCACGCACTTCGCTTCGCTTTTCTCATCCTGGCTCAGCAGAAGGAGCTTTATGTGCTGCACTCCGCCTCTTTTTTGTACCGCGGGCGCGCCTTTCTCGTTTCCGGCAGTTCCGGAACCGGGAAGTCCACACACTCTGCCCTGTGGCATGATCTGTACCAGACGCCCCTCTTAAACGGCGACTTAAACCTGCTCGGAATCAGAGACAACATACCCTACGCCTATGGACTTCCATGGTGCGGCACATCGGGCATCTGCACCCCGAAAGACTATCCGCTCGGCGGCATCATCTTCTTAAAGCAGGCTGCCATAGATCAGGTGCAGTCCCTGCAGCCGGACGAAAAAGTGCTCCACATCCTGCAGCGGATGATCTCCCCCGCGTGGACAAAGGAGCTTCTCCTTCGCAATCTGCATTTTTCCGAAGCCCTCGCTCCGCTCATCTTTTCCTGCCGGCTGTACTGCACGAAAGAGCCTTCCGCTGCCAGGACCTTAAAAGCCGCCATCGATGCTCTTTAGAATTCCCGCATCATCTGACGGATCTCTTCCTCCTGCATCTGCACACACTTCTGCTCCCGGATGCGGTACACCTTCTGACAGATGGACAATACCGTCGGGCGGTGTGTTGTGACGATACAGGTGCGTGGCTCCGTGGTGCTCATGATATTCCGCAGCACTCTGCGCTCCGTTACGACGTCTAACGCCGAGGTCGCCTCATCCAGCAGAAGAATCGGTGATCGGCGAAGCAGTGCTCTGGCAATCGACAGACGCTGCGCCTGTCCCTCCGAGAATCCGCCTCCACGCTCTCCAACCATGGAATAGATCCCATCGGGAAGTTTTTCCACAAACTCCCAGGCACATGCCGCCTTTAACACTTCACAGATTTCCTCATCCGAGGCTTCCGGTCTTACATTTCTCATATTTTCCGCGATTGTTCCCGAAAACATGGTATTCCCCTGCGGCACATAGGAAAACAGCCGTCTTGCAGAGGGATCTACGGCGATCTTCTCCCCGTCCGTCTCCCCGATCAGGATCCGCTCTCCCTCCTGCGGATGCAAAAGCCCCAGCATCAGGCGGAGCATTGTCGTCTTCCCCTCCCCGGAAGGTCCCACGAGAGCGACAATCTCCTTGGGACGCGCCAAAAAGTCTGCACCGCAAAACACCTGCTTTCCATTATGATAGGCGTAACTCACCCCGGAAAAGACGATTCCGATGCCATCCGACCGATTCTGTCCGGCGAACTGCTCCACCTGATCGGCATCCGAAAAATCTTCCTTGGGCATATCGAGAATGTCCATCAGTCTTCCCGCCGATGTGGTTAAAGACACTGCCGTGGGCACCAGAGACACCAGCTGGTTTAAGGTTCCCGTGAGAGAGCCCGACAGCGATAAAAACATGGTCATGGTACCGTAGGAGATCGCACCGCTCCACACACGGTAGATTCCAAACCCGTAGCAGCTGTAAGACACCGCAAGTCCCACGATCGACAGCAGAATTGAGGTCGCCATAGACATTTTCTGAAACTCCAGCTTCATGGTGAGATACTCCCGCTGCAGACCGCGCAGACGCTCCGCGTACAGCCGGATCAGATCAAATGCCTTGATCGTCTGGATATTGGAAAACGCCTCCTGATTAAAGCCCGACATCTTTGCGCTCATCGCCGCACTCCGCTCATTATTCCCCTTCATGCGGCGAAGCAGCGTCTTCGACATCAGCATGCTGACCGGCATTCCGATCAGCGCTAATAACGCGAACATCGGATCATGGTAGAACACGACCGCAAAGGTGCTGACAAAACGCACCGTATAGATCACGAGATTCGGAATCCAGTTTAGGACACCGCTTGAAATATTGGAGGCATCCGAACTCCAGCGCGTTAAAAGATCTCCCGTGTGGTAGTTCTGGATTGACTCCAGATCCGTCAACAGCATTTTTTCAAAAATATCCGCCTTGATGGCATTGTCCACGCTGATGCTGATCTTGTTCGCAAAGTAATTGGAGATCTGGGAAATCAGGACATTTCCAACCGAGAACCCGATATAGAGGCAGAAGGTGCGCGCCAGAAGCCCCGCCTGCTGTCCTGTGATAATATCCACCATATCGCGGGAAATGAGACTTGAAATGAGCGATACCAGCGTTCCCGCAAGTCCCAGAAGCGTATAAAATATCATCTGCTTCCAATAAAGTCTCGCATATTCGTAGATCCATAGCGTCTGTCTCCACATATCACGGAGCATTCCCTCTTTGATCCGCTCTCTGTAATGTCTGAACTTCTCAAGCATTGTAATTTTCCTATTCTTTCATAAAAATGAATTCTGTCTGCAGGATTCTCCGCCTGCGGCGGGTCGCTCTTGCGACATCTTTCGTCTCCGCCGCAGTGCGATCCCTGGAGAGTTTTTTATGTAATAGGAAAGAAGTTTCCTATTACATAAAAAAGAGCTTCACAGGAGGAACCGATTCCTCCCGCGAAGCTTTTGACTTCTCACATCCGCCCGGTCGCCTGCCGGCTTCTTAATCTGTAATGTTCACGCTTGTCACCGCAAGCCCCGCATCTGCCTGCACAACCAGATCCCCGAGTCCGATATTGTCGGTCGGATTCTGATGATAGTTATAATTGATCACAAGTGTATTCGTTCCGCTGCCGGATACCAGTGATCCGCCGGAACTGGTGTAGGTTACCGGAAGACTGAACGAAATGGTCAGTGTCTGCGCCTCTTTCGTATGATCGGCACTGTGCTGACCGTTCACCTGGATACGGTACTCCCCGCTTCCGGACTGCGGTGTCTGATGAATGTACGCACTCGCCGTATAGCATCCGCTTGCAAGATAGACCCCTTCCGCAAGCTCTTCTGTTCTAAGAATCACAGGACTCTCATAATTCGTCATAGCATTTCCCCCGTTTTAAAGATTGTTACATGTTCCAGTCTGTGACCGCATCATCCGGACCATAGCCCTTCTTCTCCCATGACGGCTTACGGTTACCATTATCCACATCGTAACTTCCCGCATACCCGGAATCCACATAATGGCTCAACAGACCGCAGCCGGAAGCAGTATTCGCCGGGCATCCAAGACATCCGAACTGCTGCTTGTATCCGCGTGTGGTGCCATTCCAGTCGGAATAATCCGGCGCCTGCCACACACCGTTCATGTAGACACTGTCACACTTGATGCCTCCGCTTGCAAGATAAACCCCCTCTGCAAGCTCCTCCGTCCGTATCATCACCGGACGCTCATAATTCTTCATAAAACCAGCCACCTTCTAACACTTTTTTGCGGCACTTCTGCCGCTGACTCATACACATATTTTAAGTATAAAATTCTGTGTTTACGCTGTCAAGCATGAATTTTCTGCCAGAACGGCATGCCGGCATTTTCTCTACCAGACCATGGCATCCGGTGTCAGTCCCTGCTGTTCCCAGACAGGCTGATAGACATTTCCGGCGACTTTTGCATCACCCTTTTGCAGCTTGCAGCCGTCACCGTCATCCGCCGCACAGCCCTCGCAGCCTTTTCTGTCATAGGCACGCATCTGCACATTGCTGTTGCTGTAATCCGGCTTTTTCCAGGCTCCCTTCATGTACCGGCTGTCACATCCACCTGCCGTCGGATCTTCCCCGGTCTGTCCGCCGCTTGCCAGATAGACGCCCTCCGAACATTCCGTCATCAAAATCACTTCCGGTTTTTCATAGTTCTGCATAAGAAACCACCTTCCACAATCCCACCACATACAGGATTCTTTTTCTTTTCATTATAGTGGTTTCTGCGGCGTGATTCCTCGTACAAACTTGTGATTTCTTGTACGATTTTGCACTTGTAAGCCTTTGTACTTGCATCGTTGTGCACCTATCGCACTGCCACCTCACCGAGGCAGTATCCGTTTTCTGTGGCATCCGCTTCGTTTGCAAGTAAAATCTGTTCCCCGCTGTCTGCATCGCTAAGATTGATATATACCCGGTAAGTCCCGCTCTCCCAGCCGCGGATCGGAATGGTTCCGGTGAGCGCCAGTTCCCTGTCGTCCTCATTTCCGCCGGAAAGCTTAAGTAGCTCCTCTTCCCATTCATCCGTATAGCAGACTGCCCCCGTCTCATCTGTAACGCTCACACAGACTTTTGTCTGCCGGTAAAACGGTGCAAACCCGCTGTTTTTTAAAGCAGCATTTACCTCCACCGTATCCGCCCAGAACGAATGGCTCAAAGCGGCACCGGCAATCCACAGGCGGTACCCCAGATGCCGTTCCACATAAGACCAGCCGTCCATTCCGTCGTAGCAGTCATCTGTATTCACGACCGTCCCTGCCCACTTATCCAGGACATTCCTGTCATAGTCCTCGTTTAAGTAACTCACATGCATGGTTTTCAGATCCGCGATCGCATTTTCAAGATCATTGTACGGGTTATCGACAATCACTTCCCCGCCGGACGGCACACTGCTGCACAATACATCCTGAAATGCCAGTTCTTCCTCCCGCGTCCACGCCGAAAAATCCCCGGCGTCCTGTCTGGTGTTATCGCTGTAAGTTCCGTAATCGCTCACGCTTCCCAGCATGCCGTCATTAAAAAGTCCAAGCCTTTTGGCCAGCGGGTTCTCTGTCCAGCCGTCCGGTGCCGCCTCCCCCGTGATTTTTCTCCACTGCGCCGGCGTCCGCACGGAGAGAAACGTGGACGCATCGCTCACATCGGCAAGGCGTGCCGCCAGTTCTCTCATAGAATCCGGATCCGTGTATTTTGTTCCGTTCATCTCCCCCCAGTTGCCGATAAAGAGTCCCTGAAGCGTATAGATACAGCTGTGATACTCCCGGAGCACATCTCCCACCTGCTCCATATGCTGCAATATAATGTCAAGATTCTCCGGTTCATACTGCTCGTTCTCCCCGTTCCAGTCATAGAGGAAACGGACGATCCATTTCTTGTCGCTGTCCGCCATGGCTGCAAACAACTGCCGGACATTTGACAGCCCCTCCTCCGATATGGCACCCGTCCGGTATTCCCGCAGATTGATCTGCATCATTCCAAGCCGCGTCGCGTCATCTTCCCTCGTCCTGTCTCTTAAATCTGTGGCATAGTCGACCGGTTCATCCGTAATGCGGTAGCCGTAAATGTAATAAAATCCGCGGTCCGGATTGGAAAGCCTCCTGGATGACTCTGCAAACGCCGCCGGCGTACATGTCACCTTCCAGTGAAACAGACTGCCCATTTGAGCTGCTGCTATAAGACACAAAACAACCGCTGCGCCAAGCGCCAAAATCCTTTTCCAACGTCCACTCATGATTCCTCCAGCTGATATAACCGATAGGTGTTCTGCCGTATCATATAGCAGCAGAAATTCTCATCTTCATAATATACCTTCATCTCCTGCGGATAGGATGCTTCAAACTTCCTGCACCATTCGTACGCTTTGGATTCCAGTATCGTGCGGCTGTCCAGATTGGAATAGGTCTGCGAGAGTTTTGAGAATGTCATCATCTCCCTCTCTGCCTGCTCCCGCGAGATCTCCGAGGCATTGATGCTGTTCCCCTCGCTGAAATAGGTCGTATAGTAAGAAGTGTATTTTTCCTCTGCCAGCCAGTCCGGTCCGGTAAAGAAGTGGTTCTGCGCGTATTGGATCGGCCGCTTCTCCACATACACAAAAATGTATTCCGTCGGCAGGGTATAGCCACTTCCGTTCACCCGGTTCAGGAAAGTCAAAAGCTCCTCATGCCGCCCCTGTTCGATCACCTGGTAAAGTTCGTCCGTGGTAGACACAATCGTATAGCTGTTCTCCGGGAATTTATCCGTGATGTCCTGTGTCACCATCACCGCCGCATTGTATCTGGTCAGTTCATAGTAGAGGTATCCGTGAAAAATGCCACGCTGTCTCGTCCCCACATAGATCACCGCCACTCCCGCGGCAAGCGCAAGCGGCAGCACACGTCTGCCGGGCGTAAGGGCGATTGCCCCGGCAGCCAGATCCACCGGAATGACCACGACCGCCAGAATGAAAAGCTGTTCCGTAGAGCATAGCCTGGAGCCTGCAATAAGCTCCGGCAGCCCGAGGAACGGCGCCGCATAGACAATCATAAGCAATACCGATATTCCGACCAGCACCGGATATCCGTCAAACAGCTGCCGGATCTTTTTGCTGTCACTTCCCTTTTTTAGCAGGCCGGTGATAATCCCCGCCGCCATCCGGTACACCGCCCAGAGGATCAGTGCCAGACCGCTAAAAAGCACAATCCATTCCGCCCGGTTCTCACGGTACAGCTGCACATACCCGTATTTCCAGACCAGTTGTGCCTTGCCGGCGAACGATGCCGCCATCCGTTCTGCCATCGCAAGCATATGATTACCGGCAGATTGTTTCGGAGCGCTATTTTGTCCCGCATCCGCACTCCCGCCATCCGGTGTCTGCCCGTTCCCCCCGTGGGATTGTTCCGTCGGCTGCACCGCTGCTTCTGTCGTCTCCCCGCTCTCTGTCATCCTCTCACCGGACCATGTCTGCTCCTTCGATGTCTGCTCACTCGATGTCTGCGCCTGTTCTAAGATCTGTTCCGCCTGGCTGGTACGCCCCTCCGCGGTATCCGTACCGTTTATGACATTGACCGCCCATCCGATCGATCCCTGGAACGGTACACCCTTCGCATACGCAATTCCCATCGGCAGCACCGCTATCAGCACACCGAGGCAGACCGCCTTTACGAGAGATACAAACCTTCTCTTTTGAAAAAGAGCGGGAAGCCTGCACGCGGCAATCACCACGCAGAGGAAAAACGCCATCATCGTGACATAAAAATGAATGGCAAGGGAAGCCGCCAGTGACAGCAGAAACAGCAGCAGATTCTCATCCGTCAAAAACTTTCTGATCCGCTCTCTCCGGCTGCCGGATCTGTCGCTAAAGTCCGTCTTAAGGCAGCGAAGCAGAAACAGTGCGCACAGGAATTGTGTATACAGTCCGAACTCCTGCGGCAGCGTCCACTGCAGACGGGACATGGAAAAGATCTCGTCAATGCACAAAAGATCCACGGTCAGGAACAACGCCAGTGCAAGCACCGCGGTTCCATCCCATGCAAATAATTCCTTCAGCAGCAGATACGCGCTGACCAGAAAAACCGCGACGTGGATTCCCGCCAGAAACAGCTGGCTGCTATAAATCTTTACCCCGAACAGCACGCGCATGGCGTAGATAAAGCAGTGCATGGCTTCCGGGTAGATTCCCTCATAAAAAGGCGTACCGTTTAACAGCCCGTAGATCCACGAGTGGTGGCGGTACATATCGCCAAACCCGTAGGAGTAATCATGGAATGCCCCGTAGGAAAAATACACCATGCCAAAGCACACAACCACCCCCAGCATCAGATAGACGCAGCGCCGTCCCCGTATGCTCCGCCTGAATTGTGCATGTGCACGCCCAATCCCGTTTTTTACCCTGTTGCGCAGGCGAAGCAGCAAAAGCCGGATGCCGTAGGTTCCCAGAAACAGGCGGGAGATCTTTTTGATCTGCTCCCGCCGCACGGGGTGCCATCTCAGCAAGCCAAGCAGCAATGTGCCGTAAAACAGCACGGCAATCAGCCATCCGTACAGTATATGAAACACGCCCAGACTTAGTACCACCGTATTGAGCAGCACAACCGGAACCGTCACACAGAAAGCAAACCGCACCGTACGGCTCCTGCCTCTTAAATAATCCCGGAATACCACAGACGGCCACACAAACAGAATCATCACATAGGCAAAAAATACCCTGACATATTCCAGTGCCCAGTACCATGTATCCATTTTGCTCTCCTCCTTTCCCGTCGAACATCCTATTTTCTAGCGGAACAGCTTCATCTCCTCCACAAGCTTTCCGCGCGCTCTCGCCTTCTTTAACACCGCGTACCCCGATACCCGGCGCATCTTAACGTTGCGGTATGCAAAACCGCAGAACATCATCACCCACAACACCGGATGCAGAATGCGGTAGCGCCCTGCCCCTGGATAGGTGAGCAACATCTGATGATGAAATTCCCGGCAATAATCCCGCCAGCCGGTTCCCCGCAGCGCCACCATACGGTCGGCACTTGACTTGCCGAACTCCTCCGCTTCCAGAATCTCTGTCAGGAATGCTTCCAGATTTGCAGCTTCCGCCTCCCAGTCAAATCTGCAAAGCAGCAGGGGCACTTTTTCCCCGGAAAGTCCCAGATATTTTACACAGACCGCCGTCACCAGCCGCGCAAATCCCATCACGCGGCATTCCTCTGCCATGGAGAAAAAACGCTCCTCTACCCCGCTGCCGTATCCCTTTTCCCAGAATACGACCCAGTCGCAGAGCAGCTTTAACCCGAATCCGGCACGCAGGAAATGCTGCAGCATATGAAGCAGCAGGTAAAACGCATGATATGCCGGCTGCAGCACCGGAAACTCTACGCCCATCACCGCCGTCCTCTCACAGTGCGCCAGAAATTCCGCCTGATGTGCGGCGAGCCACTCGTTGACGCTTTTGGAGTCGAACGGCTCTGCCAGCGCAACGTGAATTTCTATTCCGATCTGCTCTGTGCCAACGCAGACGATATGATGGTGCGCGTGCTGCTCTGGGGCTTTCCGGAATCCATGCTCATGCAGCACCTCATACGCCTTTTCTCCCGCTTTCTGATCCGCAACGAGCAGATCAATATCCCCGGACTTGCGAAGTTCCGGCACCGGATAGAGTCCCGCCGTGCCGCTCCCCTTTAAAAGAACCGTCTCGATTCCATGTTCCCGCAAAAGTCCTGTCACATATTTCCCGAGGAACAGCAAGCGGTAGCTCTGCCGCACCGTCTCTGCGCTTCTCTTCTCAAGGCGCTTCCGGTTCTCATCCTCCTCGGGCAGCTTGGGTGCCAGCACGTCGTACAGCAGCGGCAGCACGCGATGCCGGTCTGCCAGTTCAAGAATGGCTCCGTATTTTTCAGCCGGCGGGAGCATTTCCGCCGGTCTGCCGTGCAGCGCCGCATCCAGCAGCCTGCACAAATCCCATTGTTCTTCTTCCATCTGCTGTCTCATCACATTCCTCCCCGATGCAGCCTGCCCCACTCGATGCGCCGCAGGCGCTCCAACACCCGTTTCCATTCTTTCGTCCTGCCGTATGCCATAAAAAACAACAGATTGGGCAGCACCACGCAGAGCGGCAGCCGGATGAGAAGAACGGTAAGCGGACTTCCCTCTGCCAGTCCGCAGACCAGGTCTGTCACAATCCATACCGCTCCCACACAGACCGCGTATAAAAGGTAGCGCAAATAAAACCGGTGCACCGGCAGGTGCAATCTTCTTCGGTACAGGACAAACGGCTCCACCCACACCGACGTGAGAATCGTTGACAAAAACGTTCCGATAAATACGCCGAGCGTCTGATACTGTCTTACCAGAAGAATCGACAGCACCAGATTGAGCGCCGCCTCCGCCAGCGCCTTGTAGCGATCGAACCAGAACAATCCCATGGAATCCCGAAAGGTCAGCACCGCTTTCCTGGTTCCGTTGATAAAAAAGTTGAGGCATAAGATCATGACAACGGAGCGTTCAAACAGATACTGTCTGCCAAAAGCCAGCTCCACAAACGGATTGAGCAATTCGTACAGGCAGATCGCCGCAAACCCGTAAAGCCACTGCCCGATAAAAAAGGCCGTCTCAAAAATCTCGCGGATTTTGCCCTGGTCCTCCGTTGCTCCCAGATTGCCCACACTCGCTGTAATTCCCGCAAAGACCTGGTCCAACACCTGGCGGACGGAACCGATCAGAAGATAATAATTGGAATATATTCCGACACTGACCACGCCGACAAACGCGGAGATCAGTAAATTATCGGTATTATTTACAACGACCGTCCCAAGCTTGTGCATCATCATGGCGCGGATATTCCGAAACAGTCCCGTCCGCTCCTCTGCTGGAAGACGTTCCTTCTCTTTTTCCTTTAAATACGGGAAAAGCTTTTCCGCCTTTCGCGAGATACACACATTTGACAGAACCGTGCACATCAGATACATCAACAAAAACAGAATAAAGTTTCCCGTAGTAAGCAGCACAACAATCTGCAGCAGATCCTGCAGCACCAAAAAGCCGGTCTGATAGATGAGCACCACATAATTCATCTGATGCGCCTCAATCAGCGTCCTCTTGTACACCAGCAGATACGACAGCACAGAGTTGGCGAGATAGAGAAGGTAAATAAACGTCAGATGCTCCACCTCGGGTCTGTTTTTCATGAGCACGTCCATAAACGGAATCAGCGCCAGTCCCAGCACGCCCACACACACCGCGGTTCCACGGTAAAATGTCTGGTAAAGCTTCATCAGCTGCTGCTGCTTCTTGATGTTGCCCTCCGCGATCGGCCGGTACAAGGCGTAAGTGATTGCCGTGCCTGCGCCAAGCTCGGTCAACGAAAGCACGTTTAAAATATCGGTGAACAGACCGTTGATTCCGACATAGTTTTCACTCAGCGTATGCGTAAAAATCACACGCGTCACAAATCCCATCAGAATCGCCGTCATTCTGGAGATGACCGCCACGGTTGTATTCATTGCCGAATATTCTGTTCTGCTCTTTGTTTCCATGGCGTCTCCTCTCTGTCTTAGTGCTTTTCCCCTGCTCCGTCCGTTTCAAAGGAACTCTTTTTCGGAAAAGCTTTTAAAAATGCTTCGTTTAATTCCCTCTTGACCCTGTCATACGCCTCCACCTTCTGGGAATCATTGATGCAGACAGCCGGGCTTTTTTTCTTCTCAATCACATGAAGCAGCGATGTATTCTGATCCGAGAGATCATAATACCTGCAGAACCGGCAGGCATTGACAGGATAAAAATTACCCTCCAGCTTCTGCCATTCTCTGAGCAGATACTGACTCACATCCTCCCTGCTGCGGAATCTGTGGCTGCACACCTCCGACAAAAGCGCTCCCTCCCGCTGCCAGAGCGCCTCGTAGGTGTTCTTTAGAAGCGGCGACGGACCGTGCACCGTATAAAATCCGGTAAACCGCGGGAACATGCGCTCGAGCAGGTTATACCCGAAATATAAGAGCGGATACCCCGGATGCCAGTAGGCTCCCGGCTGCTGCTTCATGTTTTCCCGCTTGTCAAAATACCTCGCAAGCACCATCGCATTGTTCAGATAGATATACGGCATGACGGCATCCTCCCGGTTTGCCACGACCGGCTGTAAGGCAAGCATGTCAAGCGGCTTTCCGTCCCGGAAAAACTGTCCGGGGCTTACCTGCCGCAACAGAAACATATCGTCGTTAAAATAGACAAACTGTTCCGACAATCCGGGGATGCGGTGAAAATTGAGCTCGATTGTGTGGGAATTAAACGTCGGCAGAAATTCTCCCGGAATATAATCCTCGTGGCGCACAATCTCAAGCTTCGGATGATTCCCATTCAGCCACTTCGGCACATGTCCCCATGTGACAAAATAGATCTTGTGCACCCACGGGGCATTCTGTTCCACACTGCGGAACCAGAACCGCAGGCAGTCCCAATCACGGTAGCGCACATCCCTGGTATCGCAGGCAACGCCGGACTTCTCTCTCTCTCCGGTCTCTTCTACCGCTGTTTTCTCCCCCATCTTCCCATATCGATCCCGCTCTCTCTGCCATGCCGGATCCCCGCCGTCAACCCAGGCAATCACAAAATCAATCTGTGTTTCCTTTTTCTCTTCCATGCAATCCTCCCTGCACCATCCATCTGCCGATCAAGAGCCGGCTTCCCGCGCCTTCATTCGCAAACGGCAGCGGTTTTCCGTCTTTCTTCCGCACCATGGAAAGGTAGAGTTTCTCCTCTTTTCCTTCCCCGTCGTCTTCTCCCGCCGCAATTTCAACCTTTGCCACGTCCGTCTGACCGCCCTTTAATCCGCAGATCTCATAAGGAACCTTCTGCACCTTCTGCTCTTTGCCTTCATCACACTCCCGGATCAGAAGCAGATCCGTTTTCTGGCATACGGCGGAAAATCCTTCATTTTTCAGTGTCACCCAAAGGCTTCCCTTTTTCCACTCTGCACAAAGCACGCAGATCCGGTAACCGAGGCGGCTGCCGATCTCCTCATACAGCGATTTTCCGGACGGGAGACGGCATGCCTTCCACTCTGCCATCCGCGCCGGGTCATAGATGCTGTTTAAATAGGTCACCTGCATCTTTTGAAGTTCCTCTAAGACTGCCTCCGCGGACAGCTTTATTCCCGCCAGCGCCTCCCCTCCGCACAGAATATTTTCATCCTGTCCGCTCAGATAAGCCTGCTCATCTGCCGCACACCACGGTTCTTCCCAGTCTGCCGCCTCCCTCGGCACATCCCCGAACGTCCCCATATGGTCGGCTCCGGCAAACATGGCATCATCGTATAGTCCCAGTCCGCGCACCGGCCTATTTCCCGCCAGCATGCGCAGATGCACCGGCTTTCGCACCGAGAGTGTCAGCGCATGGTGCGTCGCCTCCTGCCAGGTCTGCGCCAGCAGGCAGATCTGATCCGGGCGCAGAAACCGGGAGGTATGCATCTCTCCCCAGCTTCCCACAAACACGCCCTGCACGGTCAGAATGGCATCCGCATACCGTTCCGCAAAACTACCGAGCGCCTGCATGTGTCTCTGCACCACAAAAATGCGCTGCGGCTCGCGCTCCATCCCCTTTCCCTCCGTATCGTAACAGACGCGCAGGATCATCTCTTTTTTCCGCTCTTGAAAGGCACGAAAAATCTGCTCCGCAAAGTCCAGTGCAAGAGTGTCCAGTTCACGCGAGGCGTAATCGCGGATGTCCAGCCGGACCAGAGCAAGTGTCTCCCCGGGATAATCCGGCAGCCAGTCTAAGGATACTTTCTCCGGTCTCCCCAGCCGGAACGTGTAGA
The DNA here is from genome assembly GCF_000225345.1 of Roseburia hominis A2-183. Classification (NCBI taxonomy): domain Bacteria; kingdom Bacillati; phylum Bacillota; class Clostridia; order Lachnospirales; family Lachnospiraceae; genus Roseburia; species Roseburia hominis. The sequence goes on from NC_015977.1 coordinate 1,905,974, forward strand.
TGTGATACCACCCACGCCCCGGAGCAATATAGGGCTTCTGCTGTCTTTTTAAATTTTCTGCGTAAAAAGAACGCTTACTCCTTTTTGTCCATGAAAACATCCCGCTCTCCTGCCCCCGCATCAATTCCAAGCACCTTGATCCGAAATACCACGCCGATGATGGAGAAGACCATGCGGAACATATAGACCACCGGTTTGAGTCCGGAGTGCATGCTGGTGCCACAGCTTCTCGCATGCATGACAGCAGGGATCTCATCTATGCGGAATCCGAGCAGCTGCATCTGAATGATCATATTGGCATCCGGATACTTGTCGTCAAAGTGCTTATACTTCGAGTAATATAAAAATGCCCTGCGGTTAAGTCCCTGCAGACCGGTCGTCGGATCGGCAATCTTTCGTCCGGTACTGATCTTTATCATCCAGCGGAAGAATCCGTATGCCAGTTTCTTCGTAGCGGAGACCGAATACTCTGCACTTCCCTCCATAAAACGCGAACAAAGCACGATATCCGGGCAGCGTCCGTCCGCATCCTGCTGTTTTAGTCTCTGATAGATCACCGGTATGTTGCACACATCATGCTGTCCGTCCGCATCCATCTGGATCACATAGGAATATTTGCGGCGGATCGCGTATTTATATCCAAGCTGCAGGGCGCTCCCGTACCCCAGATTAAAGACATGGGATACCAGCGTATGTCCGTGTGCCTTTACGACCCAGTTCGTAGAGTCCGAGGACGCGTCATTCATGACCAGAATATCCGCAATCTCCGCGATCTCCGGGCGTTCCAGCTCCTCCAGCACCCGCTCTATATTTTTCTCCTCATTGTATGCCGGAATGATAATCAGCAGTTCTTTTTGTTTCTTCTCTACCATCGTATCTTCCTTATTCTTTCTCGGAAAGCAGCTGCTCCAACAGCCGTTCCTCGTTCTCGTAATTTACAGGACGCTTTAACGCCGCCTGCGCGTACGCCCTGCGCCGGTCCGGATTCCGGATCAGGAAGCCCACAGCTTCCTTTACCGCCGCAGCGTCAAGCGCGCACAAAATCCCGTCCTCCCCGTCTGTAATCTGCTCTCTGTTACATTCGGAAGCAACGATCGCACAGCCAAGCGTCTGCGCCTCCTGTATCGCAATGCTTTTCCCCTCATATCCGGTCGCATGCACATAGATATCCGTCTGCCGGTAGTACGGATAGGGATTCTCAACCGCTCCAAGCAGCAGGAAATCCTCCTTTAATCCGCACGACGCAATGTGCTGCTCTAATTCCCTGCGGCTGCTTCCCTCGCCCAGCACATACCACCGGACTGGGTATCCCTCCGCCTTTAACTGCCGCATCGCTTCGATCGCAACCGGATATGCCTTCTGCGGGGTGAGTCTTCCCACCGTAAGCAGGCGGATTCCGTCGAAATCATCCGTAAATCCTCCCGGCTGCCCGGACATCTTCCGGATTTTTTCACAGTCGATCCGATTGTGATAGATCCTGGTGCGTGCACTGCACTCCGGATACACGGCGAGAAACGCCCGCTTTACCTGTTCCCCGATCGGAAATACGGCATCATATTGCAGGTAGCAGTCGCGGTCCAGTTCCCTGCTGTATCCCGCCTTCTGATAGTCGATATGAATAAACGCCGCCTTTTTTTTCGTCCTGACGTGGTCTGCCACATAGTATGCAGAACCGCCCTCCAGGAATGCAACTGCAAGATCATATTCCTCCGGGAAGCGTCTAGCGCCATCCGAGATTGCCCGCCACAGCAGCTTGTCCGGCATCAGCCGTCCCTCTTTGCGCATTGCCCGCGCGACCCTCCAGTGATAGCGCCACAGCCGGATCAGGTTGGCTCTGTGAAGCAGACATTTTACAACGGTCATGCCCATATAGATTCTTCCCTTTGGTTCGAGCACCGAGACCGGGGCATACCTTGGATTGACAAGCCGCACCCCCTCTGGTATCTGCTGCACCAGTTCTCCCTGGTTCATCAGGACAAAGAGCGAGAGCTCATATCTGGGCTGCCCGTCCTCCCCCCTCTCGGCAGCAAGCTGCGCAAGCAGTTCCAACAGTGCCGTCTCCGCTCCGGCGCGGCTTAATGTATTAATCACGAACAATATCTTTTTTTTCATCTGTCAAAATCCCCAGCCTGTGCAATATTCTCTCATTTTCCTGATTGAGCAGGGAAACCTGCATGGCAAGCTCCTGATTTTTCATGGAAAGAACCGACACCACCTTGCTTAACTTAAACAGCAGGATCAAAAGCAGCAGGCAGACTGCCAGAAGAAGCACCACCAGGTATTCCTCCTCCCTTGCCCCCGGCACGGAGACCACGCCCGTTAAAATCAGCGCCACCGAGACAAATGCCCACAGAAGTCCAATCGTATCGGTCAGTTTTTGTCTCACATACGCATTGATGTCCCCCAAAAGGAACAACACTCCCGCTGCCGTCAGAAAAATCCGCAGAATTAAAATCACATTCATATACTAACGCTCCTTCTGTTTCTTTGTATATACCATACTCTCCGGCATCCGCTCTCTCTTCACCGTAAACAGCTGTCCGCCGCAGAAGATATGTTCATCCATATGGCGCTCCATGAACCTGAGTCTGAAATAGGCAATGGTAAAGCCGGTAAAGCTGCCCGCCACCAGCCCCATGCCGTACCACAGGTCACTCCCGCCGGCAGAAAGCACGCTTCCCGCCCACGTCACCAGACAAAAGCCGAGGGTTGCCAAAAGCGCCCCTGTCAGATCGTTAAAGTAGTACAGAAAAATAATTTCTGCATACAGAATAAATAATATAAAATATCCGGCGGCAAGACAAGGATAGATCTGCATCACTCTTCCCGAGAACCCGTACTGCGGAAGCACCACCACGCAGAGCAGATACACTGCCGTCGAGATGATAAACTGTATGCGCACCAGATTCATAAGCTCTGCAGAAAGCTGCCGGAACATTCTGTCTTTTGTATTTTTGATATCTTCCCATCTTCCTCCGATGACCGCTTCCGAATACGCCTTGTAACGTGTGTGGAAATGCATCTCTACCCGCGTGATAAAAATGATGGTCGACGACAGATTCGTAAACATCGCCAGACAGGTCGCCAGATCATACGTCGGAGCAAAGACAAACGTATCCGCCACGCGCATCTGTAAATCCGTATTCCAGAACACAAAATTGTGAATATACAGACCGAGGGTATACAAAAAATTGATCACCACCAGCTTCCAGTACCTGCCAAAATACGAAAAAACTCTTCTGTACCGGTTGCTGTTCCTCTTAAAATAGCGCTTCACCGTGGCATATTCCAACACCGCCGTAAGAAAGAATCCGATCGTGAGGGAAAGCAGCATACTGTAGACAATCTCCCTGCCGCATACTTTTACAAAAAAGAGGGCGCAGGCGAGTGCCGCCGCCATCCCGGTCAAAAAGTACAGCGATATCTTCTGATAATCCTTACAGATGGAAAGGTAAAGCATCGAGTAGAACACGAGAACCAGTGCGATATAACCGCAAAATCCGGTAAACACAAAAATCAGATTGACATGTTCCACAAGATGTTCCCATGCGCAAAACGGAATTCCGAGAAGACTTGCCAGCAGAATGTTTAAAAGCAGCCCCACATCGTAACAGGGCAGAATATCCTCATAGCGCTCCTCATAGATGACATCCGACATATAGCGGGACAACACCGCATTAAAAGGCGCCGCCGTCAGAAGCGAAAAGATAAAGATGTAAAGCAGCGTTCCGGAAAACAGTCCTCTCCTCGCATATCCCACATTCTCATATCCCAGGAGCTGACTCATGAGCATGACCGTTCCGATCACGACAAACATCGGTGCGACCGTCACGACCGCACTGTAGCCGAATCCGGTCAGATATGCAAGAATCGTTTTTTTCTCATATATTTTCTGGAGCTTGATTCCTATTCCTGCCACAGTCTCTCTCCCTTCTACCAGTCTATGTTCTCAAACGTTTCATAAATCTTCCGGTACGTCTGCTGCATATCCGAAATCTTGTACTTTGCCATCACACGGCGGTAACCGTTTTCTCCCATCTGTTTTCTGCGGACCGGATGTCTGGCAAGATTCACCATGGCATCCGCGATCTCCTTCACGTTCATGATGTGCGTCAGAATTCCCGCCTCGCCAAAATCATCGTCCTCGCCGTACAACAGTCCGCGGCAGTTTCCGACATCGGTTGCTATCGCAGGAAGCTTCGCCGCATAGCCCTCCAGAACCGTTAACGGCTGCCCCTCGCTGATACTGGTCAGAATGGTAAAATCCAGTCCGCCGAGATATTCCGTCACATTCACCCTTCCGGTAAACACCACATCCGGCAGTTCCATCAGCTCCACCAGATCAAAACATTCTCTCGCGTATTCCTCGTCTTCTTCCGTCGGCCCCATGATCCATAATTTTAAGTTAGGCACATCGCGCTTTGCATACGCAAACGCCCGGATCATGGTCTTGACATCCTTGATCGGCGTCACGCGGAGTACCGCACCGATGTGCACCATATCCGGCTCCATCGCTTCCGGACGCTTCAAGCCGGTAAACCGCGCCGGATCAATCCCATTCGGGGTAATGCTCGTCTTATCCGCAGGACATCCCAGTTCGATCTGAAGCTCTCTCGCGTGCGCGTAAAGGCTTGTCACCAGATCCGCCCTGTCATAGGCAAGCTTCGACATTTTCTTGAACTGCTCAATCCAGATATTTTTATAGATGCCGGACACCCAGTCCGCACGGATCAGTTCTTCCTCGCGCTCCCTGGTGTAGATTCCATGCTCCGAGATCAGAAGCCTGCAGCCAAACCTGCGCTTTGCCATGCTGCCCAGCACGCCCGCATATCCCGTCGCCACACAGTGATACACATCCGCCCTCGGCAGCCGCATGCCAAGTGTCAGAAACAGCGGAAGATACATGGAGCGCATCGTCCAGAGGAAATCAGAAAACACCGCCCCCGCATACCGCACCGTATAACATTCCTGCACCGCCCGGAAAAAATCCTCCCCCATGAGAAGTTCATTCAAAGAGAATTCCTTCTCCCCGAAAAAGGAGAACAGGGTATCCCAGTCTACATTCTGGTTCATCAACAGGCTCCGCAGTGCGGCGTACTCCCGCTCATTTAACTTCAGTCTGGCTGCTCTTTTAAGTTCTTTTGGCCGCCAGTCTGCATCCTCCAGATACAGTTCGTGCACTTCCACCACATTCTCCGGGAGATCGTAGACAAACTTTCCGCGCAGCGAACGGTTCGCCACAATCGCCAGCACGACAAACTGGTACTCCGGAAATATTTTTATCATACTGTGTATCCAGCTCGATACACCCCCGACAACATAGGGATAGCATCCCTCTGCCACAATACATATTCTCATGTGCCGTCACCACGCTTTCCGCCGTCCTGATACTGCCATGTTTCCCCGGTCTGCACTTCCACGGAGACCTCATCTTCCTCTGCAAGAATCAGGTAGACGCCGTCTTCTATCTCTTCAAAGATTCCGCCCGCAACTTCTGTGACTTTCTCTCCGTGCAGGCGCAGCAGAAACCATGCCGCATCCTCCCGGTGCTCTAAGGAAAGCGTAATCACATTGCCCGCGCGCTGCTGCTTATAGTCAAGTGCCAGAAATCTGCGGATGCGCACATCACTCTCTGTCAGGGTGGTTGCGTCAAACGCTTCATACGCTTTCCAGTAGGTGCCCAGGTTTGCTGCGATCTTCTTGGACATTTTCTCCCAGGAATCCTCGTCCCCTTCCGGATAAGTCACGCTATAGAAGTCGAGTGTGATGTTGGAATAGCCGAGCGCCGTCTCCATGCATTTCACTTTAAAATCATCCAGAAACGTATGCCGGATTCCGGAACTCGTCGACGGCTGCAGTGTGACGTTCTCATTGAGATACCCCACCGCCTGCCCGCTGGCGCCGGATCCGAGCGCAACCGTCCGGATTTCCGCTGGAAGGGCACTCTTCTCCCCGATGCTCTTTACTCCGTCCGCGTAGAGGGATAAAAACCGGTAGGACGGCGCATAGGTCTGCCAGAACGTCTGATCCTGCTTTATTTTTTCTGAGAGCGGGATCCCTTCCATGCTGTCTGCGGACAGTCCCGCCTCCGCGTGCTCCTCCTTCAGACGTTTCAGATAGTAGGTGACGTTCTCTCCATCCGGCTCTTCCTCATCCGTATACGTAAACTGCGGCGTCATCATGCAGGTCATCTTTGCCCCCGTCCGGGAGGCAATGGAGGTCAGCGACGGCCACACAATTTCCTGATACACTGCCTGTGCGGACTGACTGTAGCGCTTCTGCATCTCCTCCTCGTTCTCGGAGACGAACGTCGGCAGATCTGCAATCACAAGATTCTGTGCGTTGATTACCGGGTAGATATCGTAATCGTATGTCTCCCCCATCATGGCGTCCAGTATTCCAACAGCGCTTATGTCTGCAAGATAATCCCCGTTCACACAGAAAATCTTTGCCGTATCCACGCTGTTTCTCCAGAGAATGGCAGGCAGAAGGCTGTTTTTTGCCGCCTCTTCCTCCATTCCCGCATACTGTGCCCGTATTTCGTTATCCACCGTCTGTTCGATCGTCTCATCGGACAGCGTGCCGACCATATAGGTCTTGGTTCCCGCGCCGGTCGTATACCAGGGAACAGAAGGGTTCATGTCCTGACGCTCCTCCTCCCCGAGTTCCGTGACCTCATAGATCTCTTCCCCGCCGAGCAGAAAGCCGGAAAACAGATGCATGCCCGCAAGCGGTATCTCATCCGCAATCACCGCGCGGATTCCGAGAAGCTCTCTTAAATCCCGGTACTCCCTTATCACAGAGCTCTGCGGCAGGGTTGCAAAAATCACAGTCACACCCATTTGTGCCTCTCTGCGAAGAACCGCCACCTCTTCTTCCGACGTCACCTTGCTGCCGTCCACCACCAGCACCTGCAGTGCATCATCCTGCAGGCTGTCAAGCAGTGCGAGGGAGCTGCTGCAAAAAAACGTCCGCTTGCGGTAGCTGCACCATGTCTTTACCACGGATTCCTCCGCTCCCCCTGCTTCGCCCACATAGATCACCTCGCAGGCGTCGGCAGATGTCTGTTCCGCCAGAAATGCATCCGACCGTTGAAAGGATGTTGTGGTATCGTCTGCATATTCGTTGCTCTCATATTCACTTAACTGTTCTTTCATGACGCCTGTAAACTGAAACATAAAAAGCAGAATCACAAACATCATTGCAATCGTCAGATAATTTCTGCGTGATACCATGTCATTTCCTTCCTGCCGGACTAACTGAACGTCCGGATCAGCTCTAACGTCTCCCTGTCAATGACGATATTGGACGCTTTCAGCCGATCCAGTTCCCGGAAAAATTCGGTTTTCTTCTCCTGCGTAAAATACATTTTCAAATAGCAGGTGTACGTGGAAAGCGCATCCGGATATAATTCCCGGCTCCGGTTGCACCAGTAGCGCATCCGCCCGAATTCCTTTAAGCGGAGCAGCAGTTCACACAGCCATTCGATGTATTGCGCCGTGAGCTTTCGGTAATCCTTTTCATAAAGAAGTTCACACGCCTCCTCAAACATATCCACGAATGTCCGCTGTTCGGTCTCGTGAAAAACATTCTGTTTTAAGACGACGTACATGTACTCGATCAGAAGGCAGGCATCATCCCCCGCCTCCCTGCCGTCCTTTTGCATCTGCCGGTAAAGCTCCTGGGCATGCTGCCTGAAATCATTGAGCACATCCCGAAGCACCGACGCCGCATAGTGGGAGGTCTCAGTATCCTCACTGTCAAGTGCCAGCGCCAGCGATCCGAGAGAGTCCGTGACGTCTCCCCTGACCACGTTCATGATCAGCGTGCGCAGGCTGTCCCGGTCGGAAATCGCCAGTGCCTCCTCGATCGGCACCACATTCCGCTCCTGCTCCTCGTCCGCCATAAAGTGCGTTCTGACACGCTCCTTGCTGAAAATAACATCTTCCAGATCCGCCGACTGTCCGAATAAAAGATGCCGCGCAAGCTCTCCCGCCACAAAGAAAACAGGACCGATCACAGGCGCAAAAAACATAACCGCCGCGCGGATTCTTCCGCCGGTGCGCTTTCCGGGCTCTTCTCTCCAGTGCCGCTCATTCCACAGGACATACGCCGCCGTGACGCACAGATTCAGTACCACAAGCAGCAGAAAATACGTTTCGATCCTGCTCATAGTTCCATCTCCTCTTTCATCCTGCACGGGAAACCTGCGCTCCTAAAACGCTCCACAACCATTCCCGCATCCTCTGCGCTCGTGTTAGCAAGCAGTGCGTACATCTTTCCGTCGGAGAGTTCTCCAAGGTAATCACTCTGGCGCATCATGCCGGAAAGCACGCCCGCGGCTTCCTCCCTGGAGATCTCCCCCTCCTCAAAGACAACAAGCGCGCACTCCGTCAGTTTCTTCTCTCTCGCGTTAAGATAAGCCTTCACCAGAGAAGCAAACGCATCCGCCTCCAAAATTCTGGTGCCGTGGATATAGCGTTGCTGTTCTAACGCCGAGAGATAACGGTTCGCACGTACAACCGCGTTCTGGATCAGATAGCCGATCACAGTGAGCATATTCGCCTGTCCGAGCGTCATTCTCTCCCATGGGATTCCCCACACCATCAGAATCAGCTGCATCTCATCCTCCGAATAAATGGCATCCGCCATCAGCGGATAGCGCTCATCCATGGTTTTGTTGATGAACACTTTTTTCTCCCGCAGCTTTTCATAGAGTTCTTCCATCTGCACATAGTGAATGGAATTTCCGAGCATGCGTGCCTTCGGCGAAGTTGCCGAGAACAGACGCGCATAGGAGTGGTTTGCCACCGTATAGATTGCGACATCCTGACTGTCCATCAGCTTTGCCAGCACCTCCGCGGCATAGAACAGCACTTCGCTCGGCTCGTACTTGTCCAGGCTGGACGTGATCTCATACAGCTTTCCGAAGCTGTCGTTCTGGTTGACGATCTGATTTGACAGAATCTCCTTGATGCGCACGTTGCTGCCGTTGACATCCGAGATGTCCTCCACCTGTCTGGAGAGGAAATCCACCTCATGGCGCTCCTCCTCCTCCACCGCATGCAGCCGGTCGCGCATATAGCCGATCACAAGTCCCAGAATCAGCAACTGTGCAATCCATATGTACGTGTTGACATCCAGCACCACATCAAAACCGCTCCGCTGATACATCTGCACCGCAAGATACCCCGCCACCGCAAGAATCGAGGAGAATGTCGCCTGCTGCTGCCCGTAGGTAATGGCGAACAGCAGCACATACAGAAGGTAAAAATCAATGTTCTGGAAATACGCGCTCCCCGCCATCCAGTTATTTAACAGGAAAAACGGAAGGAAACAAAGCAGATTCTCCGCGAACGGAATCATCGCTCTTACGGCCTCTCTCGACCGCTCTCCGAACCGGCTCCATCCCTTTTTTCTGCTCTGTGTCCGCACAAAAGAAGATGCGTGCTGCCGGATGTACGCCGCCTCCCTGCCAATCTCGGTCTCCGGCTTATGTACAATGCGTATCCCAAACTCCTCCGCAAATCTCTGGTTGGACAAAACCGGCTCCATCCGCTCTCTTCCGGTGTCCTCTACGACTTTCACACCTTCCAGTTCCGCCGCCACAAACTCCGCTGCGCTTCGAACGGAAATCGTCTCTCCGGAAGAAATCTGATAGACGCCGTACGTCATCTTTTTTGCCGTAATCACCGCATACAAAAATTCGACGGCATCCGAATAGTGTAACAGCGCCACACGGTTGTGGGGATTTACCCGGATCTCACCGGTTTCCAGCCCCTCCACACTCATGCGGGCGCAGATATCACGCGCTTCCGCCCCGGTAAGCGGTTCCCCGTAGAGATGATCCAGCCGCAGCACGATCGTCTCATAGCCCATGTTAAAGTAACTGCGGCAGAGTTCCTCTCCCGCCGCAATCGCCTGCGCGCGTACCGTATAAGCCGCACAGTTTTCCTCGCACGAAATGTCCTGTGTATACTCTCCCCCGAAGACTTCCTCCGACGAGAGATACAAAAAGCGTCCCACATTACCAGCCGTCTCATTCATCAGCAGCTGAAACAGGCCTGAAGTGTACGCCGACGCCGTGCTGCTCCCCTTCCCCCAGAGAAAGCCTGTATCATAGGCGCCCATAAAGACTGTCACATCCGGACGCACTCCCTCAAGCACCTCTCTGATGCACGGATTGTCGTATGCAAAATGATACGTCTCAAATATCTTTTTGGACGTTCTGACCGATTTGTCTTCTGCCGTCAGCAAAAACACACGGTGCCCTTCTTTGTCCAGTTTGTCCGTCAAAAGCTGAAGGAAGCGGCATTTGCTTCCCACCAATAATATATTCATCGTTTACAAGATCCCCTGTAGTTCCATTTGTCTGATAAACTGCATCACATCTGTCCGCATATCGTCTGCGATCCCCCCGTACATAGTGGCAAGCTCCTCCGCGATTTTATCCGCCGTGTTTCCTGCCATATACTGCCTGAAGATATAAGCCCCGCTCTCATTTAACATGAGCGGCGGCCGATACGTTTCTCCATCCTGCTCCATATCTAACAGCCAGTATTTTCCTGCCGCGCACCTGAGCTGATACCTGTTTTTCTGCATCTGCCATCCTCCGAAAAATCATCGTATAATTATAGCACATCTGACGCTCAAAAGGAACCGGTTATCCGAAAATGAGGACATACTCTTCTTCGGCTTTGCGCCTCCTGAAAAATATGTCCTCATCGTTAATGCATCTTATATTCCAGACGTATCCGGTCGGTAATCAGTGCGATAAACTCCGAATTCGTCGGTTTTCCTTTTCCGTTGTGGATGGTATACCCGAACATCTCATCAATGGTATCCATCTTGCCTCTGCTCCACGCCACCTCGATCGCATGCCGGATTGCCCGCTCCACACGGCTGGAGGTTGTCTGGTACTTCTTCGCGATCGTGGGATAAAGAATTTTCGTGATCGAGTTGAGCATATCCATGTCATTGACGGACATGACAATCGCATCCCGCAGATACTGATACCCTTTGATATGCGCCGGAACTCCGATCTCGTGAATAATATCGGTGACATCCGCTTCCAGGTTGCGCTCCTTTGTCTCCTCCGCCTTCTCATAGGCATTGACCTTGCGCACTTCCGCACCGCGTCCCGCCGCAGGTCTTCTCACATTCTTGATGCGGCTTAACACGATATCATTGTCAAACGGCTTCATAATGTAATAATCTGCGCCGCGCGCAAACGCATCTTCCGTGATTTTCTCCTGACCGATCGCGCTGATCATAATAAACGCCGGATGTTTTTTTATGGAGGTGTCCTGACTCACGCGGTCTAAAACCCCCAATCCGTCAAGCTTCGGCATCACAATGTCGAGCAGCACGACATCCGGTTCTTTCGCCTTTATCACATGGTATGCTTCCTCGCCGTCGCGGGCGACTCCTACAACATTCAGTTCGTCATCACTTTCGATAATATCCCCTAATAATCGCAGCATTCTCTCATTATCATCTGCTATTGCAACATTCAGTTTTTCCATTTTAGCCCCTCCTGTGACAAAACTCTTTGCTTACTGATGATACTGATTCCAACGCAAGAAAATTTGTCGAAGCTAGTCGTCAACTGAAGTATATGCATCATTCGCGTATGATATAATATGCGTTTCTGCTGTTTCTCTTCACATAGTAAAGCGCCTTGTCCGCGTGCTCAATCAGACGCGCTCCGCTCTCTGTGCCCTCCGGCACAAAGCAGGCATACCCCTGGGAGATGGTAAGATTCGGCTGCACAACCGAGTGCTCGTTTGCGATTCCCGCCTCCGCAATCTTCTGCAGGATCGCCTCCGCGATCCCCTCGATCCGGTTCTCCATCCCTGCCGGAAACAACATCACGAACTCATCCCCGCCAAACCGGTAGACATGTCCGCAGTCCATCACTGCCTCCTTCAGAATATCCGCCACCACCTTCAGGCAGCGGTCTCCCTGAATATGTCCGTAGGTATCGTTCAGCTGCTTAAAGCAGTCGATGTCCAAAACGCCGACCGTGATCCGCTCACCGCCCGCATCCCTTATGATGTGCACCGCCTCACGCTCAAGAGAATAGCGGTTCCCCAGTCCGGTCAGCGCATCCGTCACAGACATGGTCTCCACGCGCTTACGCTCCGCCTCTTTTTCCCGCAGCTGGACCTTGATGTCGATCGCTGTTGCACGATCCTTCACATCGATTGCTTTCTGGCGCTTATACAGATCCGCATGTGCCACACACAGTTCCACATAGCGCTCTTCGTTCCCCACAGTCTGATAGTAGTCCATCCACAATTCTGTCAGAAAAAGCCGGAAAAAGACGGTATTCTGATCGATCGTATAGGTCTCGACCGCAGATATGGTCTGCTTCCAGTATTCATACTCTTTCATGTCGCGGAACAACTGACACAGATCCTTCATATCGCTCAGATAATCCGATGCATTGCTGTCTTTTTCACCGCTCGCCAGAAGATCCTCCATGTGCTCATACACATAGTCTCCCTTTTCCATCTGCCAGAGCAGCCTACATTTGAAGATCAGTACCGTATAATGATACATCTCCTCCACTTCCTCGTCAAGCTGCCGCTCTGCCTGCTCTAAATATTTGTAGGAAAGCTCGTACAGATTCAGTTCGTAGTAGGAGACCGCCAGATTCAGGTAGGTAATCAGAGTCCAGGAACGGTAGCGCTCCTCCTTTATGCAGGTCGGATTCTGCAGTTCCCGCGCCGACTTTAAGAAATAATCGATCGCCTTCTCATGTTCTCCCAGTTCCTGGTACCTGGAACCGATATTGTTATAAAAGAGTGCCGTGATGTTATTTAGCTGGTAATCTATCGCACACTCAAGTCCCTCAACCAGATAATCCACCGCCATCGTCTCGTTCCCCGTGGCACCGTAGATCACACCGAGCATATTGAGCGCTGTGGCGTATTTTAGCATATCATCACACTTCTTGTAGAGATGAAGCGCATTCTGTACGAGCATCGCCGCTTCCTCCAGCTTGTGGTCAAAGAATCTGGCTCTGCCCTCTTCGTAGTATTCATCTGCCAGTTTTTGTATATGTTCCTGCTGTTCCATTCCGTCTTCCGTCCTTAAAGCCAACAATACTGACTGTAGTATACCATAAGTACCAGACGTTGTAAAAGTTTTTGTCGTGCAATCACAACATTTTCTCAATAAAGATTCCGTAACCCATCGACGCATCCGACACAAACACATGCGTCACCGCCCCGATCATCTTTCCGTTCTGGATAATCGGACTGCCGCTCATCCCCTGTACGATTCCTCCGGTCAGGCCTAAAAGCCGCTCATCCGTGACTTTAAAAAGGATTCCCTTGTTTTCCTCATCCCCACTGTAATCAAGACTCTCTATCTCGATCTCATACTCCGCGCGCTCCCCGGACACCTCCGAGATGATGTAGGCTTTTCCAAGCGCAATGTCCTGCTTATAAGCCACCTCGTAGACTTCTCCTTCCAGTTCTCCCGCCGTATCATTTAACATGCCGCGGATGCCAAGCGGCGAGTTCTCCGTAATGCTTCCCATGCAATGCGATTTCCCGTAGTCAATGATCCCCGCAAGTTCGCCCGGGACGCCGTTCTTCCCCTTCTGGATGCTGACGATTTTCGTCTCGTAAATATATCCTTCCGACAGGCTCATCTGCACGCCGGTGTCGCCGTCGCTCACCGCATGTCCGAGTGCGCCAAAGCTGCCGTCCTGCCTGTAGTAGGTCAGTGTTCCGACCCCGGCAAGATCATCCCGCACCCAGATTCCAAGGCGGTATTTTCCCGTCTCGCCTTTGACCGGATTCATGGATACTTCCACATACTCCCCCTTCCGCATCACTCCGATGATCTCACGTCCGCTGCCGTAGCTGTCAATCTTGTCCATCAGCTCCTCTTTCCCGCACACCGTCTCCCCGTTCACGCTCACAATATAATCCCCGCTCTGCACCAGATTCTGCGCCGGGCTGCACTCATTGCCCCACGCATCCGCAATCTTTGCAGTGCCGAGCACCAGGATTCCGTCCGTCTTCACATAGATACCGATCGCCTCGCCGCCCGCAGTCACCTCCTGTCTGTCGACCATCATCACCTTCACGTCTTTTACCGGGAAAATGCCGAACAGCTTGCAGGTAACGGTATAAAAAGGGGCCTCCGCCATGGCATCCTCCTGCCCGTTTAAGCGGTAGAACACTTCCTCGCTGTCGTCCTTTAACGTCACGCTCACCGGAACGCCAAACCGGTAATCCGCCTTTTCCCCGAACGGAACGTAGATCTCATCCGGCAGTGCCCGCTCAAACGTCTTTACGGCAAACAGCGTCAAAAACAAAAAAACAACCCACGTGATCTGCTGTATCAAAAAATAAAATTTATGTCTCATATCTGCCCCCATACCATTTTCTGTAACCCAAAGGCCGCCACACAACAAAAAAAGAAGATACCATGGTATCTCATACCTGTGGTATCTTCTTTTATTATGTGAATATTTTTACTTTTCAAACCCCGATTTTTTTGCTTTTTGCAAGCGCGCGCATCTCTCTCGCACTCTCTTTTACCGTCTCCGTGATCTCCACGCCTCCAAGCATACGGGAAAGCTCCTGTATGCTCTCCTCCTCCGACAGTCTGCGGATCGTGGAGACTGTCGTCTGATTCTGTACGGATTTCTGGATCAGGTAATGGGAATCCGCCATCGCCGCAATCTGTGGAAGATGTGTGATACAGATAATCTGATGTGACCGTCCCAGCACATTCATCTTCTCGGAAACCATCTGCGCCGTCCGTCCGCTGATTCCGCTGTCAATCTCATCGAAAATCAGCGTCTCCACCGCATCCTCATCCGCTAACACCGTCTTGATGGCAAGCATGATACGCGAAAGTTCTCCTCCCGACGCTACTTTTCCGAGCGGTTTTAACGGCTCGCCCGGGTTCGTGGAAATCAAAAATTCCGCATCGTCGAATCCGTTCGCCGTATACTCTGCCATGCGCTCAAAATTCATCGTAAAACGCACATCAAGGAAATTCAGATCCAGTAGCGCCTGCGTGACCGCCGCGGTAAGCCGCTCTGCCGCCTCCTTACGCATTGCGGACACCTCGCTGCTCTGCTTCTCTAAGACTTTTTTGGTCCGCGCAATCTCTTCCTTAAGACCGGCAAGATACGTGTCATAGTCCTTAAGCTGCATCAGGCGTTCCTGCTTCTCTTCTAATGCCAGAAGCACGTCCGGGATCGTGCTGCCGTATTTGGATTTCAGATGATTTACCTCATCGAGACGCTTCTCCACCTGGTAGAACGTCTCCTCATCGTACTCCATATTCTCGACATAATCGGCAAGTTCCCGGTTGAAATCGCTTAACAGCCCGTCGATCTCAAGCAGCTCACGCTCGAGTTCGGCAAGTTTCTCATCGTATCCGGAGACTGACGAGAGTTCGCGCACCGCCCTTCCGGTCAGTTCCGACGCACAGTCCGATTCGCCGCCGGTATTGCTGTATGCACCGTTTACGGCATTCACAATCTTCTGTCCGTTGGAAAACCGGCGGTACTCATTCTCCAGTTCCTCGTCCTCGCCTTCCCGAAGTCCTGCCTCCTCGATCTCACGGATCTCGTACTCCAGGAACGAAATCTCCCGCTCGCGCTCTGCGCCGTCTATGCCGGCATTTTTCTCTTCCTCCACCAGCTTTTTGTAGCTGCGGTAAGTCTCTGCGAGCGCCTTCTTTTTCTCTGTCAGCGTCTCTCCCACATAGGCATCCAGAATCTCCAAATGTCTGCGCTTTGAGAGAAGCGACTGATGCTCATGCTGACCGTGAATGTCAATTAAAATCGCCGCGATCTCGCGCACCGCGGATGCCGGCATACTCTGACCGTTGACGCGCGCCGTTCCCCTTCCGCCTACGATTCTGCGGCTTAGGATCACCTGGTCATCTTCCGGATAGACCTCGAGCGCCTCCAGCTTTTGCCGTTCCTGCCCGTTCTCCACCGTAAATACCAGTTCTACCAGCGCCGGAGCAAACTCCCCGGTCTGCGGATCTTCTCTCAACATTTCCTTTTGCACTTTTTCACCCAGCGCCAGATTGATCGAACCGATGATGATGGACTTACCCGCACCGGTCTCTCCCGAGAGGATATTGAGTCCCCGGGTAAAATCCACCTCCGCCTCGTCAATCAGCGCCAGATTTTTCACATGCAGACTTTGTAACATAGAATCTCCTTCTACTCTCCCCAAAAGAATCCCGTCTAGTCTTCCACAAGCTTTTTCAAGCGATTCATCACCGCAACGGTATCATCCACACTGCGGATCGCGCACATGATGGTGTCATCCCCCGCAATGCAGCCCACGATCTCGTGCATATGCATGGCATCTAACGCAGCCGCCACCGCCATCGCCATACCCGAGACAGTCTTAATGACCAGAATATTCTGCGCCATATCCATGGATACAAATCCGTCGTGGAACACGCGTACATATTTCTGCGACAGATTTTCGTCCGTCTCCTGCAGCGCAACGTATTTCTGCCTGCCGTTGCTCATTGCAACCTTGGTGAGCTTTAGTTCCCGGATGTCCCTGGAAACCGTCGCCTGTGTTACCTGATAGCCCTCACGCTCCAGATAATCCGACAGTTCTTCCTGTGTTTCAATGTCATTTCTCTTGATCAGTTCCAGCATTTTCGCCTGTCGTTTGGTTTTCATTCTGCCCTCCGTTTCCCGCTTATGTGTAT
The DNA here is from genome assembly GCF_000225345.1 of Roseburia hominis A2-183. Lineage (NCBI taxonomy): Bacteria > Bacillati > Bacillota > Clostridia > Lachnospirales > Lachnospiraceae > Roseburia > Roseburia hominis. The sequence continues at coordinate 1,922,690 of NC_015977.1, forward strand.
ACCTGCATCTTTTTGCTTAGGATCTCGAGAAAGCTCTTGTTGCTCAGCTTTAAGATCCTTGTCGTGTCCGAAGCCTTCCGGATACTGAACTTATCTCCCACCACAAGTCTTGCGGCGGTATCCCCGTCAAAGCTGACCTCCAGCGTCTCATCCTTCTGTGAGCGCCTTCTGCCGATCTCAACAACCACTTCGTCCTCCGCACCGATCACAATACTGCGTGAATTGAGATTATGCGCATTGATCGGCGTAATTAAAATCATCTGTGCCTTCGGATCCACGATCGGTCCGCCTGCCGACATATTGTAGCCGGTAGAACCGGTCGGCGTCGACACAATGATTCCGTCCGCCCGAAACGTATGCAGATACTCCCCGTTCACATAGACGATCAGGCTGACTACCGACAACTCCCCCGTGCGGTGAATCACGATATCATTCAGGGCAACCCCGTATTCTTCCCGCACTCCGCCAAGGATGCCTGCGCCGGTGAGCATCATGCGCTTCTCCACCATACAGTCATCCGCCATCAGACGGTCAACCGCGTCAAACACGTTGCTCTCCTCGAGTTCACACAGATAACCGACCGTACCAAGGTTCACGCCGATCAACGGAATCCTGCTGTCCACTAGCCTGGATGCCGCGCGGATCAGCGTTCCGTCGCCGCCTAACACCATGACGCAGTCCGTCGCTGGATCCATCTTATCCAAAGCAGGCGCCGCCTCGCTTTTGCTCTCCCCGTCACTGTAAAAGCAGTCACATTCTCCGCCCTTTTTGCGGATATACGCCGCAAGTTCTCCGGTGAGTCTGCCGTTCTCGTCCTTATATGTATTTGTGATGATCAAAAAATGTCTCATAAGCTTCCCCACATCCGGCAGACACCCGGTCATTCACAGACGTCCGGTTACTTGTCTAACTCGCCGTGCGCTGCATCCACGACCGCCTTAATGTCGACTGCCGCATCCACGCCGCCCGTCTCATCCTTCCGGATGTACACCAGATACTCGATGTTTCCTTCCGGTCCCTTGATGGGCGAATATTCCAGATTCTTTACAAAAAATCCGTTCTGTGACGCGAATTCAATGATCCGCTCTACCACTTCCTCATGAACAGCCTTGTCACGCACAACACCCTTTTTCCCGACTTTTTCCCGTCCGGCTTCAAACTGGGGCTTGATGAGACAGACCATCTCGCCGCCGTCTCTTAAGAGCTCCCGTGCCGGGATTAAAACCTTGGTAAGGGAAATAAACGACACATCCACCGACGCAAAATCCAGCACGTCATCGATATCCGCCGGGGTCACATAGCGGATATTGGTCTTCTCCATGCAGACCACGCGCGGATCCTGGCGCAGCTTCCATGCGAACTGACCATAGCCGACGTCCACGGAATACACCTTGACGGCTCCGTTTTGCAGCATGCAGTCGGTAAATCCACCGGTGGAAGCTCCAATATCCATGCAGACCTTACCCTCCAGCGTGATTCCGAAATGCGTCATGGCTTTTTCAAGCTTTAATCCGCCGCGGCTCACGTATTTGAGCGTATTCCCCTTTACGGTGATCTCGGCCTCCGTGTCAAATGTAGCCCCCGCCTTATCTTCCCGCTGGTTCTCCACAAAGACATTGCCTTCCATAATCATGGTCTTTGCCTTCTCCCTCGACGGAGCCAGTCCTCTGTTTACAAGCAAAACATCTAATCGTTCTTTCAAAAGTCATTCCTTTCCGCACCGCTTTCCTGTGCGTGCAGTTCTTCATATGCCTCTATGGTGCGCTCCGTGATCGTCTCCGCATCGATTCCGACTTCCCTGCGCAGAATCTCCACATTGCCATGTTCCACGTACTCATCCGGAATCGCGATGGCAAGCACTCTCACAGAGAGATTGTGCTCCTCATAAAAACGCATGACCTGTTCGCCCATGCCGCCGCTGATCACATTCTCCTCCATCGTAACGATAAGGTCGTGATGCCTTGCTGCGGACAGGAGCGCATCCTCATCCAGCGGCTTTGCAAACCGCGCATTGATTAAGCTGCTCTCATAGCCGAGCGCCTTCAGCCGCTCATGCACCGCCTCCGCCGTCTTCACCATCGCACCAAGTGCAAACAGCGCGATCTTCCCCGACCGGTAGATCCACTCACTCTTGCCGCAGGCGATCGGCGCCCGGTACTCTCTTAATCCGTCATACGCCTCTCCTCTCGGATATCTTATCGCAATCGGCGCGGAAAAATCAACTGCATATTTAATCATATCCGACAGTTCCCATTTATTCTTCGGCGCCATAATGGTCATATTCGGTATCGTTGAGAGATAGGAGATGTCAAAAATTCCCTGGTGGGTCTCCCCGTCGCTGCCCACAAGTCCTGCACGGTCGATCGCAAATACCACCGGCAGGTTCTGAATACAGACGTCGTGGAGGATCTGGTCGTAGGCGCGCTGTAAAAAAGATGAATACACGGCAAAGATCGGCTTTAAGCCTCCCGCCGCGAGCCCCGCCGCGAACGTCACCGCATGCTGCTCCGCAATGCCCACATCAAAAAAGCGCTCCGGAAACATATTGTGGAAACGTTTTAATCCCGTTCCGTCGGTCATCGCCGCCGTGATTGCCACCACGCGCTCATCACGGTCACCAAGCTTGCGCATCACCGTGGAAAAAACATCGGTATAGTTTGCTTTTACCCGCGGATGCTTGGGAAGTCCTGTCTCAATATCAAACGGCTCTGTCCCGTGGAACCGCGCCGGATGCCGCTCGGCAGGTGCATAGCCTGTTCCCTTGTGCGTGATGACATGCACCAGCACCGGTCCATCCACACGCGACGCTTCCTGCAGCAGCTTTAAAATACCCTTGATATCGCCTCCGTCCACCGGTCCGAGATAAATAATCCCCAGTTCCTCAAACAGCATCCCCGGAATGAACAGCTGCTTAATTCCGCTCTTCGTGCGCCGGATACGCTCCACCATCTTATCGCCGTAGACCGGAATCTTGTTGAGGGAATTCATGACCCCGAGCTTTAAATCCCGGTAGGCATCCGCCGTGCGGAACCCCGCCAGGTAGGTGGACAATCCGCCGACATTCTCCGAGATGGACATATTATTGTCGTTTAGGACAATGATAAAGTTGGAGTTAAGCTGTGCCGCATTATTAAGCGCCTCAAACGCCATACCTCCGGTCAGCGCACCGTCTCCGATCACCGACACCACCTTGTAATTCTCCCCGGTAATCTCTCTCGCATGCGCGTACCCCAGTCCCGCCGAAATGGACGTGGAACTGTGTCCCGTGTCAAAGCAGTCACATTCGCTTTCCTTGCGCTTCGGGAATCCGCTCATTCCCCCGTACTTGCGCAGCTGGTCAAATCCCTCTTTTCTTCCGGTCAGAAGCTTGTGGGTATAAGACTGATGCCCGACATCCCAGATCAGCTTATCCTTCGGCAGATCCAAAAACAGATGCAGCGCCATGGTCAGCTCGATCACGCCCAGATTAGACGCAAGATGTCCCCCGGTATCCGAGATTTTCTCGATTAAAAATTGACGAATCTCCGATGCAAGAATTTTCAGTTCCTCATCGGAGAGTTCCTTGATATCATTTTCTTTTTGTATACGTTCCAAGATCATACAGAGCACCTCTGCTTTTTATCGTAGTTTACTTCTCCCGGAGGATCAGATATCTGAGCAGTTCCGTCAGATATTCGTTCTTAACCACAAGGGAATCCATCCGCGCAATCGCCTGCTCAGATAGCGACGCAACATCCGCCTTCGCCTTCTCAATGCCCTCATAGGTCACGTACGTAATCTTGTGGTTCTTCTCATCGCTGCCGATGGGCTTTCCCAATACCTCCATGGTGCTCGTGACATCGAGAATGTCATCCTGGATCTGAAATGCAAGTCCGACCTCACCGGCTGTCTGCTCGATAATCTTCTGTTCGCCCTGCGTGGCTCCCGCCAACACCGCTCCTGTGAGCATTGCCCCCTCGATCAGAGCACTCGTCTTCAGACGGTAGATAAAATCGAGCTTTTCCTTGGTCATGCCCGGCTTTCCCTCCGACTCGACGTCCACCGTCTGACCGCCGACCATTCCATAGATTCCCGCCTTTGCGGTCAGAATCTGAAATGCCTGACATACCCCGGGATTGCCCGGTTCCATGGCGAATGCCCGCGCCGCCGTCTCGTATGCATAATTTAGAAGCGCATCTCCCGCGAGGATTCCCATCGCCTCCCCGTACACGGCGTGCGTGGTCTTCTTCCCCCGGCGGTATTCGTCATTGTCCATCGCCGGAAGATCATCATGCACCAGCGAGTAGGTGTGAATCATCTCGATCGCCGCCATGAACGGTTCGATCACCTCGGATCTTCCTCCAAACAGGCGGTATGTCTCCTGCATCAGCATCGGGCGAAGACGCTTTCCTCCCGCCAGCACGCTGTAATTCATCGCCTCCATGATGGTCTTCTGATAGCCTTCTTCTTTTGGCAGGTATTTTTTTATGATCTGTTCAATCTGCGCTGTGCGCTCCGCCATCTCGGTCTTAAAATCCATCATCTGCATCCCCCTACCGTTCTTACATCTCTTCTATTTCCCCATCCTCACCGAGGATCTGCATCTTTTTTTCCACCTCATCCAGAATGGTTCCGCAATTCTTAAGCTGCAGAACCCCCTGCTGATACAGCGCAAAAGCTTCCTCCAGCGAAATCTCCGGCTCCTCCATCTGCGTGAGGATCGTCTCGATCTGGGTAAAAGCCTCCTCAAGCGTCGGCTTTTTTTCGTTCTGATTATCCATCGATTCTTCCTTTCTCCGAACCATCCGCTGCGACATCCTGCCTACAGATCTCTGTCACCGCCGCCTTTAGGCTGCCCCGGTAGAGATGAATGGAAAGCGCTTCTCCGATCTGCACAGTGCCGGCATCCGTCAATGCATGTCCGCCGGCATCCTCCACATAAGAATATCCCTGTGCCATCTTCTTAAGCGGCGACATTCCATCCAGGCTTCCCGAAAGGAGTGCCAGCTTATGGCGCTTCTGTTCGAGTATTGCCTGCATCCGGCGCTCTAAGGCAGCGCCAAGCTCATCCAAACGCTTTTCATTCTCCTTCAGCTTGGTGCGCGGATTCAGATAGCGCAGCTTCTCCTCATCATGCATGAGGCGTGTGCGCATCTGATTCAGCTTTAATTCCAGCTGTCGTCTCATCTGCGTGCCATAGTCCATCAGCCACTTTTCGACGAGCTGCACATCAAACACTGCAAGCTCCGCCGCCGCGGAGGGTGTCGGTGCCCGCAGATCTGCCACATAATCCGAGATCGTCGTATCCGTCTGATGTCCGACCGCCGAAATCACCGGCGTGTTGCATGCAAAAATTGCCCGCGCAACCTCTTCTTCATTGAATGCCCACAGATCCTCAATCGACCCGCCGCCGCGTCCAACAATGATAACGTCCACACCCAGCACATCCAGTGCATGGATGCCGCGCACAATACTTGCTGCGGCGCCGTCCCCCTGCACGAGCGCAGGATATAAGATCAACTGCACATAGGGATTCCTTCTGGCTGCAATGTTGCGGATATCCTGTATGGCAGCTCCCGTGGGTGCTGTCACAATACCGATCCTCGTGGCATACCTTGGTATCGGCTTTTTGTATGCCGCATCGAACATTCCCATCTCCTCGAGTTCGCGCTTTAACGCCTCATACTTCAGATAGAGATTCCCGGCGCCCTCAAGTTCAATCTCTCTGGCATAGAGCTGGTACTTTCCGTCCCGCTCGTACACCTCCACGGAGCCGGTCACAACGACCTTATCGCCCTCCTTCATCTGAAAGGCCAGTCCGCGGCGGTACCTGGAAAACATGACTGCGGCGATCGTCCCCGTCTGATCCTTGAGGGTAAAATAAATATGACCGCTGGAGTGGTATTTGCAGTTCGATACTTCTCCCTTGATACTGATCTGGTGCAGCATAAAATCCTGTGCAAACATGTTCTGGATATATGTATTTACCTGACCGACAGAATAGATATTTTTTCTCATACCAGCTTTGCAAGCACACCGTTGATAAATGCAGGCGACTCATCGGTGCCATACTTTTTGGCAAGCTCCACCGCCTCGTTGATGGCAACGCCGACCGGCACATCCTCATCGTACTTCATCTCATAGACTGCCAGGCGGATCAGCGTGAGATCTACCTTTCCCATACGTCCGGTCTTCCAGCCTTCCGCCACCGCATCGATCGCCTCGTCAATCTCTGCAAGATGTGCCACGATATCCTCGCATTTGCCGGAGATGTATGCGCCGTCCTTTGTATCCCACGGCTCCTCCGTCTCCTCATAGACGGCAATCTGCTCCGGCAGTTCCTGTCTGTCATGGAACTCCACGCCAAACAACAGCTTAAATATCTGTTCTCTCAACTCTCTTCTGGTCATAAACCTTTCCTTTCTCTCATGTCCCCGTCTTCTTCGTCACATTTCCCTGTACAGGAAAAAAGGATGTCGCAGGGACATCCTTTATCTTATTCACCGTGATTCGATGCGTTACTTGTTGCTGCCCATGTCCACACTTGCGATACGGATATTCACGATAGATACTTCCAGACCGGTCATATTCTCAATCGCATTCTTGACTCTGTCCTGCACCTTGGCTGACACTTCAGGGATCGAATAACCATATGAAATGTTCAGTGCCACATCCACGCTTACCTTTCCGTCGAGAACTTCTACACGAATTCCTTTGGAAAGGTTCTTCATACCAAGCTTACTTACCAGTTCATTTGTGATGTTGCCAGCCATGGAACCAACGCCCTCAACCTCGGTAGCGGCAAGTCCTGCGATGATGGCAACCACTTCATCTGCAATCTTCACTTCTCCCAAATTACCGTCCTTTATTTTAAATGTTTTGCGATCCTCACCCATGTCAAATGCCTCCTAAGTGATATTATGCGTTTATTATAACAGACTATTCCCGTTTTGGAAACCAAAAAAAGTATTAAATTATTCGGTCACACCGAGTTCCTGAAAATCACATCCGTCATCACCGCCTGGGGAAACAAAGGCATATGCGCTCGTCGTTCCCTTCCATGTGACAGAAAAGCTTCCCTCCAGATCCAGAAACGAATGTGCTTCAGCAATCCCCGTCACAAGCTCCGCCATATCCTCGATAAAGCTCTCCGCCATCGCCGGGTTGGTGCACTCCTTCTCCTCGATCTCCTCCTCCACGAAAAGGCGCAGCACAAAATCATCCAGATCGCTCTCGTCATCAAGTTCTGCCCTGCTGATATAAGGATTATTACAGCTCTCTAACACACGCTTCATGTAGGAAGCACAGGAAAGGATCCGCGACTGCGACACGTCCTCCGCCTCCAGGAAAATCTTGTATTCCATCTTCATTGTATCTGCCATCTTATGTCCTCTTTTCCGTGCCTTGGCAAACGCCGCATCACTTTCCTATAATCTCCGCCGTATCAATGAACTCATAAGGAGTCTGCTGATAGACGTAGTAATTTAACCAGTTGCTGTAAAGGATATTGCCGTGCGAGCGCCACTGCAGGTTCGGCTTTTTCGTATCGTCATCGTCCGGATAATAGTTGACCGGCGGCTCAATGGGAAGCCCCTTCTCCTTGTCCCGCTTGTATTCTTTATCCAGCGTGTAGCGGTCATACTCCGGATGTCCCATCACAAAGATTCTTCTGCCCTCGTCCGCAATCGCGAGGAATACGCCCGCCTCCTCGGACTCCGCAAGAATGGTCAGTTCCTTGACTTTGCGGATGTCCTCCGTGCGCACCTCGGTATGTCTGGAGTGCGGCGCCATAAAGTAATCGTCAAAACCGCGCACCAGCGGCACTTTCCGGTTCATCACACGGTGTTCGTAGACACCGAATTTTTTCTGCGACAGGAGATACTTTTTCAGACCGTAGTGATAGTACATTCCCGCCTGTGCCCCCCAGCACAGATGCAGGGTGGACGTCACATGGCTCTTCGTCCACTCAAAGATCTGGCAGATCTCCTCCCAGTAATCCACGTCCTCGTATTCCATCTGCTCCACCGGTGCCCCGGTGATGATCAGCCCGTCAAAATAGCGTCTCTTAATATCCGCAAAACTCTCGTAGAACTTATTCAGATGACTCATCGACGTATTCTTGGACTCATGGCTGGACACCGCAACAAATGTCACATCGACCTGAAGCGGCGTGTTCGACAGGGAACGCAGAAGCTGCAGTTCCGTCTCTTCTTTCAGCGGCATCAGATTTAAAATTCCGATCTTGATCGGTCTGATGTCCTGATGCATCGCACGATTCTCATCCATAACAAATATATTTTCCTTCTCCAGTATTTCCTTTGCAGGTAAATCACTCTGTATTCTGATTGGCATAAAAATGTTACCTCTCTATCTGCAGCATGTCGTACAGTTCGTCCTCACTGATCACTCTGATGCCGAGTTCCTGCGCCTTCGTAAGCTTGCTTCCCGCGCTCTCCCCCGCGAGGACATAATCCGTCTTCTTTGACACAGATCCGGATACCTTTCCTCCATACCGCTCGATCAACGTCTGCGCTTCCTTTCTGCCAAGCGTCGGCAGGGTTCCCGTCAACACAAGGGTCTTTCCGCTAATGACAGAGTCCACGGTCTCGCTCTCCTCCGCCGTCATGTTGACGCCGGCCTGTGCGAGTCTCTGCAGCACCACCTGGTTCTTCGCATCCGAAAAATAACTCCGGATGCAGTCCGCACTGACTTTTCCGATGTCCCCGACTGCCGTCAGTTCCTCCTCGGATGCCTCCGAAAGCCGCTCCATGGTCTTAAAATGCTTCATGATCGCCTTCGCTGCCGCCTTTCCGACATTCGGTATCCCAAGACCGGTCAACAGCTTGTACGCATCATTCTGCTTGGCTTTTTCTATCGCCTCCAGAAGCTTGTCCGTGTTCTTCTCCTTGCCGATGATTCCCTGTGCAATCAGTTCCTCTCGGTGCTCCTTCAGCGAAAAAATGTCCGCGACATTTTTAATATAACCCATTCTGACGAGTTCTTCAATATAAACCGTTCCGAACCCCTTGATGTCCATGGCGTCTCTTCCGACAAAATTGATGATGTGGCGCTCCAGCTGCGCCGGGCAGTTCGGCGATGTACACTTGATGTCCGCCGTATCGCGTTCCCGCTCTGTCTTCGCCCCGCACACCGGACAGACATCCGGTATCACAAAGCGCTTCCAGCCCTCCGGGCGCTTTTCTTTCCGCACTTCCTTCACCTTCGGAATGATCTCGCCGGATTTGTAGACGACGATGGTGTCCCCGATTCCGACATCCAGATCATCGATAAAGTCCTGATTGTGAAGCGTCGCCCTCGAAACGCTCGTTCCACAGAGCCGTATCGGCTCAAATACCGCAGTCGGCGTGATCCTGCCTGTCCTTCCGACCGACAGTTCGATGTCCAAAAGCTTTGTCTCTTTTTCCTCCGGCGGATATTTGTAGGCGATCGCCCATCTGGGCACTTTCGAGGTTGCCCCGAGCTTCTCCCTGTCCGAGAAACGGTTGATCTTGACCACCGCTCCGTCGATGTCATAGCCGAGGTTGCCGCGGTTCTCGCCGATGGCGGTAATCGCCTCCCACACTTCATCTGCCGTCTTGCAGACACGGTAATCGTCAATCACATGAATTCCCTGTTTCTTCAGATATTCATATCCCTGTGTGTGCGTGTCAAACTGCATTCCCCGCACCTGCTGGATATTAAATATAAACAGCGACAGCTTACGCTCTTTCGTGATCGCGGAATCCAGCTGGCGGAGCGTGCCCGCCGCACAGTTTCTCGGATTGGCGAACGGCTTTTTCCCGAGCAGCTCCTGTTTTTCATTCACGGCATCAAAATCCGCATTCTTCATGTAGACTTCCCCGCGGATCTCCAGATACTCCGGTGCCTCCCGGAGCTTCTTTTTCACGTCGCCGATCACCTTTGCATTCGCCGTGACATCCTCGCCGAAATTGATGCCGTCGCCGCGCGTCTCCGCGAGCGCCAGCTCCCCGTTCTCATAGCGCAGCGTCATCGAAAGTCCGTCGATCTTATACTCCACGACAAACTCCGGATCATCCAGCTGTTCTTTCATCTGTGCCACAAAATCGTAGATCTCTTCTTTTGAGAACACATCCTGCAGGCTTAGCATCGGGACATTGTGCCTTACCAGCACACCCGCCGTCCGCTTCGCGGTGCCGCCCACCTTCTGGGTCGGTGAATCCGGTGTGACCAGCTCTGGATGTTCCCGCTCCAGCCGCTTTAATTCCAGCATCAGCTGGTCAAACTCGTAATCGGATATCTCCGGATTATCCTGATTGTAATAGCGGTCACTGTGATACGCAATCTGTTCCCGCAGGTTTTTGATCTGTTCTTCCGGTGTCATCTCTTTTTCTCCCCCGTCTTTTTTGCAGGCATCACCGGATCGCTGGACGAATCCGCGGTCAGGCGGAGCAATTCGTGATACTCCTCCTCCGTCACATTCCGGTATGTTCCACTCTTTAAACTGCCCAATTCAATATTCATAATACGCACGCGCACCAGCTTTTCCACACGGTAGCCGAAATATTCACACATCCTCCGGATCTGCCGGTTCAATCCCTGCGTTAAAATGATCCGGAACTCGCGCTTGCCGATGCGTTCCACAAAGCACCGGCGTGTTGTCGCATTCAGTTCCACGAGCGGCACGCCGCCTGCCATTCCGCGCAGAAAAGACTCCGTGAGCGGTTTGTTCACCGTCACCAGATATTCCTTCTCGTGCATGTTTCCCGCCCGCATAATCTTGTTCACAAGATCGCCCTGATTCGTCAAAAGAAGCAGCCCCTCCGAGTCCTTGTCGAGTCTTCCGACCGGGTAGATGCGCTTCGGATAATGAATATAGTCGATCACATTGTTTTTCTCGCGTTTTTCCGCTGTGCAGACAATTCCCGCCGGCTTGTGAAACGCGAGCAGGATGCGTTCTTCCTCCTGGCTTACGCTTCTCCCCTGAAAGCAGACCGTCTGCCCCGGCAGCACTCTTGTCCCGGGTCTGGCGCAGACTCCGTCCACGGTAACCGCCCCCGCCTCGATCTGACGGTCCGCCTCACGTCTTGAACACACCCCTGCCTCACTCAGATATTTGTTGATCCGCACTCCCTGTTCGTCCATAATCTCTCCGTTTCAAATGTTCTCTCTGTGAAAAAACGGAGACTTCCTTTTAAAAAGTCTCCGTTTTCCGGTATCAGCCAGGCCGCACCGCTTACTGTAATAAAGATGTCTTTATGTAACCGGTCTCGCCGTTCCATTTTACCTTGGTCCAGCCCTCCGCATAACTCATCACAACTGTGACCTTCTCTCCCGCATAAGCCGTTCCGACTTTGCTGGAATCCTCGCTCATTCCCGAGCGGATATTCGTGGTATTCTCCAGCATAATCACCGTTCCCTCTGCGATGGAAGCACTGTTTGTGCTGTCGCTGTTATCCGATGAACTGTCCGAATTATTGTCCGCCGTCGTATCCGGCAGATCATAGGTCAAAAACTCATTCTTGACATAACCTGTCGTACCGTTGTAATCAATCACGCTCCAGTCGCCGTCCACCGCTGTACGGGTGACAACGGTTCCCTGATCTAAGGTGCCGAGCTTTTCAGATTCCGTATCCGCTGCGGCACGGACATTCACACGATCCTTCGTCGCAAGCGTCTCTGTCTGCTGTACGGTCTCTTCCTGCTGCTCTGTCTCCTGCGGTTGCTCGGTCTCCGGCTGTTCCGCCGCCTCGGTCGCTTCGGTCTGCTCGGTTGCCGCCTGTGCCGCCACCTGGCTCACCCAGTCCTTGATTGCTGCAGGAATCGTCGTCTGAATCATATTCGCCAGATTCTCATCCGCTGCAAGCGCCTCATCGTATCTCGTCTGCACCTCACTCTGCAGCTCCACCACATCCGACTCGCTCTCAAACTGACCGATCAGGCTCTGTACGCTGGTGTCAAGCGCATTCTCCTGATTGGCAAGGTTGTACTGGCTGTACAGGTTGTCAATATAAAGCGTGCCGTCATCGTTCGTACGGACATAGAAGAAATCCAGTCCCGGCGCTGTGGTATCCACTCCCGTAAACTTGATCTCCATCGACACGGAAACCAGATAAGAGTTCGCATCCAGCCCTGTCTTGGTGTAGCACTTGATATTCTGATATTCATCCACATACTGTGAAAATAATCCGATGTAGCTCTGCTCATTTGCAGAAATCGGTGTTGCAATCGAGGAAAGTGTCGTAACATCTCCCGCCGCATACGCCGTGTAATACTGTGTAATCAGTGCGTTGATATTCTCATTGGCATCCACCTGATAGGCTTCTTCCGTCGCCTGCGTGCTCTCCGTCGCGTTCGCATTCACCACGACATCAGAGTCGGATCCCTTCGGCTTCGCACACATGGCAAGCACGAGGATTAAAACGACCACCAGCGCTCCCGCCGCAAAATACCGGATGTGCTCCCGGATAAATCGGAGAACCTCATTCTCCTTTTTTCTCTGCTTAATCGGCGTTCTCTTCGTCTCCTTCTCCTCTGTCTTATGATTCTCTGTATGATTCAAACTGGAATTCTCCATTGATTCTCCACCGTACCTTTCCCAAACAATTCGTCATCCGCTGCACTACCGCATCATCTGTGTGCATATCTGCAGGCACAGATGTTCCAATCTGACAGTCTCTCGCCTGTCAAAGATTCTCTAATATTCTATGGCAGAGCAATCTGCTCTGCCATATCTGTCAAAAAAATGCACCCGGCGGGAATCGAACCCGCATTGCCGGAGTCGGAGTCCGGTGTTCTATCCATTAGACTACGGTTGCCCATTGCGCATCTCTGAAAAACTCATATCGCAACGAACATATACTAGCACATTGGCATTTTGTTTGTCAACGCTTATCCCAAAAGCTTTTCTGAAAATTGTGTGAACTCACACAGTAACGGTATCTGCGGTGGTGCCATCCAGTGCTTTTTTGTCTGCCGTAATCTGTGCAAACAGTTCCTTCTGGCGCGCTGCATCATCCCCCGGGATCCGCAGTGCGATCAGAAGCGCGGTGTCCGTGATTCCCTGTTCCTTTAAAAAGACGGCATCCTCTTTTTTCTGCAGACCGTTGCGGTAGCGGTACACGATCTGGTCCAGACGGTCAAACATCTGCATCAGCTCTTTGAAACGATTTTCGCGTTCTAAAAGGTTCGTCCCGTAACGTGTCTGCTCCATTCCCGCCGTTGCGATCACCTGCATGCAAAGCCGGAGTTCTCCCGTCACATCCGACGCCTCCATCAAAACGTCCGGGCGCTCCTTTCTGCGCTCAAGGAAATACGCCTTGGCGCCGTCCACATCGCGTCTTGCAAAATAGCCGGCAAGCTGCTCTTTCATCTCTCTCGTCTCCGCCTTCTCACCGATCATCCCCACCTTGCACTCACACACCGAAAGTCCCTGCACCGTCACCCAGACCAGCAGCAGGAATTCGGAGATAAATCCGAACACGCGCTTATGGTAGGCATCCTCCCCCGTCTCCAGACAGATCCGTTTTTCCACCTCGGCAAATATGGAAAAGAGCCAGCTGCAGTACGAATCATAAAGCTCCTTCGACGTGACAAACATATTCCCGAAATACGTCCTTGTGCCGTGCACCAGCCTCTCAAACGCCGGATAATATGCCGGATAACGTTCTTTTATCACCTCTCCCGCCGCATCCAGTGCCTTTTTGTTATGATTGGCGCAAAAACCGTAATAGTAGGAGTTATTGAGTGCAACCTGCTTCGTCGTAATCAGATCGTACTCTGATAAAAGCTTTTCGTAATCGTCCTCCATAAGAATCCTCTCATCCGCCCCGAGCAGATATCTCCGGTAATGACAGGTGCCCACATAATCCACATCGTGACAGTTTTTCCACACCCAGTAGAGCCCGGTCAGCTCACTGTAATAGCAATTTTTGTCGGAAATATTCTCTCCGGTATCATCCCCCGGATAGCCCAGGTCTTCCCCGCACGCGCGTCCCACATGGAGCGGACGAAACAGCGGGCTCTGCGGCATCTCAAACTTTTTATGTGTCATGACATAGATACGGATCTTCATTCTTCCTCCAGGAACATATGTTTGTATTTTCATTTACTTTTGTTCACTTCTCTGCTATAATACACCATCATAAGGAGGATTACCATATGCCGCAGCCGCTCATTTATCACATTGACGTCAATTCCGCATTTTTAAGCTGGGAAGCCGCCGAACTTCTGCGCCAGGATCCGGACGCCCCGGACATCCGCTCTTTTCCTTCCGTCATCGGCGGCAGCGAAAAGACACGGCACGGGATTGTTCTCGCCAAGTCGCCCTCCGCAGCCGCGCTCGGCGTCTGTACCGGCGAGCCGCTCGCCCAGGCAAGGCGCAAGTGCCCTGATTTAAAAATCTATGCCCCGCACTACAGCATCTATGTGGAGCGTTCCCGCCAGTTCATGGCACTTCTCAAAGAATATGCGCCCTCGGTGGACGCCTACAGCATCGACGAGGCCTTCTGCGACATGACAGGCACCTCCTCGCTCTACGGCAATCCGGTGGACTTTGCCCACAGGCTGAAGGACGAGATTCACACCCGGCTCGGCTTTACCGTGAACATCGGCATCTCCTCCAACCGGCTGCTCGCCAAGACTGCCTCCGACTTTGAAAAACCGGACAAAGTACACACGCTTTTCCCATCCGAAATGGAAGAAAAGTTCTGGCCGCTTCCGATCGAGGATCTGTTTTTCGTCGGGAAATCCACCGCCCTAAGGCTCCGCTCCCTCGGCATCACAACCATCGGCCAGCTGGCCAAAAGCGATCACGCCATGATTCTCTCCGTCTTTAAATCCCACGGCGACACCATCTGGAATTATGCCAACGGAATCGAATCCACACCGCTGTCCCACAACGACGCCGCAAGCAAGGGATTCGGCAATTCCCTCACGCTCCAGTACGATGTGACGGATACCGCGGTGGCAAAGCATGTGCTTCTCTCGCTCTGTGAGACGGTCGGTGCCAGAATCCGCGCTGCCGGCGCCTATGTCAGCGTGGTGCAGGTGCAGATTGTGGACAATGATTTCCGCCACACTTCCAGACAGGTAACGCTTGCTTCCTCCACCAACGTCACGGAGAAGCTGTACACCTGTGCCTGTGAGCTCTTCGACGAGCTCTGGGATCACCGTCCAATCCGGCTGCTCGGCGTCTCGACCGGCAAGGCGACGCAGGAACACTACGAGCAGTACGACCTGTTTGACATGCAGAAGAACGAGAAGCTCTCCCGCCTGAATGTGGCGGTCGACGCCATCCGCTCCCGCTACGGGGAAGATTCCATCAAGCGCGCCTGCTTTATCGAAGCGGACGATGCAGCGCCCGCGCTCTCCCACATGACCGGCGGCATGCAGCGCGCCAAGCGCAATGCAGCGCATCCGGCAGACGCGGCGTCCGATCCGGCACGTCCCCGTAATCGCCAGCCGTAACGGAAAAGGATGGGGGATGAGGAATATTCCGAAAAACAGATACCTGAAAGTTCCGGATAGAACGGACGGCAGCAAATTCTTTGAAGCAAAATTCGTGTATTTCTTCCATGCCACGTCCGGCATCCCATTTCGTGTCTTGGCCACGTTTGGACACTCACGGAGTGTGTCCGACAAGCTGCAGACAATGAGCGGACTTTCTGGTGTCCCTAATGGCACCTCTTCACAGACAATATAAAACCGCGCGAACCGAAACTCGCCGGCATCTGCTATTGAAAATAAGGCAGATGCCGACTCAAACATCGGCTTCGCGCGGTTATGTTCTATTCAGAGGTGTCATAAGGGACACACACAAAAGTCCTAAAATTGTCTGCCGGCTTGCGAACTCATTCCGTGGAGTGTTCCAAACTTGGAAAGACACAGATCATCGAAGATGCCAGGCGCGGCGTGGTTAAAAATACCGGATTTTGCGGTCAGAATTGCCGCCGTCCGTTCTATTCCGGAGCTTTCTGTTCCCGGGTGTTCCTGTAATATTCCTTATCCCTCCTTGCCGTACGGCAGTCCGCTTTCGGAGCATGCCGTCTCTTATGCCACGGTCTCCTCGAACTGCGAGTTATACAGGTTCGCATAAAAGCCCTGCTTTTTGAGCAGTTCTTCGTGTCTGCCCTGCTCTACGATGTCGCCGTCCTTCATGACGAGGATCATATCCGCATCGCGTATGGTCGACAGGCGGTGTGCGATGACAAAGCTGGTACGCCCCTTCATCAGGTGATCCATCGCTTTCTGGATTGCCACCTCCGTGCGTGTGTCAACCGACGACGTCGCCTCGTCAAGAATCAGGATCTTGTTGTCTGCAAGAATTGCTCTGGCGATGGTGAGAAGCTGCTTCTGCCCCTGTGAGACGTTGCTTGCATCCTCGTTTAACTCCATCTGATAGCCACCCGGCAGTGTGCGGATAAAGTGGTCGGCGTGCGCCGCCTTCGCTGCGGCAATGACTTCCTCATCCGTCGCATCCAGCCTGCCGTAACGGATATTTTCCATGATCGTTCCCTGAAACAGCCAGGTATCCTGAAGCACCATACCGAATGCCTCACGCAGATCCCGCCGGTTAAAGCTTCTCACGTCATGACCGTCAAGGCAGATTGCGCCGCTGTTTACATCATAAAAACGCATCAGAAGTTTGACCATAGTGGTCTTTCCGGCGCCTGTCGGTCCGACAATGGCAATCTTTTGTCCCGGAGCCACATTTACGCTGAAGTCGTGAATGATCGTCTGATCCGGCTGGTAGCCGAAATGAACATGCTCAAACGATACCGCGCCTGTCACCTTGGAAATATCACAAGGATTCTCCACGGACTGGTCTTCTTCCTCCTCATTCAGGAATTCAAACACACGCTCCGAAGCCGCCGCCATCGACTGCACCTGGTTGATGACCTGTGCGATCTGCTGGATCGGCTGTGTGAAACTTTTCACGTACTGGATAAACGCCTGAATATCTCCGATTGTGATCGTTCCCCGGATAGCAAGCAGACCTCCGCTAAGCGCAACGGCTGCATATCCGAGATTTCCGACAAACATCATGATCGGCTGCATCATACCGGAGAGAAACTGTGACTTCCATGCCGATTCATACAGCTTCTGGTTCGTCGCATCAAACTCCTCGATCGTATCCTGCTCTCTGTTAAATGCCTTAATGACCAGATGTCCTCCGTAAATCTCCTCCACCTGTCCGTTGATATGTCCCAGATATTCCTGCTGATTCTTAAAGTATTTCTGCGACTTCTTCACAACGAAGGAAATCAGCCCCGCGGAGACCGGCAGGATCACAAGCGCGATCAGCGTCATGAGCGGCGAGATGCTGAGCATCATGATAAATACACCGATCAGTGTCGCAACCGAGGTAATGATCGTGGTAATGCTCTGGTTGAGTCCCTGTCCTAAGGTATCCACATCGTTGGTGATTCTGGAAAGCACCTCACCGTAGGTACGGCTCTCAAAATACTTCATCGGCATTCGGTTGATCTTCTCCGAGATTTCCTTCCGGAGCTGGTAACAGATCTTCTGGGTCACCCCGGTCATAATCCAGCCCTGCACAAACGAAAACAGTGCACTGAGAAGATACAGCCCCAATACAAACAGCAGGATCTTTCCTATATAAGTAAAATCTATTCCGCCTGTTCCGCGGATCTTCGCCATCAGTCCTTCCGAGAGCGCTGTCGTCGCTTTTCCCAGAATCTTTGGTCCGATTACGCTGAACACCGTGGAGCACGCCGCAAATACTGCAACAATAACGATTGCAAACTTAAAATGCCGGATATAGGATGCCAGTTTTCCGATGGCTCCCTTTAAATCCTTCGGCTTCTCTCCCGGCGTCATACCGCGTCCGCCCATCGGTCCACGGCGTCTGCCCATTCCTTTTGCCGTCTCATTTCCGTTACTCATTCACAGACACCTCCTGTTCCTCCATTCCAAGCTCTTTTGCCGACATCTGGGATCTCGCGATCTCACGATAAGTTTCACAGCCGCGAAGCAGTTCCTCGTGTGTTCCCTTTCCGACAATGCGTCCATCGTTTAATACCAGAATCTGATCTGCATGCAGGATCGTGCTGATCCGCTGCGCGACGATGATCACCGTCTTGTCGACAACCTTTTTGGCAAGTGCCCGGCGCAGTGCGGCATCCGTCTTCAGATCCAGTGCGGAAAAGCTGTCGTCAAAAATAAAAACCTGCGGCTGCTTTGCGATCGCTCTGGCGATGGCAAGGCGCTGTTTCTGGCCTCCCGACACATTGCTTCCACCCTGTGCAATGGCACTGTCATATCCTTCTTTTTTCTCCGCGATAAAATCCGATGCCTGCGCAATCTCTGCCGCCTCCCGGATCTGTTCATCGGTGGCATCATCCTTGCCGAATCTTAAATTCGATGCGATGGTACCGGAAAACAGTACTCCTTTCTGTGGTACAAAACCAATCTCCTCCCGAAGTTCTGCCATGGCAAGCTTCCGGATATCAATGCCGTCCATGGTAATGCTTCCGCCCGTCACATCATAAAGACGCGGAATCAGGTTCACCAGTGTTGACTTTCCGCAGCCGGTACTGCCGATGATTGCCGTCGTCTTTCCCGGCTCCGCAACAAAGTCAATGTCCGAGAGCACATCCTCCTGCGCGTTCGGGTAGCGGAAGTTCACATGGGAAAAACAGATCACGCCGCGGTGTTCTTTAATTTTCTCCGGCTGCATTGGTTCCGCGATCGAAGACTGCGTGCGGATGACCTCATCAATACGCTCCGCAGCCACTGCCGCACGCGGAAGCATAATCGACATTGCCGCGAGCATTAAGAATGCCATGACAATCATCATCGCATACGTGATAAACGCCGTCATGGAGCCGACCTGCATAGTTCCCTGATCGATCTTATGTGCGCCGAACCACACAATTCCAACCGTAAGCACATTCATGATCATCATCATTCCCGGCATCATAAATGTCATGACGCGGTTTGTAAAAAGCATGGTTTTCGTCAGATCGCGGTTCGCATCGTCAAAACGCTGCTCCTCTTTTTTCTCCCTGCCGAACGCCCGGATGACCGAAAGTCCTGTCAGGATTTCACGCGCCACGAGGTTGATGCGGTCCACCAGTTTCTGCATCAGCTTAAAACGCGGCATCGCAACCGCCATCAGAACCATCACATATCCCAGAATTACAAGCACTGCAAGCACAATGATCCAGCCCATACCGGCACCGGTCTGCAGTACCTTTAAGATTCCGCCGATTCCAAGGATCGGTGCATAAGCTACCATACGGATCAGAATCGCGCATGTCATCTGAATCTGCTGGATATCGTTCGTACTCCGGGTAATTAACGAAGCTGTTGAAAAACGATCCATCTCGGCATTGGAAAAGCTTACCACCCTTTTAAATATTTTTCCGCGGAGATCACGTCCGATTCCTGCACCGATGCGGGCGCCGATAAAGCCGACTAAGACCGTGGCAATCCCCATAATCAGAGCCATTCCCACCATTTTCAAACCGGCTTTCCACAGATAAGACTTCTGAATTGCTTCCACATCCACGCCTGCCGCCGCATCGCAGCCTGCCGCGTACGCCACGCCCATCGATTTGACAAGCGAACTGCCCATGGCATCGAGCATCGAGTTGAGTTCCCCGCGCATTGATAAAAGCTGGTCTTTTTCCAGCATGCCGCCGGATACCATCGCCTGCAGCAGATCTCTCATATCCACACAGGTGACTGTCGTCGTATTTCCGTCCTCGTTCTGCGTCTCTTTTTCAAATGTTTTTAATTCCACGCCCATGGACGCGCCGATCTGCTCGATCGTCATTCCGTCCAGCGCAGACTCATCTGTATGCATCTGCTCTGCCATCAGTTTCTTAAATGTACTTTCCTCCATAGCAGACATCTGATAATTCATAAGAAGCGGTACGAGAAACGTATCATCCAGTTCCTCCAGCCGTTCTTCCCCGGTCACATTCCGCTCGTACACACTGCCATTTAACGCATAGCTTTCCTCCCAGGATGCCGTCTCTTCATCCGTCATCAAAAGTTCTGCCTTCTCATACTCCTCCGGTGTCAATGCCTCCGGCAGGATGTGTTTTATTCCCTGATTCTGAATTCCGACATCAATAATGTCCGATGTGTATGCCGGCAGTGACAGATCGCACCACGCCTGCACAAACAACAGCAATAACACCAGGATCAGCGGTTTCCAGTATGGAATCATATTTTTAAAAATCTTTCCCATGTTGTCCTTCCTTTCTGTTTCGCATACTTCTCTTCTCGATTTCTTCTGCTGCAATGTCATATAATTCATCCAGGCATACTATGAGCTTTTTGAGATCCTGTTCATCCATCTGCGAAATGACTGCCCTGCCAAATTCCTGCATGGTGCATGTCATATTTTGCTGCATGTCCTCCCCACTCTCCGTCAGAGCGACACAGGTATTGCGCCGGTCTTTCGGATCTGTCATTCTGCAGATCCAGCCGTGATCCTCCAGATTCTTCAAAGTCCTTGACACAGCAGAATTCTGGGTATGAAGCTTCTCTGCCAGTTCAGACACTGTAGCTCTCCCATTATTCTTTTCCTGGTTCAACTGTGAAATTGCCCAGAGCATCATGCCGTCGCTTTTTGTCATATCGGAAAACAGTTCTCCGATCCGCAGTTTTCCGAAACGGTTCATCGCCCGAAATAAACCCGCATACAATTCTTCCATATTTCACCACCTTGTTAATTATTAACACTGTTACATAATTTGGGACATTATAATAGCACAGGGAGATTGCTGCGTCAAGCAATCTCCCTGTGTTTATCTTTTTTTAATAATTCTATTGTATCTGGCTGCTGGCATGAATCGTATCCAGCATCTGTCTGAGTTCTTTCATGGCGAACTGTCCCGGCGCACTCGGCTTTTCGTGCGCGCCGAATGTGACGCAGGAGCCGAACGTCTCCCCACTGATCCTGCTGATGCCGCCGAGTGATCCCATGGACATCGTAATCACCGGCGTATCCGGATTCTCCTCTCTAAACTGTGCCGTCACATCCAGCAGATTGAGCACGTCTTTATAATTCTGCGGCATCACCGCAAGCTTTACAATATCCGCTCCGCCGGCGCACATTTTCTCCAGCAGCATCTTCATGACTTCCGGAGACGGCGTCTGCTCAAAATCGTGATGTGAGGCAATGACCGACACTCCCATCTCCCGCAGCCTTTTTATCTTATGGAGCGGTCGGTCTTCCTCAAAGAATTCCAGATCCACCAGATCGACACAGCCGGATTCCGCCGCAAGATCGTGCAGATCGTCGAGCTGTTCCGCTTTCACCTGCGCCATGCCTCCCTGATGCGCGGTACGGAATGTATACAGGAAAAGCTTCTCCCCCAGCAGAGGCGCCACAGCCTCAAATACGCTCCGGATTGAATTGTAATCTGTAAAATCGCGGAATGCATCCACTCTCCACTCGATCATATCCGCGGTGCTCTGACTCAGATACGTGATCTCCCGGATCACCGACTGTGCATCCTGCTCTACCACGGGAACGCAGATCAACGGTTCCCCTCTCCCAATCACACGGTGTTTTATCTCCAATGGCTTCATGTTCCTGCTCCCTTTCCATACCTGCATTTTTTCATCCGGACCACTTCCATGTACGGCTTTTTTTACAGTTTACTCCATTCTGAATAAATATGCAAATATTTGACATCTATTGTAATATCAGCTAAGATAATTACGATTCAAACAGAAAGGAGTGTGCGGTGTCTTTTTCCTTATCCACACAATGTCATATGAGTTTTACATTTTTAAACGAACTGCCGTCACCGGCCGAAATCAAACAGAACTATCCGCTTTCCGACAAGCTGAAAGCGTTAAAAAAAGAGCGTGATGCTGCGATCAGCGCCGTCATTACCGGAGCAGATTCCCGTTTTCTCGTCATCATCGGACCTTGCTCCGCGGACAACGAAGATTCCGTCTGTGATTATGTCAGCCGCCTCACTTCCATTCAGGAGGATGTTGCGGACAAGCTGATTCTGATTCCGCGTGTCTACACCAACAAACCACGCACCACAGGCGAAGGTTATAAGGGTATTGCCTCACAGCCGGATCCGGAAAAAGCGCCGGACATGATTGAGGGACTGATCGCCATGCGCAAAATGCACATTCGCGCGATCGAGGAAAGCGGTCTTACCTGCGCCGACGAGATGCTCTACCCGGAGAACTGGGGCTATGTGGAAGACCTGTTGTCCTATGTCGCCATCGGCGCGCGTTCCGTCGAGGATCAGCAGCACCGTCTCACCGTGAGCGGTTTTGATGTGGCTTCCGGCATGAAGAACCCGACCAGCGGCGACTTTTCCGTCATGCTCAATTCCGTCTACGCCGCACAGCACCCACACCACTTCGTATACCGCGGCTATGAAGTCGAGACAACCGGCAACCCGCTCACACACGTTGTGCTTCGCGGCGCGGTCAGCAAGCACGGCAACACCACACAGAATTACCACTACGAAGATCTGATCCGCCTCTGCGAGATGTACCAGGAAATGGATCTCGTCAATCCGGCTGCTGTGGTCGATGTCAACCACTCCAATTCCGGCAAGAAATTCAAGGAGCAGATCCGCATCGTAAAGGAAGTCATGCACAACAGACAGGTTTCCTCCGATATCGAACACATGGTAAAAGGTGTTATGATCGAGAGCTATATCGAGGAAGGCAACCAGAAAATCGGCGATCACATCTATGGCAAATCCATCACCGACCCGTGCCTTGGCTGGGAGGATTCCAGAGATCTGATCTATACCATTGCAGATATGTGCCGCTAACGCACGTTCTGAAAAAGAATCTCGCTTGCGGGATTCTCCGCGCGCGAGCGGTTCGCAAAGCGATATGTTCCTTACCGCGAGCTGCGCATCCTCGCGGAGCGTTTTTTATTTCATAGGAAGGTTCTACTTTCACACATGAATGTATCACGGTATTTCCTATGAAACAAAAGAGGTGCAACCACACAAACCATGTGGCTGCACCTCTTTTTATGTTCTTTTCTATCTTCTTTTTTATATTCTTTTTCTATTATATATTCTCTTTTATATCCCGTCTTCTTATCCGCGCGGATGCGCCTTCAGATAAACCTCCCGCATCTGCAGATCTTTCGCCTGCGCATATATCTGCGTTGTGGAAATATCCGAATGTCCCAGCATCTCCTGCACCGATTTTAAGTCCGCCCCGTTGCCGACCATATGCGCCGCAAAGGAATGTCTCAACATATGCGGCGTAATCTCCGCTTCTATTCCCGCCTTTTTGCCGTAGCCCTTCATCAGCTTCCAGAATCCCTGGCGGCTCATCGGCTGCCCGGAACAGTTCGTAAACAGGCGGTCTTCCTTCTCATCTGATATAAGCTTCGGCCTGCCCTCTGCAAGATAAGCTTCCAGCGCCTTGCGCGCAATCATTCCAAACGGAATGATCCGTTCCTTATGTCCATCCGAGCAGGTCAGATACTCCATCCGCAGATTCACATCCGACACCCTCAGTGAAATCAGCTCGGACACACGGATGCCTGTCGCATACAATAACTCCAGCATGGCTTTATCCCGCAGTTCCTTCGGCGATGTACCTCCCGGCTGTTCCAAAAGGCGCGTCACCTCTTCCGTCGTCAATACTGTCGGCATTTTCTTCTCAATCCGCGGCGCCTTTAAACGCTCGGACGGATCTACTGCCAGTCTCCGCTCCTTCTCCATATAATGATAGAACGCCTTCATGGACGCAATGCTTCGCGAGATCGTCGCAGGCTTTCTTCCTTCCTTTTCCAGATAGATGACGTAGGATGTCAGACTTGTAGCCGTCACCTCATTCACATCGCAGATTCCCTGTGCCAGAAGATACTGATTCATTTTCTTCAAATCACGCGCATAAGAAACCTCCGTGTTCTCTGAGGTATTCTTCTCCTGATGTAAATATTGAATGAAATTCTGTATGTCCTGCGTCATAACGTTTACCTGCCCCGCCACTCATTTGTTCACTGCATTGCTCCGCTGTATGCGGCTTTCTTCTCTGTCGAAAAATGTACCGCAAACGCGGTACATCATTCATTATAATCAGAACCAAACCGAAAAGCAATCGCATTTTTCCCTTATAATTCGGGCATTTAGAGCGAAACTACAACATCTCGTTTCCCTTATTTTCTCCGTACCATATATTGTAATCATTTTAAAAATTTTAGCAAAAAATTTTTAAAACCCAGGCGAATACTGCCGGATTGACAAAGCTCTCCACAAACGTTCCCAATAACACACAGCCTGTCACAAGCCCCGCTTCCGCCAGCTGCCGCGTCCGATCCTGCCAGCTGTTCCATCCCACGATTCTGCTCTGTCTTTTCTTACTGTTCGCATAGAAAAGCAGCGCCGCCGTATAAAAAATCCACTGCGGCAGCAATCCGGCAAGAATGATCAGGCAGCCATATCCTCCGTATTCCATAATTCCGACAACAAGCAAGAATCCGAATCCTGCTGAGAGCATGCTCTTTGCCAGCACGGAAAACACCTTTCCGTCAACCGCTCTTCCAAGCAAAAAGATGAGAACCAGCATCTGCATGCGCACCATAACCACATGACCAAACAGCTGATTCCCATCCACTTTTTGATAAGCATACTGTTGCAGAAATGTCTGATTCAGCAGTTGTCCATGTATCTGCCGATTTGCGCCAAGCAGATTGGTCAGAACAATTCCGCCCAGAAATGCCAGCATCACAATACATCCTTCCCGCTTCAAACATTGCACTCCGCTCATATCTTTTCTGTATTATATTTATGCGGATCTCCTAGTCCTGATTCAGCAGATTCTTATATGCTAAAATTCCGGCAACCGTTTTGGCATCCTGGATGGTTCCCGCATAGATCATATCGCACAATTCATCCACCCCGTAGGCGGCAACATCAATAAATTCCCCCTCATCGAGATGCTGATGTCCGGGCTTTAAATTTTTTGCCAGATAGACATCAATAAACTCGTCACAGAATGCGACTGTCGTCTTAAGAGATAAGATTCTGGTCAGATCGTCGCTGCAATAGCCGGTCTCCTCCTCCAGTTCCCTTGCTGCACATACCCTGGTATCCTCCGTCACGCTGTCGCGCGAACCTGCCGGAATCTCCAGAGTCATGCGGTCGATCGCATTCCGGTACTGCTTTACCATCAGGATCTTTCCATCCCCGCGCACCGGCACAACGGCCGCCGCTCCCTTGCGGTGTGAGATAAAGTCCCATGTCTCCTGCTTTCCATCCGGAAGTTCCATGGTATCCTCATACATATCCAGAATTGCACCATGTTTTATTAGTTCTCTCTTGACTCTCTTTACCTGCTGATCCATATTACCCATCCTTTCTATTCTGCATCTGATATAACATCCCCGCCTTCGCCGCAATGCGGCCTCCGCGAAGCATTTTGCCCTACAGGAAACATCTTCCACGCTTTAACATCACACGGTATTTCCTATGAAAAAGAATCTCGCTTGCGAGATTCTCCGCGCGCGAGCGGTTTGCAAAGCGATATTTTCCTTACCGCGAGCTGCGCATCCTCGCGGAGCGTTTTTTATTTCATAGGAAGGTTCTGCATTCACACATGAAGGCGGCACGGTATTTCCTATGAAATGAAAAAAGCTGCCGCTTCACGATTTCTCGGTTATGCGACAACTTTTCTCTGCTCTCTTTGTTATTTCGCGTAGTCGGTTACTCTCGATTCACGAATTACATTTACTTTAATCTGTCCTGGGTATTCCATTTCCGCTTCAATCTTCTTGGAAATATCACGTGCCATCAATACCATATCTGCATCGCTGACCTGTTCTGGAACAACCATAACTCGAATCTCCCTGCCTGCCTGAATAGCAAATGACTTCTCTACGCCCTTAAATCCGTTTGAAATATCCTCTAACTGTTTTAATCTGTTTGAGTAGGTCTCTAATGTCTCTCTTCTCGCTCCAGGTCTTGCCGCACTGATCGTATCAGCCGCCTGTACAATACATGCAATCAGAGACTCCGGCTCCACGTCACCATGATGTGCTTCCACAGCATTGATGATAATCGGTGATTCCTTGTACTTTCTACACAAATCCACACCAATCTGAATATGGGAACCTTCCATATCATGATCTACTGATTTTCCGATATCATGCAGTAAACCTGCACGTTTTGCAGTTCTGACATCCACACCGATCTCAGCAGCCAGCAATCCGGATAACTGGGCTACTTCGATGGAATGCTTCAATGCATTCTGTCCATAACTCGTCCGGAACTTCATTCTGCCGAGCAATCGGACAAGTTCCGGATGAATTCCGTGAACTCCAACCTCTAAGGTTGCAGCCTCACCTTCTTCACGGATCATTGTCTCGACTTCCTTCTGTGCCTTTTCGACCATCTCCTCAATTCTGGCCGGATGAATACGTCCGTCCACAATCAGCTTCTCCAAAGCAATGCGGGCAACTTCCCTTCTGATCGGATCAAATCCAGATAAGATTACTGCCTCCGGTGTATCATCGATAATCAGATCCACACCGGTGAGTGTCTCGAGCGTGCGGATATTACGTCCCTCACGTCCGATAATTCTACCCTTCATCTCGTCATTCGGAAGCTGGACAACCGAAATGGTTGTCTCAGCGACGTGGTCAGCCGCACATTTCTGAATCGCTGTTACCACATATTCCTTTGCCTTCTTGTCCGCCTCTTCCTTGGCTCTGTGTTCCATTTCTTTGATCAATTTTGCAGTATCAAGTTTTACATCTTCTTCAACGGTTTTTAAGAGATATTCCTTTGCCTGTTCGGAGGTTAATCCGGAGATTCTTTCCAGTTCCTGTAACCGCTCTTCATTGAGCTTTGCGACCTGCGCTTTCTGTTTGTTGATCTCTTCTTCCTTTGCAGCAAAACCCGCTTCGCGTCTCTCGATTGACTCAAGCTTCTTGTCCAGATTCTCTTCCTTCTGTACAACACGACGCTCGCTGCGCTGAATCTCTGCCCGGCGTTCTTTTACTTCCTTATCCAGATCGTTCTTCACACGAATGGATTCTTCCTTCGCCTCAAGCATTGCCTCGCGCTTCTTGGTCTCCGCTGTCTTCACCGCCTCATCAATAATCTCTCTTGCCTTCTCTTCTGCGTTTCCAATCTTGGCTTCCGTCACCTTCTTATGGTAAGCAGATGTAACAAAATAGACCACGATGGCAGTCACTGCGATAGCAACAACAACAGCAATCACTGTCTCCACAGGAGCACCTCCTTTATTAAGTTTTCATTGTACATATAACACATATAACATAAAAATATAATCGTTATCTGTCATAAATTACAACACATAAATTTTATTCTATTTCATGAATTATGTCAAGTGAATAACTGTACAATATGCATAATATTGCATTTCATTTTTACAAAAATACAAGATATTGTACTGAAATTTATTTTAAAATTCGTCGAAAAAATGCTCTTCGCGCATCACTGCAAGAATATCACTGCTCTTAAAACCGCGCCTCATGAGGAACTGATACATCCGCTGCTGTTCCCTGCGGTCTGCCTGCGCCGCATCGTAGTGCCGCTTCTCTAAAAGCTCCGCAATCTGTGCCCGCTCATCCGACACAAACTCCTCCGCGAGTGCCTGCTCAATCTGCTCCCGCCCTACCCCCTTTTTCATGAGGTCCATCTTTAAGCGCTGGCTGCTCTTCTTCTGCTGGTGATAGCGGATATACTGCTTCGCATAACGCAGGTCATCGATATAGTGATACTGCTTTACATACTCCACCGCCGCCGCAACACACTCCTCGGGATAACCGTTCTGGCGGAGCTTTTCACAGAGCTGCGACTCCGTGCGGTCCATGCGCTCCAGCAGAAACAGTGCACGCTTTTTGGCTCTCTTTCCGACAATCTCCGTCAGAATCTTCTCATATAGTGATACCGGCAGATACGCATCCTCCGTCATCAAAAGCATGCTCTCCGCCTGCGGCAGTCCCCGGATCTCGCTCCGGTAGAGTGTAAATTCGGTTCCGTTGTCAAACCGGAAAAACACCCGTCCCTTCTCACGTCTGGCTACTTCCTTTACCTGGACTTCCTGCATGATCTGTCTGTTGCACTCCTATCCTTATTCTGCCGGCAGTTCTTCCGGAGTACGTCCTGTTGTCTTTCCCGCACTCTTCTCATCCGGCTGTTCTGCAGCCTCATCTTCCTCAGGGCTGTACTTTGCACGTACCTTCGCTTCCACTTCCTCACAGATCAGCGGATTCTCCTTCAGGTAGTTCTTGGCATTCTCACGTCCCTGGCCGATCTTCTCGCCGTTGTAGGCATACCATGCACCGGATTTGTTGATGATGCCGGCATCCGCCGCCAGATCGAGAATATCTCCTTCCTTGGAAATACCCTGTCCGAACATAATATCGAACTCCGCCTCCTTGAAAGGCGGTGCCACCTTGTTCTTCACAATCTTCACACGCGTATGGTTGCCGACAACCTCACCGCCCTGCTTTAACGCCTCCACTCTCCGCACATCCAGACGCACCGAAGAATAGAACTTCAGTGCACGACCGCCGGTCGTCGTCTCCGGATTACCGAACATAACGCCGATCTTCTCACGCAGCTGGTTGATAAAAATGACGATACAGTTCGACTTGCTGACAATCGATGTCAGCTTACGGAGCGCCTGGCTCATCAGGCGCGCCTGCAGTCCCACATGGGAATCTCCCATATCGCCGTCGATCTCCGCCTTCGGTACCAGCGCAGCCACAGAGTCCACAATCACAATATCGACTGCTCCGGAACGCACCATCGTCTCTGCGATCTCAAGCGCCTGCTCCCCGCAGTCCGGCTGTGATATGTAGAGGTTGTCGATGTCGACACCGATATTCTTCGCATAGACCGGATCAAGCGCATGCTCCGCATCAATAAATCCGGCGATGCCGCCTCTCTTCTGTACCTCTGCCACCGCATGCAGTGCAACCGTCGTCTTACCACTGGATTCCGGTCCGTAGATCTCTATGATACGTCCCTTCGGCAGACCACCGATTCCAAGCGCCAGATCAAGACTCAATGATCCGGTCGGAACCGCCTCCACATTCATGTGTGCAGAATTATCGCCCAGCTTCATGACCGATCCCTTGCCGTACTGCTTCTCAATATGTGAAATCGCCGCGTCAAGCGCTTTTAACTTCTCTTCCTTTGTCGTAGGTCTCTCATCCCTTGTCAGTTTATCGTCCTTAGCCATTCTCTTTCCTCCATGCGAACCGTCCGCGCACGAATTGCGAACTTATGTTCGTTTTTCTGTTCTAATAGTAGTATACTTCCGGGAAAATGTCAACCACAAACCCGAAAAATAAGTAACACCTCAATGAATTCCGTGGCGGATACCGCCTGATGACCGCTCCAGCAGCCCTGATTGCACAGCAGGACTTCCCTGCCTGCATGATTTGATAAAAAGACGCCCCTCCAAAAAACGGGTATGCCTTATACTACCATATCCGCCCCATATCCGCAATCACAAATTACCGGAAAACCGGACATTTTCTCACATTGCTTTTCGTTGTATTCCTGCAAATCTGTGTTATAATGACCTCTGACAAAACTACGATCTGATTTCTGGAGGTATCTATGGAAAAACTGTTGTTCTTCGGACTTACCGACGCTGAATTTCAAAAGATAAAACCGGTTGCATCCCGGCTGAAACTGCACTGCGAGCAGATTCCCGTTTCGATGTACCACAATACGCTCGGCGCAATCGCATCCGGCCGGGCGGTTCCTGCCGGCATCCCCGCCGCTCCCGGCACACCTGTCCCCGCCAGCCTCACGGCTGCTTTAGGCGCAGATGCCCCTGCCGGTGCCTCCGCCGTTTCCGCTGCCTGCGGCATACCCGAAGCCGGCAGCACTCCGGCAGCCGTCTCCCGCGACCGTCTGCTCGTCATGTGCCAGCTGCCCGAGCGCCGGATGGACAAGCTGCTGTTTGAACTGCGCCGCATCGACGCCCCCATCGACTACAAGGCTGTACTCACGCCCACAAACGCCGGATGGACGATTCCACGTCTTCTCATGGAAATGCACTCAGAAAAAGCCGCTTACACCGTAAAAAACCGTTAAAGGGACTGTCGCAATAAGCATAGCTCGCTTTGCATCGATAAGTAATATTATAAGAAACGCACTTGGGGATTTCATGTGGAAATGCAAATGGAATATTCGTTTGAGAAAAATGTGAGCATTTCTTCCGGCTGAATGTTTGCATCGGATTCCGTGTCTCTTCCACGTTTGGACAATCCGACGGGGGCATGTCCGACACACCGGAGACAATGGGCGGACTTTCTGGTGTCCCTAATGGCACCTCTTCACAGACGATATAAAACCGCGCGAACCGAAACTCGTTGCCATCTGCTATTGAAAATAGGGCAGATGGCAACTCAGACATCGGTTTCGCGCGGTTATGTTTTATTCGACATAAAGGTGGCATTTATGCCACCTGTTGTCTGGTGCCAATAAGGGACACACACAAAAGTCCTACAAATTGTCTTCCGGGATGCGGACATGACCCGCGGAGTGCTCCAAACTTGGAAAGACACGGATCATCGAAGATGCAAACATTCGGCTGGTTAGAAATTCCACATTTTTTGAACCGAATTTCCATCTGCATTTTCATCTGAAATCCCACGGTGTGATCTTCTGATAATATTACTTATCGCCCAAAAGCTCTATGCTTATTGCGGCAATTCCCTTCTCTAACGCTTTGTTATCTATTCTGCTTCGCAGCATGCAAGCAGATCTAAGATTTCCTCTCTCGTCTGCAGTCCGATCGCTTTTTTCTTAAAAATGCCGTACTGCATCACAACGAGCATCGGAATGCTCATCACCTGATACTTTAACGCAAGCGCCGCCTGCTCGTCCACATTGACGCTTCCGAACTTCACCTTTCCGGCAAGCTCCTCGGACAGCGCCTCAAATACCGGCGACTGCATTTTACACGGTCCGCACCACTCTGCCCAGAAATCCAGAATGACCGGCACCTTTGCCGCCAGCACCTCGTCCTCAAAATTTTCATTTGTAATTGTAACAACTGCCATATTCTGCTTCCTTTCTGTGCATTCCGCCGGCACTGTTTTCTGCCGGCAGCTGCTCTGACACACGCTCTATTCCCTGCCGAACTCCGAGAGTACCAGACCTTCGTTCCGGTCTAATACCATGCCGACACTCCATGCATTGACAAACAGTAACAGCGGTCTGCCCTTCAGATCCTGAATCTTCTTCATATCCGAGGTTCCGACCAGCTTATCCATATCGATGTCCTCATTCTCAATCCACCGGATATGCTCATACGGAAGCGTATCCATGCGGATTTCCACATTGTACTCATTCTCGAGGCGGTATTTCAACACATCGAACTGCAGTACACCGACCACGCCGACGATGACCTCCTCCATTCCCATATTGTACTCCTGGAAAATCTGGATCGCACCTTCCTGCGCAATCTGCTGCATGCCCTTCATGAACTGCTTGCGCTTCATCGTATCCACCTGCCGCACTCTCGCAAAATGCTCCGGTGCGAACGTCGGGATTCCCTCGAACTTAAACGGCTTCGCCGTGGTGAGTGTATCTCCGATGGAAAAAATACCCGGATCAAACACACCGATGATGTCTCCCGCATACGCCTCGTCCACGATATGACGCTCCTGCGCCATCATCTGCTGCGGCTGCGAAAGCTTGATCTTTTTATTGCCGCCCTGCACGTGTGTCACTTCCATGCCGGCGGTAAACTTGCCCGAGCAGATGCGCATAAACGCAATTCGGTCACGGTGTGCCTTGTTCATGTTTGCCTGAATCTTGAATACAAACGCAGAGAAATTCTCACCAAACGGATCAACTTCTCCGATATCCGCCTTGCGCGGCAGCGGCGAGTAAGTCATCTTTAAGAAATGCTGCAAAAAGGTCTCCACACCGAAATTCGTCAATGCCGAACCAAAAAATACCGGGGAAAGTTCTCCCTTCGTCACGAGTTCCTGATCAAACTCCGCGCTCGCTCCGTCCAGAAGCTCGATCTCCTCCATCAGCTTATCATACGCATCCTGTCCAATCTCTGCAATCAGCGCCGGATCGTCCACGGAAATATGCTTCTCCGTACCTTCCTTGGTTCCCTTTAATGTATCGGAAAACATCATAATCTCTCTTGTGTTGCGGTCATAGACCCCCTTAAAATTCTTACCGGAACCGATCGGCCAGTTGATCGGGCAGGTCGCAATGCCAAGCTCCTTCTCGATCTCATCAAGAAGATCAAACGTGTCGTTCGCATCGCGGTCCATCTTGTTGATGAATGTAAAAATCGGAATATGGCGCATCACACAGACCTTGAACAGCTTTCTGGTCTGCGCCTCGACACCCTTGGAACCGTCGATTACCATGACGGCAGAATCCGCCGCCATCAAGGTACGGTAAGTATCCTCCGAGAAGTCCTGATGTCCCGGTGTATCAAGGATGTTGATGCAGTAACCTCCGTAATTGAACTGCAGTACCGATGACGTGACGGAAATACCTCTCTCCTTCTCAATCTCCATCCAGTCGGACACTGCATGACGCGCCGTCGCTTTTCCCTTGACGGAACCCGCCAGATTGATTGCTCCTCCATAGAGCAGGAACTTCTCCGTCAGCGTCGTCTTACCGGCATCCGGGTGGGAAATAATTGCAAACGTACGTCTCTTTTCAATCTCTTTTCTTAAATCAGCCAAACTATCTATCCTCCAAAAAACAAATCACTTCAAAAATGCCAACGCAGCAAAGCCGAAACTTTGCATACGTTGGCACTATAACATAATTTCATGAAAAATGCAAAAACTTCTCTTCCAAAGATCTGTACTATTTCTTGAATACTGGAATTGCCTCGCCCGCGCACTCCGGGGTCAGATCAAAGTAGGACAGAATCGTCGCTGCAATGTCGGAAAAGCTCTTTCTTGTTCCGAAATTCTCCCCTGCCCGCACCGGTGCTCCGTACATCACAAGCGGCGTGTACTCTCTGGAATGATCCGTGGACGGTGTACTCGGATCGCAGCCGTGATCTGCCGTGATCATCAGCACGTCCTCCTCGCCCATCGCTGCTAAAAGTTCCGGCAGGCGCTCATCGAAGTACGTCAGTGCTTTTGCGTAGCCCTCGACATCATTGCGGTGTCCGTAGAGCATGTCGTAATCCACCAGATTCGTAAAGCACAGTCCGTTAAAATCCTTCTTCATATAATCAAGCGTCTTGTTGATGCCGTCCTCATTTCCGGTCGTGCGGACATACTCCGTGATGCCCTTCTCCGCGAAAATATCGATGATCTTACCGACAGAAAGCACGTCAAAACCGGCTCCCGAGAGCTGGTCTAACATCGTCACTTTCGGCGGCTGTAAGGAAAAATCATGTCTGCGGGTCGTGCGGGTAAAGTTCCCCGGCGTTCCGGTGAACGGTCTCGCGATCACACGGCCGACGCCGTGCTCTCCGCGCAGCATATCTCGCGCGATCTGGCAGTATTCATACAGCTTCTCCACCGGAACAATATCCTCATGTGCAGCCACCTGAAACACAGAATCCGCTGATGTATACACGATCAGATCGCCGGTCTTAAGATGCTCCTCCCCATAGTCGCGGATAACATCCGTACCGGAATACGGCTTGTTGCAGAGCACGCCCCTTCCTGTCTTTTTGGAAAATTCCTCAATAATCTCCTGCGGGAAACCGTTCGGGTAGGTCGGCAGCGGCTTTGGTGAGATGACGCCTGCAATCTCCCAGTGGCCGATCGTCGTATCTTTTCCCTTTGACACTTCCGTCATGCGGG
This sequence comes from Roseburia hominis A2-183, assembly GCF_000225345.1. Taxonomy (NCBI): domain Bacteria; kingdom Bacillati; phylum Bacillota; class Clostridia; order Lachnospirales; family Lachnospiraceae; genus Roseburia; species Roseburia hominis. The sequence goes on from NC_015977.1 coordinate 1,956,420, forward strand.
CAACCGCTCCGGCAGGAGCTGCCTCCTTTTCCCCGATCTCCACGCCGTCGATATTAAAAAAGCCAAGCTTTCTCATGTTCGGCATGGAAAAATAAGGGCTCATGGAAGCGGCTTTGATGGTGTTGCTTCCCGCATCCCCGTAATCTGCAGCATCCGGCATCTCGCCAATCCCCACGCTGTCCAATACAATCAAAAATACTCTCTTCATCCTATCTATCTCCCTTCCTCAAAAACTGCATGATCACATCATAGTTCTCCGCCTGATGTGGAAACGTGCACTTCATGCAGGACTTGATCTGTACTTCGCTTCCATCCTCCCGTCTGCTCTTAATATACTCTGGCTTTCCCGGACAATGACGTCTCTCATAGAGCGGACAATAGCAGAACAGGCAGTTCATCTCCTCAATGCCCTCATGGCACGGATAATACTGACATTCCCGGTTGGAAAAAAAGCGATATGAATTCTCTGTCATTATACCACCTCTCCCTCATCTTTGACAATAAGCGTCGTAAGATAGCTTCCGTTCTCCTCGAGCGCCTCCGCTCCCAGGCGGATCCGCTCATCCGCCATCCCACAGTTCTCCACGCAGTAGACGGACAGTTTCTTCTCCTTCTGCTGTTCTTCCAACAGCGCTTTCAGCCGCGCGAGGCTTTTTCCGGATTTCATGTACACCCGGGTGCCGGAAAGCGCCATCGTCTCCTCCACCTCGTACGATCCCGGAATCACATGGATCTCATCCCGGTTATCCCCGAGCGATATTCCAAGACTCGCCGCAGCCGCGCAAAAGGACGGCACGCCGCTTATCATTTTAACATTCCCGCCCCACGCCGCGACCCTGCGGTGGATATAACCGTATGTGGAATAGACGGACGGATCTCCGATCGTTAAAAATGCCACAATCTTTCCTTCGGTAAGATAAGAAACAATCCGCGCAAAAATCTCCTCGTGTGCCCTGCGCAGCTTTTCTTTCTCCTTTGTCATCGGAAACGGCAGGCAGACAAGTTCCTTTTTCTCAATCCCGGGGTATGCCTGCCTTGCGATCTGATACGCATGGCATCCCACAGGATCCTCCGCCGGAAGCACGATAAGATCACTCTTCTCCATACAGCGGAGCGCCTTTACGGTCACCAGCTCCGGATCGCCGGGACCCACGCCGATCCCGTAGAGGGTTCCCATGCAGTGCCGCAGATGTCTGAAATAGCACTCTCTCACCGGCTCATACTCTCCAATCCCCTTTAACAGGCAAACCGGTTCATATCCCGCCTCGCGGAGTGCGGCAGCAAAGGAATCCTCCTCTCCTGCCATATCATGATTGGCATGATCTCCCGCAACCAGCATAAACGGCGCCACAAGCACACGTCCGCTCTTATGCCTTGAGGCCCTCATCCTCCCGATCACATCGTCAATCGTAACGCTTCCCTCCACGGTCGCCACATAGACGTCGTTCTCTGTCACCTGTGCAAGCACACATTCCAGACGCTCGTAGCTCTCATCCGCCGCATGCTCACTTCCATGACCCATAAAAATCACCGGCGAAGATCCCGCCTCCGCCGCCACCGATTCCCAGAGAGCCTCCGCCGTTCTCTGATAATCCTCCGGTGTCTTAAGCAGCGCATCCGCAATCCGAACATCCTCAAACCACGGTGCACAATCTGTTACCTCCTGCTTCATCCGGTGGTTCTCAATCCCGTCAATGATGTGGGTCGGAAATACGATCACACGCCGCACCCCGGCATCGCGCATCCGGCAAAGCGCCTGCCTCACATCATCTTTCGCGATGCCGTCCCGCTCTCTTAACACCTTCCTCACAGTGCTGCTGGAATACGCCTCCTCCACCAGATCATGCGGATACTGCTCTCTGACAAGCGCCACCATCTGATCGATATTCTTTTCTCTTGTCTCCTGATAAGTCGTTCCAAAGCTCACGACCAATATGCCACGCTCCATCGCGCACCTCTCTTTCTCTGCCGCCGGTGCACATGCCCTCCCCGATGCATTCACCGTTCCGGCACACCTGCTGTCTCCAAATTCACACGCCGTCTCCTGCAGTCAACCGCCATTTCAAGTTCCTTCCAAATGATGCAGCACCTCTGCAGGAATCAGCTTTCCGAGTGTTTTTGCATACTCGCGCAGCGCGCGGTTCGCTTCGTTGTAAGGTCCAAAGGTTTCCGCACAACAGACACACGTCTCGCACGTCTCAATCCACGATCTCGCCTCCGCGATCTCCTCCTCTGTGACCGGGAAAAACGGCTTCACAGAAACCACCCGGCTTGCCGCGGCACACGAATCCTGATATTCCACATCATTTTCCATCAGAATTCCCGCCGCAAACGGCACATTTTTCCGCTGTAAGGCATGATAGACCGGTATGCCGCTGCCAGCCCCACCGATCACAAAGATCTTTGGTCGGCTTTTATTTCCACGCAGATACACGGCGCCTGTCCGCGGATCAAAACACTCTGCATCCACCCCGTATAATTTTTGAATATAATCGCCCGAAAATACTTCCTCAGGCGTCCCGGTTTTTCCGATGTGGTCTCCCTCCACACAGGCGATCACATCCGATACCTTTAACGCCAGATCCAGTTCGTGGAGCGACATGACAACCGCCATATTTCTTTCTGCCGCGAGTCTTCGGATACTGGATAAAATGTCGATCTTGTAGCGCATGTCCAGGTAGGAAGTCGGTTCGTCCAGAATCAGAATCCGCGGCTCCTGGCAGATGGCGCGCGCTAACATCACCCGCTGTCTCTGTCCGTCGCTGATCTGTGAAAAATTCCGGTCCGCGGTGTCCCTGGCATGCACCAGCTGCATGGCATCATCCACAAGCTTCCAGTCTTCTGCGGAGAGAATCCCGAGCCTTCCGGTATACGGATACCTGCCGGTCGCAACCACCTCGCGGCAGGTCATAAACTCCGGATGAAGCCGTTCCGTCATCACCATCGCAAGCGTCCGCGCGACTTCCTCTTCCCGCATCCGGCTCATGGCTGTCCCCTCCAGAAAGATCGTTCCTCCAAGCTCTGCAAGCTGTCTGGTCACGGTTTTTAATATCGTGGATTTGCCTGCACCGTTCGGTCCGATCAGCGTCAGGACGTTTCCGGGACTTACATGCAGCGAAATATGGTTAAGCAGAGCTTTTCTGCCGTACCCTGCCGCCACATCCTCAAGCCTGATTCCAGACTCTTTTTTCCTCTGTTCCATCACACGTTCCTCCGTTACCTGTCCTCATTCCTGCGCAGCATCATCACAATCACTACCGGCACCAGAAATACGGCTGTCACCGAACTGATCGAAAGCTCCGTCGGAGCAAACACCGTCCTCGCAAAGCCGTCGCAAAACAGCGTGATAATTGCCCCGCCCAGAAAACAGCCCGGTATCAGCAAAAGCGGTTTCGCCGTCTTCATCGCCGTCTTCACCAGATGCGGAACCGCAATTCCCACAAAGGAGATCGGTCCGGCAAAGGCCGTCACGCAGGCAGACAGCAGACTCGACAGCAGAATCAGCAATACGCGAAGCAGACGGATCTTAACGCCCATGTTTCTCGCATACGCCTCGCCCATCTGATACGCACCGATCGGTTTTGCCAGAAAAAAGGTCACTCCCATCGTGACTGCCACCACCGCTGTCATCATCCGCACATTCGACCAGGTCATTCCGGAGAGACTGCCCATCGACCAGTTGTGAAGGTTCACAATGTTGGAGTCATCCGCAAACGTCACGCAGAAATCCGTGATTGCCGAACAGATATAGCCGATCATAATGCCGCATACCACAAGCATGGACATTTTTTTTACCCGGCAGGAAATTAAGAGCACGAACCCCATCGCAAGCATCGATCCGGCAAACGCCGCCACAATCATGCCGAGCGAACTGATCGCCCTGCCCATTTCCAAAAGGGCAATCATCGTCAGCGCAACCACAAGCTTCGCCCCGGATGAGATGCCAAGCACATAAGGTCCCGCAATCGGATTCTGAAAAAATGACTGCAGCAGAAATCCCGCAACAGAGAGCGCTCCCCCCAGAATAACTGCCGCACAGATCCGGGGCAGGCGGATCTCCCAGACAATCTGCCGCGCCGTCTCATCCGCCGTGCCTCCAAAGCGGTGCAGCAGAATGTCCGCAATCTCACTTCCCGTCATCTTGACACTTCCGGAACCGATATTAAAGAAAAACAACCCGCCAAGCAGCAGGATCATCGCGCCAAAGGCTATCACATATCGTTTCATTCTTACCTCACGTGTTTTAAAAACCGATAATTATCATCTGTCTCATCCACAAGCACCTTGTGCAGATCCTCAATGAAATCACAGGTTCCCGTGGATTCCTGAAAGAAATTGCTTCCGGTACAATATACATTTCCCTCTTTTACCGCCTTAAAATCAGAAAACAGCGTGCTTTTTGCCAGAAGTTCATCGACACTGTAAAGCTCCCCCTCGATCGTACTGTTGTAGATGAGGATGTCGGCGTCCTTCGCTGCCGCATAAAAATCCTCCATCTGCATGTTCATCGTGGACAGGGCATTCTCCTCCGCCGAAAGACGGTCGTTTAGGACGTAGGTGCCGCCGGCGAGTCCGATCATCTGCGCAATATAGTCATTCGGCTTGCGGACATTGACCGCTCCGTTCGCCGTGATATAAAAAAAGGCCACCGTGCGGCCTGTATCTTCCTTTTCCATGATTGGTTCTATTTTTTTTAGCTGTTCTTCATAAAATGCATCGGCTTCCTGTTCTTTTCCATACAAAAGACCATATAACCGGATCCACTCCAGTCTTCCGAGCGGATGTTCTTCATAGCTGGAACGTTCCACCATGACCGGTATGCCAAGGCTCTCCAGCTTTTCTTTTACCTCCGGATTATGTCCGATCATTGTGTTCTCCAGTGCAAAGTTGCACCCTTCCTTTAAAATCAGTTCATAGTCCGGTTCATTGTATTTTCCAGCATACAGCATACGGCCGTCTTCCATCGCAGCCGCAGCTTTCTCTATATACCAGTCCGACTCCTTTACTCCTGTAAGCCGGATGTCAGAAAGCGCTCCGATCTCACGGATCATATCCATCACCGATGAGGATACCAGATACGTGTGATCCAGCGGCTGTTTTAACACAACCACATCCTCCGGCACATGTTCCGGTACCGGAACATTCTCCGGCACCAGCAAAAAACGGCTGTCATCAGCCATTGTAATCAGATCATACTCCCCGTATTGTTCCACACGATACTGCGTGGCATAAGAGAGATCCCACTGCCCCGTCTTCGTCAGTTCCGAAAAGTCCGTCTCTTTTAACGCAAATGACAGTGTGTACTCAATCTCATGCGGCACGCTCATCGCCGTCGTATCCGCAATCACCGAGATCTCACATGGCAGCTTTTCAATCGGAATCGTAAACGTCGAGTTCTCTCCTGCCTCTGCCTCGTTGTAGCAGGTCTCATCCTCTACCATCATGTAATCATAATACGGGCTGCTCCACACGATGGTGGCATATATTTTGCCGTCCTTCACCGTAATCGCCGCCGGTGAGTCCACCGTCGCCCTGCCGCTGCCGCCGGTGAGCGTAACGTCCGCCTGATAGGTTCCGTCCGCCAGTTTTTCGCTCTGCGGCGTGTGGCACGCTGTGAGGAAACAGATCACAGACAGCAGGCATACGATCAGTTCTGTTACTTTCTTCTTCATCTCTTACTCCGCAACCGGGTCGGATACACTCACCTTGTGATCGTACCACACACCCTTGGTTCCAATAATTGCCAGATCAAATTCCTGATCCAGTGCTTCCACCGGAATATCGAATCCGTACACTTCCTCGGATGTTCCGTCACTGTAGGTTACGGTATCCTTCGTCGGCTCAAGCAGCTTGGCTCCGCTCTTCTGCGCGTCCTCGGCGGTTCCCGGATACAGATTTACGATACTCTGTGACACAAGACTTACGTGAATGGTCATCTTGCCATCCTTGACGGTAAGTGTGCCGCGTCCGGCACATGCCTCATTGACATGGAACATACTGCTGTCAGTGTCGAAGACGGCACTGTACGTGCCGTCCTCCAGATCTCCTGCTGTGGTTGCTGCTGCTACAGTATCTACGCTGCCGAGCGAATCGATCGCATCCTGTGTATGGGATACATACAGCTGCTCGATCGTATCGATTCTTCCCAGACCTGCAATCTGGCATGTGACGCTCTCAAACGCTCCGTCTGCCTCAAACATGCTCTTCCAGGAATCATCATCATCCCCGGCCATATCATTGTTGGCATGATCTCCTGCCACTACCATGAGCGGTCTTAATACCACTTTCGTGTAGCCGGCTTCTTTGACTGCCTCGATCACTGCCTCGCATGCAGTCTCTTCCGGTTCTCCTTCCACAGTGCCGATGAAGACATTCGCGTAGTTTAAGTCCTTCATCACACTTGCCATCTGGCTGTAGCTTACCTTCGCAGTATGAGCGGTTCCATGTCCCATGAATACGAATGCGGTACCATCCTCTGCTGCCGCATCCAGGGAGTCATAACCTGCCTCTGCAACTGCCTCTGCCGTGATCGCCTTTGCAACGGCTTCCTTATCGTCATTGATCACGGTTGCATCTGTGCCAACCTCACCGAGGAGCGGTTCTGCAACTGCAACGGATGTAAACTGATCGCGGTACTTCTCCACCGCTTCCATCAGCTCGTCATACTCTGCGCCATGCATCAGATGTGTCGGCTGAATCACAAGATTCTTCACCCCATTTGCCACCGCGCGGTCTAACGCCTGGTCTACATTGTCGATCTTCTCATCGTCTCTCGCCTGTACATGATTGATGATAATCTGTGCGGTAAACGCTCTTCTTACCGACCAGTCCGGATAAGCCTCCGCGATTGCTTTTTCCACGCCTCCGATATCCTCAGTACGGCTGTCATTGAAAGATGTTCCGAAACTTACGACAAGGATCTCATTCTCACCGATCTCATCCTCATTTAACGGATCGTCCTTGGAAGCGTCTCCGGTATCTCTTCCGAAATAATCCGGATCTGCGTTCTCACCTTCGACAAGTTCCTTCTGTGCGTCAGTCAATGCATCCCATGCCGCCCTTGCCTCTGCACACTGCGCATCGGTCTCATCCGTGCGCTCCTGCACGTAGATTGCATCGATCAGCGCAGCAACATGATCTGCCGCATCCTGATCGGATACTGTCTCTGTCCCGGTCTCCGCAACAGCCTCTGTCTGTGCTGTCTGCACGTTCTCCTCTGTGGTTGTCTCTGTCTTACTGCCGCATCCACCGATCATGCCAGCTGCAAGTGTCAGGCTTAGTAAGAGTGCCAGTGTCTTTTTTTTCATAATTCCTCCTGCTGATGATTGTATATTTTCCATAAAACAACAGAAAGAAACTCCGCTCTATGAAACATAGAAACGGAGCAGCTGATCAACACACAAAAGTACGACCAATTACTCGTGATCCGGAATCTCTTCCTGTACTATCATAACTGGCAGGTTTCCTGGCTGATAGATCCTCATGCAGCTACTTACCTTCCCGGCGCATGCGCGCCAGTGGCGTAAAGCTTTCGTATCTGCACTCCCTAATCACAGTGACGAGATCGTACAGGATTCCCACCTGTTTCCCTTTTAACCGGTACAAAGGCTCATCTGTACATCTTCTGCACATACCTTTGCACCGGCACCAGTTACTTTTTTATGAAATTAAAAACATATTACCATTGCATGTTTATTTTTTCAAGTAGATTCTGTCCGCCGCCTTTTTCAGGAAACGGTACGCGTATTCCGGATTGGAGTAATAATATAGATGCGGGAATCCCATCCATTGCGACGGACTCTCATGAACGCACTCCCACGATCTTCCGTTTACCGGCTTTTTGGCCACCGCACCCACGCCGTTGTCCGTGCTGTCATAATAGTGAAACTCATGCCCCGCAATCTGTGCGCCCGCCGGGAGGAAGTTCTCCTCCTTTTCCGTAAGCATCACATAGCCGAAGCGCACCAGTTTCCCGGTATTTATAGCCGACGCCGGAATCACTCCCGCCATCGGATAGCACACTCCCTCATCGTCACAGAGCGTCTCATGCAGATAGAGGAATCCGCCACACTCCGCGATCGTCGGCAGACCGTCCGCCACCGCGTCGTGCACCGCTTTTCGCATTGGGATGTTTTTCGACAGCGCTTTTGCATGCAGTTCCGGGTAGCCGCCGCCTAAGATCAGTCCTGCAATCCCCTCCGGCAGGCTCTCATCCTGTAACGGAGAGAACGGCACCAGCTCGGCTCCCGCCTCCCGCAGTAGCTGCAGATTGTCCTCATAGTAAAAACCAAACGCCGCGTCTCTTGCAATTCCGATTCTTACATCCGCAATCTTTTTTTTCGGCACCGGATCTGTCTCCAGCGCTTCTGCGGATGCGGCAATCGCAAGAAGCTTCCCGCAGTCAAGCGTTTTTCCGAGCGTATCCGCCACCGTCTGAATCTGCTTTTTCACATCCGCAATCTCTTCGGGCATCACAAGTCCTAAATGTCTGCTGTCCCAGTGCAGTTCCTTTAACTTCGGCAGACACCCCAGCACTGGCAGCGACAGCTCGCGCTCTATTTCGGGACGGATTGTCTCACAGAATGTCACCGATGTCTGATTTAAGATCACGCCCCGGATCAGATGATGCCGGTCATAGTCCAGAAAGCCCCTTATGACCGGCAGAATGGAACGCCCCATTCCATGTGCGTTCACCACCAGAATCACAGGTGTCTTCGTCACCTCTGCCAGATGGTAGGACGATCCCTCCTTGCGGATTCCACCGAGGCCGTCGTAAAGTCCCATCACGCCCTCCATCACCGCAAGGTCTGCGCCCTCTGCCGCGCGCGCAAAAAGGCTTTTCGTCAGTCTCTCCCCAGTGAAAAAAGTGTCCAGATTCCGGGAAGGGACGCCGAGCACCGTCCGATGGAACATCGGATCGATATAGTCCGGCCCGCACTTGATGGCACTGACGCTTTTTCCTTCCTGTGAAAAAAGCATCATCAGCGCACAGGAAAGAAGCGTCTTGCCGCTCCCGCTTCCCGCCGCCGCAATCATGATTCTGGGAATGTTCATCTTACCTCTCCTCCCGTCTGTCCGGTTTTTGTTCTTCCCCCTCGCCGTTCTCCGACAGGGAAAACGAGATCACATAGATCGGATTCTCCGCCTGCATCAGATGATGGGAACCTGCTTTTTTTGCGCGGCTGACCGCAATCTGTGTGATCTCTTCCTCACAGATCAAAAGCTCCTTCCACAGTGCCACAACCTCGGCGACCGTCTCAAGCGAGACGGCATTTAAGACAACGCGCACGTTCGGATTTTTCTCCCGGAGTGCCAGAAGAATCTCCCGCAGCCTGCCGCCGCTTCCGCCGATGAACGCGTGCGTCGGCACCGGGAGTTCCCCAAGACATTCCGGTGCCTCCCCCTTTACGACAACAAGGTTCTTCACGCCTGCACGCGATGCATTTTCCGCAATCAGTCCACAGGCTTCCTCTCCATGTTCCACGGCATACACCCGCAGCTGTTTTGACCGCAGCGCCGCCTCCACCGCAATCGAGCCGGTTCCGCTTCCAATATCATAAAATACGCTCTGACTCTTTAACCCGAGCCTGCACAGAGACAGCCAGCGGATCTCCTCCTTCGTCATGGGGACTCGTCCACGCACGAACCAGCGGTCAGGGACTCCCGGAGCGAGCGTCTCCCCCTGTGCCCCCGGATTTTCAATCAGGCAGGCATAGAGTCCATCGTCCTTTAACGTCCGGCACACTTCCGGCGTTCCGTGCCAGATCCGCTCTTCCCTGTAGGAGAGCTGGTATCCGATGGTAAGCTCCACCCCGGACAGTCCCGCCGCCTCAAGTTCTTCCCCGATGCGGATTAGATCGCTTCTGCCTGAAACAATCAGAAATACATTTTCCTCACTGCGCACATACGCTGTAACATCCGCCTCTCTCCCGTGTGTGCTGACTATCTTCGCGTCCTGCCAGCTTTTACCTGCGCGCGCCGCCAGATAGGAGAGCGAGGAGATTCCAGGACAGATGGTGATCCCGGCCTGTAATTTTCCAAGGCGCACTTCTTCCTGCAATGCCTTATACACCGCCTCTGCGCCGCTGTAAAATCCGGTATCACCGGAAAATAAGATGGCAATCCGCCCGATTTTTCTTTCCCTGCAGGAATAAATATACGGAAGAAGATCTGCGGGAAGGTACGCCTCCCGTTTCTCTGCATCCGGCGCGATCAGGGTATCCGCCGCGGCAAGCAGCCGCTTCGCTCCGCAGACCGCCTTCGCCTGCCCAATCGCCTCCCTTGCCTCTCCGGTGAACAACTTTGTGTTCCCCATCCCGATTCCCACAAGAGAAATCTGCAGCGGCTGACGCTTCGTCCCGCTCTTTTTCCCGCAGAGCGTTTCAATTTCGGACAGGACTTTTTCCATGCTCATCCCGCCCGCCTGCTCCGGATTCTGAATCATGACCACCGGGATTTTCGTGTGCTCTGCCGCGCGGATCTTCTCCGGAAATCCGCCCGCCTGTCCGCTCTCCTTGGTCACCAGCACGCCGATGTCATACTGCCGGATCAGCGCCTCGTTGAGCTCCGTTCCAAAAGGTCCCTGCATGGCAATGATCTGCTTCCCCGGAATCTGTTCCCTGTGGCAGATTTCGATGCTCTCCACCCCCGGAAGCACACGCACAAAAAGTCTCTCACGGATCTCCTCCCGGGCGGCATATGCGTGCAGTTCCTTGCTGCCCGTCGTAAGAAGAATGTTCCCCGGCAGCTTAGACAGCAGTTCTACACATTCCTGCGTGTCCGCCACCGTATGTATCATCCACTCGTGCTCTGCGATCTCACGCTCCGCTGCCGTGCTCCGGCTGAGCCTTAAATAGGGAAGATTGGTCTTTTTTGCGCTCTCTTTGATGTGCTCCGTCACCTCCACCGCGTAGGGATGCGTGGCGTCCACCACTGCAAGAAATGTACCGGTTCGCATGAGTTCTTCCATCTCCGGTTCGCCCATCCGCCCTTCCCGGATCACAAGATGCTCCTGCTGACGCATCACTTCCCTGCCGTACTCGGTCGCCACACTCGCCATACAGTCAATCTGTCTGGCACAGAGTGCCTCCGCCAATTCTCTTCCCTCCGTTGTCCCGGAAAAAATCAATATTTCTGCCATATTCTCTCCATTTCCAGACCTCTTATCCGCGCTCCTTCGCACGCGCCCTGGCGCCTGCCCCGATCTGATAGCCGCGCTTTGTGACAAGCTTATCTCCCATAATGACCGACTGTGAGTTGCCGATAAATACCGTGGTAAACATATTCACCTGAATCTCACGAAGTTCCTGCAGGGTGCAGGTGTGTGCCGTCTCCCCGTCTCTTCCGATGTTTTCCACATAGCCGCAGGCACGCGTTCCCTTCGCCCCGGCATCCAGCAGAATATCACAGGCGCGCTGCAGATAATCTGCGCGCTTCCTGCTCGACGGATTGTAGAGCGCTATCGCGAAATCCCCCAGAACAGCTGCCCGAAGCCGCGCTTTAATCTGCTCCCACGGAGTCAGAAGATCGCTTAAGCTGATCACGCAGAAGTCATGGTTTAACGGCGCGCCGAGCACTGCCGCACCACTGCTTGCCGCGGTAATCCCCGGTACCACCGTAAGTTCACAGGACGGATATTCTGCGCTCATCTCATACATGAGTGACGCCATCCCGTAGATTCCTGCGTCCCCGCTACAGATCAGCGCTACGCGCTTTCCCTTCTTGGCCTCCTCATAGCACATCCTGCATCGCTCCACTTCCTGGCGCATCGGAGTCGACAAAAACGTTTTCCCCAAAAATCGTTCCCCGAGAAGATTCAGATACACCGTATATCCCACAATTACGTCACAGGAATCCAGCACGGTGAGCGCTTCCTGTGTCATATCTTCCTCTCTGCCCGGTCCCATTCCGACAATATAGATTTCATGTTTCATCAAAACTTCACACTCCATTTTTTCTCTGCTATGGCAAGCGTCTTGCCCTCACATGCCGTCTTTTGCACCAGAAGTCTGCCGCCCTCCCCCGCCGCGCAGACCGCCGCGCGCTCACACACATTATCCACGCCGACCTGTTGCGCCACAAAGCCGGATGACGTGAATGTACCGTCCACACACTGCAGGCGCCCGGCCGGATAAGTGAGAAAAGGAACCGCTAACTGCTCTGCCAGTGCCAGAATTCCTACCTCATCCGCTTTTACATCGACCGACGCGATTCCCGCCACCGCCATGCTGGAAAGCTTCTCTTTTTCCAGGGTCTCCCGCACAAACGCTTCCAGTTCCTCTTCGCTTTTGCCCCTTCTGCACCCGACGCCAAGCAGCAGGCAGGACGGAATCAGCCATAAGCTGCATCGTTCCCCGGCTTCGCACTGCGGCGCGACCAGCACATCCACCGGCTCCTTTGGCGGATACGGTACCAGTCTTACCTCCGGCGGAATCTCTCCTTCACATTCTCCGGCGACGGACATGGTAAGATACCCGGCGCGCAGAAGCCCGGCGGACACCCGGGCGATTCCGTCATGACCGGCAACGGCAAGACGGTTTGACGCTGCAAACACATCCACCGCAAAAAGCCCGTTCACATCCGTCGCCGTGGTGAGCACGGCAGTCGCACCGAGGGCTCTTGAAAGTTCCCCGGCAAGCCGGTTGGCTCCCCCATAATGACCTGCAAGAAGCGGGATCACAAACTGCCCCGCCTCATCCGCCACGAGCACCGGAACATCGGAAAGCTTATCTTTTACATGCGGTGCGATACTCCTGACCGCAATCCCGCATGCCCCGATAAACAGGAGCGCATTTCCCGCCGCAAACTGTTTTCCTGTCCATTCGGCAAGTGGCTGATCCACGGAAATCCCTATCCCCTCTGCCCGGGCGTCGCTGCATTTTGTATATAATTTACAGGACCATACGGCATCCATCGCTTCCTGAATGTGTTCTGCCAGTTCTGCCCCCCTGTAAGTAAAGCTGATGACAGCTATGTCCGTCTTCTTCACTTTGTCTCTCCCTGTTCCTTTTTTGCCTTCCGGTATCCCGTGGTAAACCCGGGATCATACAGCTTCGAGCGCTCATACCCCGGCGCTGCCAGCACATCTCCCACCAGAATCAGCGCCGTCTTCGTAATCTGATGCTCCACCGCCACAGCAGCAAGCGTCTCCACCGTGCACACGTACGCCTCCTCGTCCGGCCAGGTCGCCTTATAGACGATCGCTGCCGGCGTATCCGGCGCATACCCTCCGTCCATCAGTCTTTTCGACAGTTCTTTTACCATTCCCGCACTTAAGTAGACTGCCATGGACGCCTGATGTGCGGCAAAACTCTCGATGCTCTCCCGCTCCGGCACTGCCGTGCGTCCTGCCATCCGCGTGATAATCAGGCTCTGCGAGATCCCCGGCAGCGTATACTCCAGATTCAGATCCGCCGCCGCGCCAAAGCATGCGCTGACGCCGGGACAGCTCTCATAGGAAATCCCCTCCGCTGCAAGTACATCCATCTGTTCACGCACCGCCCCGTAGAGACTCGGCTCCCCGGTGTGAAGCCGCACGGTGGTAAGCCCTTTTTCCTCCGCCTCCCGGATGACCGCAAGCACTTCCTCCAACGTCATTTTTGCGCTGTCATAGATCTTTGCCCCGCTTCCGGCATAAGAAAGAAGCTCCGGATTCACGAGCGATCCCGCATAGATAATGACATCCGCCTGCTCCAGCAGTCTCATTCCGCGGACCGTGATTAAATCCTTTGCTCCCGGACCCGCCCCGACAAAATATACCATATCGTTTCCTCCTTAAACTGCGTTACTGCAAATGTTCTTCTTCCCCGCGGATTCGTTCCAGAAGTTCTACCGCACCGTCGCTTCTCGCCAGCTCGCCGTACCCGTTCGCATAGAGAATGCATTCCACACGCAGTTCCTCTTTCACCCGCTTCTTTAAATAAAAAAGAATCTTTTTCATTAAAAGTTCCATCGTCGCGGAAAGACATCCGTCCTTGACAATGTAGGCGAGCGCCTCCTCCGTCACAAGACAGTCTAAGATCTTCCCCAGCGTATCGGGCGCACACCCGGCGCGGTATGCCGCAGCCATCAGAAGCTCCATGCGCGCGTCCGCCTCCCTGGAATGTGTGTCCATAATTCCGCCGGAGAGCTTTACCAGCTTTCCGATGTGTCCGGTCAGAAGCACCGCCTCAAATCCGAGCTCCACCGCCATATCCATCGTCTTCCCGATAAAATTGCTGCACTTGACGCTTCGGTCCAGATCGAACCCGTAAGCGCGCTTCATATATTCCAGACCGTAATTTCCCGGTGAGATTGCCGCAAACCGGTTTCCCTCTTCGCGCTTCTGCTTAAGCTCCACATAGATCGTGTCAAGGAGCGCCTGACTGCTCATGGGCTCCACAATCCCGGTCGTTCCAAGGATTGAGATACCGCCCACAATACCGAGTCTCGGGTTGAACGTCTTTTGGGCAAGTTCCTCTCCCCCCTGCACCGAAATCTCCACCAAAAGGCTCCCCGCATAATCGGTAAGCGCACACACTTCTTCCACCTCGCGGGTAATCATCTCCCGCGGCACATGATTGATCGCCGCGCTCCCGACGGGCTGGTCTAACCCCGGTCTTGTGACCGTTCCGACACCCGCGCCTCCCGTAATAAGAATCTGCGGTTTTCCGCAGTCTTTTTCCTGTTTCTGCTCCTGCCAGGATACTTCCGCAAAAATCAGTGTTCCCGTCGTGATGTCCGGATCATCTCCGCCATCTTTTCTGACAGCACAGCGCACGGAATGCTCCGTGCGGCTGATCTCTTCCATCCTGGCATGGTAGAGGATGCCTTTTGGCGTGGTGATGGTAATCTCGTGCTTTTCTCTGCCGGTAAGAAGCATATAAGCCGCCGCCTTTGCCGCCGCTGCGGCGCAGCTTCCCGTCGTAAATCCATAGCGCATGGGCTCACCTCCCAAGCTCGTAGAGAATCGCATTGCAAATGGCAGCCGCGACATTGCTGCCGCCCTTTCTTCCACGGTTTACAATATGCGGTATCTTCGTCTGTAAAATCAGTTCCTTCGCCGCCTCCACATTGACAAACCCGACCGGAACGCCGATGATGAACGCTGGGCGGTAGCCCTCCTCTATCATCCCGTATAGCTGGATTAAAGCTGTCGGCGCATTTCCGATCGCAAAGATGACCGGTTTTTCGATCTTTGCCGCCCGTTCCATGCTCACGGTGGCGCGGGTAACGCCCCGCTCCTTCGCCTCTCTTGCCACATCCTCGTCCGCCATAAAGCAGTGTACCGATCCGCCGTAGCGTGCGAGCACGCGCTTGTTGATGCCGGAGAGCGCCATGTTGGTGTCCGTCACAATGTCCGCGCCCTCTGTGATGAGCCACTTTGCCGTCTCCACCGCTCCCGCGGAGTAGGTCATCGTCTGCGCATAGGAAAAATCGGCGCTCGTGTGGATCACACGCTTCGTGACCATTGCTTCCTCCACAGGCAGCGTAATCCCCCGAAGCTGCAATTCTTCCTCGATGATGGAAAAGCTGCGCTTCTCTATCTCCTGTGGCATCACATACTCGATTCCGTCGGGCACTGCTGCCGGCTTTTTATCATCTTTGCCGTTTTCCACCACGCTGCTTCCCGTCACCTGCGCCAGCGCCGCAAGCAGGCGTTCATTCTCCTCGCGCCGTCTGACCGCAATCCGGTAATATCCCCCGGAAAGTCCCCGGTAGTTGCTGCAGTCGCGGATCAGAATCCCCTTCTTTAAGAGCTCTTTTGCCAGCGGACGCCCGTCTTTTATCATCAGGAAATTGGCGTTTGACGCAAACACAGTAATGCCAATTTCCGACAGCTGCTCCGTAAGCCAGGCACGCTCCCTGCAGACAAATGCCACCGAGTGCTCCACATACGCGCGCTGCCCGCAGGCCACACATCCCGCCTGCTGCGCAAACACCGACAGATTCCACTCCGGCAGATCGGCTCTTATCGCTTCCGTAAGAGCAGCATCGCTGCAGACGAGATAGCCGAGCCGCACTCCCGGCATGGCATAGAGCTTCGTAAATGCCCGCACGATCACAACTCTCGGATAATTCCGATACTTTTTTAAGAAGGAATAGCGTTCTTCCGCTCCGGTAAACATCACAAAACATTCGTCCAGAATCAGGGTCACACCGTACTTCTGACAGCGCTCTGCAATCTTCTCCAACAGTTCCGGCTCCACCACCGTACCCACCGGATTATTCGGGACTGCCAGAAAAACGGCGTTCACACCCTCCCCGATGGCAGTAAGAAAGCGCTCCGTCACCGCGTAGCCGTCCGTCTCAAGCAGTTCGTGGCAGCAGATCTCTGCTCCCACAGACTTTGCCGCATACTCGTATCCGTAAAATGACGGTACAGGAAGCAGCACCTTTTTCGCATGAACCGCTCTTAAAATGGCAGGAAACAGTTCTGACGCACCGTTTCCGCACACAATATCCGCAGGCGCAATCCCTTTTGCCCCGGCGATGGCATCCCGCAATGCCTCCGACCGGATATCCGGATACCGCTCACACCATGCCACTGCCGCCTCAAGCGCCTCACGCACCCGCTGCGGCATCCCGAACGGATTGATGTTGACCGAAAAATCAAGCGATACCTGATTGCGGTATATGTCTCCTCCATGTATGTTCTGCTGCACCATCCCGGTTCTTCCTCCTGTTCTGTCTCTATGCTACCACACAATGGCTGTCACGCACAACCAGACAGCCATACAAATTCCCCATCCGAAAAATGCCATCCCATACAGCAGGCGGTTGGCACGTCTGATATCCTCTGTCTCCACTGCTCTGAGCGGATCACCGATGTACGGCTTTTTGACGATTCTTCCAAAATAGCTGGCATCTCCTGCCAGTCTTATGCCGAGCGCTCCCGCACATGCCGCCTCGGTCTGTGCGGAGTTCGGGCTGGCATGCTGATACCGGTCCCGCTTAAAAATCTTCATCGCATTCTTCTGGTCAAATTCGTTTCCAAGGAAACAGCAGGATAAGATCATGAGCATGGCGCTGATGCGCGCCGGAATGAAATTGACAACATCGTCCAGCATTGCCGCCGCCGTGCCAAATGCGTGATACCTGTCATTTTTATATCCCACCATCGAATCCATGGTGTTGACCGCCTTATAAAAAAAACCTCCCACCGGTCCAAACAGCGCCAGATAGAGCATCGGCGCGATCACTCCGTCGGAGGCATTCTCAGCCACGGTCTCGATCGCCGCCTTCGCCACGCCCTCCTCATCCAGACATTCCGTATCTCTTCCGACGATCATGGAGACTGCCTTTCTCGCCCCGCACAGATCATGCTCCGAAAGCTGCTTGTACACTTTCATGCTCTCCGTCTTCAAGCATTTTGTGGCAAGCATCTGGTAGGTCATGACACTCTCTGTAACAACCCCCGCCGCCGGATGGATCCGGTACGCCGCAAACAGGACTGCTGCCGCAAAAAAGAGTACCGGAAGAAGCACGAACGCCACAAGCCACCTTCCCTTTTTCTTCTCGGCGGCTTCATTTCGCACCGCGCCGTCTGTCTCTCCAAGCAGCTTTCGATCCAGCCATCCGATCAGGCGCCCGATCCACCGGATCGGATGCGGCAGCCAGTACGGATCGCCGAACAGCAGATCCATCACAAATCCGATTGTAAACGCCGTCATATGATATACCGAGAGCATGTCATTCCTCCAACTTTCTCACATCCGCAATTTTTATCGTGTCTCTTAAAGTATTTCCCGCTGCATCAAATTCCACAGACAGTCGTCCTTTATATCCTTTCGCATTTGCGCACTGGTAATCGTAATAACTGCCCTCCGCAAAAGCGTCCAGAAGCGCCATGATCGTTCCGCCGTGCACGATGAGTGCAAGCGACGCCGGAAGCTTCTCCCGCGTCCACACTTCCTTAAGCAGCTCACAAAATCCCTCCACGCACCGTCTCTGGAACTGTTCTCTGCTCTCCCCTTGCGGAAACGGCAGCGTTCCGTTGCTGTCGATCCACGCCTGATAGCGGACATCCGCTTTCAGTTCCTCATAGTTATGCCCTTCAAACGCGCCAAAATCCATCTCCCGGAACTGATCGAAAACGCATGGCGCCTGTCCGGGGTACAACAGCTCTGCCGTCTGTCTGCAGCGCTCCAGCGGACTTGCCGCAACGCATGCTGCCGCCGGATAAACGCCTTTTTTCTGCAATGTGAGAAGCTGCTCTCTGCCTTTTTGTGAAAGCGGCTCATCCGT
Organism: Roseburia hominis A2-183; assembly: GCF_000225345.1. Taxonomy (NCBI): domain Bacteria; kingdom Bacillati; phylum Bacillota; class Clostridia; order Lachnospirales; family Lachnospiraceae; genus Roseburia; species Roseburia hominis. The sequence goes on from NC_015977.1 coordinate 1,974,645, forward strand.
TCTTCCGATATAGCGGTGCTCTTCATTCCCGGGCGTCATACCGTGACGGATCAGTGCCATGTCTGCCTCATACCTCATTTGATCCGCTCTCCGATCCCGCACACAATGCGCTCCACGCGGTCTGCCTTTTCTGCCAGCCCGCACAGCAGCCTGCCGGTCGTCTCCCGGTACTCGCGCTCCTCATGGTCCAGCGGCACAATTCCGTTGCCGATCTCATCACTGATAATGATGCAGTCCGGGTGTTCCAGAAGCAGCCTGCCGGTCAGCTCTCTTACATCCGCTCCATCCTTAAGCAGCCTCTTCACCCACAGATGGTAGTGGTTACAGACCGGCGCCTCCTTGGATGTTCTCCCGGTAAACGTCTCTGTGGCTCCGTCCCACACCGGATGTTTTTCCCCCGGATGCCTCCCTTTGACATAAGCAAGTTTTCCCTGTGCATATCCGCCAATGTATAGTTCCATGTGTTATCCTTTCTGATGCGTCATCCCGCAATGCTTCATTCCTAGCCGATCAGCCCTGCCGCCGCCACAAGCACCGCCATCACACCCTCGCACAGCGTCACAAAATACCCCGCGAGGTCTCCGGTAATACCGCCAAATTCCTGGTAACTCTTCTGTCTGTAGTACGCGTAGGTAAGCCCTGCTGCCGCACACGCAAGAGCACCGGTTTTCACCGATACGGCAAGCATCAGCCCGACGCAGAGTACAAGCTGCAGATACAGCGCCGTTAGCACCACCCGCCGGTGCGCCTCGCTCGCGAACTGATAGAGCATCCCGTTCGTCTTGGCACAGCGCAGGGATACGACACCGATCCCGCTTAAGGTGCGCGACAAAAAAAAGCCTGCGGCAAGTACTAAAATCTGTTCTTTTTCCGTGATCATGGACACTGCTCCCAGATAGATCAGCTCATACATCACAAAACAGATCACGGCAAACGCGCCGATGTGGGAATCTTTTAAAATCTCCAGTTTGCGCTCCCTGTCGCGGTAAGAATGCAGCGCGTCCATGGTGTCCATAAACCCGTCCGCATGAAATCCGCCGGATATTGCAAGCGGCAGAACCGCTCCTACCGCCGCCCGGGCAGTGGACGGGATCCCATACACGCCCGCGAACCGGTTCCACAACAGGAAACACAATCCGATCACCGCTCCGACCCACGGGAAGAAGCACAGCGTATAGCGCATGTCCTCCTCCTTCCACGCGAACTGCGGCACCGGAATTTTAGAATAAATCGAAAATGCTATAAAAAAAGACTTTATCACGGACATGCCGGTGCTCCTTTCTGTCTGTGTCCCTGTTTCTCTGCCACCGCTACCGGAAGCTTTCCCTTTCTTGCAACGGGAATTCCCGCAATCACTTCCACCACAACGTCCGAACGCTCTGCCAGTCTCACATTGATGCTGCCGAGCGCCCGAAGATATTCCATGGTGGAAGTATCATAGACGATGCCATCCTCAAACACATTGTTGGTGACAATGACAAGTTCTTCCGTCTCCTGCGCCAGCACGCCAATCTGCGTGACAATCTTTTCCGCGACCTGCTCACTGCCCGCCGGTTCTTCCGTGTCAAACATTTCATTGGCAGCCAGATTCGACATGCACTCCAGGAGCACCACGCCGCCACCGGCCTCCCGAAGTGCGGGAAGGCACTGCATGATGTCCGTCGGCTGCTCGATCGTCACAAAGCCTTTGCCTGCGCGCATCCTTTTATGGCGCTGCACCTTTTTTTGCCCTTCCTCGCCGAACACATGCATGGTTGCCAGGTAGAAGTGCCTTTTCTCTTTTTGACACTCCAATGCCACTTTTTCCGCATAAGCTGACTTTCCGCTGCCGCTTCCGCCGATCACCAGAATCATGTCCTACTCCTCTCTGAGGCTACCCGAATCTGTGATACGGTGCCACATCAATATCCGCAAACGTGGTGCGCTCGCCGTAGATCGTCCGCGCAATGTCCAGCAGTCCGCACATCATCACAGCTCCGGTTCCCTCTCCCAGCGCCAGTCCCGCATCTAACACCGGGCGGATTCCCAGTTTTTCCAATATGCGCTCCGCCGCCGGTTCCCTGCTCTTGTGTGACGGTATCACGTAATCGCGCACGCCGGGAATCATCCGCTCCGCCGCAAGCGCAGCCACCGCACTGATGACTCCGTCAACGACCACCGGTACATGTGCCAGGGCACCGCCGATAAACACGCCGGAAAGTCCGGCGATATCCAGTCCGCCCACTGCGCACAGCACATCGAATGCGTCCGCCTGATAGAGTTCATGCATCTGGATTCCCTCTTCGACCACCGCAATCTTGCGTAAAAGCGCCGTGTCACTGAGTCCGGCTCCCTTTCCGGTGATCTCCTTCGGATCGCAGGATAACAGTGCCGCCGCCACCGCACTGCTGGTCGTTGTGTTGCCGATTCCCATCTCACCGGTCGCAAGCAGCTTATAGCCCTCGTGTGCAAGCCGCTTCGCAAGCTCCATGCCAATCTCAATCGCCGCCAGTGTCTCCTGCTCCGTCATCGCCCGTTCCTTGATAAAATTTCTGGTTCCGCGACGCACTTTGCACGGCAGCACGCCCTCCGGCGATCCCTCTTCGTTGATTCCGATGTCCACCGGTATTACCTCGACGCCGGCTGCTTTTGCCATCCGGCAGACAGAGCTCGTCCCTCTCCCCATGGCTGCCGCCACCTTCGCCGTCACATCCTGTCCGGACTGGCTGATCTTCTCCTCCACAATTCCGTTGTCCGCACACATCACAACCACTGCTTTTCTGGAAATATCAAGGGCGGGATCACGCCGGATTGCTCCGATGCGGGCAAACAATTCCTCAAATTCTCCCATCCCGTCCAGCGGCTTTGCAAGCGCATCCCAGTTGCCGAGGACTTCCTTATAGACCGCCTGATCCGGCGGCTCTATCTTCAACTGTCTCATCTGCTGTCTGTCTAACATCCCACACACCTCTCTCTTTTGTCACTCATATTCCCGCATCATCTTATAGATCGCATCGAGATCCAGATACTTGCGCAGCGTTGCCGCCAGCTTGTCGTACTGCTGCTCCTTGAACAATCCGTAGTCCACGCCGTCCTCCCCGAGCACGAGTCCCTTCCTCTCTGCGAGGTGCCGCACGATCTTCCCGGCGATTGAGCCATGGTCAAAAATGCCGTGCACGTAGGTGCCGCACACATTTCCCGCAAAGACGCCGTCCGTGCGTTCCTTCCCGGTAATCTCGTCGCGGATCCTGCAGAAAGGTTCGCAGTCCCCCTCCGGTCTGCTGATTCCCATGTGAATCTCATAGCCGCTCAGTTCACATCCGTCCAGCATCCCGCCAAGAATCTCTCCGCCAACCCGGGTTCGCACTTTCTGTTCCCCCAGCTCTGTCGTGACCGGAAGTAATCCCATTCCCCGGATCACACCGCCCGTCTCCACGCCGTGCGGGTCCGCAATCTGTTTTCCGAGCATCTGGTAGCCGCCGCAGATTCCAAAAATGAACGTCTCCGCGCTTCTGTGAAGAATCGCTGCCTCCAGACCGTTCTGGCGCATCCATTTTAAATCCTCCATCGTATTCTTGCTTCCCGGCAGAAGAATCATATCGGGATGATGCAGCTTTTCCACCGAATCGACATAGCGCAGCGACACATCCTCAAACTGCTCAAATACCGAGAAATCCGTAAAATTGGAGATGCGCGGAAAACGTATCACTGCAATGTCGACCGCCGCCTCCTGCCTCGCATCAAACCGGGTCGTCAGACTGTCCTCATCCTCGAGGGAAATCTGCATGTACGGCACCACCCCGACGACCGGAACGCCGCCGCGCTCTTCCAGCATCCGGATTCCCGGCGCAAGAATGGACACATCGCCCCGGAATTTATTGATGATAAATCCTTTTACCCGCCTGCGCTCCGACTCCTCCAGAAGAAGCTGTGTCCCGAGCAGCTGCGCGAACACTCCGCCCCGGTCAATATCTCCGGCGATCAGCACCGGCGCATTCAAAAGTTCCGCCAGCCCCATGTTCACGATATCATTCTCTTTTAAGTTGATCTCCGCCGGGCTTCCCGCGCCTTCGATCACAATGATGTCCGCCTGCTCCTCAAGCCTGTGGTACGCCGCAAGAATGTCCGGCACCAGTTTTTTCTTATAAGCAAAATAATCCCTGGCACTCATATTCCCGATCACTTCGCCGTTCACAATCACCTGGGAACCGATGTCGTTGGTTGGCTTTAACAGGATCGGATTCATCGCTACCGTCGGTTCCATCCCCGCCGCTTCCGCCTGCATCACCTGCGCCCGCCCCATCTCAAGCCCTTCTTTTGTGATAAAGGAATTTAACGCCATATTCTGTGATTTAAAGGGTGCCACCCGGTAGCCGTCCTGCCGGAAAATGCGGCAGAGTCCCGCCGCAATCAGGCTCTTTCCCGCATTCGACATGGTCCCCTGTATCATGATGCGCATTGCCATAGCTTACTCCAATCTAAAAAAATCTCCATGCCTCAAATAGCATGGAGATTATACTACATATCCGCCTCTTTTACCAGTATTTTAAGCTTATTCCCCGCTCTCATCCACCACAATCGGGGTAATGACAATCTTATCCGCCGCAATGTTGGTCTTGCGTTTTACAATATCTTCCACCTGTGCCCGCTTTGCATCCGTCACCTCTCCCATATTTAAGACAACGTCGCAGTTATCTTCCGTGATGCTCACCACCACATCGGAAAATCCCTTTGCCTCCAGCAGCATTTCCGCAGCTGCCTCCCGCTCGGCAATATCCGTCATGGCGATCATCTTGTTGACAGCATCCTGCTTTAAGCTCTCATCGATCGTCGTATTGTTTACAATCTCAAGCAGGGATTCCTTATTCTTGGAGCGGATCTGCTCGCGGTTTAATTTCATCTCCGCCGCATAATCGAGGTTCGCAATCGTCGTGCTTGTAAGCACCGCCTCCCCAGGATTCTCGACGTCCGCGGCACCGTCCGTCATCTGTGCCACATCCCCGGACTGCGCGGCATCCACTGCTGCCGTCTCCGTTCCTTCCACAAGCGCCAGTTCCTCCCCGGTTCCCTCATCGGTAAAGATCTCCTGCTCCGCAAGCATATCCTCCTCCGATATGTCGTATGTATCCTGCACCGTTCCCGCATCCGCGCTCGCTTCCGCCGTCACCTGGCCATCTTCCATATTGTTGTTCATGTAGCTGAAATATCCTGCCACCGCAATCATAAGTGCCAATGCTGTTATCACCAGCTGGTTTTTCCGAAATATTTTCTTCACTCCGATTCCTCCCTGGAACACATCTTAACTACTCTAATCCTATGCGGTTCCACCTTTAATAATGCCTGCACGGACTCTGAAATCTCAGAAACCGCCGCCGGGTTCCCGCCTCCCTCTGCGACCACCACAACGCCTGCCACCGTCGGCAGCGTCTCTTTCTGTACATACGGATATTTTTCATCTGCAGTCTCCACGTATACCGTCGAATCTTCCCCCGCCTGTTCTGTCACACTGCGCTCCCCGCCTCCGGAATCACGCTCGCCCGTCGAAGAGGAAGTTGTCTTTTTGTCCTTCTCCACAATCTGTTCGCCCCCGTCTGAAACGGTAATCATGACGTCCACTCTGCCCACCCCGTCCATCTGCATCAGAATATTCTCGAGCTTCTTCTCCAGATATTGGACATATTCCTGCTCTCCCTCCTCCGATGTCTGGCTGCCTGACGCCGTCCCTCCACTATCTCCTGACGCCGTTCTTCCGCTGCCGCCTGACGTCTCCTTTTCCCCCTGTGCCGTGTTATATGCCTTTTCTGCTGTGCCATCCCCACTCTCCACCGGCAGTGCAATCACAAGCAATAATATCCCCGCCAGCGCGAGCAGCAGCCAGTCGCTTTTCTTCCAGCTGCGCCAGTTTTTGTTCTGTAAGATCCGTTTCAGTTTTTCAGGCATTTACGTTCCTCCCACATAATTCACCCGTATTCCGGAATCCTCCATCCCGTAGTACGCCGCCAGTTCTTCCTTTACTTTCCCGCAGACCTCCTGGTTCTCCCCTGACTCTGCCGCATCTGACACGCTGATTCTTCCGACCGAAATCTCATCCGCGTTCTCATCTGTGATGTAAATACAAATCTCCTGCATCGTATGATCCTCCCCCAGTTCCACCGTAACGCTCTGGGTGCCAAGCCCGTACTCCTGCAGCATATCATCCACCTTCTCCCTGATATTTTCCGCGATGACATTCTCATACTCTGTGCGGTATCTGTCCTGATTCAGATAAGCGATTTTCTGCGTATCGCGGGAAAATTCCGACAGTTTTTCCATGCACTGGGCATATGCCATTTTTTCATAAAACGTATCTTTTCCGCCAAACAGTACAAACAGCGGTCTCAATGCTGCAAGCACCATCAGAAGCTGCGCGTAAAAACGGATATATTTCCGGTATTGTTTCCCCGGCGGCAGATAACTTAGCAGCACCAGAAGCACAAACAGAATGACAAATCCTCTCATATATGCGTTCATGGCACGTCCCCCTATGCATGTGATGTGACTGCCGCCGTCTGCAGCGCAATCGTAGCAAAAAACAGTACAATGCCATAGCAGACCAGCTTCAGATAAAGCACGCCTCCCTGCGCCATGCTCTTAATGCATCCGACAATCCTCTTATCCGCCACCGGCTCCGCCACCGCCGCCGCAAGTTTATAGAGAACTGACATACAGGCAAGCTTTAGAACCGGGATGCAGCCCACCGCAAGCAGCACGATCAGTGCCGTCACCCCCACACAGTTTTTGATCAGTATTCCGGCGCCGAACATAAGCTCCCCGATTCCTCCAAGCACATTCCCCACCCCCGGAATCATCATCGCCGCACGGCTGACCGCTCCGTTTAAAAGGCGGTCCTTTGCCGGTGCAAGCAGTCCCTGCATGACGTTTAATCCGAGCACCGCCATCATCGCGCTCTTCATCCCCCAGGAGATCACTCCAGCCAATAATTCCGTAAAATTCTGGAATTTTTCATCCTCGAAAAAGTGATTGAACAGCTCCGTCACCACATACACACGGATGAAGGGAAGCAGCACCGAAAGAAAGAGCCACTCCACCAGATAAATGACCAGAAACGCCAGCTGATAAAAGGCGGCGGAGCTCTCCGCCCCCGAGGAAAATACCATGCTGATGCCAAACGCCGGAATGAGTGCCTTCATAAAATCGATGCTGCCGTTTAGCGCTTCTTCCGCTACCGTTCCATAGATTTCAAAAGACTTTAGCAGCAGCACACAGAGCACGCCGTAGACCAGCAGGAAACAGATGTCGGAAACATAATTTTTCTCAAAGGTTCCCGAGAAATTCTTAAGCATGGAAAAACCCGCTGCAAGCAGCACCACCTCCACCAGAATTGTTTTGCCGGTCTTTATCTCATACAGCAGGGCATCACACAGCCACTGTCCGATTTTTTCCATGGAGGTCACTCCGATTCCATCCGCAAGCAGTTCCTGCACCATCACGGAGAAGCTGAATTTTTCCCTCTGCTCCGGAAACAGCTCCTCTTTGGTCCACGTATCCAGTTCCGCAAAGTCCAGATCTTCCAGAAACGTTTTTAAATATGTCTCCTGCGTCTTCTCCGCGCTCCCCGTCCCGCCGTCATAATCTGCCGCCTGCACAGTCACAGGCATTCCGGTCAAAACCAAAAACATGCACACCAGACAGAAGCTTCTCTTTCCACACTCTCTCATAAAAAACTCCCCACCGCGTCCAAAAATGCTCCAAACACAGGCACACTCACCACCAGAATGGACAGCTTTGCAAACATTTCAATCTGTCCTGCGATCGCAGAATAACCGGAATCCCTGCACAGGTTCGCCGCAAATTCCGCCACATACGTGATTCCCACCATCTTTACCACCAGCCCGATGTATCTGCCATCGACCGGAAGCTGCGACTTGATGGAATCCACAAAGAGCAGTACAGTCTCCACCTTTGTGAGCAGATAGATAAAAATGCAGATTCCCACAACCATTGCAACAAACGTACTGTACTCTCCCTTTTCTCTCTTGAGCGGAATTGCAAGAAATACTCCCGCGATGCCAAGAACCGCTATTTTTACAATATCCATCGTTTTCTCCCGGCTTACAGCGCAAACAGCGACTGCATCGTCTCAAATAATTCATAGATATACGGAACGATCCAGAACAGCACAATGATAAGCCCGGCAAGGCTGGTCAAAAACGCATGCTCCTCCCTGCCGCTGTGCTTTAAGACCTGTCCGATCACTGTCACAAGAATCCCGACTGCCGCTATCTTAAAAATCAAATTCACGCTCATCGTATTTCTTTCCTTTCTGTTTTGCTTTCCTGCCGTCTAAATCAGAAGAATGACGAGCATTCCCCCCATCACCATACTGACAGTCGCATAAATCTTCTGCTTTTCTCCAAGCTCTCCCCGCACGGTTTTGATCCTGTCATCCAGCTGTTCTAAAATGAGCGTGAGTCTTCTGTGATTTTCTTCTTCGCTTCTCCCGAAAAGCGCGCCGCCCGCCTCCCCGATGAGCGCGCTCTCCTCTCCGGTTAAACACAGTTTTTTCCGATATTCCTCAAAAACCCTCTTCCACACCTGTTCCCCGTTTTTCTCGTTTTTCTCTATCAGGCAGTCTGCAATCTTCCGACAGATCTCATTTAATCGTTCATCCGGCGTTCTCACAAAGCATCCCAGCAGAACTTCCACCGGCTGTCTGGTTCCATTTCCGTAACAGGAAAGATCCACCAGAAGTTTCCGCAGCGCGTACAAAAGTGCCAGATGGTCTGCCAGTTCTCTTTTGTATGTGCCTGCCATCCCCGCCGCCGCGGCAAAGACCAGGATACTTCCCATGATTTTTAACATATCCGCTCCATCCGTTCATCATAGATTGTGGTGCTGCGCTCCCCGCGGGAATTCCGTTCAATCAATATGTAGCGCCCGAACAGCTTCTGTGTGACGCATGCCTGCAGATACGGTTTGTCCAGAAGCTCCTGCACACAGCCCGCATGCACGGTCCCGAGTACCCTGCACCCGCAGCACAGTGCCTGTTTTACCGCCGCAAAATCCTCCTTTCCACCAAGCTCATCCACCGCCAGAATCTGCGGCGACATGGAGCGCAGGAGCATCCGGATTCCCTCCGTTTTCTTACAGCCGTCCAGCACATCCGTGCGGGGGCCCAGATCGTTCTGCGGAATTCCCAGGTGGCATGCGGCAATCTCGGAACGCTCGTCCACAACCCCCACTTTCATTCCGGGTGCACCCGCATCCCCCGCGGACAACTGCCGGATCAGATCCCGCAAAAACGTCGTCTTCCCGATTCCGGGCGGCGAGAGCATCAGTGTATTATAGATACCGTCCGATCTCCTGATATGCGGAAGAATGTCATCCGCGCAGCCCCGTTTCTCGTGTGCAATCCGGACATTTAAAAAGGTGATATGGCTAAGACCCGTCACTTTTCCATCCTTTTTTACCACCTGTCCCGCCATTCCGATTCTGTGTCCTCCCTCGATGGTAAGATAGCCCTCCTTTACCTCCTCACTGTAGGCGTAGAGTGAATAATCGCTGATATAGTTGAGCATCTCACGAAGGTCCTCCGGCGTCATCCGATAGCCGTTCTCATATCCGCAGGCAGAAGGCAGTGCATACGCGCCCTCCCGCCCCGGCAGGTAGCGGCTCTCCCCGCCGTAAATAAATTCAAGCGGACTGCCCACCCGGACACGGATCTCCTCCAGTCCCGCCTTCCATGTATCGTTCGCCAGCGCCTCTCTTATATGCACCGGGAATATTTTGACGATCTCCAAAGCCATGCCCCCTTTCCGGCTATGTCTAATTCTATGACCTGTCCGAAAAAATATGACTGGTTTTTGCGTCGGTCATAAAAAAGCGCAAAAAAGAAGGGGCAGCCCGTTTCATGCGGCAGCCCCTTCTTTTTTATCAGCTCACTAAATAGGTTACATGCGCTCCGGTGCCTGAAAGCCCAGCAGATCAATACAGGTCTCAAGTACCGACTTTGTCAGCTCTAACAGGCGGATATAAGACTTCTGGATCTGCTCGTTCTCCTCGGACATGATCTTTGTCTCATGGTAAAAGCTGTTGAATGCATTCGCCAGCTCATAGATGTAAGAACAGATCTTATGCGGCGCTGTCTCCTCATACGCGTTCTCCATCATGGCGCCGAATCCGGAAAGTGCCAGCATAAGGTTCTTCTCACTCGCGGAATGAGCTGCCTCAATCACTGCACCGCTCTCATCCTTCCCCATGCTGTGATACTTGTTCAGAATCGACTTGATACGAACGATGGTGTAAAGGATGTATGGTCCCGTATTTCCCTCAAACGAGGTGAACCGGTCAATATCGAAGATGTAATCCTTGCTTGCCTGGTTGGAGAGGTCGCCGTACTTGATGGCTGCAAGCGCGATCATCTTCGCGGTCTCCTTTGCCTCTTCCTCACTGATCTCAAGGTTCTCCTTTGCCTTCTGGTTCTCCGTGATCTTCTTGAGCATTTCCTCGTTCACACTCTCAAGCAGATACTGCAGGCGCATAACGCCGCCCTCACGGGTCTTAAACGGCTTGCCGTCCTTGCCGTTCATCGTACCGAAGCCGAGGAACTTTAAGCCGGTCCGAGGCTTTACCAGTCCGGTCTTGCGCGCACAGCGGAACACCTGCGTAAAATAGAGTTCCTGGCGCTTATCCACCACATAGATCAGCTCATCCGGATGGTAGTCCTTCATACGCCATACAATCGTTGCAAGATCCGTCGTATTATAAAGGGATGCACCGTCTGATTTTAAGATCATGCACGGCGGGATCTCCTTGGTATCGGTATCCTCCTTGACATCTACGACAAGCGCACCGTCGCTGATGTAGGCAAATCCGTCATCCTTCATCTTCTGCACCATATCCGGAATGTACGGCTGGGCATCGGATTCCCCCTTCCACAGATCAAACGATACGTTCAGATTCTTATAGTTGCGCTTTAAGTCCGTAACGGAAACGTTTAAGATGTGGGAAAGCAGTGCCTGATACCCTCTTCTGCCATGCTGCAGTTCGTAGGTTGCCTGCATCGCCGCCTCCTTGTAGGCGGCGTCCTCCTTGGACTTGCCGCTGGCTGTCGGGTAGATCTCCTCCAGCTCTGAGATGGTAAACGGCGCTTCCTCTGGATATTCTCCGGTATAGTTCTCATCAAAATATACCAGATCCGGCTTTCTCTCCCGAAGTTCCGTGATGATAAGTCCCATCTGTAAGCCCCAGTCGCCCAGATGCACATCGCCGATCACCGTATGTCCCATAAAACGTCCGATGCGCTTGATGCTCTCGCCGATGATCGCCGAGCGCAGATGTCCGACGTGAAGCGGCTTCGCCACGTTCGGTCCGCCGTAATCGATCATGATCGTCTTCGGCTCTTTGGTCTTCTCACAGCCGTATCTTCCCTCGTCCGCCTGCATCTTTGCCACATAATCCGCCAGATATGCCTCATCCAGCTTGAGATTCAAAAATCCCGGCTTTACAGATTCCACCATGGAAAACATGGCATTCCCGGAAAGCTTCTCCGCCACTTCGTCCGCGATCATAAACGGCGCCTTCTTGTACTCCTTTGCCGCCGCCATCGCTCCGTTGCACTGATATTCACAGAGATCCGGTCTATTGGATAATGTCACCTTGCCATACTTTGCATCGTAACCGCAGTCCACAAATGCCTGTGTGACTTCCCCGGTGATAAGGTCTAAGATCTTTTTCATATTCTTCTCTCCTGCATTTCGTTCAAACTGTTTCTTTACAACCTGTATCACATTATACCATAAACAGACCATTTCTCAAGTGAAACAACACGAAAAAGATACCGGGCTATCGTGACATTCTCTGCCATCTATGCTAAAATAGGCTTTGTGTGCTCTCATTACACACAATACATCAAAGAGGATAAAATTATGAATTCTAAAGACAACAGAAGTTCCTTCTCAGGAAAAATAGGCTTTGTACTCTCCGCCGCAGGCGCCTCCGTAGGTCTCGGAAATATCTGGAGATTCCCGTATCTGGCTGCTAAATACGGCGGCGGAATCTTTCTTCTCATCTACATTCTGTTAGCGCTCACATTCGGCTACACCATGATCGTCGCAGAAAGTGCCCTGGGGCGGATGACGCGCAAAAGTCCAGTCAGTGCTTTCCAGTCCTTCGGGACAAAAAAATGGCTTTCCTTCGGCGGATGGATCAACGCTATTATTCCGATCCTGATTGTCCCCTACTACTCTGTAATCGGAGGATGGGTCATCAAATACCTGCTTGAATACATCCGCGGAGACGGGGCTAAGCTTGCAGAAGACGGTTATTTTTCCGCCTTTATCTCAGACGGCGCATCGACGGAGCTCTGTTTCGTTCTCTTCTGTATGTTTACGCTGGTTATTATTTTTGCAGGAGTCCGTAACGGAGTGGAACGTGTTTCCAAGCTTATGATGCCGGTTCTTGTCGTACTGTCCGTGATCATTGCCGTTTATTCTGTGACAAGACCTGGAGCGCTTGCCGGCGTGAAATATTTTCTTGTACCGAATCCGGCGAATTTTTCGTGGATGACTGTTGTTACAGCCATGGGGCAGATGTTTTATTCACTCTCCATCGCCATGGGAATCTTAATTACCTTCGGTTCTTATATGAAAAAGGAAACTTCCATCGAGGGATCGACCAAGAACGTCGAAATTTTTGATACTGCCATCGCGATTATGGCAGGACTTATGATTATCCCCGCGGTATTTGCATTTTCAGGCGGCGATCCGGACACGCTGCAGGCGGGTCCGGCGCTGATGTTCATCACGATTCCAAAAGTATTTGCCAATATGGGACTCGGCACTTTCGTTGGTATCCTGTTCTTTCTGCTGGTGCTTTTTGCCGCTGTGACAAGTTCGATTGCACTGACAGAAAGCGCGGTCTCTACCTTTGAGGACGAACTTGGATGGAACCGCAGGAAATCCACCGTCCTGGTCGGCGTGATCATGATTGCGCTCGGAAGCCTCTCCTCCTTAGGTTATGGTCCGTTAGCAAACATCCGGATCATCGGCATGCAGTTTCTGGATTTCTTTGATTTTCTGACCAACTCCGTGATGATGCCGGTCGCTGCCTTGATGACAAGCCTTCTTGTATCCAGGGTAATCGGAATCGATCGCATGGAGGAAGAAATCCTGCACGGGGAAGGCACCTTCCGCCGGAAAAAGATTTTTGTTTTGATGATCAAATACTTATGCCCGGTTTTCACCATGATCATTCTTGCAAGCTCAGTTGCCAATGCATTCGGGTGGATTTCCATGTAACTGCAGGTTACATATTTCCTATCACACAAAGGAACTGTCACAATAAGCATATCATGCTTTAATAAGCAATAATATTATAAGAAACGCACTTGTGGATTTCATGTGGAAATACAGATGGAAATTCGGTTCAAAAAATGTGGCATTTCTAGCCAGCCTGATGTCTGCATCTTCGATGATCCGTGTTTTTCCAAGTTTGGAGCACTCCGCGGGTCATGTCCGCATCCCGGGAGACAATTTGTAGGACTTTTGTGCCGCACTTGCCTGTACTCCCGCAATAAAACATAACCGCGCGAAGCCGATGTCTGAATTGCCATCTGCCATATTTTTAATAGCAGATGACAACGAGTTTCGGTTCGCGCGGTTTTATATTGTCTATGAGGGAGTACAACTAGTGCGGCTTGTACTATAAGCATGTAGATACATTATGTATGTATCCGCATGCTTATTTTTATTATAATAAAAGGCGGATAAGGCTAGTGCGGTGGGACATAGCTCCCGTTTTTTAGAGTTTATTCCGCCTCTTATTATAAGCATTCGTTTAAACAGGTTGGATTAAATACATCCGTGTAACGAACAAGTCTGAATGGTAATAAGTCTGGCGGAGAAAAGGAGGATTTGCATGAAACAAATAGTAAGTGTAGGAATCGATGTATCAAAAGGGAAAAGCACTGTCTGTGCCATGATACATCCTAATACGATTATTAAGGAATCGTTTGAAGTTTTGCATACCGTAGAAGAAATGTCAATGTTAGCTGATTACATCGGATCACTTGATGGAGAAATTCGTATTGTAATGGAATCAACAGGGCATTATCATCTTCCGGTTGCACAATTTCTGTATCAAAAAGGCTTTTTTGTATGTGTTGAAAATGCATATATTATACGACAATTTTCACGCATTATGCTGCATGGCGCAAAAACAGATCCGCTTGATGCAAAAAAATTAGCAAAGTACGGTTTGGCATACTGGAGTGAACTGAAACCATATAAATTTCATCCAAGCTGCTACACAGAATTAAGTCTATTATCCAAGCAGTATCAGACATACATAAAGCTTTTGATTGTTGCTAAACAGAATGTAATACATTTGATGGATGAGATGCTTCCTGGTTTCAAAGAAGCGCTGGATACAGCAAGCAGTGTTCAATTCTCAAAAGTGAAATATGTGGATTTTGCCAAAGAATTCTATCATGTTGATATGATAAAAAGCATGGGAAAAGAAATTTTTCGAGAGAATTATAAGCAATGGTGTAAAGAAAAAGGATACCGTTTCCAATCAGAAAAGGCAGACGAGCTTTTTCACTTGGCGGAAGACGGTATCCCTACACTACCAACAGAGTTCCCTTCAACCAGACTCTGTATGGAAGTAGCAACAGAGCAAGTAAGCCAATTAGGTTATGCTCTAGAACAAATATTATCACAAATGCAAAATCTTGCAAAGACTTTACCAGAATATCAAACGATACGCCAAATGGGAGGCATGGGTGAAAAGTTATGTGTAAGGTTTATAGCTGACATTGGAGACGTTCGACGTTTCCATAATGGCAAAGCATTAGTTGCTTATGCGGGAATTGATGCTCCGCCTTATCAATCAGGACAATATACCGGCACCAAACGTAGAATAAGCAAACGCGGAAACAGTGCATTAAGGAAAACCGGTTATGAGGTTATGAAAAGTCTGAAATCCCATCCGCCCAAAACAGATACTCGTGTCTATGATTTTATAATTAAAAAAGAGAATGAAGGAAAAAGTAAGAAACAAGCCAAAATAGCCGGTTTAAATAAGTTTTTGCAAATCTATTATGCAAGAGTAATGGAAATATATAAGAATATAGTATAGTTGCATAAGAAAAAAGCCTGAATAATCAGGCCTATTTCTTATGCAAAAAAATCAAAAATTGTGTTGACATCTCTTAACAGGTCTAAAAAGTCCGCCCATTGTCTCCGGTGTGTCGGACATGCACCCGTCGGATTGTCCAAACGTAGAAGAGACACGAAATCCGATGCAGACATTCAGCCGGAAGAAATGCTCACATTTTTCTCCAACGAATTTCCCTCTGCATTTTCATCTGAAATCCCACGGTGTGATCTTCTAATAATATTACTAATTACCCAAAAGAATTCTATGCTTATTATGACAATTCCTTCTGTTTTCTAATCGTGCCGTTCCTCATCACACGCATAGGTCTCACAAAATCTTCCCGAAAATGCAGGAGACTCGCCACCCGCATACAAATGTGAGGTATCTCCGAACCCGCAGACACGGAAAGATGCCACGCCGGGACGGCGCTCCTCGGTATACACCGTAGTGACGGACGTCGGCGCCGCGCAGGTGTGATGCCACAGAATCATCGGTGACACATTCATCAGGTGCGACAGCAGCACACACTCCAGTCCGAAGTGGCAGAAGAACACAAGCGTATCGCGGTTCGCCTGTGCGACACGGTAGATGTCGCCCTCGCGCACATAGCCGTGCTCCGCCAGCAGGGCATCAAAGTTTGATACCACCCAGGCATACTCTGCACCTACGCCACCGTCCGGTTTCTTTTGCACACGGACGCCGTTTCCCTCATGCGCGCCGGGAGCCAGTCCCCCACGCATAGCCTGCTGTGTCGCCCACAGGTCACGCCGGAAGAACTCCTCTTCTCTCGTCCAGTCCTCCGGCAGCCAGTCCCAGGCAATCGACTTTCGATCCGGGCAATCCGGTCGGTCGATCTTCGTGTCGAACTCCCTGAGCCACAGACATTCGTTTGCCTCGCGGTTCATCTTCTGTAACGTCAGGGACGCCGTATCCTTCGCCCGCCCGAGCGGCGACACATAAAACTCCTTGACATTAAGCTTTGACAGGCGTTCTGCCAAAAGCTCTGCCTCGCGCCACCCCTTTTCCGTCAGGGTGTCATGCTCATAATCCGGATCCCCGTGCCGTACAATCAATAATCTCATACTGCCGCAAATGCCTCCGCAAGATCTTCAATAATATCGTCCACATTCTCCGTTCCGATCGACAGACGGATCGTGTTCGGCTTGATGCCCTGCTCTAACAGTTCCTCCGTCGTAAGCTGGGAATGTGTCGTGGATGCCGGATGAATCACGAGCGACTTCACATCCGCCACATTGGCAAGCAGAGAGAACAGCTCCAGATGATCGATGAAATCCTTTGCAGTCTGCTCATCTCCCTTGATCTCGAACGTAAAGATCGAACCGCCGCCGTTCGGAAAATATTTTTTGTAGAGTGCCTGCTGCACCGGATCCTCCGATACCGACGGATGATGCACCTTCTCCACCTTCGGGTTGTTGTTCAGATATTCTACGACCTTTAATGCATTCTCCACATGGCGCTCCACACGCAGCGACAATGTCTCAAGTCCCTGTAAAAACAGGAAAGAGTGGAATGGAGAGATGGTTGCACCGGTGTCGCGCAGTAAAATGGCGCGGATCTTTGTGACGAACGCTGCCGGTCCTGCCGCCTTTGTAAAACTGATGCCGTGGTAGCTCGGATTCGGCTCCGTCAAGGACGGGAACTTGCCGCTTGCCTCCCAGTCAAACTTTCCGCCGTCCACGATCACGCCGCCGATGGCTGTTCCGTGTCCGCCGATAAACTTGGTTGCCGAGTGAACGACAATATCTGCTCCGTACTCAAGCGGGCGGACCAGATACGGCGTTGCAAAAGTGTTGTCCACAACCAGCGGAATCTGATGCGCATGCGCGATCGCTGCGATCTTCTCAATATCCACAACGTCCGAGTTCGGGTTGCCGAGCGTCTCAATGTGGATCGCTCTGGTGTTCTCCTGGATTGCCTGCTCCACCTCGTCGTAATTGAATGGATCGACGAAAGTTGTCGTGATACCATACTCCGGGAATGTATGTGCCAATAGATTGTAGGTGCCGCCGTAGATGTTGTTTGCAGCCACGATGTGCTCGCCAGCATGCGCCAGATTCTGGAGTGTATAGGCGATCGCCGCCGCACCGGAAGCCACGGCAAGCGCTGCCACACCGCCCTCCAAAGCTGCGATTCTCTGCTCGAAGACATCCTCGGTCGGGTTTGTTAATCTGCCATAGATATTTCCCGCATCGGTCAGTCCGAAACGCGCCGCCGCATGCTCACTGTTGTTAAATACATAAGAAGATGTCTGGTAGATCGGCACTGCTCTCGCTCCGGTCACCGGATCTGCCTCCTCCTGTCCTACGTGAAGCTGTAATGTCTCAAATTTTAACTTTCTGTCCTTTAATGCTTTTCCCATGTTATGTTTCTCCTTTTATTTTCATTTTGGAAGTTCTGTCTGTTGATAATCTGATGATAACATGAGAAAACCAACCTGTCTAATATGAAAAAAAAAGCACCAGTTATAGGTTATTCCTATAGCTGGTGTTTTCTAATCTAATCCTCTTTTTTAAAGATTGCATTGCGCACTTTTGCGAGTGCATTCAAAAGAATCGTTCCAAGCACACAGCAGCAGATGATCTCTCCCGCTCCGACGGTCAGCATGTAAAACGGAATCGACCAGTCTCTTCCGCCATATTCCATGGTAAGTCCATATCCGTAGCGGAGTACCAGCGGAATGATGATGATATTTGATACCACCGGCGCGAGCGTGCATAAAAACTTGTGCTTGCGGAGCAGATATGTTCCGACTGCGCCGAGCAGCGTCGCCAGACTGCCGAAGATCACATCATAGATGGCTGCTCCCGTCAGAAGGTTGGCAAGCAGACATCCCACAAACAGTCCCGGAATTGCTGCCGGTGTAAAGTACGGCAGAATGGTCAGCGCCTCGGAAATCCGGACCTGAATGGCTCCCGATGCCAGGTTGAACGCACTGATAAAATAGGTCAGCACGACATAGATTGCTGCAATCATCGCAGCGTGCACAATGAATTGTACCTTAGAGTTTCTCATATTCTGTTCTCCTTTAGTTTTGTTTTACGAGTGGAAGGTCTCGAACACTCGATTCATTTAACGCCGGAAATCGGCGGCAAGCCCGCTTAGACCTTGTTTTTATGGGCTACGCAACGTCTGACATTTTATCACAGTCTGCCAAAAAAGGCAACGGCAAAATTTCTCCCGTAAAATTTTTCACGCAAAAAACTGCTCCGCGAGCGTAATGCTCCCAATATAAACCACCGGTCCTGTCATGTCAATTCTGCCGTCCCGGGCAAATTCCACCAGAAGCTCCCCGCCGTGCATATGCACCGTCACACGGTCGCCGACAAATCCCATCTTGTGCGATGCGGCAGCCGCTGCACAGGCTCCTGTTCCCGACGCGTATGTATAACCCGCGCCGCGCTCATAGATCTCGATCTGAATATTTTCCCGGTCGAGCACCTGACAGAGCTGCATGTTGATACGGTTCGGAAAATATCTGGAATTTTCCACATACGGGCCAAGCTGCATCGCTTTTTTCTGGCTGACCTCCTCGAGCATCAGCACACAATTTGGATTTCCCAGGGAGACGCAGGTCGCGTTATAGAAATTATCGCCAAAAAAGATCGCCTCGTTGACAATCTCCCCCTCAAACCCGACCACCGGGATTTCCTTTGCCACAAACTCCGGGTATCCCATGTCCACGCGCATGAGATCGCCCTGCTCGTTTAAAAACGTCACCCTGGTCTCACCCGCTTTTGTGTGCAGCACATAGCTCTCCTCTGTCACATACCCCATATCTTTTAAATATTTGGAAAAAATGCGGATACCGTTTCCGCTCTTCTCCGCCTCACTCCCGTCCGGGTTGAAAATGCGCACCCGCATTTTGTCCCCATCAAAAAAAGGGCCATAGAGAATGCCGTCTGCTCCGACTCCCAAATTGCGCCGGCAAAGTGCTTCCACCTGCCTTTCCTGCAATTCACATGCATTGCGATTCGGATCGTAGATCAAATAATCATTTCCCAGCCCATGGTATTTACGCAGTGTTATCTCTGCCATAAATGTCTCCGGTATCTGTTCTTATTCTATTATATGCTGTATTGGCGCGGATGCCATCTCTTCAGGGATATCCTGCTCCTCTTCCGTCTGCTTGTTCTGCTCGATCAGGCTGCGGATCGCCTCCGTCTTCTCATGAAGAATCTTGTCGATCTGCCCTTTTGTCACCTCATCGGTCACTTCCTCATTGCCGTAATTCGCCGAGCTGACTGTCAGCTCCGGCTCCACAGGAAGCTGCTGCCCGGTAACCGCATCCTCTTTCTCCCCGGTCTGTTCTTCCTTTGGCTCCGCATACGGTGTCGGTATATAATTCACATTCCAGTATTTTACAATACTGCGGTGCATCCGTTCCTGCTTGTCTCTCTCATCGATTCTATCCAACATATACTGTCGACCTGCCCCACTTATTTTCTAATTTATTTATACTACAAATTCTGCCGTACTTCCATAACATTTTGCATTTCCTGCTGAAAATTTTCTGTATAAAAACGCCCCGAATGAAGCATGCTTTTTAACAGAAAATCAAACCGGAGGAAACGCATCATGTCTTCATACAAAGTTGAAATCTGCGGTGTCAACACCGCGAAGCTGCCTGTTTTAAAAGAAGAGGAAAAGGACGCTCTCTTCACACGCATCAAACAGGGAGATGCCACTGCCCGCGAAACCTACATCAAGGGAAACCTCCGCCTCGTCTTAAGTGTGATCAAGCGTTTTTCCGGAAACCACGAGAATGTGGATGATCTCTTTCAGATCGGATGCATCGGTCTGATCAAATCCATCGACAACTTCAATCCTGCACTGGGCGTAAAGTTCTCCACCTATGCGGTTCCGATGATCATCGGTGAGATCCGCCGGTATCTGCGTGACAACAACTCGATCCGCGTCAGCCGTTCCCTGCGCGACACCGCCTACAAAGCCATCCACACCCGCGAGATTCTTGCCAAAACCTCCTGCAAGGAACCGACATTAGAAGAGATTGCAAAAGTCTCCGGTCTCACCCAGGAGGAGATCGTCTTCGCCCTGGATGCCATCCAGAGCCCTGTCAGCCTCTACGATCCGGTCTATACCGACGGAGGAGACACCCTCTACGTCATGGACCAGATCAGTGACAAAAAAAACCGCGAGGACAACTGGATCGAAGAACTCTCTCTAAACGACGCCATGAATCATCTGAACGAGCGCGAGAACTTCATCCTGCGCCTCCGCTTTTACGAGGGAAAGACACAGATGGAAGTCGCCGAGGAGATTCACATCTCCCAGGCACAGGTCAGCCGTCTTGAAAAATCCGCCTTAAAATCCATCCGCACCTATCTCTCCCTGTAATGCCTACCGCTCCCACTTGTTGCAGAGTTCATTGATCTGGTCCGCAAATTTGCCAAGTTCGCGGTTCGGCATACCCTCGCACTTGCGGATCACCGTCATCAGGCGCTCGCCGGCTGCCACAAGTCTTGCAAAGATATTGTTGACTGCGCGGGTACTCTTCTTCTCCACCGCCTCTCTGGAGCCCTGTGCCACACAGGCGCCTGTCAGCAGATCAAACGCATCACCGCTGAAGGGCGCGTAAGCCTCCAGCCCCAGCTCCTCGTGAATATGCGCCGCAAACTGCTCCGTCACCTTGTCTTCGCCATGTACGATAAAAACGCGCTTCGGCTTCGGGTCAAACATGCTCACCCATTTAGTCAGCTGGTTCACGTCCGCGTGGCCGCTGATTCCCGGAAGGTTCTCGATCTTCGCCTGCACCTCGATCGTCTCGCCAAAGAGCTTCACTTCCTTTGCCCCGTTTAACAGCATATTCCCGAGCGTGCCCGGAACCTGATATCCGACAAACAGGATCGTGGAATCCTTTCTCCATAGATTGTGCTTCAGATGATGCCGGATCCGCCCCGCCTCGCACATGCCGGACGCAGAGAGAATGACTTTCGGCTTGTCGTTAAAATTGATCATCTTCGACTCGTCGCTGGTGATCGCCATCCGAAGCCCCGGAAAACCGATCGGGTTGATGCCCTGCTGCACAAGCGCGAGCGCGGTGTCATCAAAGCAGTCCTGCACATTCTTGCCAAAAATCGTGGTGGCTTCCACCGCGAGCGGACTGTCCACATACACCTCAAAATTCTGGAATTCCGGAAGCAGATTCTCCGTCTTGATCCGCCGGATAAAATACAGCATCTCCTGCGTACGTCCCACCGAGAACGCCGGTATGACCAGATTGCCGCCTCTCGTAAACGTATCGCGGATCACGCGGGCAAGCTCCACGGCATAATCCGGCGGCGTCTCATGCGTGCGGTCGCCGTAGGTCGACTCCATGACCACGTAATCCGCCGACGTAAGATACTCCGGATCCTTGATGAGCGGGCGGTTCCCCGGTCCGATGTCTCCGGAAAATACGATCTTGCGCTCCTCCACGCCCTCACCGGTGTTCTCGGAGATCCACATCTCAATACTGGAAGATCCAAGCAGATGTCCCGCATCCACAAACCGGACTTTTAAGCCCTCACAGACGTTGATCACGCTGTGGTAATCGCAGGATACAAAATGTCCCAGAACCCCCACCGCATCATTCATATCGTAGAGCGGTACGACCTCCGGCTTCCCGGCGCGCTTCGCCTTGCGATTCTTCCACTCCGCCTCAAACATCTGGATATGTGCGCTGTCCTTGAGCATAATCTCACACAGCTGATGTGTCGCTGTCGTTGTAAAAATCTGCCCGCGGAAGCCATGATTATATAACATCGGAAGCAGACCGGAATGATCGATGTGCGCATGCGTCACAAACACATAGTCGATCGTCGACGCGTTCACCGGTATCTCCTGATTGACATACAGATCCGGTCCCTGTTCCATACCGCAGTCCACCAGTACATGCTTATCCGCAAACTCCAGATAATGACAGCTTCCTGTCACCTCGTGTGCAGCCCCCAAAAATTCAAGCTTCATATGCATTCCCCCCAGCATTTTCTTGATAAGACCATTATACACGCAATGCCCTGCGGTTACAATTCTTTTCCTATGTCTCTTTTTTCACAATCCCGGGCGGCACTACTCAAAGCGCACAATTTCTTTCTTCAGGCGTCCCATGATTTTTTTCTCAAGACGCGATATGTAAGACTGGGAAATCCCCAGCATATCCGCCACCTCCTTCTGCGTTTTCTCCTCCCCTCCCGCCGTGTTCAACCCGAAGCGCAATTCTATGATCATGCGCTCTCTGCCGGTCAGTCCGGCAATCGCTGTCATGAGCAGCGAGCGCTCCACATCCGTCTCAATATCCCGGTAGATCACATCCTCATCCGTTCCTAAAATATCCGACAACAGCAATTCGTTTCCATCCCAGTCCACGTTTAACGGCTCGTCGATGGACACCTCCAGCCTGGTCTTGCTGTTCCTGCGCAGATACATCAGAATCTCATTTTCGATACAGCGCGACGCATAGGTTGCCAGCTTGATGTTTTTATCCGGATTGAACGTATTGATTGCTTTGATGAGACCTATGGTACCGATCGAGATCAGATCCTCCACGCCGACTCCCGTATTGTCGAACTTTTTTGCAATATATACCACCAACCGCAGGTTGTGTTCAATCAGTTTTCTCCGCGCCTCCTCCGCCGCATCTGTGGCAAGCATCCGGATGCACACGCTCTCCTCCCCTGCATCCAGCGGCGGCGGCAGCACCTCCGCGCCGCCGATATAGTGCACCTCATCATTCTCCCCGAACAAAAAGCGTCCGATTCCGTTCAAAATTCCCCGCATCCCGTAATCCGGGACCATCCATTTTATGTACATGTAAGCTCCTTTCTTCACTGTCATCCCAGGGATGCATGCAGAATCAGGTCATATTCTTTGTCCTCAAGCAACCCCTTCTGTGCGATTCCAACCGCCATATGTTCATACCGCCGCATCTGCCTGCCATCCTGCAGTATCATCTCATCCACATCCATCACCGCAAGAAGTCCGTCCTCTGCTCCAAGAGCACGGTACGGCACAAACCGGATTCTGTCTTTTGTCTGATCCACAAATTTTTCCGCCAGACTATAGCTCAAAATACAGATCGGCTGCCCGGTATAGGGATCTCTTAACTGGTTCCCGCTGTCCCAGTAAGCGCTTAACGCCATCCGGCGCGCATCTTTTCCAAGCCATGCCCGGCGCACATGGCTGCCAAAGGCTCTTCTTCTCCCAAGATACCGCAGAAGACCGCACGTTACCGTCACTGCAGCCGCGATCGCTACTCCTCTGCTTTTTGATAAAATACCGCTCTCCTGCAGCCATTCTAACGCCCCACCGAGCAGAAGAACCACCAGATACACCGCCACCCAGTTCTCAAAGAACTGCCTCCTGTCACACCTCCCGAAACAGATGACCGTCATCAGTGTGTTGATGAGAAAATGCGTGAGCAGGCAGTACAGCAGATAATTGCGGCAAAGCAGGATGCAGCACAGCCCAAGCACTGCGGAAACAGCCGCCCCAAGCAGCAGCCACCGCATTTTCCTGCATCTCTTCAAAAAAAGATTTGCCCCTGCAACAGCAAGGAAATCCATGAGAAAATTCTGGATCAAAAATACGTCTGCATAAAATACATATATTTCCTTTCACCTCGGTTTTTCTCTGACATGCCACCTATTATACGATGCCGCCGTCTCCTTTTTTGTCAAAAGTCCGCTCTATAATGCGGCGAGTCATCTGCCTGGTTCGACATAATCTTCCTGCAACACAAAAACTGCCATGTGCAAGTCCTGTAATCGGACTGACACATGGCAGTTCATATTATGTCACTATAATTCTATTTGCGTGAATTCTTCAGGAAATCCGGAATCTTGATGTCCATCTGCTGCACCGTGCTCTCCGGCTGACGCGGTCTCTGGATACCCGGCAGAGGCGGTGTTACTGTACCATGTCCTCCCTGCGGCTGATAGGTCGGAGCAGCGGTTCCTGTGGTTCTTCCGAGTGTAGAACCGGATACCGGTCTGGTCGGTGTCTGCGTTGCATAATTCAACTTCGGCATGATCTTGCTCGTTGCGCCCGGATTCTCAAGTCCTGTCGCAATGACGGTGATCGTAGCCTCATCGGTCATGGACTCATCGTACTTCGCACCGAAGATGATGTTGGCATTGTCGCCTGCGAGATCCTGTACATAGCTTGCCGCATCATTCGCATCCATAAGAGAAATATCACCGGAAATATTGATGATGACGTGGGTAGCACCGTTGATGGTTGTCTCAAGCAGCGGGCTGGCAACTGCAAGCTTGACTGCCTCGATCGCCTTATCGTCTCCCTTGGCATTACCGATACCGATGTGAGCCATACCCTTGTCCTTCATGACGGTAGACACATCTGCGAAATCGAGGTTGATGAGTGCCGGCAGGTTGATTAAGTCTGTAATACCCTGTACTGCCTGCTGCAATACCTCGTCCGCCTTCTTCAATGCATCCGGCATCGTGGTACGTCTGTCCACGATCTCAAGAAGCTTGTCATTCGGTATCACAATTAAAGTATCAACGCTCTCTTTCAAGCGGTCGATACCGGAAAGCGCATTGACCATACGCTGTTTTGCCTCGAACTTAAACGGCTTTGTCACAACTCCGACCGTCAGAATCCCCTGCTCTTTTGCGATCTTCGCTACAACCGGCGCTGCGCCTGTACCGGTACCGCCGCCCATACCACAGGTAACGAATACCATGTCGGCGCCCTTCACTGCCGAGGAGAGCTCTTCCATACTCTCTTCCGCTGCCTTCTCGCCGATCTCCGGCTGTGCCCCGGCTCCAAGTCCCTTCGTCAGCTTCTCGCCAATCTGGATTAAGGTCGGTGCCTTGCAAAGTGTAAGTGCCTGCTTATCCGTGTTGATCCCGATAAACTCCACTCCACCGATATTTTCATCAATCATTCTATTTACAGCATTGTTACCAGCTCCTCCAACTCCGATGACTATAATCTTCGCACTGGTATCTGCTTCTGTCGTCATAATCTCTAGCAAGGTAGTTCCTCCTTCATTCTCTCCCATAATTCATGTCCTGTGGTAAACGGATGTAAACACACCATCTATCAGAGAATCATCCGGTGCTCCTCTTCCTACACCGTCTGTTCTGTATATCGTCTTTCAATGCAGTGCAGAATCCATACTGCCCGCTTATAAACTCATATACAATATAATATATTCTTTCTTTCAATTTATCAACTAATTTTTTCACTTTTTTGAACAAATTAAGGATTTTCTAATCTCTGTCAAACACAATATCTGTGGTGTCCGGTGTCCATGTGTCCAGATGAAGTGTTCCGTACATTCCCGCAAGCTGCGGAAGGATCGCCGACAGACGCACAATCTTCTGCGACAGATAGTCGTCCGAACCGATCGAAACCTGTATGCCATAGTAGGTCAGCGTCGGTTTTAAGCTGCTGTCGTAGTGAATCTCCTGCGGCAGAAGGTCGTATTTTTTCAAAATCTGCGTCAGGCTCAGAAGGTTGTTTAGCACATCCGGCTGATCCAGCGGCAGTTTCTCGTAGAGCACGACCTCATCGCATGTCACTCCGGTGATCTTTGGCACATCCTCAATCTCGTCCGAAGAAGTCTCCACGACGAATCCATCCTTGTCAAAATAGGCGTACTGCCCGATGGCGTCAATGTAAAAGCAGCCCAGAATTCCTTTTTCGTATACCAGGACATGCACCGTGTGCGGATCATCCAGCGTCACTTCCATCGTGTCGACAAAAGGCACCTTGCCGGTATCCCTGATGCGGTATTTCAGAAGAACATACAGAGAATTCCACGAATACTCATCATTTAACACCAGCTGCTCGATCTGTTCGGAAGAATAGAGTTCATTTCCCTCCACCACGACATTCTCCACCGTAAATACTTTCCAGACAATCAGAAATGCAATCGCTAGAAGCATCAGAAGGATCAGTGCAGCCGTCAGTCCGATTTTCCGTCTTCTTTTCTTTTTTCTCTGTTCTCTAATCATACTTTAGGTAACCTCAAACTTTATTCCCCTTGACACAGACAGCGCAAGCCCCATTTCCGAGAGCAGAAACAGAATGGAAGTTCCACCGTAACTGACAAACGGAAGGGAAATTCCGGTGTTCGGAATGGTGTTGGTCACAACGGCAATATTTAAAACCACCTGGATGGAAATATGCGCCATAATGCCGACCACAAGCAGCGCCCCGTAGAGATCCGCCGCATTGTTCGCAATCACCATAAATCTCCAGATAATCAGCAGGTATAAAAGGATCAGGCAGATCGCGCCGAAAAGTCCCAGCTCCTCACAGATGACGGAGAAGATCATATCGTTCTGCGCCTCCGGGATAAAACCGAGCTTCTGCATGCTCTCCCCGAGTCCCTTGCCGAACAGCCCGCCGGAACCGATCGCATAGAGTCCCTGCAGCGTCTGATAACCTTTTTCATACTCTTCCGGGTGCAGCCAGATCTGGATACGCTCGGCGCGGTAGGATGCAAGCGCGATAAAAATGACGCCGACTGCGAGTACCACGCCTCCCACAATCAGGAAATGCGAATATTTCGGGCTCGCCACAAACAGCATGCACACCGCGATGCCAAGGATAATAATCGCTGTACTTAAGTTATTGTATGCGACCACCCCGACGACGGGAAGCACGATCGCCATGACCTTGACCAGCGTCTTAAAATCCCCCACCTGCTTCGACGTCTTATAGATGATCGTCGCCAGGAAAATGATGACCGCAAGCTTCGCAAACTCGGATGGCTGGAACGAAAGCGGTCCGATGTAGATCCAACGCGCCTGTCCTTTGGCTTCCGTACCGATAAAGATAACCGCCGTACACAGTCCGAACGCCATCAGATACGCCAGACCGCTCACTCTCATCCAGAACCGGTACGGGATTCTCGAGACGATGATCATCGCTATGATTCCAAGACTTGTCGCAAACAGCTGCTTTTTCAGATAATACGCCGTATCCCCGAAACGCGTGGAACCATAGTAAGAGCTCGTGCTGTAGAGCATCACCAGACCGAAACAAAGCAGAAAGATAATCAAAAACAGCAGGCTGTAATCAAAATATCGAATTGGTTTTTGTTTTTTTTCTTTTTCCTGCCTTCGCGCCATTCTCCACTCCTAGTCTTCTTTTAAGGCACGCACATATTCCTTGAAAATGCGTCCGCGCTCCTCATAGTTTTTAAACATTCCCCAGCTTGCACATGCAGGGGATAAGAGTACCGCATCACCGGATACCGCGTTCCGGTAGCAGGTGTCGATCGCCTCCTCAAACGTATCACAGAGCACAATATTCTCAAATCCATGTGCCCGCGCACAGGCTGCAATCTTCTCCCGCGTCTGTCCAATCAGCACGAGCAGCTTGACTTTTCCGCCAAAGCTTTCAATCCACTCGTCATACTCCGACTGCTTATCATAGCCGCCGCCAATCAGAAGGGTCGGACGGTTCATGGCACAAATGCCCTTGATCGCGGCATCCGGGTTGGTGCCCTTAGAGTCGTTATAAAACTTCACGCCGCGCTTCTCCGTCACATACTCGATGCGGTGCTCGACTGCCTGAAAACGCTTCAGCACTTCGACAATCTTATCCATCGGAACACCGAGGCTTAACGCTATGCCGGTCGCAGCCATCACATTCTCGTAATTGTGCGTTCCCAAAATATTGAGTTCATTCACGTTGATGACCTTCGTGGTGTTCTCTCCGTCTGCATAGTAAATATCCTCGCCGTCCAGATACAGTCCGCGGTCTAACTTCTGTCTGCTGGAAAAATACAGCACGTTCGTGTGAAGCGTCTCACCGAATGCGCGCAGGACTTCATCCTCGTAATTGAGCACGCAGACCTCGTCTTCCGTCTGATTCTCCGCGATCCGCTCCTTCGTCTTAATATAGCACTCCATCGTGTGATGACGGTTCAGATGATCCGGCGTGATATTTAAAATAGCGGAAACTGCCGGGTGAAATGTGTGAATGGTCTCCAGCTGAAAGCTGCTGATCTCCGCCACCGTCACTGTCTCGTCCGTGGTGTCCGCAGCCACGGAGGTATATGGAATTCCGATATTGCCGACCACTTTCACATCCCGGTAATAGTTTGCCATGATCTCGCCGCAGAGCGCCGTGGTCGTCGTCTTGCCGTTGGTCCCGGTGATCGCCACGATCCGTCCCTTCGCAAAATGGCAGGCAAGCTCGATCTCGCCCCAGATCGGAATCCCGTCTTTTTTCAGATCCTCAACCATCGGAAGATCCGTCGGCACTCCCGGGCTTAACACGACAAGATCCAGTCCGCTTCTATCTTCCGCTGTCAGTTCTCCGAGGATGATCTTCACATCCGCAAAGACCGGGTGCTTCTCACGAAGCGCCGTAAGATCCAGCTCCTTATTTCCGTCAAACAATACCACATTCACATTCTTCTTTTTCAGAAGTTCCGTCGCGGCAACACCGCTGATTCCGGAACCAACCACAAGCACTGTCTTACCTGTCAGATCCATGTTCTTCCTCCTATAATCCTAACAGGGCGATCATGCATAAGATCGCCGTTGTAATCGAAAATACTGCAACCACTCTCGTCTCGGACCATCCGCCCAGCTCAAAATGATGATGGATCGGCGCCATACGGAAAATCCGCTTTCCGCCGGTCTTTTTAAAGTAGGTCACCTGGATGATAACGGAGAGTACCTCGACCAGATAGATCAGTCCGACAATCACGATAAACAAAGGCATCTGCATCATATAGGCTGCCGAGACCACAAATCCGCCGAGCGCCAGTGATCCGGTATCTCCCATGAAAACACTTGCCGGATAGACATTAAACAGCAAAAATCCAAGCAGCGCACCCACAACCGCACAGGTGATCGGCGCAATGCCTGCATTCGTTCCGATCGCCACCACGGAGAAGAACGTTGCCACCATGATGGTGACGCTCGACGCGAGGCCGTCCAGACCATCGGTAAAGTTCGTACCGTTGACGGTTCCGATGACCGCCAGATACAGTACCGGGAACGCTCCCCAGCCGAGGTCTAAATATTTTCCTCCGGAGAACGGAATCAGCATGGTGAGCGGGACATCCGAGTAGCATCCCATATAAACTGCGAACACGGTCGTCACCACAATCTGACAGAGCATTTTCTGCCATGCAAGCAGTCCGTCCGATCTGCGCAGCACAACCTTCAGATAATCATCCAGAAAGCCGATCACACCAAATCCGACGGTCATAAACAGAATCGGAACAATCTTTGGATAATCTTTTACATAAAACACCGATGTGATGATAATACTTGCCAATATCATAAGTCCGCCCATCGTAGGCGTTCCGTTTTTCTTCAGATGGGATTCCAGTTCCTTCCGCTCCGTCTGTCCGACTTTGAGTCTTCGCAGGAAAGGAATTACAATCGGTCCCAACAATGCACTGATTGCAAAAGATACGATTACCGGGATTACAATTTCATACGTCATAATAAACACCTCATGTATTTTATCTTTGCCGAAAGCAACATGTGCTTTTTAACCCAACTAGTATACGTTATTTTTCATGATTTATCAAGGTAAGGCAATATGTTTTCCATAATTTCTTTTACGACCGGCGCCGCAATCAGACCTCCGTAATACGTGCCCTTCGGGTTATTGATAATCGCAATCACAAGCACTTTGGGATCGTCCGCAGGAGCAAATCCGAGGAACGAGGAAATATAGCGGTGCTCGCTTCTCGGCAGCGTCTGGGAAGTCGCGGTCTTGCCGCCGATCGCATACCCCTCGATCTTCGCATTCTTTCCGCCTCCCTCCGACACCACTTTTTCCAGCAGATACTGCATGGTCTCCGAGGTCTCCCCGCTGCAGATCTCCTCTCTCTTATCATAAGAAAATGTCTCGACCAACGTTCCGTCCGTCTCACGGACCTCCACTCCGAAGTGCGGTGTGATGCGCGTTCCCCCATTTATAATAGAAGAAACGGTCGTCACGAGCTGGATCGGTGTGATCTGGAACGACTGTCCGAACGAGATCGTCGCAAGTTCCACCGGGCCGACGTTTTCCTGCTTATGCATGATCGTCGCCGCCTCTCCCGGCAGATCGATTCCCGTCTTCTGTGTCAGACCGAACTGTTTGAAATATTTGTAATAGTTTTCCACGCCCAGCCGCTCGCCCAGTTCAATGAAGACGGGATTGCAGCTGTTCATAATGCCTGTCTCGAACGTCTCTGCCCCGTGTCCGCTTGTCTTCGCGCACCGGATTCTGCGATCCTCCACCAGCTTATAGCCGGGACAGTAGAACTGATCTGTCAGCGACACCACGCCCTCCTCGAGCGCTGCCGCCGCCGTGATAATCTTAAATGTGGAACCCGGCTCATAGGTGTCGCTGATACACGGGTTTCTCCACATGCGGTTCAGCAGTTCCTGCTTTTTGTCCGCAGACTCCGTCCCATCCGCTCCCATCTCCTCAATTAAGGTAAACGGTTCGTTCAGATTGAATTCCGGATAATTTACCATCGCCATGATCTCCCCGTTCTGCGGGTTCATGACAATCACGGACACCTCATCCGCCTGCTTTTTTATGTATGCCTTTTCCGCCGCCTGCTCACAGTATTGCTGGATATTGCTGTCCATGGAAATATATAAATCATAGCCGTTCACCGGCTCAAGCCGCGTCTCTCCCGCATTTTCAATCTCAATCCCGCGCGCATCCGTGAGGGTGAGGATCTTGCCGCTCGTTCCCTGCAAATAGGAATCGTATTTGACTTCAAGCCCCAGAATTCCCTGGTTATCCGCACCCGTAAAGCCGAGCACCGTGGACGCCATGGTATCCAAAGGGTAATACCGCTTGTAATCCTCGTCGACCTTGATTCCGGAAAGGCCGTAGGCACGGATGCGGTCTCCGGTCTCCTTGTCAACATTCGTCTTGACCCGCTCAATGGAGCTGACCTTCTCCACCCGCTTTCTCACTTCCTCCTCCGTGAGCCCCAGTTCTTTTTGCAGTGCCGCAATCACCTTCTCCGGCTCATCGATCTGACTGTGAATCACGGAAATGGTACAGACCGATTTGTTCGTCGCAAGGATTTTTCCCGTGGCATCGATGATTCTTCCCCGCGCTGCCTTGATATCACGCTCTCTCTCATGAAGATCCTCCGCCTTCTGCCCGTAGTATTCCGAGCAGAAGACCATCAGATAGACGAGCCGTCCGCCCAGAAACATCAGCACGAAAAACACGGCGAGGAACATCAGCCATATTTTTCTGCGGTTGAATGTCTTGCTCCGGTAAAATGCATGTTCCTGTGACATATAGAAAAAACCTCACGAAAGTTCTCCATGAAATTTTATTCATCCTTTCGTGAGGTTATGTCTGTTATTGCTGTCCGTTATCCTGTGGGGTGTCTCCACTATCCTGTGGGATATCTCCGTTATCCTGCGGCGTGTCTCCGCTATCCTGCGGTTCATCCCCGTTATCCTGCGGCGTGTCTCCGCTATCCTGCGGCGTGTCTGTGCCTTCCGCCTCCTCTTCATTTCCCGGCAGGGTATCCGTTGTGTCCGGCACATCCAGTCCTTCTTCCACCGGAGTCTCCTCGTTTACAACGTCCGTCATCGCTGTCGCTCCGGTATCCGTTCCCGTAATGTCCCACCCTGCATGAATTCCGGTGGTCTGCTCATCGCGGTAGATGTTCATGTAAGGAAGCACTTCCTCTAAGATCTCACGCACAATATTCTGTGCAAAAGAGCTGTGGTACTGCTCCACCGCATTCGGCTCGTCGACCACGCAGTAAATCACAAGCTGCGGATCGTCGACCGGTGCAAATCCAATAAACGATACCAGATAGTTGACGCCGTCACGTCCCGCTTTCTGTGCCGTTCCCGTCTTGCCGCCCATTGAGTAGCCGTCCACTTTCGCTGTCGCTCCGGTACCTGAGGTAACGGTGGAATACATATACTGCCGCAGCGTCTCGGACGTACTCTCCGAGATGGTTTCCCGAAGAAGTGTCGGCTGGATCTCCTGCACAACGTTGCCGTTCTCATCCGTAATCCGTTTTACCACATGCGGCTGATAGAACTTTCCGCCGTTTACAATCGAGCAGAAGCCTGTGGCAAGCTGGATCATCGTCGTGTTGAAGTTCTGACCGAATGCGTTTGTCGCAAGATCCACCACCGTCATGTTGTCGCCGGTATAGATCAGAGAATCGGTTCTCGTCTCTCCCGGCAGATCAATGTTGGTCTTCTGACCAAATCCGAAAATCTGCTGGTAGTTTTCAAAGTTATCTCTTCCTATTTTATAGGACATCTGCATCAGCGCATCGTTGCAGGAATTCATCAGCGTCTGCTCCAATGTCTCCATTCCGTGTCCGTCTCTCTTGACACAGTGAATGTCATGACCGGAGATCGTCTCATACCCGTCGCAGTAATAGGTGTCTGCCGTGGTCACCGTCCCGGTCTCAAGTCCTGCCGACACGGTAAAAGGCTTCGCCGTCGATCCCGGTTCATAGGTATACGACACGCAGAAGTTCTGCCACAGCTGGTTTAGTGCATCCATCTTTGCGTCATCATCCATGGCAGCGAGTTCTTCCTCGGTGTAATACGCGGAGAGATCTCTCGGGTTGCTCAGATCAAAATTCGGATAATTCGCCATGGCGAGCACATCCCCGTTATTCGGATCCATAATCAGGACTCCGATATGGGAAGCTCCCGCATCCCCTTCGCGGTAGGCGCCTGTGTACGCCTCGTTGAATTCCCGGATCTTGTCCTCCACCACGGACTGGATATTCGCATCAATCGTTGTCACGATGTTGTTGCCGTTTGTCGCCTGCTTGATCGTTTTCTCAAAATTATTATCCGTATTCAGATAGCCGAACTCACGCCCGTTGATGCCGTTTAACGTGCTGTTGTAATAATTCTCCAGACCGTTCACTCCGACATTTCCGGATGCCGTAAATCCGATCACCGCGCTGGCGAGCGATCCGTACGGATACTCTCTCTGATATTCCTTCTCAAACCATACGCCCTTGATGTCGGGGTTCACCTTTCTGCCCTTTTCATCCGTCGCATCCTGCAGTTCCACGAACGGCTGCATCTCGTCGTACGATATTTTCTTCTTCAGCACAATATAACGGTTCTGCGGATCATTCCGGACATATCCGTAAAGCTCATCGCTGCTCAAGTCCGGAAAACACTGCACAAGCGCCTGAATCGTCGGCGCAACGTAATCCTCATCGCTCGTTAAAACAGAACAATCCAGTATCACATTGTACACTGCAATACTGGTTGCCATCACTGTCCCCTTTGCATCGACAATATCGCCTCTCTGGTAAGGAATCACTTTGCTGTCGTATTCCTGCTGGGACAACACAATTTTCTCATATTTTTCACCGCTGGTATATTCAATATACATCAGGCGCCCGATCAGACCGATCAGCATGCCTGCCACAATGGTAAACATGACAATCAGCTTTTTTTGCATGCGCCTGGGAAATTTCAACAGCGGTCTTCTTTTTTTCTTTGCCATGCGCCTCTCCTGTCATCCTACTCACGCGGAATCTCACTGTACTGGTTCATGTAATCGTCATCGTTCACTGTATAGTACACAATCTGCGATTCCTTCGCATAGGACATTCCATATTCTGTCATCGCCGTATTCCGGATGCTGTCAAGATCCACGCTCGTATTGATCCGCTTGTATGCCTCGTCGTTGTCGGCTTTCAGATCTGCGATCTGGCTCTCAAGGCTTGATATCTGATTCATGCGCGCCGTCATCTCCGACTGGATGTGGATGTATGCACCGGTAAAGATGCCGAACACCATCACAGCCATCGTGAGAAATGCCACATAGCTCTTGCTCATGCGCAGAGCACGCTCCTGATTTCTTCTGGCTGCACGCTTTCTGTTTCTTAATTCAATCTCGCGTTCCCGCTCCCGTCTCTCGCGCTCCCGTCTCTCTCTTGTGACATGCTCCGGGCGGCTCTCTCTGATCCTGCGATCCGGTCTCGTCACTGCAGGCGCTGCTTCCATCCTGCGGACAGTATTCCCGTCAATATAATATTTTCTCTCTGCCGCTTCATTTCTCATAACTGCCACTTCCCTCACTACACTCTAAGCTCTTTCAAATACGCGGAGCTTTGCACTCTTCGATCTCGAGTTCTCTGCAAGCTCTCTCTCCCCCGGCAATACTGGCTTCCTTGTAATCACTCTTCCCTTGGACTTTTTCCCACATACACATACCGGGAAATCACTCGGGCAGGTACATGGATTCTCGTTGCGCTTAAAATTCGTCTTGACGATCCGGTCCTCTAATGAGTGAAAGGTAATAATACAGATCCTTCCTCCCGGATTAAGCAGATCGATCATCGTATCCAGATTGTCCTGCAACACTTCCAGTTCGTGATTCAATTCAATTCTGATTGCCTGAAACGTACGCTTTGCCGGATTTCCTCCGGTCTTCTGCACTTTCATCGGGATGGACTCCCGAATAATTTCCGACAGTTCCCCCGCCGTTGTAATCGGCTTCTTCTGTCTCTCGTTCACTATATGTTTTGCAATATTTTTTGCAAATTTATCTTCACCGTAATCGCGGATGATCCTATAGAGATCCATCTCGCTGTAGTCATTGACAATATCCCTTGCCGTAAGACTCTGTCTGTCATCCATGCGCATATCAAGCGGCGCATCGGCGTCCCGGTAGGTAAATCCCCGCTCCGGTGTGTCAAGCTGGAACGATGACACGCCCAGATCCAGCACGATGCCGTCCACATGCTCTATACCGATCGCATGAAGTTCCTCTTTCATGTTGGCGTAATTGCTCCGGATGATCGTAACCTTATCGCCGAACGGCTTCAAACGCTCTCCCGCAGCCCGGATTGCATCCGCATCCTGATCGATGCCGATGAGACGTCCCTTTTCCGATAACCGTTTTGCCACTTCACTGGCATGTCCGGCACCGCCAAGCGTTCCGTCCACATAGATTCCGTCCGGTCTGATGTTCAGATGTTCAATTGTCTCTTCCAGTAGAACGGAATAATGTTTAAACTCCAACCTGCGCCTCCTGCTTAGATACTGAATCCAAGATCCGCCATGTGCTCTGCGATCTCGTCCATCTCATCCTCATCGTAGGTATTCTCCTGCCATCTGTCCTTATCCCAGATCTCCACGCGGCTTAAGACTCCCACGAGCACCACATCTTTTTGTAAATTGGCATATTCGCGCAAAACCGGCGGAAGCAGAATTCTGCCCTGCTTGTCCAGCTCCACTGCGGCCGCCCCAGCAAAGAAAAAACGGGAAAACTTTCTGGCATCCTTCGATGTCATGGAAATATTGCGGAACTTCTCCTCAATATTGTGCCACTCTTCGGCAGGGTACACAAATAAGCATCCATCCAGTCCCTTGGTAACCACAAATTCACTGCCTAACTGCTCTCTGAATTTGGATGGAACGATCAGTCTGCCCTTTGGGTCCACTGTGTGATTGTATTCTCCCATGAACATAACACAAACACCTGCCTTCAGTGGTTTTCCACAAAGTTATGAACTTATCCACCACTTTGTACCATTCTCCACCACTTTCCTCCACTTGTATGATAATATTACCCCACCTTGTACCAAATTGCAATAGAAAAAAGCCCAAAACTTGCGTTTGGGCATAAAAAAAGGACCTCGCATACATGCCTCGCATATATGTTCCGTCCTGTTTACTGTGTTTATTCAATTGTCAGACCCTGACACCCTCCTGACTCTCAAGATATTCTTCTATCAGCTTGTCCAGTCTGGTGCTTTTCTCGTAATAGTACTCAAACCTGTTCTCCTGCAACAGTGCTTCATCCAACTCGTGTCTCGCCGTCTCGATCTTCTTTTGTAACTCATAGATTCTATTCATATGAATCCTCCTTAAAACGCTAAGATTCCTATGTCTGACGTTAACATAGCACTAAAGGTGGGCATTCCCACATAAATCTGCTCTTCACTGCCTGCCTTACATTCATTATATTACTATGTCCGAACACGAAAATCAACGAAAACAACCCGTCATTTTTCGACATTATGAGTGCCGGATTCTCCACTCGGCGCGTTTATTCGCCAATAACTTCATCATTGCATCCAGCGCTTTGTGATTCACCTCGACAATATGTTCTATATCATCCTCCACGCCATGCTTGTGCGCCAGATACTCGTCATGCGACTTCTGGATAAAAGCACAGATCGTCTCCGCGTCGATGAGCGGCTCTGCCTTTTTCTTATTCTGCAGCTTCTCATGTTCTTCCTTAAGCTGCAGCAGCCGGTGATGTCTGGTAGCCTCACCGCTCTTTAGGTACGATCTTAAGTCCCGCTTTAACTTCTCCTCGTAAGAACAATGATCCTTCAGGCTGCCCGGGTAAATGGTGTTGTGCGGAAATGTAAAATAATCCGCCAGATAATGGCTGATCTGTCCCAGATCCCGGTAATACTTGCACCCCTTTTTCTTCCGGATCAGCGCATCTCCCTCCGACAGACGCCTGATATGTCTGCTGACATAAGGAAACGTTCCGTCCATCTCGTGTCTCTTATAGAGAAACGAAGGCTTGATGTCCGGCAGAATACTTCCCAGATAAAAAGAAAATTTGTGACGTTTTAATTCTTCATCCTTTAAATTCTCCACCATATAGCGCGCCAGCGAAATATGTGACTTTTTTCTCATTCATCGGTTCCCCCTTCTGCACTGCATGACTTTTTTCCTAATTTTGCTTTCATTGTACTTCCATCAGACGCACTTTACAAGAGGAAAATTCCAGTCGCCGCCACCCTTAAAAAGGGTGGCTCGGGACGCTGGGTGTAACCCCTTGGTACCCGACAGCGTCTCAAGGCGCCCTAGACTTTCTCTTCGTTCAAGTCACTATTGCACTTGACGCGTTGCTTATGCCCATGAATGGGCGTTTGTACTACTTCGACTTAACCCTTAAAAGGGTCTTCGTACTCCTTCACACTTAATTTATCTTGCATAATATCGTACTTTTCTTGATCTTGAATATACTTTTTTATTGTCGTTTCATTTAATCCTACGGTGCTGACATAATATCCCTCTGACCAGAAATGTCTGTTTCCAAATTTATATTTGAGATTTGCATGTCTGTCAAAAATCATAAGCGCTGACTTTCCCTTTAAATATCCCATAAAACTCGACACGCTCATCTTTGGCGGAATACTTACTAGCATATGAATATGGTCAGGCATGAGATGCCCTTCAATAATCTCCACGCCCTTATATGCACATAACTGTTTCAGAATATCACGTATATCCTCTTTTAATTGATTATAAATAATTTTTCGTCTATACTTAGGAGTAAATACAATATGGTATTTACACATCCATTTTGTATGGGCGAGATCATTAGACTTATTCGCCATAAAACACCTTTCCTTTCTTGCAATAGTGACTGAACAACTCTATTGTAACGGAAAGGTGTTTTTCTGTATAACGATTTGACTCCACCCGCATAGCAGGTGGGTTTTTGCTTCATGCGTACTTCGTTTCTCTGTTGAGAAACTCGTAAACACGCATTCAGCAGGCTAAAGCCTAATGACCGGAATGCAAAACGGGGAACCGTTTTGCATTGCCTCCGGCTCCCCGTCTTTTCTCCTATTTGCAGCAGAAACTTGCGCACTCTGTCTCGCCGCAGGAACAGGCGTTGCCCCCTGCGATGCCGATATGGTTCGCGCTGCATTTCTTATTCTCGTTAAACGTGCAGTTGCAGGCCTCGCATGCCACAGCGATCTTCTTTGACTCATGCTCTTTTACATTGCATCCGCAGCTTTTCTCCCCGCGCTCCACAAAGCTTCCGCAGCAGGTCTCATTCTGATGCACCGCCTCGCTTCCCTCAACCTTGATGTTGCCCTTGCAGCAGCAGCGATCCTCGTTGTAAGCACATCCGGTTACCGCACAATCCAGTAATGTCATATCTCTTTTCTCCTTTCGATCCTTGTTCTCTGGAATGATACATTCCCATTCTTAAGTATCTCCGGAGCAATTTCTTTTATAACCGGTTTTCTTTTTCCACAGCAGGAAGAATTTGCCTATTACACAAAAAAGGAAGTACCACATACCGGTACTTCCCTTGCACTCTGCTTCCTGTGCTTACTTTCCACAGCAAAATTTGTATTTCTTGCCGGAACCGCACGGACACGGATCGTTGCGTCCGACTTTCTTTCCGACGATAACCGTTCCGGACTTCTTCTGCTCCAGATACAGTCTCTTCTTCGTCTCCGGGTCAAAAATGTCATTCCACATCGGAAGCTCATAGAGCCAGTCTGCCTTCGCGTCGACCATGTTCTTGTACAGCTTCTCCTTGTCGAATACGAGGCTGACCTTCGTATCTTCCTCCATGGTGTCGATCGGGTTCGGCTCTACCAGGCTCTCGTTGATACCGTCCAAGAAACCTGTCATATCCATGATGCTCAGTCCGTATTTATCTGCAAGCTCTTTGACCGTTCCCTCTACCTTCTCATCCGGGTTCGTCAGAAGCTTCTCATAGACACCCTTTTCCAGAAGAAAATATCTCTGCCAGAATCTCTGCAGTTCTCCTCTGTCTGCCTTCTCATTATAAGCAACTTTCTGCCACTGCTCTAATAATGCCATATCTGATTCCTCGATTTCATGATTATTTGCATCTGTCTGCCGGATTGCTTGTCCGACATCTGCTATGTCAAAGATGCACTATAGTATTATAACAAATTTTCCGGCATATTTCAAAGACTTTTTTACAGAACCCGCCAAAAGCAACAGGACGTCGACGGAAGCAGATCGTTCATTTTGACGTGGCAGGCAATAGGGTGAGAAGATCATGCCCTTCGATTTCAGAGGGAATGTATCTGGAAATTCGGATCAAAAAATGTTTCATCTGCATTTCCATCTGAAATCGGTGGGATGTGTCGCTTACCCTATTGCCTGCCACTAAAAAACTATTCGTTCAGCAGATTGTAGTCCTCGATGGACGCGTTGATCGTGTCCGCCATCTTCTGCACTGCCTCCTCCGGTGTCTCCTTGTCATTTAACGTGTTCTCGATCTCGGTCTGTACCGTCTGGCGTGCTTCCGGAAATACAGAGAGAAGCGCTCCCGCGTACTCGCCCTTGGTGTCGTTCAACTGGTCGATCGCGGTCTGGAACTGTGGGTACTGCTCGATGTTCTGCTTGAATACATCCTCATTGTACGCATCGTTGGTAACCGGGAAATATCCTGTCTGGGTTGCCCAGTATGCCTGAGACTCTGCCGATACCAGATATTCCACGAACTTCCAGGTTGCCTGTGCCTTTACGTCATCCTGATTCTGGATTGCCCAGAGGGATGCTCCGCCGATGGACACACCGCCCTGATCTGTATCCTTGATGCCCGGAAAATATGCGGTTCCCACCTCAAAGGAGCCGTTGACATCGTTTAAGATCTGCTTTAAGGAAGCGGTGGAGCCAAGCGTAATCGCCGCTTTTCCTGCGGAGAAGTCTGTCAGACCTGCATCGCCGCCAACTCCCACATTCGGTGCATATCCCTTGTCGTAGAGATCCTTCCAGGCGGATACGATCGAGAGAGCCGCACCGTTGCCGTCAAAATCCACGGCTGTCGCCGCCGCGCTTCTTCCGTTGTCATTGTTTGCGTAGGCCAGTCCCTGCTTGCAGATAAACTGCTCAAAGAACCATCCGTAGATTCCCATGGAAAGTGCCTCTCCTGCACCGCCCTTGTTCACAAGATCGTCGGCAATCGCATCGATCCCCTCCAGGCTCGTCGGCACCTCGGTGATTCCCGCCGCATCAAACATATCCTTATTGTAATAGAGAATCGGCGTGGATGTATTAAACGGCATGGAGTAGAGCTGGTCGTCGATCGTGTAGTAAGCGGCAATATTCGGCACGATATTGGAGTTGTCATAGCCGTTCGCATCCATCAGCTCCTGCATCGGAATCACCCAGCCGGAGTCGATCATGAAACGGGTGCCGATCTCATAGACCTGAATCAGATCCGGACCGCTTCCTCCCACCATGCTGCTCTTTAATTTGTTGATCGCATCATCGTACTCGCCCTCAAACTCCGCATCCACCGTAATGCCATAGGTGTTCTCCTCATTGAACCGATCCACAAGCGCGGTAAGTGCCTCGCCATTTACACCGCTCATAGAATGCCAGAATGTGATCGTCGTCCCGGAAAGATCCGCATCTGCCGTGGCGGACACATTCGTCTCTTTTTCCGTCACCGTTGCCGGATCACCCTGCGCACTCTCCGCTTCCCCTGCAGCGTCTGCGGACGTATCCGCCGTCTGCGCCGTGCTTCCCCCGCAGCCTGCAAGTGCTGCTGCAAGCATGGATGCTGTTAACAATGATGCAATGATTCTCTTCTTCATTCCTCTTTTTTCTCCTTTTGAATTAGTGAGTTCCTTTTTTCTATGTCAGCCCTTGACGGCACCGGAAAACATACCGCGGATCAGTTGCTTTTGTCCTAGAATAAACACAAACAGCGACGGCAGAATCACCATCACAACTCCCGCGATTACCATCGTAATCGACTGGGAATCCACACTGTTTAACATGCTGATACCAATCTGCACGGTTCGCATCTCCTCGGTTCCGGTTACTAACAACGGCCACATATACATGTTGTAAGCGTTGATGAAGGTATAGACCGCCATCGCTCCGATCGCCGACTTCGTCAGAGGGATCAGAATCCGGACAATGAACACCAGATTCGGACAGCCGTCGATCTTTGCCGCCTCATACAGGGATTTTGGAAAGGTCAGATAGAACTGACGGAACAAAAAGATCCCCATGGCGGAAGTGATATATGGAATGATGAGCACTTTGTAGGAATTCAGCCAGCCCCATCCGCTTACCGTTAAATAATTGGAAATAATCGTCGCTTCTCCCGGCACCATCATCGTCGCCATGATCAGCATAAAAATCACATTTTTTCCCTTAAAGTCCAGAAATGACAGTGCAAACGCCGCAAGGGAGCAGGAAATAATCTGTCCGAGCGTAATGCATCCCGCCACCAGAAACGAATTTAAAATAAAACGAAACAGCGGAATCTTTGTAAACGCCTGTGCAAAATTGTCAAGCGTCGGCTGCTTCGGAATCAGATTCATCTCCATCGAGAACAATTCCCCGGATGGCATAAACGCAATGGAAAGCGCATACATAAGAACAGTCCGAATACGATAAGACACGGCACCAAAAACAGGTACGGGCTGATCTTTTGTCTTAGCTTTACAAATGCATTCATGTTGTCTCCTTTCAGATGCGCATTTCACTGTCGCAGTCAAACAGATGGATCGCTGTCACATCGAAGTACAGCCGGCGCACCTCACCTGCCCGGGCGTCATATTCCGCCGGAATCTTTGCCACATACTTTTTCCCGTATAAAAGGAAAAACAAAAGCTTCTCGGCTCCGAGCAGCTCCACCTCAAGAATCATCGTCTCCACGTAATCCGCCCCGGCGCTTACACATTCCGGTGCCTCCCACAGGATGTTTTCCGGGCGTATGCCAAGGATCACGCTGTCGCTTCCGTGTCTGCTTATCCGCGCTGCATCCTCCCTGCACGGCATCATGCGGTACTCCCCGACCAGAAGCGCCGGAGCCTCCTCCCAGGAAACCACCTGTGCCTCGAAAAAGTTCATGGACGGCGTTCCGATGAATCCTGCGACAAACCGGTTGACCGGCTTTGCATAGAGGTTCGCCGGTGTATCCACCTGCTGCATTTTTCCATCCCGCATCACCACAATCCGTGTGCCAAGCGTCATGGCCTCCGTCTGATCGTGCGTAACATAGATCGTCGTTGTTCCCACCGCATGCTGCAATGCCGCCAGTTCCACCCGCATCTGCGTCCGCAGTTTCGCATCCAGATTGGACAGCGGCTCGTCCATCAAAAGCGCCCTTGGATTGCGGATAATCGCATTTCCGATCGCCACGCGCTGTTTCTGCCCGCCGGAGAGTTCTCCCGGTCTTCTGTCCAGCAGATGCTCAATGCCAAGCATCTTTGCCGTATCGTATACTTTCTTTTTTATCTCCTTCTTATCGACCTTCCTCACGCTCAGGGAAAATGCGATATTGTCGTACACGCTCATATTGGGATACAGCGCATAATTCTGAAATACCATGGCGAGATTCCGCTCCCGCGGCTCCTTGTAATTCTCGATCTCTCCGTCCACCCACAGCTCGCCCGACGAGATGTCCTCCAAACCTGCGATCATGCGCAGCAGCGTCGATTTCCCGCAGCCGGACGGTCCAACCAGAATCAAAAATTCTCCTTCTTTTATCTCAAGCGAAAAGTCATGAATTGCTTCATAACCGTTCCGGTATACTTTTCCCACATGTTCTAACGCCAATTCAGCCAAAATAAAACCTCCCAGTGCTCTCTTACATTGCAAACTCAACAGTCCTTATTGTAAGAGTTCCACCGGGAGGCAGCTATCAAATTCCTGTAATATTTTTTGTGTTTTCAGTAAACTTTATATGGTTTTTATAAAGTTTGTACAATTCGTGTAAATTTTTTCTGCTTGACGGAACCGCCTTTTCCATCTACCATAAAGGTACAGCCGTAAACCAGAAGGCTGTTTAGAAATGAGGTTACCATGAAAAAAGTGAAACGTATTCTTGCCGCAGCCGGCGCCATTCTTCTGCTTTTGCTGTATGCATCCACGCTCGTCTGCGCTTTAAGTTCCAGCGAGAATTTTATGAATCTGCTGATGGTCTCCATCTACGCGACCGTCATCATTCCGGTTCTGCTGTGGGCGTACACGCTCATCTATAAGCTCGTGCACAAGTCGTCC
This sequence comes from Roseburia hominis A2-183, assembly GCF_000225345.1. Classification (NCBI taxonomy): domain Bacteria; kingdom Bacillati; phylum Bacillota; class Clostridia; order Lachnospirales; family Lachnospiraceae; genus Roseburia; species Roseburia hominis. The sequence continues at coordinate 2,017,535 of NC_015977.1, forward strand.
GAAGAGGACGCCGAGCAAAAGGAGCCGCCGCAGGGGCAGGGAAAATAGATACAAATTTCAGGATAAGAGAAAAACCGACAGAATGTTCCAGAATACAAACGGATGCGGGGATTCTTTGAAACAAAATGAGAGAATTTCTTCCCTGCCCGCCGGGACATCGAATTCCGTGTCTTTGTCACGCTTGGACAATCCACAGGGTGTGTCCGGCAACCGCAGACAATGAGCGGACTTTCTAGTGTCCCTAATGGGCACCGCTTCACAGTCAATATAAAACCGTGCGAACCGAACTCGCCGGCATCTGCTATTGAACACAGGGCAGATGCCGACTCAGACAGCGGCTTCGCGCGGTTATGTTTTGTTCAGCGGTGTCCAAAGGGACACACGAAAGTCCTAAAATTGTCTGCCGGCTTGCGGACACACCCTGTAGAGTGCTCCAAGCTTGAAAAGACATGGATCATCAGGGATGTTTCGGCGGGCAGGGTTAGAAATTCCGCATTTTGTGTTTAGAATGTCCGCATCCTTTGTATCTGGAACATCTATCGTTTTTCTCTTATTACGGAGTCCATCTCCCTGCCCGTGCAGTGGCTCTTTTGATCCGTCCTCTACTCTTCCGTACTGTCCTCGGACGCGGCGCTCTCGGTCACGTCTACGCCCACAGCCGCCTCTACGCCCTCAGTCACGTCCACACTCTCAGGCTCATCCGTCTCTTCCTCCTTTAACAATTCCTGCGGTGTCTTGGAGAAAGTGCCGGAGAGATCCCGCGACACGAGATAGATCTTATCGCTCTCTGCCACCTTCAGGTAATACTGCCCGGTCACTGCATTTTTATCTCCGAGCTGTAGCGTCGTCGTGCCGTCTGCCGTGGTGAGGGTAATGATCCCCGACGGATTTTCCAGACCATACTGCGCCAGATCCTCGCCGTCTGTAATCTCACTCTCCGCCGTAAGGCCCGTGACCGCATCCAGCATGGCGTCGATCTGTGACGTGTCGAGGGTGAGTGAAATATCCCCGTCCCAGGTCCACTCTCCGTCCGTTTTCGTGTAGGCATACACCTGACCGCCCAGCACGTACGAGAATGCCGTCACATCATCGGTTTCAAAATCGACAACTGTAAGTTTCTCTGTTTTCTCCTCGCCCGCCTCTTTTTCCTCCTGTTTCTGATTGTATACATGAATTCCTCCATAGGCTGCTGCAAGCACTGCGAGGACAAGCAGCATGCCAAAGAACTGTTTTTTCTGTTTCTTCATTATTTCTTTCTCCTTACCGCCCAGATCACAACACCGGTCACAATCAGCAGAATCGGCAGGATAACCGTTGCCGCAAGTCCGCCGATCAGCGTTCCGAGTGACGTAACCGTAATCGTTCCAAGCGTATACTCCTTGACCGGAATGACGCCCGTCGACTCTCCGTCGTCACCGGCAAGCTGTCCTAACGCATCTGAGAACATGGACACATTTCTTCCCGATACAATCGAGTCCGCATTGTCGGTCAGCATTTCCGTGGAGCCAAACACCACCAGTTTCATCGTGTTGCCGTCATCCACATCCTGCTCTGCCGCCAGCGCAATCGTAAACGGTCCTGCAATGTCCCCGTCTTCCAGCTCAGACGTCTCCGCATTTGCCACATCCGTCTTGGACACCGCCTGATCGCTTGTGACAAGCAGCGGTGTGTAGGTAATATCTTCCGCTTCCTCCGGATAACTCAGTCCCTCGCTGTACGGCGCGAAAATGTACTCGCCCGTCACAGATGAAGTATAGGCTGTCGACTCAATTTCCGGCAACAGATAATACGGGGTACTCCGGTAGCATGCTGATGCACTGTTTTCCATCACAATGCCAGCTACCCGTTCAATGCCGTACGCCTCCAGAACCGAAGCAAAATTCGGCAGATCCTGATACTCGAAGTTGCAGGCGATGAGCGCTCTTCCTCCGCCTTGCAGATACTCCTTTACCTTCGTGGCATCATCCTCCGAAAAGTCTGATGTCGGTCCGTTGATGACGATTGCCGCTGCATCGTCTGGAATCGCATCTTCCGTCAGCAATGTCAGCTGTGACACCGTCATATTGGCTTTCTCAACCGCCTCCGAGAAACCGCCAGAAAGGGTATTTTCTCCATGACCGGTAATCTCGTAGATGACCGGAAGTTCACTGTCTGCCTTCGTCACATACTGCAGGGCGCTGGTCAGCTGTCCCTCCGCATCATAACCGTCCACAGAGCTTGAATATGTAGAATAGTCATAAGAATATTCATAGATGTCGCTGTAATCCACCACGCGCGATCTCGCGTCCGACACCACGATCATACTGTTCTGGCTCGGCGCACTGTCCGTATACTGCTGATAAAAATTCGGACTCTTCGCCGGATCTTTGTAAACCACATTTAAATGTTTGGAGAGATCTTCATACCGCTGCAATGTCTCCGCCAACGTACTGTCCGCCGACTTCTCGGACGAAAGCACATAGATCGTGACGTCCTGCGACAGATTTTTCACATAATCCTTTGTGGTATCCGTCAGACTGTACAGCTTTGTGGAAGTTGCATCTACCGCCGTCCAGGAGGATGGCATCTCCTTTACCACCATGTTGACTGCAACCGCAACCGCAAATCCCACCACAATCATCGCCACGGAAAACATTCCTGTGGTCAGTTTTTTCGTCGTCATGCTCCAGCGTCTCTTCTGCACACACTGGCAGGTCAAAAACAGACACAATGCCGTCACACTGACAAAATACACAACGCCCGTCAGATCCAGACAGCCGCTCATAAAACTCTGAAGCGGTGTGTACAGATCATATGCGCCCAGTACCTTCGTGATCAGATGGTCGCCGATCAATCCCGTGATGCTGTTCATCATATATCCCAGAAAAAGGAATGCAAACGCCACGACCGCTGCAATTACCTGACTCTCCGTCAGCGCCGACGCCAGCATACCGACTGCGATGCAGGTACATCCGTACAGCCAGAAGCCCAAAACCGCCACATAGTTTTCTCCCATCGGCACCGTGCCAAAGGCAGCCAGGACAAGTGGCGTTACCGCAATCACCGCCACGGCAACGGTAAAAACGCCCACCATGGCTAAAAATTTTCCAAAAATCATCTTTCCAAGCGAAACCGGCGCTGTGAGTACCAGCTGGTCAGTTCTGCTGTGCCGCTCTTCCGCCATGGAACGCATGGTGAGAATCGGAACGGCAATCAACATGATAAACGAGATCGCCGAAAGTGTGTACGACACATACGGATATCCCGCCCGCAGATTATACGCTAAAAAGTACAGACCGTACAGTGCCAGAACGGCAGCGATAAACAGCCATCCTGTGATATTCTGAAAATAACTTTTCCACTCTCTTTTTAAAATTGCAATCATGCCTGTTCTCCTTTCCCGTCTGCTCCTGTAAGTTCAAGGAAAACATCCTCCAGCGATTTTGTCTCCGTGTGCATTTCCAGAACCGGAATCTCTTCTTTTGCGCAGGCATGAAACAATGCCTCACGGATATCTTCGCCCCGCTCCGCCGTCACATGAAACAGGACTTCCTCCGCTGCTTCTCCCGGCTCTCTGCTCACTTCCGCCACACCCGGAAGTTCCTTTAAAAGTTCCTCCATGCGCTGCTCTTTGTCTTTTACCAGAAGCGCGATTTCCTGTGCTCCCGACATCCGCTCCAGCAGATGTTCCGTCGAATCGCTCGCCACAAGTTTTCCCTTCGACAGGATAAACACATGATCGCAGACCGCCGAAATCTCTGTCAGAATATGGGAACTCAAAATCACGGTGTGCTTTTTCCCGAGCTCCTTAATCAGTTCACGCACTTCGATGATCTGCTTCGGGTCCAGTCCCACCGTGGGTTCATCCAGTATAATGACATCCGGATACCCCATGATTGCCTGTGCAAAGCCGACGCGCTGCCGATATCCTTTGGAGAGATTGCGGATCAGCCTCTCACTCACTTCCTTCGTGTGTGTCAGCTCCATAATCTCTTCTGTCTGTGTTTTTCTTACCTTTTTATCCAGACCTTTCAGCTCTGCCACGAAATCCAGATACTCCCGCACCGTCATCTCCGTATAGAGCGGCGGTATCTCCGGCAAATACCCCACGCATTTTTTTGCCTCCTGCGGATCGACAAAAATATCGTGACCGTTGATCTTCACCTCGCCGCTCGTCGCGCCAAGGTATCCTGTAATCATATTCATTGTCGTGGATTTTCCGGCACCATTCGGTCCGAGAAAACCATAGATTTTCCCGGGTTCCACCGTAAGCGTCAGATCATCCACCGCCACATGTTCCCCATATTTTTTGACCAGATGATTGATTTCAATCAAAACCATTTCCTCCTTTTTCCTGTTTCCGTATCTAGCCTACGAAAGAAATGTGTTCAAAAGGGAATCATTCTGTGATAATTCTGTGAAAACAAACCCAAAGGAATTGTTGCAATAAGCATAGACCTCTTTGGGGTGATAAGTAATATTATAAGAAACACACTTGGGGATTTCATGTGGAAATGCAGATGGAATATTCGTTTGAGAAAAATGTGAGCATTTCTTCCTGCTGAATGTTTGCATCGGATTCCGTGTCTCTTCCACGTTTGGACAATCCGACGGGTGCATGTCCGACACACCGGAGACAATGGGCGGACTTTCTGGTGTCCCTAATGGCACCTCTTCACAGACAATATAAAACCGCGCGAACCGAACTCGCCGGCATCTGCTATTAAAAATAGGGCAGATGCCGACTCAGACAGCGGCTTCGCGCGGTTATGTTTTGTTCAGAGGTGCCATAAGGGACACACACAAAAGTCCTACAAATTGTCTTCCGGGATGCGGACATGACCCGCGGAGTGCTCCAAACTTGGAAAAACACGGATCATCGAAGATGCAAACATTCGGCTGGTTAGAAATGCCACATTTTTTGAACCGAATGTCCATCTGCATTTTCATCTGAAATCCCACGATGTGATCTTCTAATGATATTACTTATCAGCCCAAAGCACGATATGCTTCTTGCGACAGTTCCCTTTCTAGCACTCTACACCGTATTCTTTTAATTTCTGTCTGGCGTCCTCGTAGCCGGTAAAACGAATGGCAGAGATGCCGCAGGCGATGGCACCGTCCACATTGTTCTGTCTGTCGTCGAGGAACACGCACTCCTCCGCGCGCAGATGAAAGCGCTCAAGCAGGGAGTGATAAATCTCCGGCTCCGGCTTAATCTGCTTCACCTCGAAGGAAAACAATGCTCCATCCACGTCCTTAAGGAAGCCAAGCGACTGATCCTTCGTCTTCGCGTATGTCCAGGCACCGTAATTGGAAAGGATATACAGGCGATACCCCTTGTCTTTTAACGTCCGCATCCATTCCCCGACATACGGAAACGGATAAATCGCCCGGTCCACATGCTCCCAGAAATTGCGGATCTGTGCTTCGTATGCCGGAGCTTTTCTGATAAAGCCTGTGAGAAGTTCCTCATCGGACAGGGCTCCCCGGTCCGCCTCGTCCCAGTCACTGGTGTGCACCGTGGCATCTGCGACTGCGCGCACCGTCTCTTCATCCATTCCAAGCGCGCGCATCGCCTCCACCGGTTCCCATGCCACCAGAACCTGTCCCACATCAAAAATGACATTCTTAATCATATGCGTCATCCTACTTGCTGCGGTAGATAATATCCTCTCTGCCCGGTCCGTTTGATACCATCGTGATTGGATATCCGATCTGCTCCTCCACAAACTCTACATACTTTCTGCAGTTCTCCGGCAGATCTTCGTATTTCTTGATGCCGCGGATATCGCACTTCCAGCCCGGAAGCTTCTTAAGTACCGGCTTTGCCTTTTCAAGCTTTGCTGTTACCGGGAAATCTGTTGTCACTTCACCGTCGATCTCATAGCCTACGCATACCGGAATCTCATCCAAGTATCCCAATACATCGAGCACGGTAAATGCAACGTCGGTTGTTCCCTGCATACGGCAGCCGTACTTACTTGCCACACAGTCGAACCATCCCATACGTCTCGGACGACCTGTCGTTGCGCCGAATTCTCCGCCGTCGCCGCCGCGTCTTCTGAGCTCGTCTGCCTCATCCCCGAAAATCTCGCTGACAAATGCGCCTGCTCCGACTGCGGAAGAATAAGCCTTGCACACCGTTACGATCTTCTTGATCTCATACGGCGGGATGCCTGCTCCGATCGCACCGTAAGCTGCCAGCGTGGAGGAGGATGTTACCATCGGATAGATTCCGTGATCCGGATCCTTTAAAGTTCCAAGCTGTCCCTCCAGCAGAATACGCTTGCCGTCTTTGATTGCCTGATCGAGGAATAAGGAGACATCCCCGACATACGGAGCAACCATATCCCTGTACTCATGCAAGGTTGCAAGAAGTTCCTCTTCCTTTAATAACGGCTTATGATACATATGCTCCAGCATGATGTTCTTCGTCTCGCAGGTGCGCTTTACCTTTTCTTTTAAGAGCTCCTCATCGAACAGCTCGCTGACCTGGAAACCGATCTTTGCATACTTGTCCGAATAGAACGGTGCGATTCCTGACTTTGTGGAACCGAAAGAATTCTTGCCGAGACGCTCCTCCTCGTACTGGTCGAACAGGACATGATACGGCATAACCATCTGTGCTCTGTCCGAGATCATCAGCTTCGGTGCCGGTACGTTGCGGTCTGTGATCGACTTGAGCTCGCCGATTACCTTCGGGATGTCGAGTGCGACACCGTTTCCGATAATATTTGTGATATGGCTGTGGAATACGCCGGACGGCAATGTGTGCAGTGCAAACTTGCCATAATTGTTCACAATGGTGTGTCCTGCATTTGCTCCGCCCTGAAAACGGATGACGATGTCAGCCTCATCCGCGAGCATATCTGTGATCTTGCCTTTTCCCTCATCGCCCCAGTTAGCGCCTACTACTGCTGTAACCATATGTTTTTCCTCCTGATATGATACACTTTTTTGCCGGAAGTCCGCATTTTCCTGATTCCAGGCTGCATCCATGCGGCCGGTCTGTCCGAAAGCAGCATCCACTCTGTAAATCTGCCTCATGACATAAAAAGTGACGGTTGTAAAAAACCGTCACTCACTTCCGCCTTTTTACTTATTGATTATACACGAACCTTTTGTATAAGTAAAATCAATATTCATTATATGTGGCATAAGTATTTATTATGCCTGTTTCTAAAAGAAAATCCCTGCTTACTGTGATGTCCCCTGTACCAGAACATTCATCAGCGTAGCCGCTGCGGCGGACAGCGGAATCCGTTCATTTGCAACAATGCAGAACGTACGCGCCGGTATCTCCTCCAAGAACCGCAGTTCAAACAGATCTCCCTCCGTCAGGTGCTCCTCGGCAAAATTTCTGACCACACTTGCAATTCCAAGGTTGCGCACCGCAAACTGGATCAGCATATCGCTGGTGGCAAGTTCAAACTCCGGCCGGATCGTCACCTGCTTCGACGCAAGGAATTGCTCTACATACGTCCTGGTCGAGGTATTTCCCTCCAGACACATGACCGGCAGCTTCATCAGTTCCTCGTACCCCAGCATGCGCTCCTTTAAATATTCAAACTTCCTGCCTGCCACAAACACATCCCGGATCTCCTTCACCGGAATACATTTGAGCGAAGCTCTCTTCTCGACCGGTGTGCTCACGATGCCAAAATCAATGCGGCCGTCGCAGAGATGGCGGATCGTCTCCGGAGTCGGCGCATTCGTCACCGTCACACGGATTCCCGGGTAGCGCTCATGAAATTCTTCCAGATACGGAAGCAGGAAATACTTTAACGTCATGTCGCTGGCACCGATACAGATTTCGCCCTGTTCCAGATTCAGCATCTCAGAGAGCTTCCTCTCGCCCGAGAGGATCGTTTCATAGCCGCGCTGCACATAGGAATAGAGCATCTCTCCCTCCTTGGTCAGCCGCACGCCCTTGGTCGTCCGCACAAACAGTGGGCACGAAAGCGCCTGCTCTAAATGCTTCACCGCCTGGCTGACTGCAGGCTGCGAGATGGTAAGCTGCTCCGCCGCTAATGTGATGCTCTGGGAGCCTGCCACATAATAAAAAATTTTATAATATTCCAGATTGATGTCCATGGATCTCTCCTGGGAAAAAAGTCTCATTTTTTTTACAAAAACGGATTGTATTTTCCACTGTCATGAAGTATACTATGCCTTACGCAAAGTACCAGTATCTCTACTATAACAGACTATGAAGGGAGACGCAATCCAATGACCAAAGATATGACCACCGGCAGCCCGCTTCGGATTATCCTGCTATTTTCTATTCCGGTTCTGCTCGGCAATCTGTTCCAGCAGTTCTATAATATGGTAGATACGATTATTGTCGGACGCTATCTCGGCGAGGAGGCTCTCGCCGCCGTCGGCTCAACCGGCTGCCTGATGTTTCTTGTGCTCGGTTTTGCCAACGGCATCGCCCAGGGCTTCGGCGTCATGGTTTCACACGCTTTCGGAGCCAAAGATTTTAAGCTGCTCCGTCACTACGTGGCGCTCTCCCTGATTCTTACACTGATTATATCGCTTCTGCTGACCATCCCAACGGTGACAGCTTCCCGCCTCCTTCTGGCATGGATGCACACACCGGAAAATATTATTGCCATGGCAGACGCTTATATTAAGGTAATTTTTGCGGGCATTCTGCTGACAATGGCGTACAACGTGTTATCCGGCATCCTGCGCGGCATCGGCGACAGCCGCACTCCTCTCTACTTCCTGATTCTCTCGTCCGTGCTCAACATCATCTTAGATGTCGTACTGATCGTGTACACAGGGCTTGGAACCGCAGGAGCCGCCTACGCGACAATCATCGCACAGGGAGTCTCCGCCGTGCTCTGCTTCTTTTATATGTACCGGAAATACGATATCCTGCGCACCAGACATGAGGATTATTATCTGGATTCCGCCGGCGTAAAAAACATGCTCGCCATCGGTGTGCCGATGGCGCTCAACTACTCAATTACCGCCATTGGCACCATGATTATGCAGAGTGCGGTCAACGTGTTTGGCTCGAGTGTGGTCGCCGCCTTCACCGCGGCCTCCAAGGTCAGCAATATCGCGACCCAGTCCATGCCGACACTCGGCACCGCAATGGCAACCTACTGCGGACAGAACCTCGGTGCCGGCAAATACGACCGCATCTACGCCGGCATGCGGCAGGGACTTCTCCTCTGCTTCGGTGCGGCAGCCACAGCCGCCGCGATCTGCATCTTTGGCGGACGTTTTATTGTGAGCTGGTTCGTGAGCAATCCTTCCGAGGAGATCTTCTCTTCCGCCATGCAGTACCTGACGATCGCAAGCTGGTTCTTTCTCCCGCTCGCCATGATCTTTTTATACCGCAATGCCTTACAGGGCCTGGATCAAGGACTGATCCCCATGCTCTCCGGTGTCGTCGAGCTCGCCTGCCGCTTCGGCGTCATCGCTCTCGTTCCGGCGAGCACCGGCTTCTTCGGTGTCTGCTTCGCTGATCCGGCTGCCTGGGCCGGTGCCGGCATCCCGCTGTTTATCACCTATCTTCTCTGGGAGCACCGGATGAAGCAGTGTTCCAAGGCGGCGTAAACATTTTTCCCTCACACGGAAATGCATCCTATTGCATCAAAAAGACCGTACTCCGTCATCCCGGAATACGGTCTTTTATATTGTCCTGTTTTATTTTATCTACGCTTCCAGCTCCGGAATCTCCTTCGAGCAGGCAACAGCAAGTGCCCCCGGTCCAATATGACATGATACGCTCAGTGACAGCGGATCCATATGAATCTCCAGTCCCGGAAATGCTTCCTGCACCTCCTGCCTGAACGCTTCCGCAGCATCCAGATCGTACGTGTACGCCATCTCCAGATGCATACTCTTTCCTTCCGGATCATGGAACCGCTCCGCAAAATCGTGCTTCATCGCCTCGATCATCAGGTTCTTCGCCTGCTTGACAGTTCTCGCCTTGGCAAATGCATCCAGCTTCTCTCCCTGGATCTGCAGTACCGGCTTTAACTTTAACAACGTTCCAAGCGCTGCCGCCGCCGGCGTGATACGTCCGCCCTTCTTCAGATAATACAGGGTATCCACCATAATATAAATGGAAGACTCAAATTTATCTCTCTCCAGAATCTCCTTAATCTCCACTGCACTGCGTCCCTGCTCTGCCAACGCCATCGCATCCAGCACAGACTGCCGCTGCGTCACAGAGATTCTCTGGTTATTCACAACCTGCACCTTTCCCTCGTAATCCTGCGCCAGCATCAACGCCGTCTCACAGGAGCCGCTGAGGCCGGATGACATCGGAATATGCACAATCTCATCATACTCCTTCAGCAATGCATCCCATGTATCTGTCACATTCCCGACAAGCGGCATCGATGTGGAAATATTGGCATTCTCGGACAGCATCTGATAAAACTCTTTCTGTGACAGATCAATGTCCTCATATAATGTCTTGTCTCCCACAAAAAAAGGCATCGGCAGAATGGTGATTCCAAGTTCTTCCGCCTGCAATTGCGTAATTCCGCTGTTGCTGTCAGATACGATTGCTACTTTGCTCATAACTTCTACTCTCCCTTACAATGTCTCTGATCGTTCCTTGATGTTCTTCTTAAAATTGATGATCTCATGCTCATACTCAGTATTCATATAAGTGGAATGAATCATAAAATCTGCCGACGCCCGGTTGTTGGCGATCGGGATGTCATACACCTGCGCGATACGCAAAAGCGCTTTCACATCCGGGTCATGCGGCTGTGCTGTCAGCGGGTCAGAGAAGAAAATCACAAAATCCACTCTTCCCTCCACAATCTTTGCGCCAATCTGCTGGTCTCCGCCGAGAGGGCCACTGTTATAGCCTCTTACCGGGAGTCCTGTCTGATCCGTAATCATACGTGCTGTCGTACCTGTGCCACATAGAAAATGCTGCTTTAAAATCTCCTTGTTCTGCTCACACCAGTCAATCAGATCTGCTTTTTTATTGTCATGCGCAATCAGTGCAATATTCTTTTGTTTTCCTATTGTCATTGTAATAAAATCTTCACTCATAATCTCTGGATCCCCCCTTATCATTTTTCTAATGCATTGTACCATATTTTGTCCCGGACCGCCACCAAAAAATAATAGAAAGCGCACCGTAGCACGCTTTCTATTATTAAAAACGCTAAAATGACTCTTCTATTCATTCTACATGTATACTTTTGTATACCGCATCACGCCTGTTCCTGTGCTACAACCTCACGCATTCTCTCCGAAATCTTGTAAATTTCGCCAAGCAGATCATTCAGATTCTCCATATTCTGCATACTATCCTCACTCATAGACATGCTGTTTTCTGAGGATGCCGCAACCTCTTCACTCGTTGCAGATAAATTGGTAATACTGTCATTGATCTGCGTATTTGCTGAAAGGATACTCTCCACCTCACCAGACAAATTCTGCATAGAATTCTGGAACAAATTCATCTTATCCTCGATAACAGTAAACTTCTCTCTCGTTGTCTCGATCATCTCGTTCTGCTTATCTGCAGACTCCGCTGACTTCTGCATATTTACAGAGGCTTCCTCCACATTTACCGTCAATTTTTCGATAATCTCCGTGATCTTTCCCGTCGACTCCTTCGTCTCCTCTGAAAGCTTGCGGATCTCGTCTGCCACAACCGCAAAGCCTTTTCCAGCCTCCCCTGCTCTGGCTGCCTCAATGGACGCATTGAGTGCAAGCAGATTGGTCTGATCGGAAATGCTTAAAATCGTTCCGATAATGACCTCCACTTCCTTTATGCGGTTGTCCAGTTCTTCCGTCGTGGTTCTTGTGGCGCGGTTGATCTCCGCCGTCTGGGTTGCCTGCTCCTTCAGCTCGGCGATCAGGTCAGCGCCCTCACGGAGCGCGTCCTGTGTCGCATCTGACGCCGTCTGCATCTCTTTCGTCTCTTTTTCGGCGTTTTCAATATTCGTCTGGATGCCGTTCGTCTGCATCGTCTGCTGCTCAATCGCTTCCGCCGTCAGCTTGACGCTCGATGCAATCTCCTTGACGGAGTTGTTGCTGCTGACCATGCTCTCCGTCAGCACATCCGCTTTCTCTCTCGCACTGTCGAACTTCTCGGACAGCGCTCCCGACATCTGAATGATCTCATCCGCCACACGCGCCGCCGCATCCATCTGTGACTTAATGGCATCTGTATCCTCAACATGGTGTCTCGCCTGCAGATCTACCGCAATACACATCACAACACCGAAAGAAATGGCAAACACTATCTGTACAACTGACTCGCTCCGTGTCCCAGGATATTTCACAAAATGAAGTATGCCCGAAATTACATTCAGCGCTCCCATCGCAATAGCGCTGATGCGTGCCAGCCTTATATCACGATACAACATAACCGTAAGCATAATTAAATACATAAATGCATAAAAGACCACGTTTTTGTTTGATAAGATCATCACTGCATAGGTAAGAAACATACACGAAAGTGAAATCATAACAAATTTCCTATCCCCGCGATACCGGACATGTCCAACAAAAAATATCACGAGAAGAATGACATTGACTACCATGCGTGCCAGCACAACAGATTTATCCGCTGTTGCATCCACAAATCCAAGCAGTGTCAGTGCATTCAAAAGCCCAAGGATGATAAGTCCAAGGATGAATGTAATCTTGTTGCGTTCCAATCTTTGTTTTTGTTTTAATTTCATAACAATCCCTTCCTTTGTAAGATCTCACCCGGGCAGACAGATCTTTCCATCCATCAGCATCTTCACAAACGCCGTATCCCGGATAATCCAGGAATCTTTCTCAATCAGAATATTCCTGTGATAGACTTCCTCCGGCGTCGCCCATTTTAACTGATACCCCTTTGCAATCTCACTCGGGGTAAGTGAAAGTGGCGCCTGCTCGTCCAAAACATCGCAGTAAAAAAAAAAGAGAATGGCAGATAAACTTTTTATCCGGCTCAAAAATATCTCTGTGCAGTTCTATTATCTCGCCCAGCTCACAGATACTCTCCGGCCTGACATAAAGTCCTGTCTCCTCTTTTACTTCACGGATCAGCGTCTGCTCATAATTCTCACCCGGCTCCTGCCCGCCTCCGGGGATCTTATATTCTCCCTCCTGGCTGCACTGCATGGCAAGCCTGCCGTCACGCACAATGATCGCCCGTATCGAATACTTTTCATAGATACCCGTCGTGCCCTCATAATCACGGGCATCAAATGTCGCAAGGATCTTCATACGCATTTCCTCCGTGCCGCTTCACTTTTCTTGAATTATATTCCCTTTTTGCAATTATCGCAATATTTTTCAAATATTTTTATTTTAAACATTTTCTGTAATAAGAACACAGTTTTCTAATTGCAGAAAAAAAATCCACCCCGGTCGATTGACCGGGATGGATTCCCTCTTCGGATGGGATTTACATCATTCCCATTCCGCCTGCGCCGCCTGCCGGCATTGCCGGTGCGTCCTCTTTGATGTTTGCCACCACAGACTCTGTGGTAAGTAAGGTAGATGCTACAGAAGTTGCGTTCTGTAATGCGGTTCTTGTCACCTTAACCGGATCCAGGATACCCTGCTCTACCATGTCTACATACTGCTCCGTTGCTGCGTTAAATCCAACGCCTGCCGGAGATTCTTTTACTTTATTGATGATGACTGCGCCCTCTAATCCTGCATTTGCGGAAATGTAGTACAGCGGAGCCTCCAATGCCTTTAAGATAACCTTCGCACCGGTCTTCTCATCGCCCTCAAGCGTATCTGCGAGTGCTGCCACATCCTTGGTTGCATGAATGTATGCGGAACCGCCTCCTGCAATGATGCCTTCCTCGACTGCTGCTCTCGTTGCGTTTAACGCATCTTCCATACGAAGCTTTGCTTCCTTCATCTCCGTCTCAGTTGCTGCGCCGACACGGATCACTGCTACGCCGCCTGCAAGCTTTGCAAGACGCTCCTGTAACTTCTCCTTGTCGAACTCGGAAGTTGTCTCCTCGATCTGACCGCGGATCTGGTGGATTCTCGCCTGAATAGCGTCCTTATTGCCTGCACCGTCCACGATTACCGTGTTCTCCTTCTGAACTTTAACGGATTTTGCACGTCCGAGCTGATCCATTGTGGTATCCTTAAGCTCTAATCCGAGATCGGAGCTGATAACCTGACCGCCGGTTAAGATTGCGATATCCTCGAGCATTGCCTTTCTTCTATCGCCGTAGCCCGGAGCCTTGACTGCCACTACATTGAAAGTACCACGCAGTTTGTTGACGATCAATGTTGTAAGTGCCTCGCCCTCGATGTCCTCAGCGATGATGAGAAGTCTTGCGCCGCTCTGTACGATCTGCTCTAATAACGGCAGGATCTCCTGAATGTTGCTGATCTTCTTATCTGTGATTAAGATATACGGATCATCCAGAACCGCTTCCATTTTATCCATATCGGTGCACATATATGCGGATACATATCCACGGTCAAACTGCATACCTTCTACCAGATCAAGCTCTGTCTGCATGGTCTTGGACTCCTCGATGGTGATAACGCCATCGTTAGATACCTTCTCCATCGCATCTGCTACCATGTTGCCGACTTCCTCGTCACCTGCAGAGATAGCTGCAACTTTTGCGATCTGATCTTTTCCTTTTACTTTGGAAGACATTGCAAGGATGGACTCCACTGCCTTGTCTGTTGCCTTCTTCATACCGCGGCGAAGCACGATCGGGTTGGCGCCTGCCTCCAGATTCTTCATACCTTCCTGGATCATTGCCTGTGCAAGTACGGTTGCGGTTGTGGTACCGTCACCGGCAACATCGTTGGTCTTGGTTGCAACTTCCTTGACGAGCTGTGCTCCCATGTTCTCGAATGCATCCTCAAGCTCGATCTCCTTTGCGATCGTCACACCATCGTTGGTGATAAGTGGTGCTCCGTAGGACTTGTCGAGTACGACGTTTCTTCCTTTCGGTCCGAGTGTTACTCTGACGGTATTTGCCAGCTTATCTACGCCGGCTCCTAATGCTGTTCTTGCCTCTGTTCCGTATTTGATTTCCTTTGCCATGACTGATCTACCTCTCTATCTCTTATTCTGATTCAAATTACAGGGATGCTTCCCAGCTGCTTATTCTACGACAGCCAGAATATCGCTCTGTCTTACAATGATGTATTCCTCTCCATCCAGCTTTACTTCTGTTCCTGCATATTTGGAATAGATGACCTTCTGTCCGGTCTTTACCTGCATGGTAACTTCCTTGCCGTCTACCATTCCGCCAGGACCTACGGCGATTACCTCTGCCTCCTGCGGCTTCTCCTGTGCGCTGCTGGTAAGAATAATACCAGACTTTGTGGTCTCCTCTGCCTCACACTGTTTTAATACAACTCTGTCACTCAATGGTACTAATTTCATTTTGTAGACCTCCTGTTTTATGATCTGAAATAATATCTTTCGTTTTGTTATTAGCACTCATTTCGTTTGAGTGCTAACCGATAGTGTTATAATAGTTTTTTAGCATGTGATCTGCAACCGGATATATTCCGGTATATTTGCATTTATATTGCTCTTTTCTCGTTTTTTCTTTTGTTTTCTTGTATTTTTATATTTTCATCCATTTTTTGTGATTTTATACTTTTTTTAGAAACTTACCGTCGCTTCTCTCCAACGACCTGTTTCACCGTTTTGCGGACAGTTTTATTTCCCTCCGACCACAGGAGTTTTAAGGCTTTTGCAAAGACCTTCTGGCTCTTCTCCGGCAGGTGGCTTTTCGCCTTCATCAGCTCCTGCACCGCCTTCCATTTGCTGTGGTAAAAATCATCCACCGTCTTAATGTCCGCCGCTTCAAGCATGCCGAATACCGTATCCACAATCTGTTCGCGTTCCTCCCCGTTCAGCTGGTAAATCCATGCCTTCATCGTCTCATCCAACATCAGGCTCTGGGCCGCCACCTCCCTGACATAGACAAAGGATGTGCCGAGCACCTCCCACGACATGGCATCGTGCTGCTGGATTCCACTGTTGGAACTGCGCACCACCTCATACGCCTCCTGGTGCTCCAAGAGCATTCCGACAATCGAAGATTCCGGCAGAATCGTGTGGATTTTCGGCAGTACGCGCTGGTATGCCGCGCCCTCTACAATATCCCTGCGGAACCCAGGTCCGTCGTTGCTGTAGACCGCAAGAATCCGGTCCTGCAGCCCGCTGCTGCAGTGGACTGCAGCATAGACAGCAAGATTTCCGCCCTTGGAGTGACCCCCGATGCGCACGGGGCAGCTGCCATCTCCAAGCATCTGTTCCACGTACGCAGCGGCTTTCAGCTGACCGGGCGTCTCCGAGAGGTATCCCATATTAAAATCCTCTCTCCACCCTGTGATCGTATTGTCCGTGCCGCGGAACGACACATAGATACTGCCATCCGGCAGCCCGGCGCACATGACCGCAAACTGTGACTGCTCCTCCTCACTGATGTCATTGACGTAACCCCAGAGCTTCACGTCACGAAAACGCTCTGTTTTCGCCATCTTCTCCAAAACAAACGGCGCCGCCTTTGTCATTGACACCCGCGCAAGGATCTCCTCCCTGCTGTTCTGCTCCCAGAACGCGGCGGATGCCTCCGCAAGCGTGACTGCCTCCGCCTCGCTCTGCCCGGTCACAATCCCGTCAAACGAAGTATATACCAGCTCCGCAAAAAGCAGATTATCCACCTCGTTAAATCCGGACGCGGTGAAAGTCAGATCCCCCCGCCAGTCCAGATAATCCATCATGTTTGCCATCCCGCTCCTCCTTCTCTTCCCGCTGCAATCCCGTTGCTTCCTATCCGATCAGCCCATAGTGCTTCAGTCCGTTTTTAATTCCATGATTCATAATATCGGTCGTCACATACTCCGCGGCAGCCTTCGCCGCAGATGCCCCGTTTCCCATGGCGATGCCATGTCCCACATAGGTGAGCATCTCCAGATCATTCGTGCTGTCGCCGAACGCATACGTATTCTCCCTGGCAACCCCAAGTATGTCACATACCTGCGCTATTCCGGTCGCCTTGGTGTAGCCCTTCGGCACCACTTCAATCAGCTGCGGATTGTGTTCAATCACATCAAAATGCGGCACCAGCTCCGCTTCCACCGCACGCACGCTCGCCCCGTTCATATAAGCGCTCAATTTGTTGATCTCATACTCCGTCTGCCCGCGGATCTCCCGCACATCCTCTCCCAGTTCCCTGCGAAGGTACTGGATAAACGGATCTTCCTTAAAATCTTCCCCGTTTGCGTAGATATAATGCGGTCCCTCCAGCACCGCTTCCATGTGGTATGCCTCAATGACACGTAGAAGTTCCTCCGCTTCTTCAGGCGTAAGCAGCCTCTCGCACACCTTCTTTCCTTCATATTCAATATGTGTGCCGCACGCCGCCACAATCCCGTCAAACCCTATTCCAAGGATCTTCTCACTGCGGATGTTCGACCGGCTTCTGCCGCTGCACAAAAACGCGTAATTCCCGTCAGCCCTAAGTTCGCGTATCGCTTCCGTTGTACTTTCCGGCACCTGCATGTGCTCATTCCACAAGGTTCCGTCTATATCAAAAAACACTGCTTTTTTCATCTTTTCTCTCCAATTCCCATTCTCTTGCGTAAAAGTCAGTTCTGCTATATGCAAAACATTCTCTTCCCCGCCGCATGGTGCACATCCTATCCTATAAAGGAAAAAAAACAACCGCGCGGGCTGAACTCATTATATCAGCCCGCGCGGTGTCTGGCAACTTGCGGTTTCTATTTCAAATATCCTGTTACTCTCTGTGCATGGAGATGGTGTTCATCTCGTAATGCTCAATGTTCTCATGAATTCCACGGTCATCTGCCTGGGAAATCAGAGTGTCACGGTTCTTCTTGGAAGAGATCTGGTCGTTGAACGCACTCGGTCCGCCGACACAGCCGCCCTCGCATGCCATACCCTCGATGAAATCCTCCGGCAGTCTGGCTGCTTTCAGAAGAAGCAGTGCTTTCTTACACTCGGCAGCTCCGTTTGCAACGCATACCTTTGCATCGATCTCATCCTCAGACTCTTTCAGACTCTGAAGAACAGCTGCGGTTACACCGCCGGAATTTGCAAAACGCTTACCGAAGGTGGATGCGATCTGATCATCGTTTGCAGCCGGCTGCAGTACGACGCTCTTCGCTTTCATGATCGCACGGATCTCACTGTAGGTCAGTACATAGTCTGCATTGCCCGGAATCTGCTGATCCACAACCTCAGACTTCTTTGCGATACACGGTCCGATAAATACCGTGATGGCTTCCGGATCTCTTGCCTTGATAAGGCGGGAAACCGCACACATCGGAGATACCGTCGTCGATACACAGTCTGCCAGATCCGGATAGTGCAGGCGTACCATATTTACGAATGCCGGACAGCAGGAGGTAACTTTCTTCTCGCCCGCCTTGTAAGCTTCCGCCCACTCCTCGGACTCGTAAGCTGCCGTCATATCACCGCCGAGACCTACGTCGAAGAAATCGGTAAATCCGAGTTCTTTCATCGCATTCTTCCAGCTTGCCATCGTGATGTCATCCCCGAACTGTCCCTCGGTCGCCGGTGCAGCCATCGCATAGACATGCTTACCCTCGCGCAGTGCGTTGATTACATCTACAATAAAGCTCTTGGAGCCGATCGCTCCGAACGGACAGCTGTGGATACATTTACCGCAGCGGATACATTTCTTCTTATCGATGACGGAGATACCGTGCTCATCGTATGTAATCGCGTTGACCGGACAGCTGAACTTACACGGTCTCTTCAGATGTGCGATTGCATTGTACGGACAGGCCTGCGCACATCTTCCACATTCTTTACATTTTGTAGGATCGATGTGGGAGCGGGTTCTTCCCGGCTCAATCGCACCGAATTTGCAGGCATTGATACAAGCCTTTCCAAGACAGTTCTGGCAGTTCTCCGTTACAATATAACTGGAAATCGGACAGTCCTCACATGCAGAACTGATGACCTGGATCACATTGCCGTCATCAGTCAGACCTGGCGCTTTGCCCTCCGCCAGACGGACTCTCTGTCTGATAATCTCTCTTTCTTTATAAATACAGCAGCGAAACTGCGGTGTCGGACCTGGGATCAGGCTCATTGCGATATTGTCTCTCTTCTCGTCAAGCTCACCGGCAAATGCCAGCTTTGCCACTTCATAGAGTACGTCGTGTTTGATTTTGATCACGTTTTCATCAGCATACATCGTGTTTTACCTCGCCCTTTTCTATTCGTTAATTTTTTAACCATCTTAGACATTATATATTATCTGTATGGAATTGCAAGAGAAACGCATGTATTTCTTTGCGTACATGATGTATACCGTCAAATTGTAAAAAATCCGACTGCTGTTTTGTGCAATATTTTTCTGGGAAGTCCACTGTACTGTTACTTTGGTACCTGTTCCATCAGGAACGCCCGCATCTGCTCCTCTTCCCAGATCACGGGAACGGGGTAGTTCGGATTGCCCTCTTTGAGCGCGCGCGCCGCAAGTTCCGGCACGTCCTCCTTGCGCAGCATGGCAAGCTGCTCCGGGATGCCCATGCTCCGGTTCATCCGGCGGATTCTCTCAATAAACGCCTCCGCCAGCACGGCGTCCGTCTCCTTGCTGTTTCCATCCTCCGCCCCGGATGCGCACACTTTCCTCTCCATTCCTGCTCCGGACATTCGCACTTCCCTCTCCGGCTCTGCTCCGGACATGCGCACTTCCCTCTCCGGCTTCCCCCAGGCTGCGCGCACTTTCCTCTCCAGCCTGGCCAGCGGCTCATACACGGCACTCCCGTATGCCGCAAGCACCTTCGGCAGCAGAATCGCATTCGCCTCCCCGTGCGGGACATGGTAGAGTCCGCCGATCCCATGTGCAATCGCATGCACGTACCCGACATAGGCATTGGTAAACGCGATCCCCGCCTCGTAGGAACCGGTCAGCATATTCATCCGTGCCGCCTTGTTCGCAGGTTCGCGGTAAGCCGTCAGCAGATTGGCACCAATCAGGCTCACCGCCTTCATGGCATGCGCTTTCATTTTCGGGGAACAGAACCGGTTGCAGTACGCCTCCACCGCGTGCGTCATCGCATCCATCCCACTATAGGCGGTCATATCCGGCGGCAGGGAACAGCTAAGCCCCGGATCGAGAAATGCGTAGCGCGGTATGAGACAGTAATCCATGACGGCATGCTTATAGTGGCATGTCTCGTCCGTGATGACAGCCGCCAGCGTCACCTCCGAACCGGTTCCCGCCGTCGTCGGCACCGCAAGAAGGAGCGGCAGCTTTTTGTGGATCTTAAGCATCCCGCTCATTTTTCCGACCGGGAGATCTCTCTTTACAGCGCGCGCTCCCGCGACCTTGGCGCAGTCTATGACAGAGCCGCCTCCGATGGCAAGGATCGCCTCACAGCCGGATACCAAAAAACATTCCGCTGCCGCCTCCACCTCCGCCACGGTCGGATCGGGCGATACACCTGTGTATAACACCGTCCGGATGCCGGCATCCTCACACTGCGCCAGAAGCGGCGCGACCGTCCCGCGCCGGATCGTTCCCGGCGTGGTAATGACCTGCACCCCTTTTATCCCGTGTGTCTTCAATAATTCCGGTATCCTGGTGATACACCCGTCCCCCTGCACCAGCGTCTGTCTTCCCGCAGGAAACAGGGAAAGCATCCCCGCGCAGAGCGCCTGATAGACGCGGTATATGGCATGTTTTCCATTCATCTTATTCCTCCTGCCCTTATGCTTCCCCATCTTTCTGCAGGGCATACTTTTTCACATAATGATAATGCTGGATCGCCACATTGACCGGAGAGAGCGTTGCCGACGCGCCCGTCGCGCGCACATGCAGACAGCAGACCGCCGCCTTTGCCACAAGCGCCTTTAACGCCTCCACATCATCCGCCGTTCCCGCGGATACCACAACGCCGACACGCGGCACAAGCACCGCGCCGTATTTTCTTAAGAGTCCAAGCATATCTCTGCGCACATGAAGACAGCACGGAATCTTCCTGCCGATCATCTGCGCCATATCATCCACCTGCGCCGGGATTCCCCGTCCGCTCGCCGCGCAGAGAAGGACTGCCGGCGTATCGCAGATTCCCACATAATGAAAATGCTTCTGTAAGACGTGAAACAGCTTTTCCTGGCGCTTCTGGTCTTTTCTCGGCTTCTTTTTCGGCTGTCCCAAAATGCTCCTCTTACAGATCTCCTCTAAGAGCATGGCGCGGGAAAACGCCTCCTCCCTGTCCTTTCCGCAGATCAGCACGCCGTGGTGCACCATAAAGACCACCTTTGCTCCTGACTGCATGGCATCGTAGACCGCCCCTGCAAGCTTCTCCGTACTGGAAAGCCCGTATGCCGCTCTCGCGATCCCGCCGAGCTTCTCTGCCTCTTCCTCCGTCATGGCAAGCTGCTCAAAGCCGCAGAGCCCGATCGCCGTGGCATAGGTCTGATGGGTGTGAATGACATACCCCACCTCCGGGAATATCTGATACGCCGCCAGATGCACACCCTTTTCACTCGAAGGCTTATGCGCGCCGCAGCACACACCGTTTCTTATGTCCATCAGCACCAGATCCCGCGCCGTCATCGTCTCATAATCCAGCCCGCTCGGCGTGATGACAAAATGATTCTCGTCGATACGGCAGCTGATATTGCCCCAGGTTCTCGCCACCAGTCCCGCCTGCTGCAGCTTTTTTCCCTCCGCTGCGACAAGGCGTCTCGCCATCTGTTCTTCCATTCCAGTCTCCTCCGCTTCTGCCGGTGCCCGCTGTCACCCGGCTTTTTCTCTATTCTCTATTATCTTCCATCAGAAGCTGTTTTGCAACCGCATGTGAAACATTATATGTCCGAAGTCCCGTCGCATTTAATGCCTCTTCATTCGCCTCGCAGTACAGCTGATACCAGCCCTGCTTTCTGTAGTCCGCCGCGCCGCTTTTTCCCGCATATTTTTCAATTGCCGGCGCCGCATCCGTCGAGAGCGTGTAAAGATAGCTGTAGTCCACCGTCTCCTCCCCGGACGCTTCCCACGAGGTGTGCGTCAGATTGTAAGCGGCGATAAAATAATCCACATGCGAAAAGGAAAAT
Source organism: Roseburia hominis A2-183 (assembly GCF_000225345.1). Taxonomy (NCBI): domain Bacteria; kingdom Bacillati; phylum Bacillota; class Clostridia; order Lachnospirales; family Lachnospiraceae; genus Roseburia; species Roseburia hominis. The sequence continues at coordinate 2,039,571 of NC_015977.1, forward strand.
ACGAGATACACCGCTCCCACCAGAACAAATCCATACCGGAACAGCGGAAACTGCGGTTTTACGATCTTTGCGATCACGCCAGCCATCAAAAGTGCAATCACCGCCAGTGCCACCAGCACTGACACACGCAGAAACGTCAGTTGGTACGCCCGGATATAGAGAAGCATCCGGCAGGCGCTCGACGCTGTCATAATAAGCGTGCAGCCTGAAATGGCAAGGAGCAGCGCCTTCAATACTCTGTTCTCCTTAAAATAGCTCTGGATGAAAAGCACCGCCGCCAGATTCAGCACACATACGAACAGAAGCTGAAAAAAACCGCGTCTGGCGTACTCCGCATAAGTAACCCCCGCCGGAAGCTGCATGTTTCCGATAAAAAGATACACGATCTGGATTGCCGAAAACAGAAGATACAGCACGGCAATCGGCGCGGTAAACGCAATCGCTATCAGCGGTTCCGCTGTTTTTCCGGCGGAAGGCTTAATGTCTGCCGCGTGCTTTTGTACATACCGCACACCGCAGTAGGAGGATAAGAATCCAAACACCAGCATGAGCAGAATCCGAAGCAGCTTCACCGGGAACCGGAACACTCCCGCAAACCGTACGAGCAAATCTGCAAATACCATGTCCGCAGACATTAACAGGAGCACCAGAACCATCAGACAGGGCACCGCCGCGCAGATCCCGATGAGAACATACCAGCCCGCATGGCTCTCCCTTGTCTTTTTGCTGCGGTAAAATGCTCCGCCATCCGCAAACGGCTTCCCGATAAAGCAGACCGCCCCGCACACCGCCGCCACAATCTCCGCCAGATATTTTCCGAAATTCCACCCGGTATCCTGCGCGAAGTTGTGCAGAAGAATCCCCACAAGCAGCACGAAAATAATAAGATCATTCATCCAGCCGATCCATTCGTTTCCCGTCAGAACGGTAGAGATTCCAAGCAGTACAATCATCCCCAGCACAATGCCATTGTCCCGTCTCTCCTTTTCCCCGAACATTCGGAACACAAAACGTACATACCACACACTCGACGCCACCCAAAGCACCGACGCCAGTCCCATCACATTTTCAAACAGGCATCCCGTGTATACAAGCGCATAGAGCAGGCTGGCGCCCGCCAGCTTCCCGAAAATCTTTGCCCCTTCCTGATTTTCTTCCTCCGGAATCATTTCCTTCGAATTCATTTCCCTACCGATCATGATCTCTTCCATCGCCGTTCTCCTCCCCTTCTTCCTCTACATACTCCAGAATATCTCCCGGCTGACAGCCCAATGACCGGCAGATCTTATCAAGCGTATCCATCCGGATCGCCTTTGCCTTTCCGTTCTTTAAAATCGAAATATTCGCCATTGTAATGCCGACTTTTTCCGATAACTCAGTCACGCTCATTTTCCGCTTCGCCAGCATGACATCTATATTGATCCTGATTGCCATTCTCTTCCTCATTTCCGGACGATCCGCTGCCGTCCTATATTGTCAACTCCGCATCCTGCTTCATCTCATACGACTTATAGATCAGATGGGACAGCGCCGCCGCAAGCACCGCGATCACCACATTGATAAAAATGAGCAGAATCATAAAAATCAGAAATGCCGGTCCAAGCGCCCGCTTTGCCGCGAGGAACAGAATTCCTGCAAACCAGACCACCGCCAGCACAAACGCCAGCCTGCTGATTACCACAAACGACCTTGCATTCTCACCAGAAAAAGAATTGTCGCGTCCGATCTGCACGCAGACCTTCCAGAACTGATAGAGAATGGCATAGCAGAACACCGCAATGCCCCACCCGTAGAGAATCCCCGGAATGCGGAGCGCCGCGTAGTCCGGATATGTCACCGCCATGTCCCATGCCAGATACGGCACCACCAGCCCGAAGAACAACAGTCCCATCCCTGCAATCGAAAGTGTGATCCCCTTTAACCAACCTGCCACCTGTTTCTGACTCATAATTACCTCTTTTCCGCAATCTTACTGCTGTATTTTTCTCACAGCTTTATTATATCCATGTTTTTCCATTTTGCAATATATTTTTATCGTTTTTCGATAAATTCATATCGTTTTAAAGGAATCTTAAGAAAAAATACCAGGAACGGTGTTTCCCATTACGCAAAAAAGAGCACCGATCTCTCGGTACTCTCCAGTGGAAGCAACGGGGCTCGAACCCGTGACCTCTCGCGTGTGAGGCGAACGCTCATCCCGGCTGAGCTATGCTTCCATATCTGCTATTATAGTCCTTTCGCAGAAAAATACAACCTCAATTTAAAAATTCCTCTTTCTCGAGCAAAAGCCGCATGGCCCACGGCGGCACCGCCGCTTCGTCATAGTCCTCCAGAAACAGAAACGCAGTCCGGTAGTCCGGGCGTTTTGCCGGATACCGCCCCTTTCCGTCCGTAAAATAGAGCAGTCCCGCCAGCTCTTTTAATTCTCCCTGTTCCAGAAGATCATTGACATAGGAAAATGCCGGGCGAAAATCCGTGCCGCCCCCGCCAAGGAGTGTAAAGTTCTTAAGAAACACCTCCATCTCCTGCTCACCCGTGATCTTTGCATCGCTTCGCACCGCATTGTCGCACTGTAAAACCCGGATCACGGAACGCGCAAAGAAACTGTCGCTCTGGTGCAGGATGTTTGCCGTCTCGCGCAAAAACTGTTCGACCAGTTCACCGCTGGTGGAATAGCTGGTGTCAATCACGATCACAAACTCGCGGATCTTCTCTACCTCCCTGCTCTCAAGCGGCTCGATAAGCGGCAGATTCCCGTATACCGAAAGTCCGTATGTGTAATAACTCAGATCAAATTCCTCCGGGTCGGCATGCAGTTCCTCGTGCAGCACGGCAAATTTCTGCAGGAAATCCCGGTAGCTTCGTCTGCTTTTCCCCGCCGCAAGCTGCGCCGCCAAAAGGTCTTCACCGTCCTTGGGCTTCTCTCCCCGCCGCTCCTGCTCCATGCGGGTCTGCCTGGCGATCTGATTCCACTTTTTCTGATTGTCCGCCGCAGCCGCACACTTTGCCGCATCGTTCTCCCTCTTCGGCCAATATTTGTGACTGTCCGTGTAAAATTCGCGCGCTAACGCCTGCCATTCCTCACAGACCGGCATTCCCTCCGCCGGCAGCGGGAAATAGCGCTCCCACAAAAGATCGTAGACGACGGCAGCCGACACGCCTTTTTTTTGTTCCCGCAGTTCTTCGTACAGCTTCTGGCGCGTCCAGCTTAAGATCCGTTTCGTACATTTTTTTCCCAGACCGTCAATCGTATATTCCACAGCAACATCACAGGCGAGATTCCACAGCCGCCTGTCGCGGTTCCCCGCAATCCACGGATGGGAGAAAATACAGTGCAGCACTGTGTGAAGATAGGCACGGTTTAGGTACGGTGCATTTTTCTCAAACACACGCAGTATCTGCTCTGTGGAGTAGAACAGATGTCCCCCGTCCGTGGCAAAGCTCTGCAACGACGCATCCGCCTGCGGCACAAGCGCCGAGAATGCGACGTCCAGATACCGCAATTCCAGGTACAGTTCGTTGCGCACATAAGAAAGTATCTTTTCCGCCATCTGCACTTCCCATTCTTCCTGTGTCTGTATATGTCCCATGCCATCTCTCCTCTTCCGGTTTCTTTTTCAAAATACCCTGCATCCGCACGTACTTTTCCGTGTAAAAACAATCTTAAAAATCGTCAAACGAATAGCACTCGTCCGGCGTTTTCTCCGCGAAATACTGCTGCATCAGATGAAGCAGCGCCGCCGCTCCCTCCGCCCAGTCCGCTTCCCCCGCGCGCATGGCACACGCCGCCACGTCCTCCCGCGTCAGAAACTTCCGGCTGCAGCAATCCTCCGCCAGTTCCAGATCCCGGTCATCCGTGATGCGGCGGATGAGATAACCGCTGTGCGCCTTCAGATACTCCTCGTAAAGTCCGCGCGGCGCCTCCGAAAGTTCCGCCGCATAGCGCACGCGGTCGAGTGCCAGCCGTCCCAGCGTTGCCTCCGATTCATCCACACACGCCTGCGGGAAAATCTTATCGTACTGTGCGAAATCGAGCACGTCCTCGCGGAAGCTCTGTCTCGCCCGGAATCCCTCCCCCACAATATTTCTGCCGAAAATATGTGCCGGCGCGATCTCGTCATAGCTCTCATAATATTCCGGAAACAGCAGCTTCGCCCACACGCCGTTTTCGCCGCTTAAGGTCACTTCCAGATCCGACGAAAGCTGTGCCAGCAAAAGCCTGAGCCCCGTCTTTTGCCCGGGGTCCGCATGCAGTAACAGCCGCGACAGGCTCCGGCAGTTCATAAATGCATCGCTCCCCAGCGTGTCTATCCCGCTTCCAAGCTCCAGTTCCGCCAGCTCCGTGGCATTATAAAAAGCAAAGTTTCCGATCTTTTTTATGCCCTCCGGCAGCGTCACGCGCGTTATGTATGCCCCCGCCAGTTCCGCAAGCGCATCGTCTGTCTCCGGTGCGCCGTCTGTCTCCGGCTCCGCCTGCATCTCCCCGTCCGGCGCTGTCTCCGGTGCGCCGTCTGCTCCCGGCTCCGCCTGCATCTCCCCGTCCGGCGCTGTCTCCGGTGCGCCGTCTGCTCCCGGCTCCGCCTGCACATAACTGCACCGGCATTCTGCCGGGAGATGCGCCTGCGCCGCAAAGCAGTAGTCCCCGATCTCCGTAATCGCTCTTCCCTCTATCTCTGCCGGGAAACGCGGCTCCGGCGTCTCGCCAAACGCCCGAAGCAGCCGCGCGTCTCCCTCATTTGTCAGCTCCCAGTATAACTTATAGTTCATCTTCTGCTCCTAATGTAAACTCTACGCTCCATTATACGAAAGGCGTTTTTCTCTGTCAAATCTGCGTCATTCCGCCCAGCAGAATTCCGGTGTTGTCCCGGTAGATACCCGCGAAATCCGACATGGGAAGCGGATTTTCTCCCATCCCGGTCTCGATCGTGTAGCCCGGTCTGTCGTATTCCTGGATAAACCAGTCCTTATACCCGGCATATCCCGACTGCGTGGGCGTCTGCTCCACGGTATAGCCGCTGACACGCCCAAAATACTGCGCAATCTCGTAGGAGCGCGCCGGTTCATAGTCCAGATACTTCCAGTAGATGACCTCCCCCTGCGTGTGATACGCAAGGATCAGCCTGAAATCATGTGATCTGGTAAACGCGTACACCGCCTCGCTCTCGGGCGCCGTCAGGGGTACCTCTCCCACATAATCTCTGGGCGCCGGCTTCGTGTACCCCTGCGCATATTTAATTCTCTTTGCGTTTTCCCAGCCTGCCGGAAACTGTAGATTTAAATCTATGCCCTCGATATTCGCCTTCCATCCGGCCGGAAACGGAATTGCCGGATAATCCGATGCAATCTGCTGCGCCCGCCGGTAATACCCGCCGTCCGTAAGCAGCCCGTTCACCAGATCCACCCCGTCGGGATTGACGAGCGGCACAAGGAAAAGCCGGTACTCCTCAAACAGTTCCGCCGCCGGCACGCCGTAGAGCGCCGTTCCTTTTTCGTACGCCTGCGCATATTCCTCCGCAAATTTGAGCAGAACCGGCGTTGTGATGCTCTCATTTGCATGAAAAGATGCGTTGTAGAATACCTCTTTCTCCCCGTTTCCGATCTCCAGATACGAAATCGACTTTCCCATCACACTTTTGCCGATCTCCCCGCTCTTTAAAAACGGGTAGCGCGCCAAAAGCCCGTCAATCACTGCCGCTGTGAGCAGCGACGTATAAGGCACCTCCACCGACGTTACCGGGTCTTCAAAAAGGATCCGGTTCTCTCCCTCCTCCGTGGCGTATCCTCTCAGATACGGCAGCAGCTTTTCCCAGACAGATCGATCCACCACGCATATGCGGTCCGGCGTGCGGTCGGTCTGCAAAAAATCAGCGAGCGCCCGGCAGGTGTTCGTTCCAAAGATGCCGTCCACCAAAAGCGGATACCCCGCGCGCTTTAACGCCAGCTGCATGTAAGATACCAGGATTCCCCGGTCTCCCTGATACAGATTTTTCAAATTCTCCTTCTTTCCGGCACGAGAAACTCCTCCCCTGCCATACTCCTTCTTCTTATTTTATGCAGACACGCAGCCATTTAGCTGTCACTTTTCCACAGACGCAAAACGGACATGGGTGGAAAAACAGTCCGTGTCTTTCCCTCCATGTCCATTTTAAGATTGTTATAGGGCTCTCCGCCTCCGGTTAGCAGGCTTCGATCTCCTTGATACTGCATTCGTTGCCGGTCACAAGATACGTTTCATAGCTTCCACAATGCGGGCACTGTCTTCCGTAAGTAACCGTCTCATAGGTCTTCTGACAGTCCTCACAGATTGTGACCGCCGGAAGGGACTCAATTTTCATCTCGCACTCTGCGATCAGCGGATTCTTTTTGCGGTAAAATTCCCAGCACTCCGTCAGATATTCCGGCACAATACCGCTGACCTCACCGATGTCCAACGTGACAGATCCTATTTTTTTTAATTCGTTCTCCGCTGCAACCTGATCCAGCGTCTTTGCGATATGAACAATAATTCCCAGTTCGTGCATATGACTCCTCTTAATTCTTGTTGCGCTTGATCGCAAACTGACGCTTTAACGCATACGGTGCAATTGCTTTCAGTTTGTCCTCAGACTTCCACATACGGCTTGCATCCGGCAGATCACGTGTCAGATGGATCGCATCAAACTCACACTTCGTCGTACAGATTCCACAGCCGATACACTTATTCTCATCCACAACCGAAGCTCCGCAGCCGAGGCAGCGCTTTGCCTCTGTCTTGATCTGCTCCTCGGTGAGTGTGCAGCGCAAGTCGCGGAATGTCTCCTTTGCCACGCCGGCTTTTGTGCCCGGAATCTGGCGTTTTGCGTTGTCAAATGTCTCCACGTCGATGTTGTTCTTATCCAGCTCGATGAACTCTCTGCGGTTACGTCCGAGTGTTAAGCTCTGTCCCGGATTGACAAAACGATGCATGGATACAAATCCTTCTTTTCCTGCTGCAATGGCATCGATGGCAAAACGCGGTCCTGTGTATACATCACCGCCGACAAAGATATCCGGCTCTGCGGTCTGATAGGTTACCGGGTCAGCGATAGCTCCGCCGTTCGGTCTGATCTCCACTTTTGTTCCCTTTAACAGATCTCCCCAGACGATGGACTGTCCGATGGAAAGCAGCACGTTCTCGCACTCAACGGTCATCAGATCATTCTCATCATACTGCGGGTTGAAACGTCCGTCCGCATCCTTGACGGAGAGACACTTCTTGAAGACGATTGCCTTCACTTTTCCGTTCTCTGTCAGAATCTCCTTCGGACCCCAGGAATTGTTTACGGAAATGCCCTCTTCCTCAGCCTCTGCCACTTCATCCTTTGCCGCCGGCATGATGTCGCGGGACTCCAGACAGAACATGGAAACCTCACCGGAACCTGCGCGCAGCGCTGCTCTTGCCACATCGACTGCCACGTTACCGCCGCCGACAACGACGGTTCTTCCGGAAAGCTTTGTGCTCTCATCCAGGTTCACGCTTCTTAAGAATTCCACACCGGTCTTCACGCCATCAGCGTCCTCGCCCGGAACTCCGGCCTTGCGTCCGCCCTGTGCACCGATTGCCACGTAGAATGCCTTAAAGCCCTCCTCGCGGAGCTGCTGGATCGTCACGTCTTTTCCTACCTCTACGCCGCACTTGAAGGTAACGCCCATCTGGCGGAGAACCTCGATCTCTGCGTCAATGATATTTTTCTCCAGACGGAACGACGGAATACCGTTTAACAGCATACCGCCCGGACGAGACTCTTTCTCGAATACCGTTACCGGATAACCCATCTTTCTGCAGTAGAACGCTGCGGAAAGACCAGCCGGGCCGCCGCCGACAATCGCAATCTTCTGCGGCAGATCCACGCCGGTTCCAAGATGGTTGACAATCTCCGGGATATAGCGCTTATCCGCATGCATCTCCTGCTCTGCGATGAATTTCTTGATCTCATCGATGGCTACCGCCTGATCGATCGTTCCTCTGGTACATGCATCCTCACAGCGGCGGTTACAGATAGAACCACAGACTGCCGGGAACGGATTCTCGTTCTTGATCAGCTTTAAGGCATCCATGTATCTGCCTTCCGCTGCCATCTTCACATAACCCTGTACTGGAACGTGTGCCGGACAGGCAGTCTTACACGGAGCTGTACCGGTCTCATAGCAGTTGATCTGGTTCTTGTCACGGTAATCTGTGCTCCACTTCTCCGGTCCCCACTTTGTCGCATCCGGAAGCTCCTGCTTCGGATAAGTGATCTCACCGTTCTTTGTGCACAGCTTCTGTCCGAGCTTTGCAGCACCGGTCGGACAATACTCCACGCAGCGGCCGCATGCCACACAGTTTTCCTTGGTCACATGTGCGCGGTATGCAGAGCGGGACATGTTCGGTGTATTGAACAGCTGGGAGGTGCGCAGCGCGTTGCAGACGCCGACTGCACAGTTGCAGATTGCAAAAATCTTATCCTCGCCGTCGATATTGGTAATCTGATGTACATAACCCATCTTCTCGGCGCGCTCTAAAAGCTCTAACACTTCGTCAAGCTCCACATAGTGTCCTCTTCCGGTCTGTACCAGGAAGTCTGCCATATCGCCGACACCGATGCACCACTCGCCCTCGATATCGCCGGTTCCCTCTCCGCGGACTCTCTGCTGCAGACGGCAGGAACACTGCCCGATCGCATACTTGTCCTTGTATTTTTTCAGCCAGTGGGAAATGTGTTCCACATCTGCAGATTCCTGCGCTGCCGGAATTGCCTTCTCTACCGGGATAACATGCATACCGATACCGGCTCCGCCGAGCGGCACCATCGGTGTCACCTTCTCTAACGGAAGTCTTGACATATTCTCAAAGAAATCAGCGACCTCTGTGTGCTTTTCCACCTGCTCTTTGTTCATTACCATGAACTCGGCGCTTCCCGGTACATACATCGGCAGAATGTACTGCTTCTCATGCTGCGGATTCTCCCAGTTGTACTCGATGATTCCGACAACCGCCATCTCCTGCAGCAGCTTCTCAAGCTCTGCCTCCGGCTTCTTGGTCTTCTTTGCCAGCTTCGGAAGGGTAATCGGCTTGCGCACGTCCATGCACAGTGCCACTTCCGCCATCTCATCGGTAACCACACCTGCAAGACCCCAGTATTCCGGATCGTTTACCGTGAGCTTCTCCATACCAAGCTTGTACGGAATACGGTCGGTAATCTTTTTCCCGAGCTTTAAAATCAGTTCTCTTTCTTCTGCCATAACAGTCTCCTTTTTCCTTCGTTTTTCGTTGTTTTTCCTGTTTTTTTATTCTGTCTCGTCTGTTTTCGTCTTATATTTGCATAAATAGTGCGCACTCTAAGAGTGCGCATACTCATAGCCTGTGTATACCCATAAAATATGTATGCCGCTTCCGGCAGTTTTTAATTATTCCACTGTTTTACTTCCGTGCGAAGCCAGTCGTACCACGCATCCATCCCCTCGCCGGTGCGGGAAGAGATCGGAATGATCTGAATGTTCGGGTTCAGCTTCTTCACGCGCTCTTTGCATGCCTCGATGTCAAAATCAAAGTATGGAAGTACATCGATCTTGTTGATCAAAAGCACGTCGCAGATGGAAAACATTAACGGATATTTTAACGGCTTGTCATCCCCTTCCGGAACGCTTAAGATCATGGCGTTCTTTACGGCTCCCGTATCGAACTCTGCAGGGCAGACCAGATTGCCGACGTTCTCGAGAATGGCGAGATCCACGTCCTTTGTCTCGAGGCTCTCAATGCCCTGTCTCGTCATGTCCGCATCCAGATGGCACATGCCACCCGTATGGATCTGGATTGCCTTCGCGCCAGTCTGTGCGATCGTGTCGGCATCCACATCCGAATCGATATCCGCCTCCATGACTCCAATGCGCATCTCGTCTTTTAACGCGCCTATCGTCCGCACCAGCGTGGTCGTCTTTCCAGACCCCGGTGAAGACATCAGATTCAGAAGAAATGTTCTGTCTGCCTTTAACTCAGAACGAAGCACATCTGCTTCTCTGTCATTGTCTTCCAGAATGTTCTTCTTGATTTCAATCACCTTAAACTCACTCATTCGTATGCCCCTTTCCCTGTGCCGAGGTATTCCTTTGTTCGGTTGCGTTCTGGTCATACCTCATGTTTGTCTAAATTTTAACACACTTTTTCTGTGAAATCAACGCTATTTTGCACTATATTTACGGTTCTGTTTTTGTGCAATCTGCCATCTGGAATCTGGTATGACCAGTTTTCTTGCCAGAAGACAGACTTTTTTATGTAATAGGAAACTTCGTTCCTATTACACAAAAAGGAGAGCAGCGCAACAAGTGCTCTGCCCTCCTTCTTTTTAAACCTGTATGCGGTCTGCGATTTCTTTTCCAAGCGCCACCCGCTCATTCTGCACCCCTATGATCAGACTGTCCCGCAGCTTACGGATGACCTGTATGGTCTCTCCCTCCTCCACGTGATGCTGGCGCAGAAAATCGACTGCCTCCGGCAGCCCGAACATCCACTTGATCGTACATATATCTCCTGCCTGTGCTTTTGACAATGCATACATAAAAACCCCCTCCTTTTGTTCCCATTGTAAGTACCTCAATATCTGTTAGTCAATGAAAACATTTTTTATTATTATTCGCATTTTTTATCATTTAAGCATGAATTTTCTGGCATTTTCATTTTTTCGTGATATGTACGACTAATCGTTTTTTCTCATTTTCGCTCAATCGCGTGCGAGGGACAGTTCTCACAGCAGTTCCCGCAACGGAAGCAATGATTCCGATGAATCCGGTACGGCGCGCCCTCCTCAATGCACCGCTGCGGACATACTGCCGCGCAGGCGTCGCATCCCATGCAGGCTTCCGTGATGTATATCCCTTCTCCTTTACACCGACATCCCCAAGCGTGTAAGTCTCCCGGAAAATCGGATTTAACTTTATATCCATATCTTCTATAATCGGAATATATTATCTCCTTCCAAACTAAAACCCCAAGCTATCTGCATTAAGCAGAAAATATTTCATGCCCATGATTACAAATCCTTCCTCATTTCTCCAAGGCTTTTTTGTTCCATTTACTATAATAATCTTCTTAAATGAATCCGGAATATTACGGAGTGAATTAAGTTCCTGTGTCTGCTTCTCCTCAGAAGTCATATCATAAGCTACCTGAATATAATATCTCTGACTCCCCTGGTTCACTACAAAATCAACCTCTAACTGCTTATGAACCCTCTTTCCCTCACTATTCTTTGCAAATACATCCACAATACCGACATCCACATTGTAACCACGCACAAGCAGCTCATTATAAACAATGTTCTCCATAATATGAGTCGGCTCCTGCTGTCTGAAGTTCAGTCTGGCAATCATCAATGATAAGAACATTTGCACGATCCTCAGAATTCAAAGGAAGAATGGCATCCTTGATGATTCGGGTTGAAAGTATTGTTGTGAAACGGATCCAGTTAATCTGAATCATTTTCATAAAACGATATACAGTATCCTTCGCAAAATCAGGAGTGTTCCGTCGTGTGATCAGGTTCATGTACATGCTTCTGTTAGAAAAAATCAGCAGAAACAGATACTGGAAAATTTCCATTACTGGAACGCCTTTCTTTTTGTAGGCATTGGACGCTTTCAAAGCTGAAGAAACATGAAATCTCGTAAAAATCTTTTGATAGATTTTGAAATCTGCTTATCATTTTGAGTTGCTTAGCGGAATGTTTTGCACAATGAAACTTGGAATATTTTTTGTGCAATCTGCCAGTATAAACTTAAATGCAAATCTTTTGACACCCGAATCCTTTCATAAAAAAAGAGCCTTCCATATCCTATGAGATTAAATCTCAAAATTCAGATATCCGGCTCTTTTTCGTTTTCTTCAAAATTTTTAATTTTTACTTTTCTCTGTCAAATGCCGCGTAAGCGCTTCTTCTTTCAGCAACATTTCCATGATCTGTTCATATTCAAAGATGCACTGTAGTTCTTCCTCATTGAACCTGTTCAGGGCGATCTCATCCATCTGCCTGTGCATACTTTCGTCGTATCGCTGGTGCTCTGTGTAAAACTGCTCTCCCTTTTCAGTCAGAAACGCAATGATCTGCCGTTTGTTTTCTTCATTCTTCCTGCGACAGACGTATCCTTTCTTCTCCAGACGTGATGCGATCTGCGAAACTGCCCCCTGTGTAACATTCATCTCTCTGGCAATCTCAGACATAGTACGTCCTTCACCGGGACCGATCGCGATCACAAAGTGTGCCTCTCTCATGTAGAGTTTATCACCTGCCGTATACTCACGGTCTGAATCCATATACTGTACAAAAGCTCTTGCTGTATTTCCCTGCTGATGTAATAACTTTCCGATTAATTTGATACGCTGTTCCTTCATCTCTATCCCCTCCGCATATAGAATTATTGCAGACAATTCCAAAAATTGCAAGGAAACATTTTACGGCAGTAAGTTAATGTTCATTCAGCAGTAAAGCACTTGCTATTTTGCTGCGTATGATTTTTTATTTTTGCAGCATTGCAACAAACTTCAGTGTAGAGATCACACCGGTAGATAATACTCCTTCATCCACATCAAAGAAACCATTATGATGTGCTGCACCCGAACCGTAGGACGGATTATTAATTCCAAGGTGTGCCAGTACACTCGGACAAATTCTTCGATAGCAGGAGAATGACTCCGATGCATACCATGGCTCACAAGAGGAAACCGTTACGTTCTCCGGAAGTACCTCCGGCAATGCAGTGGAAATAAGATTTGAATAATACTCATCGTTGATCACTGGCGCACATAAAACACAGAAACGATCATCAAATTGTACCTGACAATTATTCATTGCGGCCGTATGCTCTGCTACATTCTTAAAGATTCGGACAGCTTTTTCTCCTTCTTCATCATTGAAGAAACGCAGGGAACCAAGTATATCCGCTGTGTCCGGGATGACATTTGGTGCTTCACCACCCTGGATACTGGTCACACCTAACGTAACCGTTCTTCCGGCAGTAATCTGATTGACCCAGGCCGTCGCTGTATTGGTCAGAATAGAGGCTGCACAAAATACAGGATTTACCGACATATCCGGTCTGGAGCCATGTCCCCCTCTGCCGATAACCTTAATGCCGACTCCCGCAGCACCAGCCATTCGTGGACCGGCACTAACACAAATCTTTCCGGATTCAAGTCCTGCATAAACATGGATTCCCCAGCAAACGTCCACACCATGGGCGCTGAGTTGATTTAACATAGCCAATATTCCTCTGCCATCCTCTTCTCCTTCTTCAAAGCAGAAATAGATCACGCCTGTCAGATTATCACGTTGCTCTGCAAGAACACGCATAGCTCCTAATAACATTGCTGTATGGGCATCATGACCACATGCATGACTCGTATGTGGGTCATCGGACACTACAACACGAGGACCTGCAAGGTTATTTGGCTCCTCCGGTACCAGAAGCGCATCAATATCTGCCCGGAGCGCAATACGTGATCCTGGCTTCCCTGTGTCAAGAATTGCGATCCAACCGGTATCACCGGCTTTTTCATAAGGCAGACCGGCTTTTTTTAATCTCTTCTTCAATAAAAGCACTTGTCTTGAATTCCTTACCGCTTACTTCAGCAAAACGATGAATGGTACGTCGGCTTTCAATCACATAATCCTGCTGTGCTTCTGCCTGCAGGCGGATTATTTCATTCGTCAGCATAAAAACCCTCCTCCTTTTGTTCTACAAAGCTGCATTTATGTGCTTTTCTGAAATTAGTTATTTAATACAGAAGCGATCCGATCCAGAGCCTCTACCAGCGTTTTTCTTGTACAGCCAATATTCAGCCTTAAATGACCTTCGCCGCCTTTGCCAAACCATGGTCCCGGTACACAGATCACTTCTTTTCCCATAATAATCTTCTTAATAATCTCTTCGTCTGTCAGTCCGGCACTGCCAAGATCCAGCCAGCATAAAAATGTACCCTGCGGTGCTGTAAATCCTACATTATGCTTTTGACACCACTCTGAAACAACCTCCACATTTCCCTGAAGGTAAACTAATAATTCTTCCAGCCATGCCTCTCCTTCCGGTGAATATGCCGCCTGTACCATCTCCAAACCAAACGTATTGGATGCGCTGTATGAATAAGCATCAATCTCCTGATCATACTGTTTTTTCAGTTCTGCTGAAGAGCTGAAAATATTCGCAAGGCGAAGTCCTGCTACATTAAAGGTTTTTCCAAGAGATGTGCACAACAGATGCGGTGCATCACTTGCCAGCGCAAACGGTGTGTGAACATATCCTGCATATACAAGATCACTGTGGATTTCATCCGCGATCACAAGGACATTGTTCTTTTTACAGATCTCACCGACACGGGCAAGTTCCTCTTTTGTCCAGACTCTTCCCACCGGATTATGTGGGCTACATAAAATCATAATCTTCGCATCCGGATCTGCTGCCTGTTCTTCAAGCAGTGGGAAATCCATCTCATATAGTCCATCATTACAGATCAGGCCATTGTTCACCATTACTCTTCCTGTTTTCTTGATCAGTTCTGCAAATGGATCGTATACAGGTTGCTGAATAATAACTTTATCTCCCGGATTACTGAATGCACGGATTGCAACATTGATCGCACTGACAACGGTCGGCATCATGGAAACAAGGTCCGTATGGATCTTCATTCCAAATCGCTTATCAAACCACCAGGTTAATGCATCATAATACTCTTGCTTATAAGAGCAATAACCAAAAATCTCTTTATCGGCTCTTTCTTTGATGGCTCTTACGATGCACTCCGGGCATGCAAAATCCATGTCTGCGATCCACATCGGGATCTCATTTTCCGAAACTTCTATCGGAAGATACCCCTTTAATCCTTCCGGGCGCCATTTCACATCACTTGTACTTCTACGATCGACCTCACGGTTAAAATCTACGCTCATCTTCATTTTCCTCTTATCTTTTTACTGCAATTGCCTCAATCTCAACTTTCGCATTTTTTGGTAAAGCTGCTACTTCAAATGCTGCACGTGCTGGAAATGGTTCTGCAAAAAATTCTGCATAAACCTGATTCATTTCCGCAAATTCTGCGATATCAGCAAGAAGTACTGTTGTCTTTGTCACATCTGCCATCGTCATACCATTCTCTGCTAAAATTGCCTGCACATTTTTCAGGGACTGACGTGTCTGGCTTGCAATGTCGTTACCTGCAAACTCTCCTGTTGCAGGATCGATTGGGAGCTGTCCTGATACAAATGCGATGTTTTCAGCTGAAATCCCCTGTGAATATGGACCAATTGCTGCCGGTGCCTGCTCTGTTTTGATTTCTTTGTTTGCCATACTTTTTTCTCCTTAAATGAAATATTTTTTATCTTAATAAAAGCATACTCGTTTTAGAAACTAAAGTCAATATATTTTAGAGTCTAAAGTGTAGAAAAAAAACACTACTTTTTGTGCAATGTGTTTACATATATGAAATTATTTTTTAACTATTCGGATACTTATTGATCATACGCTCGATCAGCTCAACCGATTCCTTGATTCCGTAACTTGCACTGTCAATACACAGATCATAGTTGACCGCATCACCCCATTTTTTACCGGTGTATGCATGATAATAACGTTCATGGCGTTTATCTAACTTCTTTAACAGGTGTTCCGCTTGCTTGTAGTTTAAGCTGTTTATTTCCATCATACGGCGTACACTCTGATCAAACGATGCTGTGATGAAAATACTGATATGTGGGATATGATGATTCGTGAGTACAACGTCCGCACATCTTCCCATAACAATAAAGTCCTCGTGCTTTGCCATATCACAGATCAGATCACTCTGGTTAAAGAAAATGGCATCCTGAACCGGAAGCCCATGATATTTCTTAAAATCTTTGAAAAATCTGCCTGTTCCGGTATCTTTTTCAAATTTCCCCATCATCTCTTCCACATAGTTAATTTGATATTAACAACCTGATGAAAAGAGAATTTTTATGAATCACAATATACAGACATTCAAAACAAGCCAACATCCGGTCTATACTTTCAGCCGGAAAGTTTTCACCGAAGGAATGCGGGACGGATTTCCGATCGCACTCGGTTATTTTGCGGTATCCTTTTCTCTTGGAATCGCCACAAGGAATGCCGGTCTGAATCCTTTACAGGGATTTCTTGCCAGCCTCCTCAATAACGCCTCAGCAGGTGAATATGCTGCTTTTACACTGATCGCAGCAAATGCCACTTATCTTGAAGTTGCGATCATCACGCTAATCTCCAATGCCCGTTATCTTTTGATGAGCTGTGCACTTGCACAACGCTTCTCGGAAGACACCCCTTTTATCCATCGGCTTTTTATCGCCTATGATGTGACCGACAAGCTGTTTGGGATCACAATTGCACGCCCCGGCTATCTGAACCCGTTCTCTTTCAAGTGGAACAAGGACCATTCTTTTGACGGTGATCCTGTCTTCTGCTGCTGCGATCCTATTCCCGGTCACCCCGGAAAAAGATAAAAATGCAACTACCTAAATTGAAACATTACATATATTTCACTCTGTCTTCACTATCGAAAGGAGTTTTTTTATGACACACAACCCTTATTTTTATATTGCTGTCATGGCACTTGTATCTTACACGACCCGTGTGCTTCCTCTGACTCTTATCCGAAAACCGATCAAAAATCAATTTATCCAGTCTTTCTTATATTATGTTCCATATATTACGTTATCCGTCATGACTTTTCCTGCGATCATCGAAGCAACACAAAGTCCTGTTGCAGGTGCTATCGCACTCGTTTTTGGGATGATCGGTGCATGGTTTGGCGCAAGTCTGTTTCAAGTATCTGTCGGCTGCTGTACGGTTGTATTGATCCTGGAATTAATTCTTGTATAGAAATGTTTTTCTGTCCTTTTCCCTGTTTTTCCCCGTTTTTCCTTGTCATTCCTATTTTCTCATGATATATTACATATATATATCATTATTATTCTGATATGCAATCATTCAAGGAGGTACCGCATACATGGTACAATATTACAATACAGGGGATAAGGATAGTACGAATCTCATCGCCTATGCCAGTGATCTTTCCATGTTCGCTATGCTGTTCACAGATATGCAAAATGGAACTCGTGACTACGGTAATGATCGTCCGATCAAATCTGTCGAAGTCGCTATCTTATCTACGATTGAACAAAATCCAGGGATTACCGTAAGTGATTTATCCCAAAAACAACATCGGACAAAAGGAACTATTTCATCCATTGTTTCCAACCTAGAAAAAGGTGGCTACATTTACCGCGAAAAGCGTCCCGGTAATGCAAAAGTAGTGCATCTATACACTACTCCGGACGGTGAACGTCTGAATACCCTTTATATCGCTTTTGTCACAAAAAAAACAACAGAGATACAGTCAGAACTATTAAAGGTCTGCTCTATCAGTGAAATGAATTCTTTTTGTAAAGTCTTACATGAATATGTTAAATTATTGTCAAAAGCTTTTGATGAAGAATCCTAGCAGAGAGATATTTAAAAACACAAGGTTTTTATATCTCTCTTTTTTCTCCCCAAAAACAGGAAGTTTTTTCTGACATTTATTTACCGAATCAGAGTAGGGTGTCAAAACGTTTGCATTTAAGTTTATAAAACAAACGTTTTGACCCTCCATATCCGAATCATGAAAAAAGACAGAGTATCCAATTTTAGGACACTCTGTCTTTTTTTATTCAACGTATCAACGCTTGAATTATTCTTTCAACACACTAATCTTTTTCTTATTAATTAAGCTTCTTTGTTGTTTGCTGCGCGGAATTTTACGATTCTTCTATCGGAAATAAATGCACAAACAAGACCAATTACCATAGCCAAAATACAGCTTAAGAAGATCTTTTTGTATCCACCTACAGGATCAGCTTCCAGCCATTTACCACATAATGATGTGTAGAATGTATCCGGAATGAATCCGATTAAGGATGAGATACCGATAACACTACCAACGATGTTCTTAGGTGTTCCTTCCTCATCTACTGTTGCGTAATACAGAGCACGGAATACATAGATCATCATAAGAGCAACTGTCATTACAACAAGCATTGGCCACATAACTGCTGTAGATGCTGGTAAGATTTCCATAACAATATATAAACCTGCTCCAACAACACCGGCTACGATCATAGGTTTTGTGGAACGTTTTAATTTAGTTGCTAAAATACCAGCTGCAGATGCAGCGATTAACTGTGTAACGATCTTGCTGTAGTTTGAATATAAAACACCGATTTTTACCGGTAATCCACAAATGTTCTGTAAGTATGGTGCAAAATAAGTTGTAGATGCAAGACACATAGATCCACAGAAGATCATACCTGCTAACAGATAAGTAACTGGACACTTGAATGCAACACCCATCGCTTTGATACTGTCAAGTAATGTAGCATTTGTTGCATTTTCTGTATTCTTTGGCTTCGGCATTAAAACTGCTAAAAGAATACCGATCACGATCATAACAACTGAGATAATTGACACATTTAATCTCATTGCCTTTGTGCTGTCAGCTGCATTTACTGCATAAATAGATGTAAAGATAATAGTAAGAACCAGACCTGAAACACCACGTCCTGCTTCCAGGCTTCCGAACATACCACCCTGTTCTCCCTCATCAGCGAGCATGTTGACACATTTTACAGAAGAAGACCAGAATGTAAGTACGGTTGTTACTGCAAATAATATATGGATCAGTAACAGGATTGTGTAGCTTGGGAATGTTGCTTCCCAGAGACCAAGAACACCTGTTGAAACCATGGAAAATACAAGTAACTTCTTGCAGTCAAATTTATCTGCTACCCATCCACCTGGCAGGTATAAAATAACGTTTGCAATACCATATACGTTTAATAATCTACCATAGTCAGCATCTCTTCCAATAAGACCCATAGCCTCCTGTAATGGTGTATAGTATGTATACATCAGGTATGGCAACATATAAATGGTATTCATTGCCAGGATCATAAGAATCAGAGTAACTACTTTACTGCTTTTTGATTTTTGTGTCATAACGTTTCCCCTCCACGTTTTCTCTATCATTATTTTATATGATTCCGTTATATGGCAGCGCCCAGCCGAATAAAAGGAAGAGTGTCACTGCAATTCCTGCTGCGATCAGAAGATATCCAAATACTTTGTCGATCTTGTAATCTTTTATTACCTTTTCAGACTCCGGTAATATCAGAAGTTTTTCCCGATATGCTTTTTCCTCCTCTGTCACCGGATGTAATTTTGATCCGAGTATCGCAAAAAAGAGGCTCAGGTAAATTCCAATAAAGAATGGGTCTAAAAAGTTAATAAATACAGTTGCAAATAATCCTACATGAAATCCAACCAGACATTTTGTAACAATGAATCCAACAAATCCGGCGATCATAGACCATCTCGCTCCGGTAGCGGAAAGCTTTTTACTTACCACACTTCCGATGGCGGAAACGCCCCAGCTTGCTGCGATGATCGTAGATGCAAAATAAGTAACGATGCGGACACTTCCGATTCCTGTATATGCTAACAGTAAGGAAATCGCACCGAGGATCAGCATTATCACTCTGCTGACAAATAACTGCTGCTTTTCACTTTTAAATTCCACAAAAACAATATCCGATGTAATAGAAAATCCAATGACCGACAGGAATGTGGATGCAGAAGATAATCCTGCTGCCATAATGCCGGCAAGCATCAATGTTCCGACGAACTTCGGCATTACATGAAATGCTGCCCAGATCAGAACTCTCTGCGGATCTTCCATTCCAGGGTTAAGATTCAGTACGGTCACAGACTGCAGATTCAAATACATCAGGAAAATCACCGTACATGCCGCTGCGATCGCACCTGCGCGGAATGTAACATGCTCGCTCTTTGCCATCATGTTACGTCCTGCCTGCCAAGGCGATACCGACACTGTAATAAACCAGATAATTCCCATCGTCACTGCATACATCACTGCACCAAAAACATCTGTTGCCCCGGCTCCTGGAATATTGCCATGATAATCCAAAAGGTTCTCCGGAATGTTTGGATTATTCATGAGATTCTCCAGCAGATGACCAATTCCACCCTGTGCCTTGAAAACATAAGGACCGGCAATGATCGTCGCTATTAAAAATACCATGAACATCATCGTATCCGTAAGAATAACTCCTTTCGAACCGGAATAAAAAGTAAAAGCGGTAAAACAAAACCATGCCAGGAAGAGACAGAGCTCATAAGAAAGCCCTGTCAGTTCCTGCATTAAAATTCCAACTCCGGTGATACATGAGAGCAAATACGCTGTGAGGGAAACTGCTGTAATAATTCCGGCAACTCTCCGGTTTTTCAGATCGCAGTAACGCGCTCCGAAATATTCCGGCATTGTTGTACATTCTGACCGCCTTAAATATCGTCCGAACATAAGTGGTCCGGCAATATAACCCATTGCACACATGGAATTTAGCAATACCAGTGTTGTAATGTTGCCGGAATAGCACCATCCCTGGTCTCCCATGAACCCGTTTACCGAAAGCATCGATGCAAACAGGGTTCCGGCGATCAAAATCGTCGGGGCATTTCTTCCACTGACATAATAGTCATTTACGTCCTTTACAGAACGACCTGCCCAGATTCCAACCACTATGTAAACCAGTATGCTGACAACCACTCCTATAAAGAATATATTCATGCAACATCCTCCTTATCTTTTCTAACCTTTTTTTCCTCTTTCCCAAGGACGAAAATCATAAGGATTCCTGAAGCGATCAGACAGCCTCCAACTACGACTGAAAATAGTATTTCTCCCATCGTATCATCCTCCATTTCTGTCTCCAGAAACTATTTCAGCAAATTTCCTGCAATTACCATCTTCTGGATCTCAGAAGTGCCTTCATAGATTTCTGTGATCTTAGCGTCACGCATCATTCTTTCTACTGGATAATCTCTTGTATATCCATATCCACCGAATAACTGTACTGCTCTCCAGGTAACTTCTCTTGCTGTTTCAGAAGCGAATAATTTAGCCATAGCAGCTTTGTCAGAGTATGGTTCGCCGTTATCTTTTGCACAAGCAGCGCTATATACAAGGTATCTAGCAGCTTCTACTCTTGTCTTCATATCAGCAAGTGTGAATTTTGTATTCTGGAATGCTGCGATAGGACGTCCAAACTGTTCTCTTGTCTTAACATATTCTACAGCTGCGTCTAATGCGCCTTCAGCAATACCAAGTGCCTGTGCAGCGATACCGATACGTCCGCCATCAAGAGTTGCCATAGCAATCTTGAATCCTTTGTTAACTTCTCCCAAAAGGTTTTCCTTCGGAACTTTTACGTTTTCGAAAATCAGCTCGCATGTAGAAGATCCACGGATACCCATTTTCTTCTCATGACTTCCAAAGCTGAATCCTTCCCATCCTTTTTCTACGATGAAAGCACTGATTCCTTTGTTTCCAAGTTCTTTGTTTGTCATTGCAAATACAACGTAAACATCAGCAACTTCACCGTTTGTGATGAAGATCTTGCTTCCGTTTAATAAGTAGTGATCGCCTTTGTCTTCTGCAACTGTTCTCTGTCCAGCAGCGTCAGATCCAGCGCCCGGCTCAGTAAGACCGAAAGCACCAAGTTTTTCACCAGATGCAAGATCTGGAAGGTATTTCTGTTTCTGTTCTTCTGTTCCGAATGCTTCGATTGGCCAGCAGCATAAAGATGTATGAGCTGAAATTGTAACACCTGTGCTTGCGCATGCTTTAGAAACTTCTTCTACTGCAAGAACGTAAGACATATTGTCTGCACCTGCTCCGCCGTACTCTTCAGCGACCGGGATTCCGAGAAGTCCTGTTTCTCCAAGCTGTGGAATCAGTTCTTCCGGGAAGCGCTCCTGCTCATCTAACTCTGCAGCGATTGGTTTGACAAACTGCTCTGTAAATTCAACGAACATGTCTTTCATTAACTGCTGGTCTTCATTTAATTTAAATTCCATAGTGTTTTACCTCTCTTCTCTTACTTTTTTAATCAAAAAACCTCTGGCTACTTCTTATAACCCTTTGTATTTTCTGATCTTTTCTGTCAGAATTGGCAGAACTACTTTCAGGTCTCCAACAAGACCGTAATCAGCCACATTGAAAATTGGTGCATCTGGATCTTTGTTGATTGCAATGATCACGTCAGAGCTGCTCATACCGGCAAGATGCTGAATTGCTCCGGAAATTCCGCAGGCAATGTAGATCTTTGGTCCAACTGTTTTACCAGTCTGGCCTACCTGGTGTGCATGTGGGATCCATCCTGCATCAACAGCTGCTCTGGATGCTCCTACTGTAGCACCTAATACTTCTGCAAGCTCTCTTACAGGTGCAAAACCTTCTGGTCCGCCTACTCCACGTCCACCGGAAACGATGATTTCTGCGTTTTCCAGATCAACGAGTTCCCCTGCCATCTCATTGATCACTTCGAGTAACTCTACACGTTTTTCTGCATCTGTGATCTCAACTTTTTCTTTGATCACCGGAATGTCTTTTACTTCACCTGGTTCACTCTTCTTGAATACGCCAGGTCTGACTGTTCCAAGCTGTGGTCTGTGGTCAGGACACATAATTGTTGCCATCAGGTTTCCACCGAATGCAGGTCTTGTCCATGCCATGTTGCCTGTCTCATCATCAATATCTAATGCTGTACAGTCTGCTGTTAAACCAGTTCCAAGTCTGCAGGAAATACGAGGTCCGATGTCTCTTCCGTTATTTGTAGCACCGATCAGCATTACGGATGGTCCGTATTTTTCGATCAGTTCGCAAAGAACTTTTGCATAAGCATCTGTGTTATAGTGCTTTAATTCAGGCTGATCCACAACGATTGCTTCGTCAGCGCCGTGTGCTTTTACAGCTTCGAGTGCTGGTGCAACATTGCTTCCTAAAATTACTGCAACAAGTTTTCCGTTCTGTTTATCTGCAAGTCTTCTACCTGGAACGAGTAACTCAAGTCCTACGCTTTTCGCAGTACCTTCATCCTCTGTTTCGATAAAGACCCAAAGATCCTTTGTCTTTTCTACCGCCATCTCTTTTCACCTCCTTAAAATACTTTATCTTCGCAGAGAATGGCAAATAATTTTTCTGCGCCTTCTTCTGATGTCGGTTCATTGATCTTCACACCTGAAGTTTTTACTTCTGGGGTAAATGTTTTCTTAACCTTTGTTGGAGAACCTTTTAATCCGATTCTCTCATTATCCATACCAGCTTCTAAGTCTGCATAGGCGAGAACATTGATCTCTGCTTTCTTTGCAGCCATCTTGGATTTGATGGTAGGGAATCTAGGATCGAAGGATGGTTTTGTTACGGTGATCAGACATGGGTAAGAAACTGCAACCTTTTCAAATCCGGCTTCTACTTCTTTCTTGATCACAAGTCTGTCTTCCTCAGCTTCTGCTTCGATCGCATATGTTACCTGTGGAAGTCCGATATGCTCAGCGATTTCAGGTCCAACCTGTGCTGTATCACCATCAATTGCCTGTTTTCCACAGAAGATGATGTCGAATTTTCCTTCTAATTCTTCTAATTTCTTAATTGCGCAGGAAAGAATGTAACTTGTTGCAAGTGTATCACTTCCTCCAAATTCTCTTCCGCTGACAAGGTATGCTTTGTCTCCGCCTACAGCAAGACACTCTCTTAAAGCATTCTCTGCCTGTGGTGGTCCCATAGATACTAATGTAATTTTCGTACCTGGTTCTTTATCTTTGATTCTTGCTGCGAGTTCCAATGCGTATGCATCAAATGGATTGACAATACTTGGTACTCCTTCGCGAATCAGTGTTTTCTTTACCGGATCGATACGGATTTCTGTCGTATCCGGTACCTGCTTAATGCAGACAAGAATATTCTTCATTGCAAATATCCTCCATTCCTCTCTCTTTATTTATATTTCTTTAATACCTGACGGCTTGCAATAACTGTCTGAATCTCACCTGTTCCACCGGAAATACGTGTGATTCTTAAGTCTCTATAAATACGGCTTACGCGGCTTCCGCAGTATCCGATTCCGCCCATTACCTGGAGTGCATGGTCAGCGATATCATTTGCAGATTCAGAACAGAACTGTTTTGCAATAGATGCCTCTGCTCTTGTCAGGCAGTTGTTATCTTTGTTCCATGCGTAGTGAAGAAGCATATTTCTCATAGCTTCGATCTTCATGGTCATTTCCATGATATGGTTCTGGATCAGCTGTAAACGTCCGATCTCCTGACCTTTTACGATTCTCTGGTTTGCGTATCTGCATGCATCTTCGTATGCACATAATGCCTGTCCATATGCGTTGAATGCATCGATCAGACGCTCGTAATCAAAACCTTTGGATGTTGCCATTAATCCGTTTCCTTCGAAGCTGAACATATCGCTTTCTTCGATCTCAACATCATCAAACCAGATGTCGTTTACGTTTTCCATGTTTAATCCCATTTTTTCCATTGGCTCTTTCTTGCAGCCTGGAACGTTTGTAGGAACAAACCATAATGTAAGCTGTTCTGGATTCTCGCTGTTTTTAGCAAGTGTCAGACAGTAATCATTGTCCTGTGCTCCGGAAATGAAATGTTTGTGTCCATTGATGTATACTTTTCCGTTACGACGTGTATAAGTTGTAAGGATTGTATTGCTGGATAATTCAGTACCTGCAGTTGGTTCTGAGAATCCCTGTGCGAATGCTCCGTTTCCTTTGAAGAATAAAGGCATGAATTTATCGATCTGCTCTTTTGTTCCATTCTCTAAAAGTGCATCAGCTTTTACATGATCCCAGAAAAGGTAGATTGGTGCGCCACAGCGTCCTAAAGCTTCCATTACGAGGAACATTGTAACTGCGCCTTCGCCGCCACCTGGTTCTCCGTCTTCTCCTTCAGCTTCTTCTGGTAAGAACATACTAAAGCATCCGAGCTCTTTTAAGATTTCCCACCATTTCTCTGGATGTGTGTGGTTTTTGTCACAGTCCTGGAAGTAAGGCTCAAGATTTTCTCTTGTCATAGCCTCTTCGATTGCCTGTACCATTAATTCCTGTTCTTCTGTAATTCTGAAATCCATATTATTTCCTCCATTATTTTTCTTAATTATATTTTACATGGTTTCTTTTTTCATTCCATGCCAAACACTTGTTATTATCTGCCTTTCCAGTCCGGTTTGCGTTTCTCTAAGAACGCTTTTGGTCCTTCTACTGCATCTTCTGTTTTCTCGATGTAATCCCAGCAGCGATTGCAATATCTCTGTGCATCTTCGAAAGAGCACTGTGTTGCTACATGGAAAATCTCTTTGCTGAGTTTTAATGAGATCGGTGCGTTTGCAGCGATGATCTCTGCTAATTCCATTGCTTTGTCCATAACCTGTTCTCTTGGAACAACATAGTTAACAAGACCTACCTCGTAAGCACGCTGTGCATCGATCAGTTTTCCTGTCAGAACCATCTCAGATGCGATCTTCTTAGGAATGATGTTTGGTAAACGGATCAGTCCTCCGCTTGTTGCCAGGAATCCGACTTTTACTTCAGAAAGTCCGAATCTTGCATTCTCAGATGCAACGATAATGTCACATGCAAGTGCGATCTCAAGACCTCCTGCTACTGCAGTTCCGTTTGCTGCACAGATGATCGGTTTTGCGGAAAGACGTTCTGTGATTCCTGCAAATCCATGTGCCATAATTGTCTGACAGGTTCCGTTTTCATCATAAGCTGCTAAATCTTCTCCGGAACAGAAGCTTCTGTCGCCTGTTCCTGTGATAATGATCGCGCCAACTTCCGGATTCTGTTCAGCATCGTTTAAGATCTGTTCCATCATTGCGGATGTTTCCGGGTCGATTGCATTGCGGCGCTCTTCACGGTTGATTGTTACGATCAATACGCCATTTTTCAGTTCAGTAAGTACTTTCTTTGTTTCCCCCATAATTGTCACCTCATTTTTTCTATCATTTACAGCTATCTGCACATCTTCAGATAGCTGTTATGTGCTCTTTCCCACTTCAATGTGGTTGTGTCGCCATGTCCGGGACATAGGGTAATGTCCTCTATGGCAAGATGATTAATTTTTCTCAGGCTCTGCATCATCTGGCGCTCATTTCCACCTTCAAAGTCCGTTCTTCCGATACTTCCCTGGAAAATCGTATCTCCGGTAAAGATTGCATCCTTTGTCAGAAACAGAACGGATCCCGGCGTATGTCCCGGTGTTTCCATCACAGTGATCTCTGTTCCTGCGATCACCAGCTCCTGTCCATCTTCGATCGTCTTCACATTCTTAAATGCCCTGACTGTCGGGAACTGCTGTCCCATATCATACTCCGTAAGACTCTCCGGAATATCCTTTGCATTGCAATACACCGGAATCTCTTTCCATCGTTCCTGCAGCTTCGGTACCGCAAGAATATGATCGTAATGACCATGTGTCAGAAGAATTGCTTCCGGACAGATCTGCTTTTCCTCCAGGATGGAGATCAGCTTTTTCGGATTATCTGCAGGATCAACGAGAAATCCTCTTCCCGGTTCCTGTCCTTCTGCAATATAACAGTTTGTGATAAATGCCCCTACCGGGACTCTGATTATCTGCATCTTTCCTCCTACGCAAAACCTGTATTCTATCTGTGATCCAAGATTAAATCATGCTGCTTCCGACAACACCGTCTGCAAAGAGCTGGTCAATCTTTTCTTCGCTGTATCCAAGTCCTGCAAGAATCTCTCTGCTGTCTTCGCCAAGAAGTGGTGCTCCTCTCCAGATCGGGCATAACTCGTCGTTGAACCGGATCGGATTGTTATAGAATCTCATCTGTCCAATCTTTTCCTGATCAACAAGTGTTGTCGTCTCTGTTGAATTTGCATGTTCTGAAGTATATGCTTCAATAAAAGGAAGTACTTCAGATGCCGGTACCCCGGCTTCTGTCAGGCGTTTTTCTATCTCGCTCCGTTTATAAGTAACGGTTACTTTTTCAAGTTCTTCTACCAGGCTGTCCCTGTTTGCGATTCTTGCCGCGTTATCTGCAAATCTTGGATCGTCTTTTAAGTGTCCGGCATCTAATGCATCACACATCTTTGCCCAGCGTTCCTCGCTGTCTGCAATGATAACTGCCCAGCCGTCTCTTGCTTCGAAAATTCCGTATGGTGCGGTGAAGCGGTCATGATTACCGAATCTTGACTGTGTATAAGTTCCTTTTCCGTAATCGACAACAGTCTCACCACAGGAGATCATTACCGTATCCATCATACCGATATCAACTCTGCATCCCTCTCCTGTCTTACGTGCCTGGATCAGGCCGATCAGCGCTGCGTTTAATGCGTGTGTTCCGGTTAAGGTATCACAATTTGCATTTCCTGCTTTCATTGGTGCACCGTCCGGTTCTCCGTTGCTTCCTGCAAATCCGCCGCGGGCTGCTGCGATTGCATCATAACATGGATATTTTTTCAGAGGTCCTGTCGCTCCGAATCCGCTCAGTGATACGAACACGATCTTTGGATTGATCTTTTTCAGTTCTTCGTATCCAAGTCCCAGTCTGTCAATGGAACCGCTCTTGAAGTTTTCAAGTACGACATCTGCTTCCTTTACCATATCGTAGATGACCTGTTTGCCTTCCTGAGAAGACAGATCCAGCTCAATGCTCTGCTTATTCTTATTATATGCTGTATAAAGAGTACTTAATCCGTTTACGAATGGATCCCATGTTCTTGCCTGGTCGCCGCTGCCGTAGCGCTCTACTTTCCAGACTTCAGCTCCCATATCTGCAAACTGCCATGCCACATATACACCTGCAAGTGCAATCGTAAAATCAAGCACTTTTACATCTTTCAATGGTCCCTTTCTGTTCTCTGTTCCCATAGCCTTTGACTCTCCTTATTCTACACCGTATTCTGTCAGAACTGCCTGCGTATCTGCACCAAGCACATGACCAGGTTCTATGTTATCAAGATCATCCGCACCGGAGAACTTCGCCGGAATTCCGATCTGTGTCTCTCCGCCTACCGTGATCATCATTCCACGGTCTGCAACCTGTTCATCCTTCATCAGCTCTTCTACTGTATTGCAAGGTCCGCCAGGTACCATTGCCCTGCGGCAGATCTGATCTGCTTCATCAATTGAGATCGTTGCAAAATAGTCTTTTAACTGCTGGTCAAGTTCTCCGAAGTAATGCTTCATGGAACGATCCGGGTCGTGTGCATATACGCTTCCCTCTCCCCAGTCATCCCTGCCGGCCTCTCTTGCAAAGTCAAGCCACTGTTTATCGCTTCCGATACTTAAAGCGAACCAGCCGTCCTTACAGTGGAATGTGTCAGTCGGGTTCGTTGTCGGGAATCCGTTGCCGAGACGTCTAGGTAACACATTCAGTCCCTGCATACATTCTGCAAAAGTATCATCAAGCTCCATCATCGTATGCCATGAGCTTACGGAAACTTTACTGCCCTCGCCGCTCTCTTCTGCTTTCAGATATGCAGCCATCATTCCGGCTGTGAGATGCCAGCTTGCATAAATGTAAGCCAGTGGGAAACCAAACTTTGTCGGTCTCTCCGGAAAACCGGTCTTCTCAAGCAGTCCGCATTTTGCCATAACGATCAGGTCATAGTCAGGACAATCTTTCCATGGTCCTTCTTTACCAAATGGTGTTAACACTCCGTAAATAAGCTTCGGATTCACTGCTTTTAAGTTCTCGTACCCCAATCCGAGTCTTTCCATATAATCTTCCTGTTTATTTACCGCTACCATATCACATTTTGCTGCAAGCTTTCTTACGATCTCCTGACCGTCTGCTGTTGTGTAATCAATTGCAATACTCTTCTTGCCGCGCAGATAGTACTGTGCATATGGTCCTTCTTCCTCCGGTGTTCCTCCCCGGCGCCGGATATCATCGCCGCCCTGTGGCTTTTCCACCTTAAGTACTGTTGCCCCGTAATCTGCAAACACGCTTCCGATATACGGGTTTCCCTCAGTGAGATCCAATACCGATACTGCTTCCAAAGGTTTCATGATAACCTCCTCCTGTTTTGTTTGACGTCCGAACAATTCATTTTCGTTTCAAACATTTCGTTTTATTTTTATCATACTTCTATTATTTCGTTATTTTGAATAAATTGCAAGCTTTTTTTTTATTTTTTTTCGATATTTTTTTCAATTATTTACAGTTTTATTGTTGACACCGCGCTTTATTCATAATAAGATAAGCTTACAAATTTAACATTTTGTCCCGTTTTAAATTTGTTTCATTTTTCAAAATTGTTTTTTTACCATACAATTTTTAAACAATTCAAGACAATTTGAGACGACGCATGGTATTGTATCTTCTATTTCTATGATTGAAACAGTTTAAAACACCACAAAAAATAATTTTAGGAGCAGGTGAGCAAATGAAAATTATTACATGTTGTAAAGTAGTACCGGATGAAGAACAGATCAAAGTTCTTCCTAACAGAGAGCTGGCTCTTGATGATGTACCAGCAAAAATCAGTCAGTATGACTTAAACGCCCTTGAAGCAGCAAAGAAGCTTTCTGCAGAGACAAAGGGTTCCGTTACCGCATTAAGCGTTGGTTCTTCCAAAGCTCTTGATGCAACAAAGATCCGTAAAGATATCCTTTCCCGTGGTGCAAATGATTTAAAACTTGTGATCAGCGACGATCACAGCTTCTCTGATTCTTTTGAAACAGCAAAAGCTCTTGCAGCAGCAATCCGTGAGCAGGAAGAAGTTGACCTCGTTCTTTGCGGAACCGGTTCTTCCGATCTCTACAATCAGGTAACAGGTATCCAGCTTGGTACATTACTTGACTGGCCAACCTTAAACAACGTAACTTCCATCCAGCCAAACGGTGATACCGTTCTTGTTGAGCGTACTCTTGAGAACAGCACTGAAGTTTTTGAAGTAGCACTTCCAGCAGTTCTTTCCGTTTCATCTGAGATCAACGTTCCGACTGTTCCAGCTATGCGTGATATCATGCAGGCAGGTAAAAAACCGGTTGCAGTTCTTACTACAGATCTTGCAGATTTAAACGCTTCTGCATCTACTCTTGAGCAGCTTGCTCCAGAACAGCAGGAGAGACGTCAGGAAATTATCGAAGGAGACAACGAAGAAGCAGTAGACGCTTTAGTTGCTTTCCTTAAGAAAGAAGCTTTATAGGCTTAAAGGAGGATTTTAGATATGCAATCTTATGTAATTAGTGAAAATAATGCTTTATTATCCGAACTCTGTGCCGGAGCAAGAAACGTTGCTTCCGATGTTACAGCTGTTGTTTTCGGTGATGGTGCAGCTGCAGCTGAGTGTGGAGCAGACCACATTCTTACATGTCCATTAGAAGAATCCGGTTCTCCGGAAGATTTTGCAAAAGCTATCGCAGAAGAGATTTTAAAATCTGATGCTGCCTGCGTTCTTGTTGGAAATACAATCCTTGGACGTGCTCTTGCAGGAAAACTCAGTGTTTACTTAAACACAGCAGTGTTCGCAACCATCTCTTCTCTTACTTCTGAAGACGGTAAACCATGCTTCGAGCGTACTGTATTCGGTGGAACAGCTGTTAACAAACAGGTGATTGAAACAGCTTACAGTGTATTCACTGTAAACAGCGGAATCTTCGCAGCAGCAGAAGGAACAGGTGCCTGCACAGACATCGCTCCAATCGCCGGTGCTGCATCCGCAAGCTTAAAACGTGTTTCTAAAGATGAGAAACGTGAAACAGCTGTAAACCTTGTTGCTGCAAAACGTATCGTCGATGTCGGCCGTGGACTTGCTGCACAGGAAGATCTTGCTATGTGTGAGAAGCTGGCTTCTGCTATCGATGGTGAAGTTGGATGTTCCCGTCCAATCGCTGAGAACAACAAATGGTTACCAAAATCTTCCTACATGGGAATCACAGGTGTTCAGGTTAAGCCAGATCTTATCATCTGTACTGGTGTATCCGGACAGGTTCAGCATATCGGTGGTATCAACAAATCCAAAGTGATCGTTGCTATCAATAAAGATAAGTCCGCACCTATTTTCAAAAACTGTGACTTTGGACTTGTTGGAGATATGTATAAGATCATCCCACTTTTAACGGAAAAATTATCCTAATGAAAGGCAGAAATCATGACTGATATTGCAGGTAACCGCACTCTTTCCTCTCAATGGAATGAGACTGTACAATTTTATGGTAATCAGAATTTTCTGGAATATATTTCAGTTGATGACCAGCTTACCAGCTACACTTATTCTGAATTTCACTACCGTGTTATTCAGACAGCAAACTGGTTTCATTCGCTAGGAATCCGTAAAGGCGAACTGGTGGCACTTCATCTGCACAATTCACCAGAATATCTGATGTGCTGGCTTGCACTTGCGCAGATCGGCGCTGTATCCGTTCCGCTGAATGAGCACTATCGCCTGCAGGAAAGCAAATTCGTCCTTCAGAAATGTGATATCCATCGCATTATCGTTGAGCCGTCTTCCCTTCCTATTTATCAGTCCAATAAAGAAGATTTACTACTCTCTACCATTATTTTAGCCTGGGGAGAATGTCCGGATCCGGACATTCTCTCTCTTTCAGCAAGTAGTTTTTTTGACGGCAGCCGACTGGACGAATCCTGCGAGATTCTTCCGGAGGATACTGCCGTCATCCTATTTACCTCTGGAACAACGCAGTACCCGAAAGGCGTGATCTATACGCACTGCAATGTCGTATATGGTGGTATTATCCATATGCAGCAGATTGGCATGTGCCCCGGAGACCGTTTTCTTTCGTGTATGCCATGTTACCATATGGATTTTCAGGAAATGGCTGCTATGTCCGTCATTGTTGCCGGCGGTACACTGATCATGGTAGAGCATTACAGCGCACATAAATTCTGGAAACAGATCTGTGATACAAAAGCAAACTTTACAGATACCATGTCCATTATGAACCGGACACTGATGCTGCAGCCTGTACAACCATGGGAGCAGGATCATTGTCTGAAACAGGTCTATTTTTCTATGGGATTAAGCACAGAAGAAAAAGATGAATTCGAACGTCGATTCCACGTTCAGCTTCTGAACTCCTATGGAATGACAGAAACGATTTCTGCCGTTACCTGTTCTCCGATCTCCGGTGATAAAAACTGGCCTTCTGTAGGGCGCGCTGCTTTATCTTATGATATCAAGATCATCGACTGTGACGGAAAGGAAGTTGCCCCGGGTAAAACCGGTGAGATCTGTGTCCACGGTATTCCGGGTCGTTCTCTTACACCAGGATATTACAATGACCCAGGTGCGACAGAATGTCTTCTGGACAAAGATGGATGGCTTCATTCCGGTGACAGAGGATATATAGACGAAGCCGGCTGGCTCTTCTTTATCGATCGTTGGGGAAATATGATCAAACGATCCGGCGAAAATATCAGCAGCCTGGAAGTAGAATGTGTTCTCACTTCCCACCCAAAAATTGCTGATGCTGCCGTAATCGGCATTCCGGATCCAATCCGCAACCAGGCAGTAAAAGCATTTATTCAGTTTGCCGATGGAGAAAGCCTGACGATTGCAGAATTAGAACAGTATTGCAGTGACCGGCTTTCCAAATTTAAGGTTCCTACTTTCTGGCAGTTTGTAGATGACTTTCCGCGAACAGCTACCGGAAAGATTAAGAAAAAAGAGCTAAAATAATGTATTCACAAACGTAAAAACGTAAGGAGGCCTATTAGATGAAGTATGATTTTACAAGTATTTTAAACCGCGACGGCATGGATGCAATTGCAGTAAATCCGCCTATGAATGCCAGCTGGATCTCATTTGCACCGATCAAAGAAGGCTTTGATCTGATCCCGATGTGGGTAGCAGACATGAACTTCCCAACAGTACCAACGATACAGGACGCTATTATCGAGCGCACGAAGCACCCTGCTTTCGGATATTTCCGCCCACGTCCTGAATATTTTGAATCCATTATCAACTGGCATAAGTTAAGAAACGGTGTAACCGGGTTATCTGAGGAACATATCGGATATGAAAACGGTGTTCTCGGCGGCGTGATCAGCGCATTAAGTGTTTTATGCTCGAAGGGTGATTCTGTTTTATTTCATTCTCCTACATACATTGGTTTTACAGCCAGTCTGACAAATAATGGCTACAATATGGTCCTGAGTCCACTTGTACGCGATGAAAATGGGGTTTGGCGTATGGACTATGAAGACATGGAGCGTAAGATCAAAGAAAATCATATCCATGCTGCTGTTTTCTGTACCCCGCATAACCCAACCGGTCGTGTATGGGAGCGTTGGGAAATAGAAAGAGCAATGGAACTCTTCCAAAAATATGATGTATTTGTTATTTCTGATGAAATCTGGTCTGACCTTATCTTAAATGGCCACAAGCATATTCCAACACAGTCTGTGTCTGAAGATGCAAAAAACCGTACCATTGCATTATATGCACCATCTAAGACATTCAACCTTGCCGGTCTGATCGGTTCTTATCATATTATTTATAATTCATGGCTGAAGGATCGCATCGACAAAGAATCTTCCCTCTGCCATTACAACGACATGAATGTCTTATCCATGCACGCATTGATCGGTGCTTATAAGCCGGAAGGTCATGAATGGGTAGACGAATTATGCGAAGTATTAACAGAAAATGTCAATATCGCATATGACTTCTTCAGCAACATTGATGGTATTGATACTGCAAAACCAGAAGGTACTTATATGCTTTTCCTTGACTGTAAAGGCTGGTGTACTGCACACAACCAGACATTAGAAGACCTTTACAAAAAAGGACAGTCTGTCGGTGTCTACTGGCAGGATGGACGACCATTCCATAATGAGTATGGAATCCGTGTAAACCTTGCTCTTCCAAAGAGCCGTGTTGAAGAAGCATTAAATCGACTCAGAAACTATGTTTTCTGTGACTAAAGCTTTTTCCTATATAATATATATTTACCATATTCTTTCGCTGCAGCCGGGTTCCTCCCCGGCTGTAAATTTTATCCAAAAAAGCAGAATGTTTGCAAATCAAACATTCTGCTTTTTATTTCTTATCAAAAATCCCTACGCCAAATTTCCCCAGTCCTCTATTCATAGTTCTTTAAAACATTCCGTATAACTATTTCATCTCTACATCAGCATTTTCAAAAAGAAAGAGCCGCTGTATAAATACAGTGACCCCCTCTTGGAATGAATATCGATTTATGTATGTAGATTAATTTCTTGGATCTAAACCGCAGTTGTGAGCGAAGAAATGAGCTCCTCTGCGTAATGCATCTTCTGCGTCATCCATAACTTTGCTGTAGTGGATAAATGCGTGAAGAGCACCTTTGTACTCATGGTATTCAGCCTGGATTCCGTTGTTTGTAAGAATCTCATAAAGTAACTTACTGTCATCTCTCAGTGGATCAAGTTCTGCCGAAACGATGAAGCAAGGTGGAACATCATGTGTAAGGTCATTGATAAATGTATCAAAGTATGGACAATCTATAGGATCTACGCCTTCGCCAAGGTAAATTTCCAAGTAGAATGCAAGGTCTTCCTCGCTCATTCCATCCCAGCTTCCACCGTGAAGGTTGCTGCTGACACTGGCTTTCATACCATAAGATCCGTAGAATAAAATGTTACCTTTGATTCTAGAGATATCAAATCCATCATCACGTAAGTGCATTGTAACGCCCATAGAAAGGTTTGCTCCGCCGGAATCTCCTGCGAATCCAAATTTTTCTGGATCAATGCCGTACTCTTCTGCATGCTCTAATACATATTTACAAGCTGTAGTACATTCCTCAATCGCACGAGGATAAACTACTTCTGGTGATAAAGTATATTCAATACCTACAACAACACATCCGGAATAAGCTGCAAGCTTTCTCTGTACCAGATTGTGTGTATCGTTATCACCTAATACAAATCCGCCACCATGCATAAAGAAGATAACTGGAAGCTTCTCAGCTTTTACTGGGCGAAGTAAACGTGCTGGAACTTTATCCTCACCAAAAGGAATCTCAAAGTCGATTGTCTCTGCCATTTCTGGCCCGCCGCTGTTCCACATCTTTCTCTCTTCGCGGTATGCTGCACGCATCTCCTCGTAAGTTCCTGCCTGAGTATCGAATGCTGCTGCATATTCTGCCTGCATCTCAAGTACTCTTGCCTGCTGCCAGTTCACCTCTGGTGTAGCTGGTTTGTTTTTTGGATTAATTGTTACTCTAAATTCCCCCATCGTGTAACTTCCTTTCTCTTTACATAAAAATTTTTACACACTTTTCAACATACAACCTTTTGACAAATACAGCACAAATCCCCCCCGATTTTCCATCTGCATTTGTATCTTTTGTACATTTCTTATATCCTTATTATAAGCTCATTATGTTCAGTTGTCAAACAAATATCGCTATTTTTTGTATGTTTTTCTAAATTCTCATCTATCTTTTGTTTTACCGTCAAACAACCCGTCTTTTTTCATGAAATGCATCACTTTTTGTACCTCGGACTATTTTTTCCACATTTTTCAATCTTTTTTCATCCAAATCCGTTGCCTTCATTCGTCTTTTTTATCAAAAAAATAAAAACAATATCCTTCCTATTTTGATACCCGAATCCTATAAAATAATGAAAACTATATTTTATGTAAAAATGATGTCTGGCTTTGATACGGATGTGTTTCACGCCATCCTCATCAGAGTAAAGATTAAAGTTTTCTATCACTGTATTCTTGACATTAAGAACATTCTTGCATAATGTATTAGCAGAAACCATTTGCGTTATCCTTTTTTCTATTTGCTTGGTCGCTAATACATTAAAGGAAACCAAATGGTTTTTTCAATATGTAAATGTAAATTTATGGTGTTTACATACTTACATACTGCAACACACTCTTCTATCGCAACCGGATACCTTACTTCCGGTACCAAAAAATAATCGATACCAATTACAACACATCCGGAATAAGCCGCAAGTTTTCTCTGTACCAGACCATGTGTATCATTGTCACCTTCTACAAATCCTCCACCATGCATAAAGAAAATAACCGGCAGTTTCTCTGCCTTTACCGGACGAAGTAAACGTACCGGAACCGTATATCCTTCATAAGGGATCTGATATTCGATCGTTTCTTCCATTTCAGGACCACCGCTGTTCCACATCTTTCTCTCTTCGCCGTACGCTGCACACATTTCATCGTAGCTTCCAGTCTGAGTATCAAATGCATCTGCGTACTCTGCCTGCATCTCAAGTACTCTTGCCTGCTGCCAACCTACTGCCGGTGCAGCCGGTTTGTTGATAGGATTCATTGATAATTTAATTCCCCCATTTTGCAGCTCCTTTATCCGTGTGCATTCTTTTTAACAAATACAGCACAAATTCCCCGATCAAACATCTGTATTTGTATTTTCAGCACACTCCCGACACCTTTATTATAGTACATTATGTTTAATCGTTAAACAAATATCAGTCTATTCTACTTGTTTTTATATTTTTTCACTAAATTTATTTTTATTTTTGTTTGATAGCAAAATGGCTCAAAATTATTCAAAAAAATCGTTTGTTTTGCAATATTTTTTCTGTAAATTCATGTGAAACAAAGCGGACAAGTCCGCTTCAAGATTCCTGAATCCCTTAATCTTTGAGGTACTTGTTACGCTTTGCGCGCCAGATGCATTCTGCTTTAGCAGACATATTCCACATGCATCTGGTCGCATCCTCGCGGAGCGTTTTTTGCTTTATTGGAACATTACAGAGTAAATTTCCTATAAAGCAAAAAGAGGCTATCATATTCTCTAATATGATAGCCTTCCGTCTAGCGTAGTACCCTGCAATTGCAATTACCACGTAATCATTTATTCATTTCTTGGATCTAATCCACAGTTATGTGCAAAGAAGTGAGCTCCTCTGCGTAATGCATCTTCTGCGTCATCCATTACTTTGCTGTAGTGGATAAATGCATGAAGAGCTCCTTTATATTCATGATATTCAGCCTGAATTCCATTATTTGTAAGAATCTCATAAAGTAACTTACTGTCATCTCTTAATGGATCAAGCTCTGCTGCAACAAGGAAACACGGTGGGACATCATGTGTAAGATCATTTGCATAAATGTGGAAATAAGGACAATCAAAACGGTTTACATCAGGAGCAATATAACAAGATGGTGAAGATAAATCAGCTTCACTCATTCCATCCCACTTTCCGCCATGCTGATAGCTACTAATACTACTCATTAAGCCATATCCACCATAGTATAAGATATTACCTTTAATCTTGGACACATCAAAGCCTTCATCTCTTAAACACATGCAGACTCCCATCGCCATATTTGCTCCGCCGGAATCTCCTGCAAATCCAATTTTCTCCGGGTCAATTCCATATTCATCCGCATGCTCTGATACATAATGGCATACTGCAACACATTCTTTGATCGCACGAGGATATTTAATTTCCGGCGCAAGGGAATAGTCAATACCAATCACAACACATCCTGAATAAGCTGCAAGCTTTCTCTGTGCCATACTGTGTGTATCATTATTTCCTTCTACAAATCCACCACCGTGCATAAAGAAGATAACCGGAAGTTTCTCTGCTTTCACCGGACGAAGTAAACGTACCGGTACTTTATCTCCTTCATACGGCACATCAAAGTCAACTGTCTCTGCCATCACAGGACCGCCAGTGTTCCACATCTTTCTTTCTTCATTGTATGCTGCGCGCATCTCTTCGATCGTGTTTACCAGCGATGTATCAAATGCAGCTGCATACTCTTCCTGCATTTCTAATACTCGTGCCTGCTGCCAGTTCACTGCCGGTACTGCCGGTCTGTTCTTTGGATTGATTTGCAGTTTAATTTCTCCCATTTTGTAACTCCTTTCTCCATGTGACTTATTTTGACAAATCCGTCACAATACCTCAACATTGCTCATCTGTTTTTGTATCTTTTATACACTTCTGATACTTTATATTATAAAGTATTTTTTCACTATGTCAAATAAGTATTTGCATTTTTTCTATTTTTTTACTGACAAAGTCAACTCCGGTACCTGACTCTATCTAAATAAATAAAGCTGGTATCAAGCACTCCATTATACTTTTTTCGGATACCAATAATATTGTATGTTTCTCTATTTTATATCTGAAGAAATTTCATAATTCATAGACCTTGATTTTGCTGATGTTGCGGAGCATATAAAAAACAACTTACCTCGATCCGATATATATTTTGACAATAAATATCCACATCCAAAGGAGATAAGTTGCAAAATATGTATCGTCAACAATCGTTAATTAAGACCAGTTCTATGAATGGATTATATCTATCGTGAATTCACCTTGGATTTCTTCAAGATGGATCTTAATTCTCTGCCTAAAAATGCATCCTCTCTTAAATTTTCCAAGTTCAATTCTAATGTAATGGGGCTTTGTTTAACCATGCACGTAAATCTTGGAATGTCTCTTCGTAAGACCTAATATGCCTTAAAAGAACTTTACAACATTGACATATCCCACCAACAGGTAGCTAACTTCTGTAAGACAGTTGCTGTCTGCATCAAACCATTCGTAGACAACTACGATTACAATGCAAGAAAAATCTTTACTGCCGATGAAACCTACATAAAAATCCGTGGAATTAAAGCATACATCTGGTTTATTATGGATGCTGCCAGTCGTTCCCTTTCTTGGATACCGCATATCTACGGAGCGCGACGTTGGTGCATGCATTCTTTCGATGCGTATGGCTTTCAAACACGTCTCCAAGCTTCCTGAAAATTTCAAATTTATCGCTAATGGTTACAGCGCATATCCTCTTGCCGCCCAACAGTTTTATCGTGAGTTCAAAGAAGATTTTAAATTTGATATCACCAGGATTATCGGTCTTACAAACGGCGATGAAGTTTCTAAAGAATACCGCCCTTTCAAGCAGATGATAGCGCGACTTAATCGCACTTATAAAGCTCTCTATCGTCCAACCAACGGTTTTGACAACGTAGACGGAGCCAACTATGATCTAGCGCTTTGGGTTGCTTACTATAACTTCCTTCGCCCTCACAAACACAATAAATACAAGGTTCTTAATGATGTTGAGATGCTACATGGTGCTTCAAACATGCCTGGAAAATGGCAACTTCTAATCTTTCTCGGTCAACAAACAATCCTGAACTTACAAAACGGCGAAGCCGCTAACTGTTCTTAGATTAAGAGCCAAAGGTAATAACCCAGCCATCAGAACCACAGGTTCTGACAAGACATTTATGCCTTTGCCCTTGATGGCACGAAAAAGAACTGCTACACTGCTGTAATCGACATAAGAAAACAACTGTTCTTAAGTTCTTCGCCGTCGGTAATCGACCTACAGCGGTTCTTTTTCGTGCTGTCAAGGGTGGCGGCAAGCTGCCACTACCTATAATATCTACAGTTTTCAAAGTTCATCTGAGCCTTTTTCTTTAACTCGGTTTTTTCATTGGTCATTTGACACTATCGCAAGCCACAGGTCTACAGCAGGATTTTTGCTCTGTGGGACCCGAAAATCGCCGATTTACGGGTCCCACGGAACAATTTTAGCTCCCTGTGCCCAAAAACTTCGTTTTTTGCTGCTTTCTTCCCGCTTTTATCGGCATTTTCGGGTCCCAGACGGCTATTTTGTCTCTGTAGACCCGTGCATACTCCCGGACATCTCATTGTTCCTGACAAGACATCAAAAAAACAAATACAGCTTTCCTGACAAGGCACTAAAAACAGGACTCCTAACAACACAACAAAAAACAAATACAGCTTTCCTGACAAGGCAAAAAACGGTCCATGACATGCGTCACAGACCGTTTCTGTTACATTTTCTAGTTCTCATTCATCTTCGCAAGCTTCGCCGCCTGGTCCGCCGCGATACATGCATCGATGATCTCCTGGATGTCTCCGTTCATGATCTTATCCAGCTTGTACAGGGTAAGATTGATTCTGTGATCCGTCACACGTCCCTGTGGGAAGTTGTAGGTACGGATCTTCTCGGAACGGTCACCGGTACCGATCTGGCTGCGGCGCATCTCAGCCTCTGCATCATGGCGCTGCTGCTGCTCAATATCGTAGAGCTTTGCCTTTAAAAGAGCAAACGCTTTTGCCTTATTCTGGATCTGTGACTTCTCCGTCTGGCTGTACACGACGATACCGGACGGGTAGTGGGTCAGACGCACCGCAGAATCGGTCGTGTTGACACACTGTCCACCGTTTCCGGAGGCACGCATAACGTCGATACGGATATCCTTCTCATCAATGACAATATCAATGTCGTCGTCCACTTCCGGCATTACCGCCACACTGATCGTGGAGGTGTGGATACGTCCGCCGGACTCCGTCTCAGGCACACGCTGTACGCGGTGCACACCGGACTCATACTTCATCAGGGAGTATGCGCCCTGACCGTTGATCATAAAGGTCACACTCTTCATACCGCCGATGCCGGTCTCGTCCGCCTCAACAATCTCGGTCTTCCAGTTCTTGCTCTCTGCATAATGCTGATACATACGGTAAATCTCCGCAGCGAAAAGTGCCGCCTCGTCCCCGCCGGCACCGGCACGGATCTCCACGATAACATTCTTATCATCATTCGGATCTTTTGGAAGAAGCAGAATCTTTAACTCATGCTCCAACTCCTCCACACGCGCCTTGGCATCGTTTAATTCTTCCTTCGCTAGCTCACGCATCTCCTCGTCGGACTCCTCATCCAGCATAGCGAGGGAATCCGCAATATTCTGCTTGCACTGCTTGTACTCCTTATATGCAGCAACAATCGGTGCCAGATCGCTCTGCTCCTTCATCAGCTTGCGAAAACGCTCCGGATTGTTCGCGACATCCGGCTCACTGAGCTCGCTCATCAATTCTTCAAAACGAATCAGTAAATCATCCAACTTATCAAACATAACAAACATCCTTTCTTATCTCAAACACCAGACAACCGTCTGCACCAACTATGCAAAATTCTCTCCAATCCCGCAATCAACTAAAGCATTCCGGTCACCACACGGTCTTTTCTCGCCAGATCCTTTATCACCTGCACATCATGGAACCCGATCTCCCGCATAAGTGCAGACACCTTTTGCCCCTGATCGTAGCCGATCTCAAACAACAGATGTCCTTCCGGGTTCAGATACTGCTTACACTGTCCGATGATCTTCCTGTAAAAATACAGACCGTCCTCCTTGCCGTCCAGCGCTTCCATCGGCTCAAAATCCCGCACCTCCGGCATCAGCTTTGCAATCTCATCCGTACAGATATACGGCGGATTCGAGACGATCACATCAAATGTCCCCGTCACATGGTCAAACAGGTCGCTGTGTTCAAACAACACCGGCACATCATTGAGCCTTGCATTTTCCTTCGCAACATTGAGCGCCTGCTTGGATATGTCAACCGCATACCCCTCCACATCCGATACATTGTGCAGAATACTGACAATCACGCATCCGGACCCGGTACACAGATCCAGCA
Organism: Roseburia hominis A2-183; assembly: GCF_000225345.1. NCBI lineage: Bacteria > Bacillati > Bacillota > Clostridia > Lachnospirales > Lachnospiraceae > Roseburia > Roseburia hominis. The sequence goes on from NC_015977.1 coordinate 2,080,945, forward strand.
CACGCATTCCGGGGCGCACGACCTTCAGCGCCTCTTCCACCAGAGTCTCTGTATCCTGTCTTGGGATGAGGACACTGGAATTTACTTTGAACTTCAGTCCCATGAATTCTGTCTCACCCACAATATACTGCAGCGGGACATGCTCTGCGCGCTTGCGCAGCGCAATCTGGTACTCGCTCATCTGCTCTTCCGGCATCTCCTCTGCCATATGAAGATAATAAAAACTGCGGTCGATCTTACACACCATTTCGAGCAAAAACCATGCATCGGTCTTTGCCTCCGCAATATCTGCCATGGACAGAACTTTCTCCCCCAGATTTACTGTCTCACGATACGTCATTTCCAACCTCCATCATGCCTGTTCCCGGATCTCTTTCACATAAGCCTTCCAGTCAAACACCGCCTCAACAGAAGCAATTCCGACCTCAATCATCGAATCATCCGGCTCTCTGGTTGTAATCCGCTGCAACAGGAGCCCCGGCTTGCTGAACAGATTGACAAGCATATGATCCGAGCGTCCGGCAAGCCGGATAAACTCGTACGATACCCCCGCAATCACCGGAATTGACACCAGGCGCAGCAGAAGCTGCAGGATCCGGTTATCCACGCGGATAAACAGAAAGAAGACTATGCTGATCAGCATGACAATCAGCAGAAAGCTTGTTCCGCAGCGCTTGTGCAGACGGGAACTCTTCCGCACATTCTCCACCGTAAGATCCATCCCCTGTTCAATACAGTTGATGCATTTGTGCTCTGCGCCATGATACATATAGACACGCTTAATATCCGGCATCAGTGAAATTGCCGCCACATATCCGATAAAGATGGTAAGGCGGATCACGCCTTCCAACAACGCAAGAAGCGTCTGCGATGTGATAAAACGCTGAAAGAATACGGATATGTAATAAGGAAGCACCATAAAAATCGCCACCGCAAGCACAATGGAAATTGCCACCGTACCGCCCATCAGCGCATTCTCCTGACGCTTTTCCTTTTTCTTCTGTTCCTCTTCCGTCGGCGCCGGCTTTTTGGCTCCGGCACGCTTCTCCGCTTTCCGGGACCCGCTCTTTTCCTCCTCTTCCTCCTCGAAAAAGGACGCCGAGAACGTCAGTGTCTTCATCCCCAGTACCAGCGATTCTATAAAACTGAACACGCCACGTAAGATCGGCATGTTTCTTATTTTCTTATTTTTAATCAGCCCTTCGTACGTCGAAGTCTCGACGACGATCTCCTGGTCCGGCTTGCGCACGGCTACCGCGTATTTTTCCTGATTCTTCATCATTACGCCTTCCATGACCGCCTGACCGCCAATTCCCGAATATCTCATAGTCAAAAACCCTGCTTGTGGCACACGAACCGTGCCGTATTCTATAAGGTAAAAAAGGTTGAGATTAAACAACCTCAACCTTATCTGTAACCGTTTTCACTTAGGAGCATAACGCTTCGCGCGTCATACTACTGCTGCTGCATACCATACTTCTTATTGAACTTATCAATACGTCCGCGAGCCTGAGCTGCTTTCTGCTGGCCTGTGTAGAACGGATGGCACTTGGAGCAGATCTCAACGTGGATATCTTCCTTTGTTGAACCTGTAACAAATGTGTTACCGCAGTTACATGTAACAGTTGCCTGATAGTAATCTGGATGGATTCCTGCCTTCATGATTTTCACCTCTTTATAATCTTATCGTTATTATGTTCCTGTCTGTCTCTATTCTCTTATGCCCGTATGCCCGATCCGCATATGGCACTTATTGCAAAGAATAGTCCCGAATAAACAGCGTTGTTATTTTATCATGGTTTTTACAAAAAATCAAGTTCTTTTTATACAATCCGGTTCTTTTTCACCATATGGATATATTCCTGATTGTTGCGCGTGCGGGCAAACATGTTCAGAATGTTCTCCACCGCCTCGTCGGTGCGCATACCGTTGATCGCCTTGCGCATGATCTCGACAGCCTCCTGCTCCTCCGGCTCCAGCAGCAGATCGTCGCGCCGTGTTCCCGACTTCACAATGTCGATGGCAGGGAACACACGCTTCTCGGAAAGCTTGCGGTCAAGCACCAGCTCCATGTTGCCGGTTCCCTTAAACTCCTCGAATACCACGTCGTCCATCTTGCTTCCGGTATCCACCAGCGCGGTGGCAAGAATCGTGAGGCTTCCTCCCTCACGCATGTTCCTGGCTGCACCGAAAAAGCGCTTCGGCATGTGCAGCGCCGCCGGGTCAAGACCTCCGGATAACGTACGTCCGCTTGGCGGAACCGTGAGGTTGTAGGCTCTTGCCAGTCTCGTAATGCTGTCAAGCAGGATCATGACATCCTTTCCGTGCTCCACAAGGCGCTTCGCCCGCTCGATCACCATCTCGGATACACGCTTGTGATGCTCCGGCAGCTCATCAAACGTAGAATAAATCACTTCCACATTCTCCCCGACAATCGCTTCCTTGATGTCCGTAACCTCCTCCGGTCTCTCATCGATCAGCAAAATAATCAGATGCATATCCGGATTTCCCTTTGTCACTGATTTTGCAATCTCTTTTAATAAGGTGGTCTTACCTGCCTTCGGCTGGGATACGATCATACCGCGCTGTCCCTTTCCGATCGGCGATACCAGATCCACAATGCGCATTGCGACACTGCAGCCCGGGCGCTCCAAGCGGATTCTCCGGTTCGGGAAAATCGGCGTCAGATCCTCAAAATTCTTGCGCTTCTGCGCGACACCCGGATGGTAACCATTGACCGATGAAACATATAACAGCGCCGAAAACTTTTCCTGCTGTGTCTTCACACGGGTATTGCCCGCCACGATATCGCCCGTCTTCAGATTAAACTTGCGGATCTGTGACGGCGATACATACACATCGTTCTCCCCGGGAAGGTAATTCTCACAGCGGATAAATCCATATCCGTCCGGCATAACCTCTAAAATACCGTTTGCCATAATTCCGCTGTCCAGATTCGAGATCGTCTCATCCACTGCACCGCTCTCCTTCGGGTTCTCCCGTCCCTCTCTGGGTTCCCGCGCCGGCCGCTGCTGCGCCTGCTCTCGCTGCGGTGTCTGCTCACGCTGCGATGTCTGCTCACGCTGCTTCGTATTCTCCTCTTTGCTCTGACGCTCGTCCTCTGCAACCATCAGATCTACCAGATCACTCTTTTTCATGCCGGAGATATTTTTGAGTCCTCTCGCTTTTGCAAGATCACGCAAAACAACGGCTGACAAGCTCTCATACTTTTCTCTCATCCATTCGCTCCTGTTCTTATCAATCTGCTATTTTCCTCTATGCTCTCAATCGTATTGGGAATCGTGTCTGAATTGACAAAATGAATTTACAATATGCGTATTATACAACACTTTTTCCAAAATAGGAAGTCCTAATTTCCTTGATTTGTCAAAATGATAATGGTATGATTTACGTATTGGTTTCTATATAAAAATACACTTTATATACAGGAGATTATATCATGGAGAATCAGACAATGACACTTGCCGAGAAGGCACTTCTTATGCACGAAAAATGGAACGGAAAGCTTGAGACCATCGCAAAATCCAAAGTAAACTCCCGCGAAGATCTCGCCATCGCATACACGCCAGGTGTTGCCGAGCCCTGCAAGGTAATCGCCAAAGACCCGGAGGCTGCTTACAAATATACCATGAAAGCCAACACCGTCGCCGTCATTTCCGACGGAAGTGCAGTTCTCGGTCTCGGCAATATCGGCGCATATGCCGCCATGCCTGTCATGGAGGGAAAATGCGTTCTGTTTAAGGAATTCGGCGATGTCAATGCCGTACCGATCTGTCTCGACACCCAGGACACGGAGGAGATCATTGCCACGATCAAGAACATTGCTCCCGCATACGGCGGCATCAATCTGGAAGATATTTCCGCACCGCGCTGCTTTGAGATTGAGGAGCGCCTGAAAGAAATGCTCGACATTCCGGTCTTCCATGACGACCAGCACGGCACCGCCATCGTTGTGCTTGCCGGCATTATCAACGGTCTGCGTGTTACAGGCAAGAAAAAAGAGGACTGCCGCGTCGTCGTAAACGGTGCCGGTTCCGCGGGCGTTGCCATCACAAAGCTTCTGCTCACCTACGGTTTTCGCCATGTCACCATGTGTGACCGCGAGGGCATCATCGGCAAAGATTACCCGAACTTAAACTGGATGCAGCAGAAAATGACCGAAGTCACCAACCTTGAGGATCAGCACGGCACGCTTGCCGACGCCTTAAAGGGTGCTGATATTTTTGTGGGTGTCTCCGCACCGAACATCGTTACCCCGGAGATGGTTGCTTCCATGAATCACGACTCCATCCTGTTCGCCATGGCGAATCCGGTTCCTGAGATCATGCCGGATGTGGCAAAGGCTGCGGGTGCCAGAATCGTCGGAACCGGACGCAGTGATTTCCCGAATCAGGTCAACAATGTCGTGGCATTCCCGGGCATCTTTAAGGGCGCTCTCGAGGGACGGGCAACACAGATTACCGAAGAGATGAAGCTTGCCGCCGCAGAGGCGATTGCCGGTCTTGTGTCCGATGAGGAGTTAAACGACGAATTTATCATGCCGGAAGCTTTTGATCCCCGGGTAGCACAGGTGGTAAGTGAAGCCGTCCGCTCTCACATCGTGCGTTAACCGGACGTATCATGAACGACGCGCGTTACTATTCCCTCAATACTTATTTACGCCAGACATTTGGCGAAAAGGTCTACCGCCTGTCTCTAAACGGCGGCATGACCTGCCCGAACCGCGACGGCAGCATCGATACCAGAGGGTGCATCTTCTGCAGTGCCGGAGGAAGTGGTGATTTTGCCGCCTCCCCGCAGCAATCTGTCACTGAACAGATTGCGCAGGCAAAGCTTCTCCTTCTGGAAAAAACAAACTGCCGCAAATATATCGCCTATTTTCAGGCATACACGAACACCTACGCTCCCGTCGGTGTTCTTCGTGCGCTTTACACGGAAGCTCTCGCACAGCCCGACATTGTGGCGCTCTCCATCGCCACCAGATGTGACTGTCTGCCGCCTGAGGTTTTAGATCTGCTGGCAGAATTAAATACCATAAAACCAGTCTGGGTGGAGCTCGGTTTACAGACCATCCACGAACATACCCTGCATTTGATACGCAGCGGTTTTTCACTCGCCCAGTATGAGCAGGCGGTATCCGCGCTTCACGCGCGGGGCATCAAGGTCATAACACATCTGATCTTAGGTCTGCCCGGTGAGACAACCGAAGATATGCGCGCTTCCGTGCGCTATCTTGCCGCACATCCGGTCTTCGGCGTAAAGCTGCAGCTGCTTCACGTCTTAAAGGGTACCGATCTTGGAACGCACTACAAAACCAATCCATTTCCGCTGTTTACGCTGGAGGAATACTGCGACCTTATCGCAGACTGCCTTGCCCTTCTTCCACCGGAAATGGTCATCCACCGTCTGACCGGCGATGGACCGCGCCGCCTGCTCCTCGCTCCGCTGTGGAGCACGGACAAAAAGCGCGTGTTAAACACGATAAACAGGCAACTTGTACAGCGCGATCTCTGGCAGGGCAAATATTATAGAAACGAGGAAACACATGGCTGAACCATTTACCATATACAAACTGACCATTTTAAATATGCTGGATAAGGTCGATTTTCCGCTGACCAACACGCAGATCTCCGACTTTTTTCTGGAGCAGGAATACACGGATTATTTCCGGGTACAGCAGGTCTTAAACGATCTCGCAGACTCCGGTCTGATCCGCACGGAATCCACACACAGCAACACGCAGTATTACATCACCGCCGCGGGGCGTGAGACGCTCGGCTTTTTCCGCGACAAGCTCACGGACGCGATCGAGCATGACACCATCGCCTATTTTGAAAAAAATAAAATGGCGCTCCGCACCGTCAACTCGATCATCGCAGACTATTACAAGACGCCGAATCAGGACTATGCCGTGCGCTGTCAGTTCCGCGTCCACGATACCAACTTAATCGACCTGACACTGACCGTCAAAAACAAAGAACAGGCGGAGGCGATCTGCAACAACTGGAAAAAACAGAACGAGGATGTCTACGCATATCTGATGGACATTCTGATGCAATAGACACAGATATTTTTCACAGACAGAAGGGAGTCCTTATTTTATGGGAAAAAGTGCTTTCAAACCCGGCAACATGCTCTATCCGCTGCCTGCCGTCATGGTAAGCTGCCAGTATCCCGGCGCATCCGATCCGGAATGCAGCAATCCTGCCCTCGCAGGCAGACCGAACATTCTTACCGTTGCCTGGGCAGGCACCGTCTGCACGAACCCGCCGATGCTCTCCATCTCCGTTCGTCCGGAGCGCTACTCCTACCACATGATTGAGACCGCCGGTGAGTTCGTGGTAAATCTCACAACCGAAGCGCTTGTACGTGCCACCGACTACTGCGGCGTGCGCTCCGGCAGAGACGTCGACAAGTTCAAGGAGATGCATCTGACGCCGCTTGCCTCCCGTGAGGTATCGGTTCCCGGCATTGCCGAGAGTCCCGTCAATATCGAATGCCGTGTGCGCCAGATCACGCCGCTCGGCAGCCACAATCTGATCCTTGCGGACGTCGTCGCTGTCACCATCGATGACGCGTATATGGATGAAGCCGGCAAATTCCACTTAAACGACACCGGGCTGATCACCTACTCGCACGGAGAGTATTTTCTTCTCGGGAAAAAGCTCGGCACATTCGGCTACAGCGTCCGGAAAGACACCCCGGGCAAAAAGGGAAACGGTGCAAAAAAAGGAACTCCCGGGACAAAACGGACTCCTGCAACAAAAGAGTTTTCTGCCAAAAAGGGAACTTTGTCAAAAGGTGGGCAGCAAGAAAAGCATGAAAAAGGATCAAAATAAATTCAGATAACGAAGGGATTTTTACGATGAAGATAAGATTTGGTATTGTAGGCTGCGGTTTTCTCGGAAACATTGTCGCAAACGCCTGGAAGGATGGTTTTCTGGAAGATTATGAGCTCGTCGGCGTGACCAGCCGCTCACAGGAATCGCGCGATAAGACCGCTGCGGAAACCGGCTGCAGATCCTGTCGGGATCTTGCAGAACTGCTCTCCTTAGAGCCGGAATATATTGTGGAGGCAGCGTCCGTGGAAGCTGTCCGGGATATGGCATGCACCGTACTCGAACACGGCGTCAGCCTCGTTCTCCTCTCGATCGGTGCGTTTGCCGACGCTGCCTTTTACGGGCAGGTCAGGGACGCAGCCCGCAGGGGATGCGCCAAAGTCCATCTGGCAAACGGCGCGATCGGTGGTTTTGACGTCTTACAGACGATCACTTTAATGGCGCAGGCGGGAAAGCTTGACGAGACCGCCGGCATCGAGACGCACACCGGCGCCCGCGGTTTTCGCAATACACCGGTCTGGGCGGAACACCTTTTAACCGATACCGAAAAGACGACTGTCTTTACCGGCAGCGCCAAGGAGGCGATCGCAACCTTTCCGCGCCGCGTCAACGTCGCCGTCGCCACCTCGCTCGCCACGACAGGACCGGACATCACGCAGGTAACCATGCACTCCGTTCCGGGCTGGACGGGCGATGACCACTGCATCACCGCAGAGATCGACGGCGTCAAAGCCACCGTGGACATCTGCTCTTCCACCAGCGCAATCGCCGGCTGGAGCGCGGTAGCCCTGCTCCGCAATCTCGCCTCGCCGGTTTGTTTTTATTAACGCCTGCTAATTTCCAAAAAGTCCTGACATCCAGTCATTGAACTCTTTTACTTTTAATGTCACGGAATCGACCGCATCGGAAAGCTCTCCGGCACTCTCGAGCATTTCCTGCGTCGTTCCGATGGCATCATTGATACCATCCACATCGACCTGCTGCAGTTTATCTGCCGCCTCACTCATTGCTGCCGTCATCTGACTCATCCGGTTGACAAAAAATCCACCCGCAATGAGCAGAATTACCAGCATTACCGCCAGCAGCCCGCTGATAAGCTTCTGCATTTTCAACTGTTTTTTCATCACTTCCAACATTTCTTCCATATTACAATCTTACCTCCGTTTCTCACTCATCCAACACTGCTTCTATACTATCTCATAAACGGACTGTTCATCAGTTCCTGTTTTGCTACTTCCATCGCACGTGCCACACTGCCCGGCGCAAACGGATTCGACAGATTTGCATAGCGCAATGTCTCCAGATAGCTCATGCTTCCGCCGCATTTGCAGAGATTTAAGTAATCCTGCCATGCTGTCTCGTGGTTCTCATAATTTTTCTTTTTGAACTCCATCGCTCCCATCGTCGTCAGCGTATAGTTGATATAATAGAACGGATAGAGATAGATATGCAGCTTGTGGTACCAGAAACCACCGCGGTCAAAGAAATCATCCGCGTCGTATTTTCTCCACGGCATATACTTCTCTTCCAGCTTCTTCCACTCCGCCGTGCGCTCCTTCGGCGTCAGATCCGGATTGCTGTAGCAGATGTGCTGGAACTCATCCACCGCCACACCGAACGGCACAAATGTGATCGCATCCATCAAATGTGCAAAGCGGAATTTATCTGCATCTTTTCCGAAAAATGCCTCCGCATACGGATAGGAAAACTGCTCCATCGACATGGAATGAATCTCCGCAATGTCGGTAGACTCTGAGTAGTACTCTGCAATCGGCTGGCTGCGCATTGCCATATATCCTGCAAACGCATGTCCCAGCTCGTGTGTCAGCACCTGCATGTCAAAGATTGTCTGATTAAAATTGGAGAACACAAACGGTGCCTGATAATCCGGAAGAAATGTCATATATCCCGTAGCAGCTTTTCCCGGCTTATTCTTCAAATCCATCAGTTCGTGCTCAATCATAAAATCAATGAACTCTCCAGTCTCCGGGCTGATCTTATGGTACATCTTCCTTGCCTCTTCCACCATAAAATCATCATCTCCCGCAGGAACGGCATTTCCATCCGGAAATACACGCTTCTCATCATAAAACATCAATGTATCCACACCAATCCGCTTCGCCTGCGCCGCATAGAGCTGTTCACACAGCGGTACGAGTTCCGTACGCACCTGCTCGCGGAACGCTGCCACCTCTTTTTCCCCATAATCCGTGCGTCCCTGCTGCATGTACCCCACCGGAATAAAGTTGGCATAGCCGAGGTTCTTCCCCATCTGATTGCGGATGGTAATGAGTTCCTCCCAGATCTCCTCCAGCCGCTTCTCATTGCTGTGGTAAAAATCAGAATATGCCCGCACAGCCGCACGCCGTACTTCTCTGTCCTCATGTTCAAAATACTTCTGTACACCATAGAGATTAAGCGTCTGCCCTTCAAATTCGATCGCCGCCGTTGCCATGATCTTCTGATATTCGTTTGTCAGCTTCGCCTCCTGCTGCATCAGCGGAATATTTGCCTCACAGAAAGTCTTCCTGTTCAGTTCCTTCTGTGCAAAATACTGTTTCCCGTACTCTTTCTCGATGTCATCGCGAAACGGACTATTCATCACTGCCGCATCAAATGCAAGAAACTTCGGCATCACGGTCGGTATGGTATTGTTGATATATTCGTCTTCCTTCTCATAATAAGTATCCGTCGTATCTAATGTATGGCGGATGGACGCAATCGTGCACGCAGTCATAAGCTTATTCTGCACGCGCTCTGCCTTCTTTAAGAGTTCCTTTAATCCCTCATAGGAGGCTGCCTCCTGTACCTGTTTTACCAGTTTTTCAAAAAGCTGTTCCACTTCTGTGAAATCCGGTCTCTCGTATTTCAGTGTTGAAAATGTAAAATCTGCCATATGCTCCTCATTTCTGCGCACCCCATCGCAGCAATTCTTCTCCTGCAATATCCGTAGCGCTTCTCTCTTTTTCGTTTTATTCTACGTTCCGCAGCTTTTCCTGTCAAGCAACAGCCGGTAACCGGCGTCCATGAGCACCATGCATAAAAGCATCAGAACCGCATAGCCTGCCAGATAGCCCGGGTTCCCCAGAAACGACGCCAGCCACTCCAGCGGCGATCCGGGCGAAGGCACATTCACAAACATGTAATTGGCATGAAACTTTTTGTCAAACAGGTAAACCGGCGGCACAACCACCAGAAGAAATACGATCACCTTCCACAGCGCCGCAAGCCGCGGGATAATGTTGTGCTGCAACAGCTGGCAGATCACGTAGAGCACAATCCCGGCATGGAAGGTAAATCCCTGTATCGTAATAAAATGAATCGCCGGATAGCGCACCCAGTCCGGGAATAAAAGCGCAAGCACGGTTCCCGGCAGACACAGGGTATAGAGAACCTGTCCCAGCCAGTCCCATTTGAAAAAGGCGTGAAGACAGCACAAAAACCCTGCCATGCTGCACAGGTGAAGCGGCAGTTGATACAGCGACATTTTCCCGATCAGAGCCAGCACCGCAATCCGGTACACTTCCAGTCCCACCAGAAAAATGCCGATTCCTCTCTCCGCCAAAAGCCTGCGCCGTCCTCCCCATCGCTTATAATAATGGAGGAACAGCAGTAAGAGCCCCGCGCACACGCCCAGCCATAATAAATGTACCGGACCAAAGTGGGAAAATCCCACCCCGTCCGGTATCTCATCTTCATATGTGAAAAAATAGGAAAGATCAATCCCCAGTCGTCTCATTTTCACACGCTTCTTTCACAGTGTTTTTCTCCGCGGAATTTCCCTCCGCCTAGTCTCTCTTTGCAACTTCTCCTTCTGTCGAATGTTCCTCCGCAGATTCTCTCTCTGCAGATTCTGCTTCTGCCGAATCTCTCTCCGCAGATTCCCTCTCCACAGAGTCTCCTTCCGCAGAATGTTCCTCCGTAGTATCTGCATTCGCCGGACTCTTATGCGTCTCATCCGCAGATTCTTTCTTCACAAACTTAAGCCGCGCCAGCTTCTCGCTCCACCATGCGCGCCAGCGTGCATGCCTTTCTGCCCGCGCCTCCTTCCGCTGTCTGCGGCGCTCGTCCCGCTCTGCCTTCTTCTGCGCTCTCGCCTCTTCCTTTCTGGTAAACTTCGCCTGCTTTTTCTCCTGCTTCGCGAACGCCCTTTCCTTCAGACGCACTTCCTTTAGCGCTGCCTTCTCGATCTCTACGATATAGCGGTTCGCCTTCTTGCGGTTCCTCCGGTCCATCCGGTACGGATCATACAGGAAGTAGGACAGTGCTCCGATCATGAGCACCACAACACCTGCCACGGCGAAAACCGGTACCAGAAGCGCATATTCCTCAAAACCAAGTTCGTAGCAGGTAAACGTCACGAGCATAACCGGAAACAGCAGCAGATACACGCCCTTCGTCAGCACCGTAAAAAACAGTGACTGCTTCCTCCCGTTGGAGAGCAATGCCCCCTCAATGGCCGTATAAAATGCCATAAAAATGCAGATCTCCGACCCGAACCCGTGCAGTATGCCGCAGATCGCGATCAGCACGAGCGACAGGAAAAACATGGCAAACGCCGTGCCCTGATACCACGCATTGCGGTACTCCGTCATCCCCTGCAGCTTGTCCTCACTGATCCCGTGCATCCGGTACACTTCCGTGCGGATGCGCTCCTCGAACTGCTCGTTGTACCGCTGCTCTTCCTTGGTATTGCGCAGATGATTCTCCACCGACAGGCTCATCCGGTCAATATATTCCTGCTCCTGCCGGATCCGTCTGCTGCGCAGCTTCTCGATCTCACTCTGTCTCTGGACCTCTTCCTCAAGGCGCATGACCTTGCCGATGCGCGGATTCTTCACTGTGATATCCGAGTAATCCGGCTCCATATCCGCGATCCGGACCCGCGCGCCGGTCTGCCAGACCTCCGCCTCATTTTCCGATCTCTCCGCCGGCTCTATGCTCGCCGATAACGTCTCTTTCGCCGATGTGCTCCCTGCCTCCTGCTCTGCCGGTGTGCTTCCCGCTGCCGTCTTTTCCGCTTCTGCGCTTCCCGCCATCGTCCGCGCCTTTTCCCCTGCTTTTTTCCTTCTGCGGCTCATTTGTACTCCCCTTTTCTTCATTCGTACTCTTTTTTCTCATCTTAGCACAGAATCCGTTGGATTACAAACGGGGGATTATCATTCGATTACTGCACCTCAAGGTAGGAGTAGCCCATCAGGCTCTCATCGACCTCGCGCGCGACCTCGCGTCCCTCGCGAATCGCCCAGACGACAAGGGACTGTCCTCTGTGCACATCGCCCGCCGCGAACACATTTTTCACGCTGGTCTCATAGGCGCCCTCCGCCGTTGCGACGTTGGTTCTGCCGTTTAAGTCCACACCGAACGCGTCCGCCACATATTTTTCCGTGCCGAGGAATCCGGCAGCGATCAGCACAAGATCCGCTTCCATCTTCTGCTCGCTTCCCGCAACCTCGGTCATCGTCACACGCCCGGTCTTCTCATCCCGCTTCGGTTCGAGCTTTACAGTGACAAGCCCGCAAAGATTGCCGTTCTTGTCTTTTAAGAATTCCTTCACCGTCGTCTGATAGATCCGCGGGTCGTGCCCGAACACCGCAATCGCTTCCTCCTGGCCGTAATCGGTCTTTAACACCTTCGGCCACTCCGGCCACGGATTATTCTCCGCGCGCTTTGCCGGTGCCTGCGGCATCATCTCAAGCTGTGTCACGCTCGCGCAGCCGTGGCGGATGGACGTGCCCACGCAGTCATTTCCGGTATCGCCGCCGCCGATAATGACCACTTTTTTCCCTTTTGCGGAGATATAGCTGCCGTCTTTTAGCTCAGAATCCAGGAGACTCTTCGTCGTTGCTTTTAAAAAATCCACGGCGAAATAGATTCCCTTGGCGTCCCGTCCCGGTGCCTTGATGTCTCTCGGATTCTTGGCGCCGCACGCTAAAATCACACGGTCGTACTCCTTTAACAGCTTGGAGGACTTTACATCCTTTCCGACATTGGTGCCGGTCACAAAGGTGATGCCCTCCTCCTTCATGACGGCAACCTTGCGGTCGATGACCCATTTTTCCAGCTTCATATTCGGAATTCCGTACATCAGAAGTCCGCCGACTCTGTCGTCCCGCTCATAGACCGTCACAGAATGCCCGCGCTTGTTGAGCTGATCCGCCGCCGCAAGCCCCGCAGGACCGGAGCCGATCACCGCGATCTTCTTGCCGGTGCGCACTTTCGGAGGCTTTGCCGCCGCATAACCCTGCTCATACGCATTCTCGATAATTCCGTGCTCGTTCGCCTTGCAGGTCACCGGATCTTCCCAGTGCCCGCAGGTGCAGGCAGCCTCGCAGAGTGCCGGACATACCCGGGAGGTAAACTCCGGGAAATTGTTGGTCTTCTTCAGGCGGTTGTATGCCTGCTCCCAGTTCCCCGTGTATACAAGATCATTCCACTCCGGAACCAGGTTGTGCAGCGGGCATCCCGAGGTCATCCCCATGATGTTCATTCCCGCCTGGCAGAACGGCACGCCGCAGTTCATGCAGCGCGCGCCCTGAATCTGTTGTCTCTCTTTGGACAGAGGAATGTGGAACTCATTAAAATTTTTGATCCGCTCCTTCGGCTCAATGGCGCGGGCATCTTCTCTGTCATATTCCATAAATCCTGTTGGTTTTCCCATAATTCTTTCCTTTCTCGAAAATGCATGAGTCACACATGTCAAACGACACCTGCTCACACACTATCCACGCGTATTTGCATAAAAAGCCTCAATCTGTGCCTGTTCGGAAGAAAGACCTTTCTCCTCCATCTGAACAATCGCCATAAGCATACGGTTATAGTCATACGGTATGACTTTCTTGAACTTCGGCAGATACTCGCTGAAATTATCCAGGATCTTCTTGCCCTTTTCCGAGTTGGTCAGCGCCACATGTTCCTTGATCATGTCCTTTAATTCCATGACATCATATTTGTTGGAAATCTCCTGGCTGAATACCATTTCCTTATTCATTCTTGTGTAGAGGTCATTGTCCTCATCGAGCACATAAGCAATACCGCCGCTCATGCCGGCAGCAAAATTCTTGCCGGTCTTGCCGAGCACGACGACACGGCCTCCCGTCATATATTCACATCCGTGGTCTCCGACACCCTCCACGACTGCGGAAGCTCCCGAGTTGCGCACGCAGAAACGCTCGCCTGCGACGCCGCTGATAAACGCTTTTCCGCTGGTTGCTCCGTAGAGCGCCACATTACCGATGATGATATTCTCATCCTTCTCATACTTCACGCCCGCCGGTGCATAGACGACAAGCTTGCCGCCGGATAATCCTTTTCCAAAGTAATCGTTGGAATCGCCGACCAGCTCTAACGTCAGTCCCTTCGGGATAAAAGCTCCGAAACTCTGTCCGCCGGCACCGTTGCATTTTACAATGAAGGTATCCTCCGGCAGTCCCTCTCCGCCGTACTTCTTCGTGATCTCCGAACCGAAAATCGTACCAAAGGAACGGTCGGTGTTCGTCACCTCCACATCAATGCTTCTGCGCTGCTTCTGCTCTAACGCACCCTTTAACTGTTTTAAGAGCACGGTCACATCCTTGGACTTCTCCAGTTCAAAATCATAGACATGCTTCGGGTCAAAGGTTACTTTCTCCTTCGGTCCCGCAAACGGGTTGTTCAAAAGATTGGAGAGATCGATCTCGCGGTCGCGTCCCGAAAGATCCTCGCGCACCTTAAGCAGATCGCTTCTGCCGACCATCTCGTCGATCGTGCGGCATCCGAGCTTTGCCATATACTCCCGCAGATCCTGTGCGATAAAGCGCATAAAATTCTCCACATATTCCGGCTTGCCGGCAAAACGCTTCCGAAGCTCCGGGTTCTGTGTCGCAATACCTGCCGGACAGGTATCCAGGTTACAGACGCGCATCATCACGCAGCCTAAGGTCACAAGCGGCGCTGTGGCAAATCCGAACTCCTCCGCTCCGAGCAGCGCTGCCGTAGCGACATCGCGGCCGCTCATCAGTTTGCCGTCCGTCTCAATGCGTACTTTGTTGCGCAGTCCGTTCATAATCAATGTCTGATGTGTCTCCGCAAGACCAAGCTCCCACGGAAGTCCCGCATTGTGGATCGAGCTGGACGGAGCCGCACCGGTACCGCCGTCATAGCCGGAGATCAGGACAACCTGTGCGCCTGCCTTTGCAACGCCGGCTGCGACCGTACCGACTCCCGCCTCGGATACCAGTTTCACGGTGATGCGCGCATCACGGTTCGCATTCTTTAAGTCGAAGATCAACTGCTCCAGATCCTCGATCGAGTAGATGTCATGATGCGGCGGCGGGGAGATCAATGATACACCCGGTGTGGAAAGTCTGGTCTTTGCAATCCACGGATAGACCTTCTTGCCCGGCAGGTGTCCGCCCTCGCCCGGCTTTGCGCCCTGTGCCATCTTGATCTGAATCTCCTGCGCGCTCACCAGATACTCACTGGTCACACCGAAACGTCCGCTCGCCACCTGCTTGATCGCAGAGCAACGGTTGACCGGGCTGTTCTTGCTCGCAAGACGGTCTGCATCCTCTCCTCCTTCGCCGGAGTTGGACTTGCCGTGCAGACGGTTCATGGCGATCGCCAACGTCTCGTGCGCCTCCTTGGAGATGGAACCGTAGGACATTGCCCCCGTCTTAAAACGCGTCACGATGGAATCGACACTCTCGACCTCCTCGAGCGGCACGCCCTTTTTCGGGTAATTGAAATCCATCAGACCGCGGAGCGTGATCTCTCTCTCTTCTTTATTCACAAGCTCTGTGTACTGTTTAAAGAGTTCGTAGTCGCCGCGCTTTGTCGCCTCCTGAAGCAGATGAATCGTCGCCGGATTGTAGAGATGCGGATCTGCGCCGCTTCTCATCTTGTGGCGTCCTCTGCTGTCCAATGTGAGATCCGTCTCTAATCCCAGCGGATCGTACGCCGCCGAGTGAAGCTCATTGACGTCATCCGCAATATCCTCCAGCGTAATGC
Organism: Roseburia hominis A2-183; assembly: GCF_000225345.1. NCBI lineage: Bacteria > Bacillati > Bacillota > Clostridia > Lachnospirales > Lachnospiraceae > Roseburia > Roseburia hominis. The sequence goes on from NC_015977.1 coordinate 2,096,793, forward strand.
CGCCGATCGGGCTGACCGTATTCGTGAAATACTTGTCAATCACATCCTTATTGATACCGATCGCCTCGAAGATCTTGGAACCCTCGTAGGACTGGATCGTCGAGATTCCCATCTTGGATGCGATCTTGACGATGCCGTTTAAAATCGCTGCATTGTAATCCTGAACCGCCGCATAATAATCTTTGTCCAGCATATGCTCGTCCACCAGCTGTTTTACGGTATCCTGTGCCAGATACGGGTTGATCGCACAGGCTCCGTAGCCGAGGAGCGTCGCAAAATGGTGTACCTCACGAGGCTCTCCGGACTCTAAGATCATGGCAACCGCCGTTCTCTTTTTCGTCTTTACCAGATGCTGCTGCAGTGCTGATACAGCGAGCAGTGACGGGATCGGCACATGGTTCTCGTCGATGCCGCGGTCGGAGAGGATCAGAATGTTCGCTCCCTCACGGTACGCACGATCCGCCTCCACAAACAGACGCTCGATCGCCTTCTCCAAGCTTGTATTCTTATAGTAGATAATCGGCAGTACTTCTACCTTGAATCCGTCGACCTTCATCGCCTTGATCTTCATCAGGTCGGTGTTGGTCAGAATCGGGTTGTTGACCTTCAATACCTTACAGTTCTCCGCCCGCTCCTCCAAGAGGTTGCCGTCCTCGCCGATGTAGACGGTCGTAGAGGTCACGACTTTCTCACGGATCGAGTCGATCGGCGGGTTGGTCACCTGCGCAAACAGCTGTTTGAAGTAATTAAACAGCGGCTGATGGTCACTCGCAAGCGCTGCAAGCGGTGTGTCAATACCCATGGCGGATGTACCCTCGCCACCGTTTTTCGCCATCGGCAGGATCGCCTCGCGCAGAGATTCGTAGGTATAACCGAATGCCTTCTGCATGCGCTGGCGCTCTTCCTTGGTATACTCCGGCACACGCTCATTCGGGATCTTTAAATCCTCGAGTTTTAAGAGGTTGCGGTCAAGCCACTCACCATATGGCTGCTTGTTCGCGTAAGTCTCCTTGAGTTCGTCGTCATCGATGACTCTTCCCTTGACGGTATCCACGAGCAGCATCTTGCCCGGACGCAGACGCTCCTTTACCACAATCTTCGTCGGGTCGATGTCCAGCACGCCGACCTCGGAGGAGAGGATCAGATAATCATCATCCGTAATATAGTAACGGGAAGGACGCAGACCATTGCGGTCAAGCACGGCTCCCATCATATCGCCATCGGAAAAGAGGATGGATGCCGGTCCGTCCCACGGCTCCATCATCGTCGCGTAATACTGGTAAAAATCCTTTTTCTTCTGCGACATGATATTGTTGTTTGCCCACGGCTCCGGGATCATGATCATGACTGCGAGCGGAAGCTCCATACCACTCATCACGAGGAACTCCAGCGTATTGTCCAGCATCGCGGAATCCGATCCCTCACTGTTGATGACCGGAAGCACTTTCTGAAGTTCGCCTTTTAAGTGCTCGGACTCCATCGTCTCCTCACGGGCGAGCATCTTATCGGCGTTGCCCTTGATCGTATTGATCTCACCGTTATGTACGATAAAACGGTTCGGGTGCGCTCTCTCCCAGCTCGGGTTCGTGTTCGTGGAGAAACGGGAATGCACGGTTGCAATCGCCGACTCGTAATCCTTATCCTGTAAATCCGCAAAAAACAGACGAAGCTGCTCCACAAGAAACATTCCCTTATAGACGATCGTACGGCTGGAAAGGGATACCACATAGGTATCGTCGTTGGACTGCTCGAAGACTCTTCGCGCCACATACAGCTTGCGGTCAAACGCCAGTCCCTTCTCCACATCCGCCGGACGCTTCACAAAACCCTGCATGATATACGGCATGCAGTCCACCGCTTTCTGTCCCAGCTTCGTCGGATCGGTCGGAACTTCACGCCAGCCGAGGAACTCCATTCCCTCCTTGCCGACAATGACCTCGAACATCTTCTTGGCACGGTTGCGCTTTAACTCGTCCTGCGGGAAAAAGAACATGCCGACACCATAGTCTCTCTCCTCACCGAGTTCGATTCCAAGCTGTTTTGCCGCCTTGGAAAAAAACTTGTGGGATATCTGCAGCAGAATACCGACACCGTCACCGGTCTTTCCCTCCGCATCCTTGCCTGCTCTGTGCTTTAAGTTCTCAACGATCTTTAACGCATTCTCCACAGTCTCGTGTGTCTTGATTCCCTTAATGTTGACAACCGAACCGATACCACAGTTATCGTGCTCGTAACCCGGATCGTACATTCCGGCTGCCTGCTTCCCCGCATCCGATACCGAGAAACGGTTGAGGGCGTCCTTCTTATAAGTGGTCTGCTCTTTCATAATCAGCTTCCTTTCTGCATTCTGTATTCCGATCAGCTGTCTTTACTGCACGGACAGTTGTCTTTACCGAATTTGTTATATCCTAATATACAACTTTCTCATTTGTTTGTCTACCAGTTTATTCTTATAATTGTCTGATTATTTGTATATAATGTTTATTTTTTATTATTATCAGATATTATTCATTATTTTTTGTATAAATAATTTTCTCACACACAATTCAACATATAAAAGCCCGGAAAAAATTTTGCATGCAAAACTTTTTCCGGGCTCTTTTTCTGCCTTTTCTTAAATTGTATCTGAATTATAACACCATTTTATGCGGTAACCGTATTCTCCAGATCTCCCACCAGATACTCCATGATGTCGCACAGCGTCACGATTCCGGTAACCCCGCCGTAGGCGTCTGTCACAACCGCAAAATAATTCTGCTGCTGTTTCATCTGCTCAAAAAGCCGGTTTGCCTTCATGGAATCCGCTGCCAGCATCGGTTTTTGTACCGCGCACTGCATCACTTTGTCACGCGTGTGGTCTTTCATGCGGAAATACGCTTTTCCATCGAGGATTCCCACGACATCCTCGCTTCTCCCCGCAAAGATCGGATAATAGGTATGTACGCTCTCCGCCAGAATCCGATCCCAGACGGCTTCATCCTCCTCCGTGGACAGAGATACCATCTCCCTGCGGTGCGTGCAGATCGTTCCGACCGCAATATCATCAAACCCGAACACGTTCTGTATCATCTCTGTCTCCTCGGTCGGAATGGTTCCCTGCTCTCTTCCCTCGGCGAGCAGCAGCCGGATTTCCTCCTCCGACACCGTCTCCTCTTCCTCCTCCGGGTCAATGCCAAACCGTCTTAACCAGAAATTGGTCGATGCGGTAAGAAGCCACACCAGCGGTGCAAAGATCTTCGCCACCAGGGAGAGCATTCCTGCCATTTTAAGCGCCAGCTCCTCCGCCTTTTTCATCGCCACCCGCTTCGGCACAAGTTCCCCGAAGACCAGATTAAAATACGCTAAAATCAATGTAATCACCACGATGCACGCGGATTTTAATGCCTCCTCTGCAACCGGTATTCCGGTGCCCCTCAAAAGCGTCACCAACGGCTGTGCAAAGTTTTCCGCGGCAAACGCACTCTGTAAAAATCCGGCGAGCGTGATCGCCACCTGGATCGTGGCAAGGAATTTTGCCGGCTGCTTTATGAGCGCCTCCAGCTTTCCGGCACGCCTGTCTCCCGCCTCGCAGAGCTGTCGGAGTTTTAAATCACTCATCGAGATTACCGCAATCTCCGCGCTTGCAAATACGGCATTCAAAAAAATCAAAACCATCAATAAGAATATGGGCTGCAACATGTCTGCTCCTTTCTGTTTCCGGCGTCCTGTGATACGCCCTCCTGCTGCCTGTTACGTGTTGTGTCATTTACGCACAAAAAGGTATGACCTTCCGGTGTCCAAAAAAGACCTCCGGTAAGCCATACCTTTACCTATTCATAACACTGCATGGAGCAGCCGTATTCTCTTTTTAAAAGCCTGCATATCTGTGTATCGCTGTCACTGTCCGCACTATCGTCCATGAAACTGTCACTCTCCTTCCTGCGATGCTAAATGGACCGGGGATCCCGCCATTCACGTCATTTAACATACCACAGGAAGCTATAACAGTCAATAACTGCACCTCTACAGATACTGCTAAGGTTTCAGGCAGCGGACGTTTTCTCCTCTTCCTGCCGCACTCCGCCCTTTTTCACCAGCAGAACCGCAAACGCTGCCACCGCAAACAGCAGCACCGTCACTGCAACACCTGCCGCTGTGGGCTGGTAGGCAAAGTCCAGCCAGCCAGTCTCGCTGCGCACAACCGCCATCACATTCGCCCCGATATGCGCCAGAACGGGCGCATACAAAAAGCCGGTTCTCTCCAGCAGCCACGCGAGCAGCAGACCTAAAATGCCCGCATACAAAAACTGTACCACGTTCCAGTGCATCACGCCGAAAATAACCGCCGAGAGCACGATTGCCGGCGCACTGCCGCACAGCAGGGATAGTCTTCTCTCCACGACACCACGGTACAAAAGCTCCTCCGCCAGCGGAATCACGAGGCAGGAGCCGAGCAGTTCAAACACAACCCCGCCGGCAAAAAACGCCTGATTCGCGCTTTGAAAGCCCGCGGACGCCTCAATGAGCGGCGTCATGGCAATCACGTTGTTGACAGCCATGCCAAGAGATGCTCCTGCAAGCAGTGAGCCTGCCACAGTGCAGAAAAACCTTGCGTCCGGTCTGATGCCGCGCCTGCCATAGACAGTCTCCCGCGCAGCGCGATCCTGCCCGTAATGCATCCAGACGAACGGAATCGTGGCAGCCGCGCAGAGCATCTGCCGCAGCATGTAGGATTCCTCCCCCGCGCCGAGCAGCAGCGTCAGAAAAAAGTAGGCAAGCGATGACACCACATAATAGATACCGATCGGATATATGATTCTCCAGATTTTATAAGCACCTGTCGTCTTCACTCTGCCTCTCCCTCTCCCGCTGCGTCATTCTCAATGTATGTCTCCACCTCTTCGATGCGGTCGAAGACCGCCTCCGCACCTGCGGCGAGCAGTTCTTCCCTGGTACCGAAGCCATAGCTGACACCGATACAGCGGATTCCGAACGCCTTTGCTCCGGCAGCGTCATACTTCGTGTCCCCGATCAGGCACAGTTCGTTTTTCCCGATATGGCTGCCCGCCATGCGGCGCCCCAGTTCCTCGAGCACTTCCGCCTTCGTACTGATCGAGCCGTCCAGCGTGGAACCTACCACCTCATCAAAATATCCCAGCAGATCAAAGTGCTCTAATATTCTTCTGCACGCTGTCTCTGGCTTTGAAGACGCAAGCGCAAGCAGATAACCATGCTCCTTGAAGCGCGCGATCGCTTCCCTGACGCCGTCGTAGAGGCTGCACTCGAAGATTCCCTTTACGTCAAACCGCTCTCTGTACTTTTCCACAGACTGCCACGCTTCCGCTTCCGTCATGCCATACTTTTCGCGAAATACCGGATCTAAGGGCGGTCCGATAAAGCAGCGCAGCTTCGTGCGGTCCGGCTCATCGATCCCGTAGGCGCGCAGTGCGTATTGCACGCACTTTGTGATGCCCTCCTCGGAATTGATGATCGTTCCGTCCAGATCAAATAATACAGCTTTTATCATCGTTATTTCTTCGTTCCTTTCGTGTCGCGGCCCGCCACATGCAGCCGGTTTAACATCACAGGCTTTCCTTTTACCTCCGTCTGGGCGCTCTCACCCTCGCCGAGCAGATGAATCGCAGTAAGCGCATCTCCGTCCGCAAGCCGCATGCCGCGGACGCCGACCGCACCCTTTTTCTTCTCCGGAATGGTATCCACCGCAATCCGAAGGAAGAAATCGCGCTCGGACTGCATGACGATCGTCTCATTCCCGGCAACCGGATGCACGAAAAGCACCTCGTCCCCGTCGGTAAGCTTCGTCGCCGCGGTCGTGCGCTTTGCAACGTCAAACTCGCTTCCGTCCACAATCTTAAGCATCGCCGTCTTCGTGCCAAAGATCAGCCTGTGGTTGCAGATCGCTCCCAGATTCGTGATATAGACAAAGTTCTCCTCACTGCTGTTATAATTGCTCAGATTGTCAATCGGCGTTCCCTTGTCGCGGAACTTGCCGAATGGCAGATCCAGCACCTTGAGCAGATGCATCTGTCCCTTGTTCGTAAAAATGCAGATCTTATCGGTATTCTTACAGGTCAGCACATAGCGGTTCTCCGCATCGGCCGCCTCGCGGTTGCGTTCATACGCCGCCACGTCGATCGTCTTCGCGTAGCCAAAGCGATCCATCAGGAATACCACGTCCATCTCCTCAATCTTCTTCTCCTCGACAACCGCCTCTTTGAGATTGTCAATGACAGTGCGCCGCGGTCTGCCATACTCCTTTTTGTAAGCTTCCAGCTCGCGGATAATCACCTTTGCCATCGCCGCACGGTTGCTTAAGATCTCATTGTACTCCGCAATATTGGCAAGCGTCTTCTCGTGCTCTTTCATCAGCGCCTCGATCTCGAGTCCGATCAGCTTGTACAGACGCATCTCTAAGATGGCATCCGCCTGGCGCTCCGTAAAACGCAGGCTCTGCGCGTCCTTTTGGGACTGCGCCGACTTAAAGGCAATCCCCTCGATGATTCCCTCGGTCAGACAGGCTCTCGCCATCTTGACGTTCGCACTGCCGCGCAGGATCTCGATGATAAGATCGATCACATCGCAGGCGTGGATCAATCCCTCCTGCACTTCCTTCTTCTCCAGCTCCTTGGCAAGCAGCGTTGTATACTTTCTCTTTGCCAGCTCATACTGGAAATTCACATGATGACGTATGATCGGCACAATTCCCATCGTCTCCGGTCTTCCGTCTACCACCGCAAGCATATTGACACCGAACGTGTCCTCAAGCTTGGTCTTCTTATATAATAGATTCTCCAGATTGGCAGCGTCCGCTCCCTTGCGCAGCTCGATGACAATGCGGATGCCCTCCTTGGAGGACTGGTTTGTGATATCCACAATGTCATTCGTCTTCTTCGTCTCCACGAGGCTGTAGACATCGTTTAAGAACTTTCCGATATTTGCACCGATCATCGTATACGGAATCTCGGTAATTACCAGGCGTTCCTTTCCGCCTTTGACCTGCTCAACCTCCACTTTTCCGCGGATCTTGATCTTCCCCACGCCTGTGGAGTAGATGGCTGTCAACTCGTCCTTGTTGGCGATCACACCGCCGGTCGGAAAATCCGGTCCCGGGATATACTGCATCATCTGCTCGGTGTTGATGTCCGGATTCTTCATATAGGCAATCACACCGTCAATGACCTCGCCGAAATTGTGCGTCGGAATGCTCGTCGTCATGCCAACCGCAATTCCCTCCGCACCGTTGATCAGAAGATTCGGCACCTTTACCGGCAGAACCTCCGGCTCTTTCTCCGTCTCGTCAAAGTTCGGCACAAAATCCACGACATCCTTGTCAAGGTCTGCTAAGAACGCCTCCTGCGTCAGCTTCTGAAGTCTCGCCTCCGTGTAACGCATGGCAGCCGCTCCGTCTCCCTCGATGGAGCCGAAGTTGCCGTGTCCGTCCACCAGCGTCTGTCCCATTTTAAAATCCTGTGCCAGCACCACCAACGCACCGTAGATCGAACTGTCTCCGTGCGGGTGATACTTACCCATGGTATCCCCGACAATACGCGCACTCTTACGGTACGGCTTGTCATAGCGGATGCCGAGTTCATACATATCATAAAGTGTCCGCCTCTGTACCGGCTTTAACCCATCCCTGATATCCGGCAGTGCACGTGAGATAATCACGCTCATTGCATAGTCGATATAGGATTTCTGCATCAGCTCCGAATACTCGGTGCGGATAATCTGTTCTTCCTGTTTCATGGTAATCCTCATTTCCTGCCGCTTCTTCCTGCGGCTCTCTCATCCCGCGCATGATCCTGCCGCACGGTATCGCATCTGTCATGCGTCCACGGTCGCATCCGTCGCATGCTCATAGATAAAGGTCTTGCGCGGCGGCACGTCATTGCCCATCAGAAGTTCCGTGATGTCGGACGCCATACGGCCGTCCTCGATCTCAATCCGCTTTAACAGCCGTCTCTTCGGATCGAGCGTCGTCTCCCAGAGCTGCTCCGCGTCCATCTCGCCGAGACCTTTATACCGCTGCAGCGTAAAACTGCCCTTGTGGCTCCGTCTATAGCGCTCCAGCGCCTCATCATCGTAGAGGTACTCTTCCTCGCCGCGGCTTGGAATCGCCTTGTAAAGCGGCGGCATTGCCACATAGACATGTCCCTCATAGATTAACTCCGGCATGAACCGGTAGAATAACGTCAAAAGCAGCGTGGAAATATGCGCTCCGTCGACGTCGGCATCCGCCATGATGATAATCTTGTCATAGCGGAGCTTCGTAATATCGAAATCATTGCCGTAGCCCTCGGAAAATCCGCAGCCGAACGCATTGATCATCGTCTTAATCTCCGCGTTGGCTAAAATCTTATCGATGCTCGCCTTCTCCACGTTTAAGATCTTACCGCGGATCGGCAGAATCGCCTGAAAGCTGCGGTCTCTCGCTGTCTTCGCGGAACCTCCCGCAGAATCTCCCTCGACGATAAAAATCTCGCAGATCGATGCGTCCCGGCTCTCGCAGTTCGCAAGCTTGCCGTTGGAGTCAAAGGAGAACTTCTGCTTTGTCAGAAGATTTGTCTTCGCTTTCTCTTCGGTCTTGCGGATCTTCGCCGCCTTTTCCGCACAGGAAATGACGGTCTTAAGCACTTCCAGGTTCTTGTCAAAATAGAGCTGGATCTCGTCGCCGGTCACCTTCGCCGTCGCCCGCGACGCGTCCTGGTTATCCAGCTTCGTCTTCGTCTGTCCCTCGAAGCGCGGATCCGGGTGCTTGATGGAGACGACTGCCGTCATGCCGTTGCGCACGTCCGCACCGGTAAAATTGGCGTCCTTATCCTTTAAGATGCCAAGCTCTCTCGCATAGGCATTAATAACAGTCGTAAACACCGTCTTAAAACCGGTGATGTGTGTTCCGCCCTCCGCGTTGAAAATATTATTACAGAAGCCCAGAATATTCTCATGAAATTCGTTCGTGTACTGGAACGCCGCCTCGACGGTAATGCCCTCAGTCTCTCCCTTAAAATACACGACGTCATGCAGAACTTCCGTGCTCTTGTTGAGATCCTTCACAAACCCCTTGATGCCTTCCGGCTCGTGGTAGACGATATGCTCGGTCTCCTCCCCTCTCCGGTCCTCATAGATGATCGTAAGCTCCGGGTTTAAATATGCCGTCTCATGCATACGGCTCTTGACCTCGTCCTCCTTGAAACGCGTCTTCTCGAAAATCTCCGGGTCCGGCAGGAAATTGACCTTCGTTCCAGTCTTCTTCGTCTTACCGATCTTCGGAAGCAGTCCGTTCTCAAGCTCCACCACCGGCACACCGCGCTCATAGCGGTCGTGATGAATGTAGCCGTCTCTGCTGATCTCGACGTCCATATAGGTGGACAGTGCATTCACGACCGAGGAACCCACTCCGTGCAGTCCGCCGCTGGTCTTGTATGCGGAATCGTCAAACTTGCCGCCCGCATGCAGCGTCGTGTACACAATTCGCGCTGCCGACACGCCCTTCGCGTGCATGCCGACCGGCACGCCTCGTCCGTTATCTTCCACTGTACAGGAGCCATCCGCCTCCAATGTGACATATATGGTATCGCAGGCACCCGCCAGATGCTCGTCCACTGCGTTGTCCACAATCTCGTAAATAAGATGATTCAGACCCTTTCTGGACACGCTTCCGATGTACATTCCGGGTCTCTTCCTTACGGCTTCGAGTCCTTCCAGAACGGAAATACTACTCTCGTCATAAGTCTCTTTCTTTGCCATGTTCTTCTTCCTTTCCTTGACATTCCTCTGGATAATATAACATACTGGGAAAACCCGTGCAAGCAACAGAACGTATGTTTTGTAAAAATTTTCTATTTTTGTGCAAACAGACGAAATACGCGGAAAAGAATCCGATTGCTTTCTTTGTCCGCGTATTATCATTTGCTTTTCTGTTGTATCTTACATGTTCATCAGCTCGGCTGCCTTATCCTTCAGATCAGAGGAAATCTCCTTCACCGAATCTGTGGATGCGGCGATCTCCTCGGTGCTTGCCGCCAGATTGGTCATCCGCTCATCCACTTCCCGGATAATCTCTGTCAGATGATCCGACTCCTCCAACAGCTTTCCGATCGCCTGACTGATCTCATTCTTGTTATCGTTGCTGTCGTTTGCGGTTGCTCTGCTGTTCTCCGAGAGATTCTTGATCTCCTCCGCCACCACCGCAAATCCTCTGCCTGCCGCACCGGCACGGGCAGCCTCGATGGAAGCGTTCAGTGAGAGCAGATTGGTCTGGTTGGCAATCTTCGTGATGTCGTTGTTGTTGTTCTCAAGCTTATCCAAAAGCTCCGTGATCGCCTCAAACGACTGCCGCATCTCCTGGCAGAATCCGGTCACGCCGGTCATCGCATCCGTAATCGCCGTGCTCTCGCTCGCATTGCTGCTATTCCCGGCAGCCATCTGCCCGATGGCGGAATCCAGTTCCTGAAAATCGGAATTCAGTCCCTCGATAATTCCTGCAATCAGATCGCTTCTGCGCTGGATCTCCACATTCGCCTGCTGGCTTTCCTCCGCAGCCGCCTGTGCCGCACGCCCTCTTTCCTCCGCCTCGTTCTTGATAAAATGAATACAGGAATTCTCACTGTTGCACCCGTTGTAGATCGCTGTCGCCATATCCCGGCAGGTCTTATAACCGCAGGCGCTGCAGTCGATCGCACGATCCATCGCCGTCTGCTTGTTCAGACGGCTGTATACTGCTTCTAACTCCTGGCCCTCCGGCACGCGGATCTCATTCCCCTTCGACCGGTCGGTATACCGGCGCGTAAAATCCGCCGGTTCAAGCTGCGCAAACTGACGGTTCAGCTGTGCCAGCCGCTGCTTCGACGTCGCCGATCTCGCCCACGGTCCCTTGACCTTCTTGCTCTTCTCCCGGATCTTATGCAGCTCGTAGAGCACATCATCCCCGGCAGTCTTCTCCGGCTCAACGCCCGTACCGTAGATGCATCCCATCGCACAGTTCAGCGCATCGACCATAAACGGCAGCTCCTTGTGCTCTGCGACACGCTTGCGATAGGCATCCAGGAATTCATAGACATGGCGCTCTCCCTCAATCTGCCGGATAAATACATCCTCTCCGCAGAACCAGTAGACATTCTCCTTCAGTCCTCCCGGCATCGGATAGATCGAGCCGAGACCGTATTCGATCTCATCGCTGACCCCCGGTCCACTGATCCGGTGCTTCCTGCAGTAATCCATCAGATGATCGAATGTCACATTATAAGAAACATAGCCGTCTGTATCCGGATCGGAAATCTCGTTCTTCTTCGCAATGCACGGACTGATGAACGCAAGCTTGTCCGTGATATGTAAATACTTCTTCGCGTAGATTGCCGCACACATCATCGGGCTGTGTACCGGCATCAGCTTCGGAAGCAGTTCCGGTGCATACATCTCGATGTAGTTGACCACCGCAGGACACGGCTGCGAGATCCCGCCCGTAAACTGATTCTTCGTAATATAATTGATATACGCCCAGGTCGTAATGTCGGCGCCAAAGCTGACACTGATGATCCGCTTTGCCCCCATCTGTCTTAAGCCGCCTAAAATCTGCTCATACTCTCTGGGATAATTCGCAAGAAATGCCGGCGCCAGAAGCAGTGAAATGGATTCGCCTCTCTGCAGATCCGCAAAAAACTGCTCCGTATCATCGGCATATTCCCTCGCCTGATGTTCGCAGGCATCAAAGCATGCACCACAGTTGATGCACTGTGCATGGTTGACCTCAATGCGCGGCTTCCCGTCCACCACGACAGCCTGATTCGCTGTCAGAACGGGACAGACCGAAATGCACCGGTTGCACCCAATACAGTTCTCATTCGTGTAAACATAGCCAGCCATAACTCTTCCACTCCCTTATGCTGTCTTTTGTTTAATTTTAACATATAGCATATATTTTTTCAACTAATTTAGTGCATTTTCACTATTCTTGACATACTGCATGTGGGAAATGACCATCATTGCAATCTTGAATGTCATCGCATCATCAAACTTGCGGATATCAAGTCCGATGACCTTCTCCAGGCGCTCCAGACGGTACACCAACGTGTTCCTGTGCACGTAAAGCTGTCTTGCCGTTTCAGAGATATTCAGATTGTTCTCAAAGAATTTCTGGATCGTTGTCGTCGTCTCCTCGTTGAACACATCCGGAATTTCATCCCCGAATACCTCATGAATAAACATCTCGCACAGAGACATCGGGAGCTGATAGATCAGTCTGCCAATACCCAGATAACGGTACGCGATCGTCTCTTTTTCCGCGTAGAAGATTTTTCCCACCTCAAGCGCCATCTTTGCCTCCTGGTAGGATTTCGCAATATCCTGCAGGTTGTTCACACGGTTGCCGTAGCCGACCCGGACGCGTACCATCGCCTCCGCATGCATATTGTCCACGATCATTGACGCCAGGGACACCAGATCCTCGTCCTCTCCCATCTCTCTGGTGTCTTTGATGAGCACAATGCTCTGCTCGTCCACCTCAGTCACAAAATCCCTGGTCTTCGCCGCGAACAGATTCTTGACCAGTTCGATCGCTGTGGCGTCCTTCTTCCCTTCCAGCTCGATCACAAATACCACGCGCTCCGCCTGTTCGATGTGAAGCTTCTGCGCCTTGTTGTACATATCTACCACAAGCATATTGCCGAGCAGGATATTCTGCATGAAGTTGTTCCGGTCAAACTGCTCCATGTAAGCAGACACAAGCGTCCGGATCTGGCAGACCGCCAGTCTTCCGACCATGTACGCGTCCTCCGCAGAAGATTTGGTCAAAAGGACATATTCCAGTTCCCCGTCCACATACACCTTAAAGAAATGACATCCGGACAGCATCTGGCTCTCCGCCATGGAACCCGCAAAAGAATTCACAGCGTACTCCATATCCCCTTCCGTTTCAAACGTCGCTGCCACCTGCTTTCCCTTATCCGTATATAGTGCCAGATCAATCTTGGAAATCTCTTTTATCTCATCTAATGCTGCCTGTATCTTGTGATTCGAAATCATGTGTCTCGCCTTTCCTGTCAAATATTACTGTACATTGACATGCCTCATGTGTTCCATACGTTAATAAAAACTGGGTACAACATGTGCACCCAGTTTTACTTTTAAGTCCTATTCAATTCTAACGGATTAGTTGGTAATTGTCAATTCTGTTTCTTTGTCGAATACGTGAATCTTCTCCGGATCAATTGCCATCTTGATGTGGTCGCCCATACGTGCAGTTGTTCTGGAATCAACCTTTGCAGTCATGCTTGCGCCTGCAACTTTGAAGTATAACAGTACCTCAGAACCTAATAACTCATATCCTGTTACATCTGTCTCGAATGCAGCATCCTTATGAGCCTCGATCTCGATCTCGGAATCACCGATATCTTCCGGTCTGATACCCATAACAACAGTCTTGCCGTTGTATCCGCCGTCAGCTAACTTCTTAGCTTTTGCAGGAGGAAGAACAACTGTTGTGTTCTCGAAGGAAAGGCTTACTTTCTCACCCTCAACCTTGCATACAGCATCTACGAAGTTCATCTGCGGAGATCCGATGAATCCTGCTACGAATAAGTTATTCGGCTCGTTGTATAACTTCTGCGGGGAATCTACCTGCATGATAACGCCGTCCTTTAATACGACGATTCTGGTACCAAGTGTCATAGCCTCGGTCTGATCATGTGTTACGTAGATGATGGTTGCTTTTAATCTGTTATGTAAGGAAGCGATCTCGGAACGCATCTGTACACGAAGCTTTGCATCCAGGTTGGAGAGCGGCTCATCCATCAGGAATACCTTCGGGTTACGTACGATGGCACGTCCCATGGCAACACGCTGTCTCTGTCCACCGGAGAGAGCCTTCGGCTTACGGTCTAATAACTTCTCAAGGTCAAGGATCTTTGCAGCCTCCTCAACTTTTCTCTTGATCTCATCCTTCGGAACTTTTCTTAACTTAAGACCGAATGCCATGTTGTCGAATACGGTCATATGCGGATACAGAGCGTAGTTCTGGAATACCATTGCGATATCACGATCCTTCGGCTCTACGTCGTTCATGAGCTTTCCGTCGATGTAGAACTCACCGGAGGAGATCTCCTCAAGACCTGCGATCATACGAAGTGTAGTAGACTTACCACATCCGGAAGGTCCTACGAAGATAATGAACTCCTGATCCTCTACTTCAAGGTTGAAATCCTTAACAGCCTCAAAGCCGTTCGGATATACTTTGCAAACGTTTTTCAATGATAAACTTGCCATTGGTACGATACCTCCTAAAATTTGTTCGTTTTTAACTACTCTTACTATACAAAAAAAACAGCCAAAATACCATAGACCGCCTACACAAAGAATTTTTGCTTTTCTTGTAGAATGTCACAGTGTTTTGGTTGTTTTTTCTATTCTTTCGTCAAACCGACAGGTTTTCCATCAAAAAGTAAGCACTTTGACGAACGCATTACTGTTTTCCAGTGCTTCCGAATCCGCCGCGGTTTTTGTTGCCGAGGCTCTCCACCTCGTCAAACGTGATCTTCGGCTGATTTTCAAAAATGCGGAACTGGCAGATGCGGTCATTGACGTGAATCACCGTGTCGCGCACCGCATAGACCGGCATCCGCCACATATCGTCATCCCCGCAGTAGGTGCCATCGATAATGCCGCAGCTGTTCGTCTGGATGATTCCGTAATTTTTGAAAGTGGAGCTTCTCGGTACCACATGCGCCTCATAGCCCTCCGGAAGCTCCATGGCAACGCCGAGTGGAATCAGACAGAACTCCCCCGCTTTCAGTGTCACTTCCTCAGACGCCCGAAGATCGATCCAGTCCGACTTTCCGTCAATATAGGTCAGACGTTCAATCGCATCCGTAAAATATTTAATCCTGATCTGTGGCATGTATGTTCCTCCTGTTATGTCGATTTCTTTATGTTTCCCACTCCGGGGCGCCATGTCGCATTTCTATGCTCCCCACTCCGGGGTGCCATGTCGCATTTCTATGCTTCCCACTCCAGGGCACTATGCTCTGCACGCCGGTCGCGCATCATCAGTTCCCGCACTGCTTCTTTTGCCGGCTTATCCTCAAAAAGCACACAGTTGACTTCCTCGATGATCGGCATATCGACCCCGTATTTTTTTGCAAGCGCGATCGCCGCCTTGGCGGAATACACGCCCTCGACCACCATCTTGACCTCATCCATCGCCTGCTTCATGGTATAGCCCTGCCCGATCAGCATTCCGGCTTTGCGGTTTCTGCTGTGTCTGCTCTCACATGTCACGATCAGATCTCCGATTCCGGTCAGACCGCTCAGTGTCTCCGCCTTTGCCCCCATCTTGATGGCAAGACGCGACATTTCCATGATTCCGCGCGTGATTAACGCCGCTTTGGTGTTGTCCCCGTAGCCGAGTCCGTCCGCCATACCGGCTGCCAGTGCAATGACGTTCTTCAGGGAACCTCCCAGTTCCATGCCGAGCACATCCGGGCTTGTGTACACGCGGAACACCTCATTCATGAAAATATCCTGCACGCCCTCTGCCACCTTGCGCTTCTTTGCTCCGGCAACAACGGTCGTCGGCAGTCCGACGCCAACCTCCTCGGCGTGGCTCGGTCCGCACATCACGGCAACCTCCGCCGCAGGTACTTCCTCTTCTACAATATCGGAGAGCGTCATCAGCGTATTTTCTTCAATGCCCTTTGCCACACAGACAATGATCTGTCCCGCCTTCACAAAAGGCGCCATGCTTTTTGCCGTGCTTCTGGTGAATACAGACGGTACCGCCAGAATCAGATATTCCTTATCTTCCACTGCCGCCTTAAGATCCGTGGTAAATTCCATATCCTCCGGAAGCTTCACTCCCGGAAGCTTATCCACATGCTCATGCCGTTCGCGCAGCATCGCGATCTCCGCTTCCACAATCGACCACACCGTCACCTGGCTGCCGTTGGTGTGCAACACTTTCGCGAGCGCCGTCCCCCAGCTTCCCGCTCCGATTACCGCTACTTTTGCCATATCTTTTATTTCCCCTCCTGTTTGTTCTTCTTGAACGTGAACTTATTCTCCGTGCCGTGCAGCAGACGTCCAATGTTACTCCTGTGACGCCACAGCGCCATCGCCGTAAAGCAGGCGCTCACCACATAGAACTCCGGGAGATATGCGGCATCGATATGCAGATATCCCATATGTCCGAAGATCAATACCTGCACCAGATAACTCGTCACCACCAGAATCGATCCAAGGGACACATATCTTGTGATCGCGATGGAACCGATGAATAAGACCAGACAGACCGGTGCCGCCATCGGGCACACAGCGAGAATCATGCCCGACGTGCAGGCGATTCCCTTTCCACCCTTGAACTTGAGGTAAAACGGAAAATTATGTCCGAGCACAGCTCCGAAGCCGGCATACAGTTCCAGAATCCTGACTGCGTCCGGGTAAGCGTTCCGGAACAGAACCTTCACCAGAAGAACCGCCAGAATTGCCTTGCACAGATCTCCCGCAAACGTGATCAGTCCCGCCTTGATTCCAAGCACGCGCAGTGAATTTGTCGTCCCCGCGTTGCCGCTTCCCTCATTGCGGATATCAATCCCCTGGCTTTTTCCGTAGAGATACCCCGTCTGAAACAGTCCAAACAGATACCCGATTCCCAATGCAATAACCCTTGCTCCTATCATCACTGCTCTTCCTTTCTCTCCCGAATAATGAATTTCAGTGCCGTTCCGCGGAAACCGAACGTCTCACGGATACGGTTCTCCAGATACCTGGTGTAGGAAAAATGCATCAATTCCTTATCGTTGACGAAAATCACGAAGGTCGGCGGCTTTACCGCAACCTGCGTCGTGTAGTAGATGCGCAGACGTTTTCCCTTGTCTGACGGCGGCTGCTGCATGGCAACTGCCTCTGTCACGATCTCGTTTAAGACACCGGTCGCCACACGCATGCTATTGTTCGCAATAACCACATCAATCAGCTCAAAAATCTTATTTAAGCGCTGTCCTGATTTTGCGGAGATAAAAATAATCTCGGCATACGGCATAAAGCTTAAAATCTGACGGATCTTCTCCGTGTGACGGTAGATCGTCTTGTCATCCTTCTCGATCGCATCCCACTTGTTGACCGCGATGATAATTCCTTTTCCGCGCTCGTGTGCGATTCCGGCAATCTTGGCATCCTGCTCCGTGACGCCCTCCGTCGCATCGATCACGATGATGCAGACATCCGCCCGCTCCACCGCTGTCACCGCACGGATGATGCTGTAGCGCTCGATCTCTTCCTTAATCTTATTCTTCCGTCTAAGACCTGCAGTATCAATAAAGACATATTCTTTTCCGTCGTAGGTAATGTCGGTATCAATCGCATCGCGTGTTGTTCCCGCAATGTCGGAGACAATCACACGGTCCTCCTGTGCCAGCTTGTTAATGAGGGAGGACTTGCCGACATTCGGCTTACCGATGATCGCAACCTTCGGGCGCTCGTCCTCCTCCTCGTCCTTCGCATAGTCCGGGAAGTGTTTGACCACTTCATCCAGCATATCTCCAAGTCCCAGCATGGATGCCGCCGAGATCGGGAACGGATCGCCGATGCCGAGATTGTAGAACTCATACACATCCGGCATGAACTTCTCAAAGCTGTCCACTTTGTTGACCACAAGCACGACCGGCTTGCCGGAGCGTCTGAGCATATCTGCCACCTTGGAATCCGAATCCTGCAGTCCCTGTCTGACATCCGTGAGGAAAATAATCACGTCCGCCGTCGCAATGGCAATCTCCGCCTGCTCTCTCATCTGCGAGAGAATGACATCTCTGCTGTCCGGCTCAATACCGCCGGTATCGATCATCGTAAAATGATAATCCAGCCAGTTGACGTCCGCATAGATACGGTCTCTTGTCACTCCCGGCGTATCCTTTACAATTGAAATTCGCTCTCCTGCAAGTGCGTTGAACAGTGTGGATTTTCCAACATTCGGACGCCCTACAACCGCTACTACGGGTTTACTCATCTATCTGACCTTTCCTTTCTATAAAAAACAGTATCATCCATCTTCTTACTGACAGGCAGACTTCACCTGTCCCTATCATAATCCTGACCGCTTGATTTTACAATATCTGTCCCGACTTGTAAAGCAGTTTAACAAAGGCAGGCAAGAGGAACTGCCGCAATAAGCATAGACCTCTTTGTGGGATACGTAATATTATTAGAAAACCAGCCCTTGGGATTTCAGATGAAAATGCAAATGGAAATTCGGTTCAACAAATGTGGCATTTCTAACCAACCGAATGTTTGCATCTTCGATGATCCGTGTCTTTCCAAGTTTGGAGCACTCCGCGGGTCATGTCCGCATCCCGGAGACAATTTGTAGGACTTTTTTGTGTGTCCCTTATGGCACCTCTGAACAAAACATAACCGCGCGAAGCCGCTGTCTGAGTCGGCATCTGCCCTATTTTCAATAGCAGATGCCGGCGAGTTCGGTTCGCGCGGTTTTATATTGTCTGTGAAGAGGTGCCATTAGGGACACCAGAAAGTCCGCCCATTGTCTCCGGTGTGTCGGACATACACCCGTCGGATTGTCCAAACGTGGAAGAGACACGGAATCCGATGCAAACATTCAGCCGGAAGAAATGCTCACATTTTTCTCAAACGAATTTCCACCTGCATTTCCACATGAAATCCCCAAGTATGTTTCTAAACCATATTACTTATCAACACAAAGCACAATATGCTTATTGCGGCAATTTCTCTTCCTGCTGTAGTTCTACTGCATCATGTCTTGGTTCGTCATCAGCTTCCACTCGTCATTTGTGATGCCAAGTTTCTCAAGCGTCTCTACGATATGCACGCAGTCCGGTCCGAACGTCAGATACAGATTGCCGCCCGCTGTCATCTCCTGCCCGTCCACAGCTTTTCCTTCCAGCTTCTCTAAACTGTTGTGATAGTCATAATAATACATCCAGTTGTCAACATACCTGCCTGTACTATAATATTCCAGTTCAATGTTGCTGTAGTACGTGTCTTCCGGCTGCTCGCAATACTGATAATACTTCGCCAGATTTCCATCCTCGATATCCGCCCGGATGGCCTTTAAGATCTGCTCAATCTCCTTCTCGGAAAACATGTGCGTATTGTTAAGCCCCGTAGAAGTATACAGATCCATATATCCAGAGGTAAACCGGCACTCTGAATTTCCGATACCAAAAATCTCACGCTCCAGATTCTCCGGCTCGCTCTCCCACGCAAGGATCTGCTCTGCCGGTGTACTGTCAGCACCCCCATCCGCCTCAGGCAGTGGAAGTGCATACCGCCGCTCCACCTTGGAACCATCCTGCATATAATACAGGAACGTTGTATAATAAAATCCCGAACCGGTACGTTCTACCTCCTGATAGGCATCCTTATTTGCAATAATCTGGCGCTGCAGCTCCGTCAGTGTCGCAAGTTCTTCTCCTTTCACCTGCACCGGATAATCCAGATAGACGAACGCCGTCTCCACATCCGCCACCTCCGGCACATAGCGCTCCAGACCGAATGCATCCATTTCAAACAGGGATACAAACACCACTGTGATCACGGCAGTCGCCGCCCACTCCAGCACGCGTTTTCTGCGAAATACCCTGAAATTCTTTTCCAGCAGCATCTCTGCTCCAAAGAAAAAGAGGAAACCCATCACCACACTGCAGAGCAGCAGCCACGGATATTTGCGCAGCTGCGGCAGATCCGTGAGCATGGATATGACCGTGACACCGACGACCAGACCTCCGCAGATTGCCGCTCCCCAGCGGAATACCGGCTTGATGATCCCGATGCTGACCCAGTCGCCCGCCGTCTCGATCTGCCGCCTCTTATACATCTGGCAGGCCACCACGACAAGCACAACTGCTGCCGCCGCATAGATTCCGATGAGCGGCATGCCCGTGATCTTAATGCCGGTAATTCCATTCCCATTCTCCGTGTAGATAAGACTGCTGCGAAGATTATTGTTCAGATAATAAAGCGGCGATAAAATGCAGCTTTTTCCCGGATTCCATGCATTCTCAATCCCGTAGCTGATGGTTTCAATCACCTTTGCAACAATAAACATGCATCCCACATACAGATAGTTGACGATCACATAATAGCATGGCATTGCAAACGCCTGCCCTGTGAACATCGCCACGAAAACCGCAAGTGAGTATGCAAAAAATGTCACACCAGCCTGTGCCAACAGCGCAGCGAACAGATACTGTATACAGGTAAACTGGTTTGCCAGGCATACGAGCACTGTGATAAAGAATGTGATGATCTCCGGCACGATCAGAAAAATGAGTCCTGACAGATAATTCGTCACATAAAGTTCCAGCCGGTTGACCGGCAACGCATGCATCATATTGGCGCTTTTTGCCGAATACAGATAGGAAAACACTGCCAGCGCCGCTGCCACTGCGAAGAAAAAGACCGGCAGAGGAGGGATCATCCGGTGTACTGCCAGCTCCACCAGCTGATACATGCGGTAGGTTGTGTCCTCGTTCCCCGTTCCATAATAGTAGTACGGACTGGCAGCCTTCTGCCACACCCATACGGGAATCACCACAAGGAGATATATCTGGTAAAGCAGCCACAGCGGCCAGAAATGCGTGAAGTTCTTCTTAAATATCGTGCGGTTAAAACAGGATGTCTTTGACTTCATAATCTGCCCCTCCCATCTCGTAGATAAATATTTCTTCCAGTGTCAGCGGCAGTACATCCACAATCGTCGGATTGCAATATGACAGTGCCGCCTCTGCTTCCTTTGGATCTCCCTTTACGATCATGGTATACACACGCCCTGTATTTGCCATGTGAAGCACCTGAAAATGTTCCGGAAGCTTCGGCATTCCGCTCTGACACGCCACCTGGATTTTCGACACACTTCCCTGCAGGTCGCTCAGTGAGCGCTCGATCATGATTTTTCCATGATGCATGATACCGACATGGTCACACACATCCTCAAGTTCACGCAGATTGTGGGACGATACAAGCACGGTCATCTCTTTCTCTGCGACCTCCGACAATATGATGCTCCAGATCTGACGCCGCATCACAGGGTCGAGTCCGTCCACCGGTTCGTCCAGAATCAGAATATCCGGCTTGCAGCAGATGGCAAGCCAGAATGCCACCTGTTTCTGCATTCCTTTCGACAGCCGTCTGATATTGCGCTTCACATCAATATTCGGGAAAAACTCCTGCATCCGGTAAAACAGCTTTCCATCAAAAGACGGATAGATCCCCTCATAAAAACGCTTCATCTCCATCGTGTCTGCCTGCATGAAATAAAACAGTTCGTCTGGTATGTACGCGATTTTTGATTTGACCGCCTTATTCTCATATACATTTTCCCCGTCGATCTGCACCTCTCCCTGATCCGGACGGTACACCCCCGTCAGGTGGCGGATGAGTGTGGACTTTCCTGCTCCGTTCGGTCCGACCAGACCGTAGATGGCTCCCTTTTCCACGTGCATGTCCACACCGTTTAGCGCCACAAATCCGTCAAATGCCTTTTTTAATCCGTTTACCTGAATCATACCTTCTCTCCTCCCTCTGCCGCATGTTCGATCCGTGTGATCAGATCGCTCCTGCTCACTGACAGGAAACAGAGCTCCTCCACCACTTCATCGAACTCTTCCAGCAGTTCATGCTGTCTCGTATTCAGGATTTCCCTGTGCTCCGCCACAAACGTTCCCTTCCCGGCAACCGTGTATGTATATCCCTCGCTCTCCAGATCGCGATACGCTTTCTGAATCGTATTGGGATTGATCGCCAGTCCGGACGCCAGTTCGCGGACAGACGGCAGCTTCTCGTTTGCCGAAAGAGAATTTGTGATAATCAGCTTCCGAAAGCCATCCTTGATCTGTTCATAAATCGGTTTGGAGTCCCGGTAATTTAACTGAATCAAATCATAACCTCCCATCTGTACCAACTGTACTATTTGTCTTAATACAGCTACTATAGCATGGAAGGTTCCCTCATACAATAAAGATAATCCTATGAAATTATTAACTTTTATTTAACTTCGGCATCAGCCCAGATATGCACACAGGAGTTTGAAGGTGTTCTTCACGCCGTCCACATGGCTTCTCTCGTAGCCGTGCGACGCGTACACGCCCGCGCCGATCAGTCCGTGGCGCACGTCATAGCCCGCCGTCAGCGCCACATCCGCATCCGATCCGTAATGCGGGTAGACGTCCACCGCAAAGTCAAGTTCCTCGCGCTTTGCCGCCGCAATCAGTCCCGTCACGACGTCGTAGTGATACGGTCCGTGGCTGTCCTTCGCGCAGATGGACACCTGTGTCTCCTCGCAGGCAAGACCGTCTCCAACGCAGCCCATGTCAACGGAAATAACCTCAGTCACACCCTCCGGAATCGAAGCGGCTCCGCCGTGTCCGACTTCCTCAAAGACGGTGATGTGCTGGTAGATCATGCGCTCCGGTGTGACATTCTCTTCCTTTAAATATCTCGCATAGCCAAGCAGGATGCCGACGCTAAGCTTATCGTCCAGGAAACGGCTCTTGATGTAGCCGCTCTCTGTGACGGTCGTGCGCGGATCAAAGCAGACGATGTCTCCCGTCATGATGCCGAGTGCCTCCACGTCCTCTCTGGAATGTACCTTCTCGTCCAGCACGATCTCCGTCTCGTCAAATGTACGCTTCTTGTCATTGTAATCGCCGTTGACATGGATGGATGCATTGGCAAGCTGCAGGGTTCCCTCGTAGACCTTTTCCCCGAAGCGGGTATGGATTCTGCAGTTCTCCGCCTCGGCATTGTTGGCGTTCATTCCGCCGACCGGTGTCACGCGCAGTCTGCCGTTGGACTTTATCTCCGCTACCATGGCGCCGAGCGTGTCAATGTGTGCCTCGAGCATCACGGCATTCTTTTTGTCCTTGCCGCCAAGCGCCACAAGCACGCCGCCTTTCGTGGTCAGTTTCGGCTCATAGCCGAGCTTCTGGTACTCTTTCATCACATAATCCGCCACCTCTGCAGTGTATCCGCTCGGACTGTCGATTGCCAGAATCTTCTTTGTCTCCTCGACCATATATTCCACATATTTTTTTGTCTTCATCTTTTTTCTCCTTTTCCGCTTTCTATTTGATTCTATCTACAGACCATACCTGAAGGACGATCTTATACATCCTTATTTCAGGTACAGAAATCCGCCCAGATTTCCGCGCTTTCCATGACTTGCGCGGTGGGAAAACAACAGCTTTGGATTGCAGCAGGTACAGATGTCCGTCACTGCCAGATGCTCTTTTCGCACGCCCGCCTCCTGAAAAATGATCTCGTTCGCCTTCCAGAGATCCAGCTGGTATTTTTTGTCTGCGTGAGCCATCCCGACGCTGTTCTTCTCACTCTCTGCCAGAATCTCCTGCTCATGCCCCGGAAATTCCTCCGCGAAAATATCTGCCACATCTGCGCTCACCTCATAGCAGTCCTTGCAAATGGACGGACCGACCGCGCAGACCACATCCTCTGGTCTGGTGCCGTATGCCTCCTGCATGGCAGACAGAGTGACCGCTCCCATGCGCGCCGCCGTGCCTCTCCATCCGGAATGGCTCATTCCGATGGCGCGGTGTACGGGATCCACCACATATAACGGCACACAGTCCGCGTAGAACGTCGACAGGACAAGTCCCGGCTCATCCGTAATCAGTCCGTCCACATCCCGGTAGTCCCGCTCTCTGGTCAGTCCTTTTCCGGCGTCCGCTGCCGTGACGCGGCGCACATTGACGGTATGTGTCTGATCCGAGCAGACAAACTGCCCCACCTCTGCCCCGAGTGCCCTCGCCAGGCGCCGGTAATTTTCACGCACCGCCGCCTCCTCATCACCTCTGGTAAAGCTTAAATTCATCGTAGAAAAAATGTCTGTGCTGACACCTCCGAGCCGTGTTGTAAAACAATGCTCCACGATCCCCGTGCGCTCCAAAAGGGGATATTTTAGCAGCAGAAGCCTGCTGCCGTCCTCATTTTCATGCCAGTCCTCCCGCAAAACCGGTTGTTCTGCTGGTTTTCTCACAAACGCTGTCAAGTCTCATCCTCCCGTCATCCCTGAAATTCAAATGCATGTTTCACAAGCCGTACTTCCCCGTCCGTTCCAAGCACCGCCGCCACATCAAAGCGGCAGGGCGTCGTCTCCCCATATCCGTGCGTCAGGCAGTAATATTGCGCCGTTCTGCTGATGCGGCGCTGCTTCGCCCGGTCCACCGCCTCCAGCGGATCGCCCGTCTGCCCGTCTCTGCGGTATTTCACTTCCACAAACACCAGGTATCTGCCATCGCGGGCGATGATGTCGATCTCTCCCTGCCGGCATCTGAAATTGTATCCAATCAGCTCGTATCCCTGTTCCTTCAGATACTCCCCCGCCCGTCTCTCATACGCTGTTCCCGTCTGCCGCCTGTTCATCCGGTATCCTCTCTCCCTGCCTTTCGTCCGATCCATCACCACGTTCCGCCGTCCGGGTTCTTCCCGTGCCTTCTGTTACCATCACGGCATCTGTCATCTGCCTACAGTAAGCCGGATTCTTTGAGTTTTCCCTTCATGCGGTCCATATCGTCCACAAAGACAAGGATCTCCGCGACCACCTCGTAGAGTTCCGGCGGAATCGTATCCCCGATCTGAAGTCTGGATAAGGTCTCCGCCAGCTTGTTATCCTGATAAAACGGAACATCGTTTTCTTTTGCCGTCTCAATGATGCGCTCCGCCACCTCGCCTTTTCCGACTGCGAGGATCTTCGGCGCCACCTCGCCCGGATTGTAGGCAACGGCGACCGCCGTCTTTTCTTTTCCTGCAATATGCTTGTTCTCCGCCATCGCCACATCCTCCCTTCAAAGAATCCTGCTTTCCTATGCTCTTACATCAAAAGAATAGCGGTGCAGGCTTCCCACCGTCGCCTTTCCTTTCTTTACGATGTTCTCCTTGAAACTGATGTCTTTTTTCTCATGTGTGACCGTGATGGAAGACTGGTAGCCCTTGCTCTTAAGACGCTTGTTCAGCACTTCCAGGTGCTTTTCCACCAGATCATAGGAGGCATCATCCTCCAGATAAAAATTGGTGCGTACGCTGCGGTTCTGCATCCGCACTGAGACGTCCGTGGAGCCGAGCTGCTCCATGTCCAGATGTAAAAATGCCGTCAGTTCCGCATCCGGATCGCGCAGATTCTTCCGGTTCGCATAGACATAGAGTTCCCCGTTCGCATTTTGTCCGGACATCTTTAACGGCAGCTGCACATAGTGATAAATCTGGTTCATCTGATTCATGAACTCCAGATTGCCGTGAACCTGCGATGCCGTCTGCAAAAACGTATTCTGCGTGCTTCCGGTCGCCCGAACCGCCTCCTCCATCTGGGAAAGCTGCTGCTCTAAGCGCTCATACAGCCCGCTCACCTTATGCTCCTGCTTTAATTCCTCCGGCTGCAGAAGCCACTGCTTCTCGATCACACTGCGGAAAATGGTCTGAAATTCCTTTCCGGCAAAAAGCTTCTGCATTCCCGCAAAGCCGAACCCGCCATTCTGTGCGAGCGCTCTGCCGAGCTTCTGTAAAAACTGTTCTGCCGTCAATTTTTCATTCAAGACCGGCTGCTCCTGCGCCGCTTCCTCCTGCGCCATCAGTTTCGCCACCTCCGGACCTTCTTCCGAGAGCGTATCCACAAAGACTTCCTCCTGCTCTCCGCCGGCAAAAATCTCCTCGTTGCCAATCAGAGCCGGAATGTTCCGAAGCATTTTTCCCAGATGCTCGATCTGCTCCTTCGACAACAGTTCCCCGACTGTCCCCGGAGTCTCTGCCGTCCTTCCATATGTCAGTTCCGCGGTCACTCCGACCCCTGTCTCTGCTTCTGCCGCTGCGCCCTGTCCCGCTGTCTCCGTGGTCGAAGCGGCACCTGCCTTCTCCGCCACTGCCGATGCCGCTGCGGTTCCCTGTTCCGCCGCCGTGGGCGCGCCCGCCTCTGCTTCTGCCACCGTGGCTGCATTTTCCTGTCCCACTGCTTCCGCGATTACTCCGGCGCCTGCCTCTGCTGCGGAAGATTCCTGTCCCGCTGCCGCGGTCACTCCGGCATCTGCCGCTTCCGCCCCGGGCATAAAAATATCGAGCATTTTCTCATAGAGAGAAAACGCCGTCTCCGGCGAGAGCGCCTCGTCCGAAAGCAGTTCCATCATATGTCCCGCTGCCAGATCCATCTCTCCCACGAGTGCCTGCCGGTCGGACAGATAATTTTCAAACTGCGCCGCCATCTCCTCCGTCACCGGGAGTCCGAGCTTCGTCATCTGCACGATGGTCTGCACATTGGCATCCGGATTCGCGCCAACCAGCTTCGCCATATCGAGAATGCTCTGTCTGTCGATCGACATCTGCTCCTGCATCATCGTATCCACCATCACAAGCGTCCGGTCCGTCGCAGGCACCTGCGCCGCCGAAAGCGCGTTGAGCAGAATCGGATTGCTGACATTTCCAAGCTCGGTGTACGGGCGGATCGCAATCGTCTGCCCGTCATTGGCGCGCACCTGGAAAAACATGCTCGAGCCCTGCTGTAAATCCATTTTTCCGTCCAGCCGCGCGGTGATGGTCTGTCCATTGCCCAGCGCCAGCGTCACTTTTCCGCCGCGCACACTGTTGATCGTCCCCTCGAAAATACTTCCCGCGGAGAGATCCCCGATCGTCGACACCAGTTTCTGAACGCTCTGCGCCCCATGCAATTCTTCCGTTCCGTTGGCCACATTCCGGCTGTACTGTCCTACCAGATCCGATATCTGCATGTATGTTCCCTCTTCCCGTCTAAACCTCTACAAAATTTCCAATAAAGCTCCGGCGATGAATCGACGTCGGACCGTATTTTTTCAGCGCCGCAATATGTTCCGCCGAGCCATAACCCTTATTCGCGGCGAATCCGTACCCCGGCATGATCTTGTCGTACTCCACCATCAGCCGGTCCCTGGTCACTTTTGCCACAATGCTGGCTGCGCCGATCGAGATGCTCTTGGCATCTCCCTTGATGATTGGCACCTGCCGTATCGCAACCCCGGGTATCGCCACCGCATCATTTAATAATATATCGGGTGCATCGCCCAATTTGCTTATAGCTTCCCGCATCGCCTCGTACGTTGCCTGCAAAATGTTAATCTCATCAATGCGCTCCGGTCCCACCATGCCGATGCCGACCGCCACCGCTTTTTCCATAATCACATCGTACAGTTCCTCTCGCTTTGCCGCTGAGAGCTTCTTGGAATCGTTGATATAGAGGATGTCGCAGTCCTTCGGCAGAATGACCGCTCCCGCCACAACGGGGCCGGCAAGCGGACCTCTCCCCACCTCATCAATCCCACAGATACGCGTATACATCCCGTACTCGCGCTCATACCTCCACAGCCGGTCAATCCTTGCACGCTCCGCCTCCAGCTTTGCGAGGCGTCCGTTCGCCTGCTCGATGAGCTTTTGTACGCCCGCGCGCTCGTCCGACCTGTATTTTTCGATAAAAGAAGGCAGCATGTTCTCCTCTGCCGCCTTGAATTCTTCCCTGATTTCTCCGATCTTTTTCGTCTCCATCTGCTTCCTCTCCCGCCGTATGTTCCCGCTGCCTGTGCTAATCGGGCCGCTCCAGTGTGATCCTGCCAAGCTTTCCGCTGCGGAATTCATCAATCAGAAGCGTCGCCGCCTTGCTGTAGTCAATCTCGCCGCCCTTCGCCACACAGCGGCGGTTCTCCGCAATCCCACGCAGGATCTCTGCCGGCGCCGCCGTCTCGTCGATATCCAGCTCCTCCGTTCCATAGCGCGCCTGAAGCGCTCCCGGATAGTAGGCGGTCAGCACTTTGATCAATTCCAGGGACAGCTCATCGATGTTTAAAATCTCATCCTTGATGGCACCGATTAACGCCAGTTTTAATCCGACCGTCTGGTCTTCAAACTTCGGCCATAAGATTCCCGGTGTATCCAGAAGTTCTACATTCTTGTTCAGCCGGATCCACTGCTTGCCCTTTGTAACGCCTGGCTTGTTGCCGGTCTTGGCGCACGCCTTTCCGGCGTAGGAATTGATAAACGTGGATTTCCCCACGTTCGGGATTCCAACGACCATCGCCCGCACCGGACGGTTCATGATGCCGCGCTTTCTGTCGCGCTCGATTTTCTCCTTGCACGCCTCCATGACGACCGCCGTCACCTGCTTCATGCCGTTTCTGTTTCTCGAATCCAGGCTTACCACATAATAGCCCTTCTTCTGAAAATACGCACTCCACAGCTTTCCCGCTTCCTCGTCCGCAAGATCCGACTTGTTCATAAGGATCAGCCGCGCTTTGTTTCTGCCCAGTTCGTCAATGTCCGGATTCCGGCTGCTGAGCGGAATCCGCGCATCGACAAGCTCGATGACCAGATCGATTAACTTAATGTCTTCCTGCATCTGACGCTTTGCCTTCGTCATATGCCCCGGGTACCACTGAAACTGCATAATTACTCTCCATTCTCTTACTGTCTGTTTTATAAAAATCCAAAGTCCTTAAACGGTGCCACGCGGAACCAGACTTTTCCGATAATATATTCCTTCTTAATGTTGCCGATGTTGGCATAGCGGCTGTCCTCGCTGTTATTGCGGTTGTCGCCGAGCACGAAATACTCGTCCTCACCCAGCGTGATCTCTTCCGCCGCCAGTCCGGCATCCTCCATCTGCGCCACATCCACATCTTCCGCAAACAGTTCGCCGTTGACATACACTTCGCCGTTCTTAATCTGAAGCGTATCCCCCGGCACCGCTATGACGCGCTTGATGTAATAATGTGACTTTTCATTGCCGTTCGGTAAAAATACAATCACATCGTTCGGCCTGGGATCGGTTACTTTGTATATAAAACGGTTGACCAGAATCTCATCCCCGCCGTTTAGCGTCTCCGCCATGGACTGCCCCACGACACTCGTCCGCAGTCCGACAAAATATACCAGTGTAAACGCTACCAGCAGTGTGATCGCGATCTCAATGATCCACACACACGCTTCCTTCACAACCGACATATTCACTTTTTTCTTCTGTCTGCCAAAGTTCAGTCCGCTTCTACGTCTGCGCATTCTTATCCTCCATGTGCCGTGTGCCCGCCGCACACGATTCCTGCTTTACTTTAACACAAACCCTGTGGCTTCGCAATTTAATTTTGGTGCCTTATAATACGAAAAAAACCGGAACACACTCCATATGGAATCCTGTTCCATACAAAATATGTCCCGGCTTCTTAGCGCTGCATTGTATTATTTTACAAGCTCTTTTACCTTTGCCTTCTTGCCGACACGGTCTCTTAAGTAGAATAACTTTGCACGTCTGACTTTACCCTGACGAACAACCTCTACCTTCTCAACGTTCGGAGAATGTAACGGCCAGGTCTTCTCTACGCCGACACCGTTAGAGATCTTTCTGACTGTGAAAGTCTCGCGGTTGCTTCCGCCCTGTCTCTTTAAAACAGTTCCCTCGAATACCTGGATACGCTCACGGTTACCCTCTTTGATCTTACCGTAAACCTTTACCGTATCACCTACGTTAAACTGCGGTACTTCTGCCTTGAGCTGCTCTGCTTCAATGCTCTTAATGATTTCACTTGCGTTCATTTTGTGACCTCCTGATTCATTGGATGTTCTTAATACGTCAATTCGTAACAGAGGACCATCTATTTATTCACAACTATTCCAGTATAACACAGATTGTACGGATTGCAAGCATTTTCGGCAAATATTTTCATTCTCTCTCTTCACGCTCCATCCAGTAGATGCGTCCCTTAGAAAAACAGAGTCCCAGGGCCTCCTGCAGTCCTTTGGATGCATCATTGCCGATCTCAACCTGACCGTAGGGTCTCTCACCGCGCTCTAATCCGAGATTGATCATATATGTCTCAAGTGCCATGCCGATCCGGCGTCTGCGGTACTCCGGCGAGACGAAGAGCATCCCGATGCCGCCCTCCGCGTGCATTCCGATAAAGCCCGCAAGCTGCCCGTCCACAAACGCACCGAAGAGCGCTCCTTTTTTGATCCGGTCTGTCACATACGCCTCATCCGATATCGTATTGTAATCGCGCACCACCGCGTCTAAGTGTTCCATCGTAAGCGGACGGATGACCACGCCGTTTTCAGCCGGTTTGCCGTCCATGCGGTACAGTCCGGTGACAGGCAGCTTTTCGTGCTTTGTATACACGATCTGGTTGCAGGTCATCGCCGTGCGAAATCCCAGATATTTTTCTGCCGGTTCCGTCATGAACTCCTGATGCAGCACCAGAAGGCCGCTCTCCTCCCCGGCGTCCCCGTGTAGAATTTCAAGCATCCTGCAGCCGGCTTTGATGTCCTCCGCCGTATGAAAATACGCCCCACTGACTTTATCCTGCAGACAGATATTTTTCCCTTCTGCAAAAACAAGGCGCGCCTGCCCGCGCGCAATCAGCTCGGTCATATCCACATGCAGCAGCTTGTCCCCGGCAAGCACCTTTTTGCAGGACATCAGTCTCTCGTAGCCTGCGTAGAGATCCGGCCGCCTCTCCTGTGTGCGGCGCTCCGCCTCCTGTCTGCGCCACTCGGCAATTTTTCTCTGATTGCCCGACAGCAGCACCTTTGGCACCTGCTTTCCGTGCCATTCCTCCGGGCGGCTGTACTGTGGATACTCTAACAGATCGCCCTCGAAGGACTCCGTCTCCCCGGACTCTCCGTTCGCCAGTACCCCGGGCACCATCCGTGAGATCGCGTCTATCATCACCATCGCCGGAAGTTCCCCGCCGGTCAGCACATAATCGCCGATCGACACGTAGTCCGTGACGGTCTCCTCTAATACACGCTCGTCGATCCCCTCATAGTGCCCGCACAGGAAAATAAGATCTTCCTCCTTCGCGAACTCCTTTGCCATCTGCTGGTTGAACACGGCTCCCTGCGGCGTCACATACACCGTGCGCACCGGTCTGTCCCGCAGCTCCTCCGGCTGCCGGCTCCTGATTTCCTCGCAGGCTGCCTTCCACGCATCGTAGACCGGCTGCGCCTGCATCAGCATGCCGGCTCCCCCGCCGTAAGGATAATCGTCAACTTTTTTATGTCGATCCGCCGTATAATCCCGGATGTTGACTGCATTCACGGACAGCAGTCCCTTTTTTGCCGCACGTCCAAGGATGCTCTCCGAGAGTCCCTGCGTCACCATCTCCGGAAACAGTGTCAGAATATGATAATTCATGCTGTGCCTCCTATTTTCGGTTGATGTCAAGCAGTCCCGGAAGCAGATGCACGCACATCTGTCCCTGCTCTACGTCCACATCGCGGATGCAGTCCCTGATCGCCGGAATGAGCACTTCCTCCCCGTCTGTCATGGAGATCACATAGACATCGTTCGCGCCGGTCTGCATCACATCCGACAGCGTTCCCAATTCCTCACCCTCGTCCGTCGACACCTTCATGCCGATCAGATCTGCAATAAAGTATTCGTCCTTTTTCAGCTTTACCGCGTTCTCTCTCGTCACATAAAGGCTCTTTTTGCGATATTTTTCCACATCATTGATATCATCAATTCCCTTAAATTTGAGAATCACCATATTTTTAAAGAACTTGACGCCTGCAATCTCAAGTTCTAATTTTTCTTTTCCGGTATCCAAAATCACATTTTTGAGTTTTTTGAAGCGCGCTGGATCGTCCGTTGTCGGAAATACCTTGACCTCCCCACGCACCCCGTGTGTCGTCGTGATGACACCGACCTGCAATAAATCTTCCATGCATGTCCTCCGTTTCTGTCTCTGATATCCGCAGTAGCCGCAATATGAACAAAGGAGCTGCCACCCCATTATCTGGCGCGACAGCTCCTCTGACCTGTTACTGCATGATCTCTACAATAACTTTCTTCTCTTCCTTTGAGGCAGCAGCCTTCACAACAGAACGGATTGCCTTGGCAATGCGTCCCTGTTTGCCGATTACCTTGCCCATGTCGGACTGCGCAACGCGCAGTTCAAGCACGATGGCTTTCTCATTCTCTGTCTCTGTTACGACGACCTGATCCGGATAATCGACGAGTGATTTCGCAATTACTTCTACTAATTCTTTCATTAGGTCCACCTCGCGAATCCTATTTCTCGATGCCTGCGCTCTTGAAAATACGAGCAACTGTATCGGTCGGCTGAGCTCCGTTAGCTAACCACTTCTTTGCTAACTCCTCATTTACATGATACTCGCTTGGATCTTTCGTTGGATCGTATGTTCCGATCTCCTCGATGCACTTGCCATCTCTCGGGGATCTGGAATCTGCTACTACGATTCTATAGAAAGGAGCTTTCTTCTGTCCCATTCTTCTTAATCTGATCTTTACTGCCATTACTTTCACCTCCTTAAATTTGCTTAACTGATCTATTTAGAATGCGTTATACGCAATTTCTAACATTAAAACGGAAGCTTGCCGAACATTCCACCACCGCGTCTGCCCTTCTTCATCATGCCAGGCATCTGCTTCATCATCTTCTTCATCTGTTCAAACTGCTTCACCAGACGGTTGACCTCCGCAATATCGACACCGGCTCCCACCGCAATACGGCGCTTCCTGCTCGGATTCAAAAGGGAAGGATTCTGTCTCTCCTCCGGCGTCATGGAATAGATGATCGCCTCCGTGCGCGATAAGCTCTTCTCGGCTGCTGCCTCGTCAATATCCGGCATCTTGCCTGCGCCCATCCCGAGTCCCGGCATCATACCGAGGATACTGGACAGACCGCCCATCTTCTTCATCTGACTCATCGACTCCAGATACATCTCAAAGTCAAATTCGTTCTTGCGCATCTTCTGCTCAATCTTCTTCGCCCGCTCCTCGTCAAAGTCCTCCTGGGCTTTTTCGATGAGGGTCAGCACATCGCCCATACCGAGAATACGCGATGCCATGCGATCCGGGTAAAACTGCTCCAGATCCGAAAGCTTCTCTCCCATACCCGCATAAAAAATCGGCTTACCGGTCACTGCCCGGATGGAAAGCGCCGCACCGCCTCTGGTATCACCGTCGAGCTTTGTCAGAATGACTCCGTCGATACCGATGCGCTCATCAAAGGTCTTCGCCACATTCACCGCATCCTGTCCTGTC
This sequence comes from Roseburia hominis A2-183, assembly GCF_000225345.1. NCBI lineage: Bacteria > Bacillati > Bacillota > Clostridia > Lachnospirales > Lachnospiraceae > Roseburia > Roseburia hominis. The sequence continues at coordinate 2,129,836 of NC_015977.1, forward strand.
ATGGCGTCCACCACAAGGACGGTCTGATGCACTGTGACATTTTCTTTTATCTGAATCAACTCTGCCATCATATCTTCATCGATGTGAAGACGTCCGGCAGTATCGATGATAACGATGTTAAAATCGTTCTTCGCGGCATGTTCCATCGCCGCTTTTGCAATGTTCACCGGGCTGTTCTTATCGCCCATGGAAAATACTTCCACGCCCTGCTTCTGTCCGTTGATCTGTAACTGTTCGATCGCTGCCGGCCGATAGACATCGCCTGCCACGAGAAGTACCTTCTTGCCTTTCTGCTTGAACTTTCCGGCAAGCTTTGCTGCTGTGGTCGTCTTACCTGCTCCCTGAAGACCGGTCATCATGATGACGGTAACTGCCTTGCCGGGCTGCAGTGTGATCTCGGCTGTCTCCGAGCCCATCAGCTTGACCATCTCTTCGTTTACAATCTTGATGACCATCTGCCCCGGGTTCAGTCCGTTCATCACGTCCTGTCCGACGGCACGCTCCTCCACGTCCTTGACGAACTGCTTGACGACCTTGAAGTTGACATCCGCCTCTAAGAGCGCCATCTTGACTTCCTTAAGCGCTGTCTTGACATCCGCTTCCGTCAGCCGTCCCTTGCTGCGCAGGTTCTTGAATACATTTTGAAGTTTTTCAGATAAGCTGTCAAATGCCATCTATAACTCCTCTAATATCTGATTGGAAATCTGTTCAATCTCCACGATCACTGCCTCGTCATGGCTCTCATGAAACTGCTTCGTCAATGCATGAATCTGTTCCACGCTGCGCTTCGCCGACATGAACTTTGCGATCAGATGAAGCTTCTCCTCATACCCCTCAAGGGTCTTCGTACACCGCTTCACCATATCGTGAACGCCCTGTCTGCTGATACCTTCCTCGTCCGCGATCTCTCCGAGAGACAGATCATTGAACACGAAATCCTCATAAATTCTTCTCTGATGTTCGTTCAGCAGTTCTCCGTAAAAATCATACAGATACGCCTGTTCAATCTTCTCTTCCATCTGAAATCCCACAATCACGCCGTATCCGGCATCTCTCACTCATTGCCACCGTGATAGAATAGCATAAAAGGAAAAAGGTGTCAAGTATTTTTTCTTGACACACTTTTTCCTTCTTTTTACACCGCCATCGCCGTCTGCACGATCATGCAGAACAGGCATGCCGCCGCACAGATTCCGTAGAGAATCTCACTCTTTCCTTCTGTTGAAAAAAATCCCACGCCGGCCACCACGAACCCTGCTCCCGCGGCAATGACCGGCCACATGAAAAGACCGAAGGCAGTACCGCTCCATCTGCAGATCACAAGCGCCGCAGCAAAACCGCACGCTGCCGCAACAAGCCAAACCATGATCTGTTTTATCCATCTGCGCATAGGGATACCTCCATACCTTCGGTTTTCATTTTATAAGAAGATGTATTTGCACACAAACAGTACCGCCAGCACATACATCAGCGGTGTGATCTTCTTTGCCTTACCGCATACGACATTGATGATGACATAAGAGATAACGCCGATCGCAATACCCTCGGAGATGCTGTACATGAGCGGCATTGCAAGCAGGCATAAGTATGCCGGAATTGCCTCTGTCATATCCGTGAACTCGATGCTTGTCACCGTAGACACCATAAGGAAGCCGACGAAGATCAGAGCCGGTGCTGTCGCAAAGCTCGGGATCGAGCAGAAAATCGGGGACAGTACCACAGAGATCAGGAATAAGAATCCGGTCACTACAGAGGAGAGACCTGTTCTTGCTCCTGCTGCCACACCGGAGGAACTCTCAACAAACGTGGTGGTTGTGGAGGTACCGAGCACAGCGCCTGCGGTGGTTGCAACCGCATCCGCCAGCAGCGCTTCCTTGATGCGCGGCAGCTTGCCGTCCTTGTCCAACATATCCGCTTTATTTGCCACACCGATTAACGTTCCGAGTGTATCAAACATATCTACAAACAAAAATGCACATACAACTGCGATGAAGTCAAAGACACGCACATTGGAGAAATCCAGTTTGAAGCACTGTCCGAATGTCTGACCGATCGCGGTCAGGTCGGTAAATCCGAGCGCCGGGTATAAGGAATAAAAACCGGCTTCCGCATCCGGAACATAGATTCCTGCCGCCTGACAGATCATTCCAAGCACCCAGGTAATAACGATACCGAATAAAATCGCGCCTTTTACGTTCTTAATGTACATAATTGCAATCACAAACAGACCGATCAGCGCTAACAAAGCACAGATGCCGGCAGTCTTGAAATTGCTGGTAAAGTCAACATAGGAAACAAGTGTGGAGCTGTTCGCCACTACGATGCCGCCATTCTGCAGACCGATAAATGCGATAAACAGCCCGATGCCGACGCTCACACCTTTTTTCAGGTTCAGCGGGATCGCATTAAAGATTGCTTCACGCACATTGGTCAAAGAAAGTACGATGAAAACCAGACCTTCCACAAAAACAGCCATTAAAGCTACCTGCCAGGAATATCCCATCGCACCGCAGACCGTGTATGCAAAATACGCATTCAGTCCCATCCCCGGTGCCAGTGCAAACGGATAATTTGCAAGGAGCGCCATCGCCATGGTACCAATAAATGATGCCAGCGCGGTTGCAATGAGCACTGCTGTCTTATCCATTCCCGCCGCTGCAAGCATGGTCGGGTTGACTGCCAGAATGTACGCCATCGTCATAAAGGTTGTGATACCTGCCATGACTTCGGTCTTGGCTGTCGTGTTGTTTTCCTTCAGTTTAAACCACTTTTCTAACATTTTCTTTCTCCTCCTCTTTGTTTACAGACTCGTGCGCACCAGCTTCGGCTTATAACCTTTCTTCTCCAGCGCTTTCATGATCTGTTTTTTGTGCTCGGTGCCAAAGCTCTCGAGCGTAATACGGAGTTCCACTGCCGCGCTGCGGTTCGTTGTCACAAACTGGTTGTGCTCCAGTTTGATGACGTTGCCCTGCTCTGCGGCAATCGCTGCCGAAACCTTGGACAGTTCTCCCGGCTTATCCGGCAGAAGTACCGACACGGTGAAGATACGGTCGCGGAAAATGAGTCCCTGCTGTACCACGGAGGACATCGTGATGACGTCCATGTTGCCGCCGCTTAAGATCGATACCACTCGTTTGTCGGAAACATCCAGATGTTTCAACGCAGCTACGGTCAGCAGACCGGAGTTTTCCACAATCATCTTGTGATTCTCCACCATATCCAGGAAGGCCACGACGAGTTCATCATCCTCCACCGTGATGATGTCATCCAGATTTTTCTGGATATACGGGAAAATCTTGCTTCCCGGCGTCTTGACCGCCGTGCCGTCCGCAATGGTGTTGACCTGCGGCAGCGTCGTTACTTTTCCTGCCGCGAAGGAAGCCTGCATACAGTTCGCTCCCGCCGGCTCCACGCCGATGACTTTGATCTTCGGATTCAGAAGCTTCGCCAGTGTGGACACACCGGTTGCCAGTCCGCCCCCGCCGATCGGAACCAGAATGTACTCCACCAGCGGAAGCTCCTTAAAGATCTCCATGGCGATCGTTCCCTGTCCGGTTGCCACTGCCAGATCATCGAACGGATGGATGAAGGTATATCCCTCCTTGTCCGCAAGCTCATATGCCTTCTGGCACGCCTCGTCATAGACGTCTCCGTAGAGCACGACTTCTGCGCCGTAACTCTTGGTACGGTTCACCTTGATGAGCGGTGTGGTGGTCGGCATGACGATGACTGCCTTGCAGCCGTAGCATTTTGCTGCGTATGCCACACCCTGCGCGTGGTTTCCCGCCGATGCCGTGATCAGCCCCTTTGCACGCTCCTCATCACTTAACGTGCTGATCTTATAATATGCGCCTCTCACCTTGTATGCCCCGGTGAACTGCATGTTTTCCGGCTTAAGGTAAACCTTGTTGCCGGTCTGCTGACTCCAGTAATCGCTGTATACCAGCTTTGTCTCAAGTGTCACTTCTTTGACTTTTTCACTTGCTTCCTCGAACTTGTCTAATGTCAACATCCGCTTTTCTCCTCTCCTACTTCAAATAATGCGTTTACGAACTGGTTGGAATCAAACTTCTGCAGATCCTCGATCGTCTCCCCGACGCCGATATACTTGACCGGAATGCCAAGCTCCGAGTGGATTGCCACTGCGATACCGCCCTTTGCCGTGCCGTCCATCTTTGTTAAAATAATTCCCGTGATGTCGGCGCACTCGGAAAACTCTCTCGCCTGGTTTAACGCATTCTGTCCGGTCGTCGCATCGAGCACCACGAGTGTCTCACGGTACGCATCCGCATATTCTTTTTCCAGAATACGATTGATCTTTTTTAATTCCTCCATGAGGTTCTTCTTATTATGAAGGCGTCCCGCCGTATCACACAGCAGAACATCCGCATTTCTCGCCTTGGCTGCCGCCACCGCATCGTAGACGATCGCCGCCGGGTCTGCGCCCTCCTGTCCGCCGATCATATCCACACCGGCGCGGTTTGCCCACTCCTGCAGCTGGTCTCCCGCCGCTGCGCGGAAGGTATCCGCTGCCGCAAGCACGACCTTTTTCCCCTGGTCCTTGAGCTTTCCCGCCAGCTTTCCAACGGATGTGGTCTTGCCCACGCCGTTGACACCGATCACGAGAACCACGGATTTCTCCGTCTCAAAGCGGTATGCCGTCTCGCCGACATCCATCTGCTCCTTGATGCTGTTAATCAGAAGTTCCTTGCACTCTGCCGGATCTTTGATGTGATTCTCCTTCACTTTTTCCTTGAGACTCTCAATGATCGACTCAGTCGCATTGACGCCGATGTCTCCCATAATCAGAATCTCCTCGATCTCCTCATAGAAATCATCGTCAATGCTGGAAAATCCACTGAAAATGGAATCTATGCCGGATACGATATTATCTCTCGTCTTGCTGAGGCCCTCGACCAGACGTCCCCAGAAGCCTTTCTTTTCCTCGCCCATAATGTACTCATTCCTCCTGCTATTTGTCGAGATCGCCCTCGATCAGATTCACGGATACCAGGGTGGATACACCCTTTTCCTGCATGGTAATACCATACAGACGGTCTGCCGCCGCCATCGTGCCGCGCCTGTGCGTGATCACAATGAACTGCGTGCTCTTCGTCAGCTTATGTAAATACTTTGCAAAACGTCCGACGTTGGAATCGTCGAGCGCCGCCTCGATCTCGTCGAGCAGACAGAACGGGGACGGCTTTAAGTTCTGGATGGCGAACAACAGTGAAATCGCCGTCAGGGACTTTTCTCCACCGGACATCTGCATCATATTCTGCAGCTTCTTTCCCGGTGGCTGCGCGATAATGCGGATGCCGCACTCCAGAATATCCTCGTCCTCGACCAGTTCGAGCGTTCCTTTTCCACCGCCGAACAGCTCCTTGAATACCTTGTCAAACTCGGTCTGGATCTCCGCGAACTTCTCCAGGAACTGCTTGCGCATGCCGGTATCGAGTTCCTCAATAATGCCGACCAGCGTCTTCTCCGCCTCGACCAGATCGTCATGCTGGGTCTTCAAAAATCCGTAGCGCTCCGAGATCTCCTTGTAATCCTCGATCGCGTTGACATTGACATCGCCCAGCTTGCGGATCTCGTCCTTGATGGACGCGATCATCTTCTTCATCGCCGCAAGATCCGTGTATTCCTCGTTGCGGAGCTCCATCGCTGCATGCAGGGTCAGCTCATACTCCTCCCACATGTAATTGTTCTGATACTCGTGCGCCTCCTCCAGCTTTTCACGCTGGCTGTTCAGACGGAAAATCTCCTTGTCCAGATCGGAGATTTTCTTGGAGATGTCTTCGCGCTTCTGGAAAAATCCCTTGTATTCCGAGGACATTTCTTCCCTGCGCGCCGTGTGCTCCTTCAGTGCCTGCTCCAGCTGCTCGGAATTGTCCTTTGACGCCAGGATCGTCTTTTTGATCTCCTCAATATCGTGGCGCTTCTTCTCCGCATCCGCCTTCGCTTCCTTCGCCTCCGTGACGAATCCCTCGCGCTCTTCCTCGTAACGTCTTATCTCTCCATTCACACGCTCCAGATTCTGCAGAACGAACTCTAACTTCTGGCGCACGGCAGCTTCCTTTAACTGTACATCGGATACTGCCTTCTGGGCTTCTTCCTCTCTGCCCGCATTTTCATCCAGAATCTTCTGGAATCCGGCGCTCTCCTCCTCGATCTGTGCCTCCCGCTCCTTTGCCGACTGCAGTTCCTCTGCAATCTTGTCCTTGTTCTCCGCAATCTCACGGAGCTGGCTCTCAATCTCACGGTTCTCCATCTGTAAGCCTGCAAACACGTTCTCGCTCTCGTTCTTCTGCTCCATCGCGCGCTCCACGTTCATCTTCGCGGTATTCTGCGCAATGTACGCCTCCTGCAGGCTCGCCTTATTGCTCTCGACGTCCTCCGCAAGCAGGCTCTGCGCCGTCTTGATGTCCTCCAGACGGTTTTTAAGCTCTGCAATCTGTTTATCCAGATCTTTTACGTTCTTCTCGAGTTCTTCAATCTCGCGGTTTCTTGCGAGCAGATTGCTGCTGTTCTTAAACGCTCCACCTGTCATTGAACCGCCCGGGCTTAAATATTCTCCCTCCAGCGTCACAATATGTAACGAGTAGCGGTTCTTTTTCGCCAGCTTGATCGCATAGTCGATATTCTCCGTCACGATCACTCTGCCAAGCAGATAAGCGGTCACTCCAGCATATTTTTCCTCCGTCTTCACGAGGGTATTGGCAAGACCGATGACTCCCGGCTCCTTTAAGGCATCCGTGTTTTTAAAGTTGCCCTTGCCGTCCACACTCGTCAGCGGCAGAAACGTCGCCCGTCCGTACCGGTTCTGCTTTAAGTAGGAGATCATCTGTTTTGCCGTCTCCTCGTCCTCGGTCACGATGTTCTGGATATTTCCGCCAAGCGCTGTCTCAATCGCCGTCTCGTACTTTTTGTCCACCTGGATCAGATCGGAAACAACACCAAGGATTCCCGCGTTGCGGCTCTTCTGCTCCATGACGCGGCGGATGCTGTTGCCGTAGCCGTCATAGCGCTCCGCAATATTTTTCAAAGACTCCAGACGGGACTGCTGCTTATGGTACTGTGCAACCGCGCTCTCCAGCTTCTGATTGGCTTCCAGGGACTTGCGCTTCCACTCCCGGTTCTGCTCATCCATCCCGGCAGCGTTTTTCTTCAGTTCTGCGATCGACGCGTTCACCGCATCGAGCTCCTTCTGATAGCTTTCCAGAACGGAGATAAGATCCGCCTCCTCGGTCTTGCGCGCAAGCAGACGCTGCGTCAGCTGCGCCTTGCGGATGTTCACCTGCTCCATCATCGTGTCGTAGCGCTGCTGTCTCGCCTTGACGGATGCCTTGCGGTTCAACAGTTCGATAATCTCATTCTTGCCCTTTTCAATGCCCTCGGTGCAGCGCGCGATCTCCTCCTGAATGTTCCGCAGCTGCTCTGCCGCCGTCTCCTTTTCCGTCGCCGCAGCTGCAAGCTCTGTGTCGAGTTCCTGCTTTTCCGCTTCGTATGTACCGCGCGACTCGATGCGCTCCTGCTTTTCCCGATCGATCGAGTCCAGACGGCTCTTTAAATGCTCATCGGTCATCTCCGCCGTGTGGATCTGCTCATTTAAGACATTGATCTGTCCTTCCAGCTTTCCCTTGGTCACGGTGGACTGGCTCATCTCCTCACGAATGGATGCAATCTTGTCATCCATGGAAGCCATGTCCTGTTCCAGCTTCTCGTATTCACTCTTGATATTCTCGTAAGACTGGCTGGCTTCCTTCGATTCCTCGTCCGCGATGTGATATTTTCCTTCCACTTCCTTAAGCTGCGCCTCAATGCGCTCCACTTCCAGAAGGAACATATTCACATCATATTCTTTTAATTCTTCTTTTTTCTTCAGGTAGATGCGGGCTTTCTCCGCCTGACGCTCCAACGGCCCGACCTGGCGCTCCAGCTCGGCTAAAATATCATTCACACGAACCAGATTCTCGCGCTCATTCTCCAGCTTTTTCTGTGCTGTCGCCTTGCGCTTTTTATATTTTACAATGCCGGCCGCCTCGTCGAACAGCTCTCTGCGCTCCTCCGGCTTACCGCTTAAGATGCGCTCGATCTGTCCCTGTCCGATGATGGAGTACCCCTCCTTGCCGATACCGGTGTCGTAAAAAAGCTCCGTCACATCCTTGAGTCTGCACGGACTTCCGTTGATCAGATACTCGCTCTCGCCGGAGCGGTACACACGTCTGGCCACGGTGACTTCCTCAAAATCAATGGCAAGCTGATGATCCGAATTGTCCATGGTAATCGCCACATAGGCATAACTTAACGGCTTGCGGTTCTCCGTACCCGCGAAGATGACGTCCTGCATGCTGGCGCCGCGAAGCTGCTTGGCACTCTGCTCTCCGAGCACCCAGCGCACAGCGTCCGCGACATTACTTTTTCCACTGCCGTTCGGTCCGACAATTCCCGTAATTCCGTTATGAAAATCAAATACGATCTTGTTCGCAAATGATTTGAATCCCTGCACTTCAATGCTCTTAAGATACATATAAACCTCTCTCTTTCATCCAGAGCAATGCCTGATATGCCGCCTCCTGCTCCGCTGCCTTCTTGGTATGTCCGCTTCCCTCGCCGATTGTCGTATTCCCGATCACCGCCTCCACCAGGAAACGTTTGTCGTGATCCGGTCCCTCCTCGCCGATGAGTTCATAGTGAAGCGGTTCCTCGTAATGCCCCTGTACCACTTCCTGCAGAATTGTCTTGCTGTCATAGAACAGCTTCTTGTGTTCAATATCCGTCAGAATGAAGCGGTGGATAAAAGCTTTTGCCGGCTCAAAACCGCCGTCCAGATAGATCGCACCGATCACGGCTTCCAGCGCATCCGAAAGAATCGACTTGCGTCCTCTTCCGCCGGTCAGATTCTCCCCCTTGCCCAGATACAGATACTTTCCAAGGTCAATCTCCCTGGTGCACAGCGCAAGCGTCGGCTCACAGACGATGCTCGCGCGCAGCTTTGTCAGATCGCCCTCCGGGAGATCTGTATGCTCCTTGTAGAGGAACTCACTCGACACGACCTCTAAGACCGCGTCTCCCAAAAACTCCAGCCTCTCATTATCCGAAAGCTTCTTCATGTGCTTCTCATTCGCAAAGGAACTGTGTGTCAGCGCCTGCTGCAACAGTCTCTGCTCGTTAAACTCATAACCAATCACTTGTTCCAGTTCTGTCAGTTTTGACATTTCATTATCCTCCTCGTCTCTTTCGGAGGTCTTTTCTTGCCCTACAGCCTTTGTATAGAGTAAGAAAAAGCCTCAAAATCTCTGTGCCCCGCGGCAACGCCGCCATGCGGGTTCCTCTTATCAACAAAAGCCCTTGCTTTCCGGACAAGGGCTTTATGACACATCATCAAATTGTCTCTTATGAGTTTAAAGCATTCTTGATCTCTTCTACTGCATCTGATACGGTCACAATATGTTCTGCGTCTTCATTTGCAATCTCAATGTCAAATTCCTCTTCAATCCCCATAATGATCTGAAAAATATCGAGGGAATCTGCTCCGAGATCATCTACGAATGTGGTCTCCATCGTGATCTCCTCTTCATCCACATTCAAAACCTCTGCAATGATTTTTTTCAGCTTTTCAAATTCCATAACCTACATTCCTTCCTGTTCCGCAGAACTTACTATATTTTTCCTGATCTTTCCATTGATGTCCTCTTCTTTGAACGTCACACACTGAAAAATAGAATTCGTAATCTCTTTTGCTTTTGCACTTCCGTGCGTCTTGACCACAAGACCATTCAGTCCCAGAAGCGGTGCACCGCCGTACTGTGTTGCATCGAAAGTCTTTAACGTAGACTTTAATGCCGGCAATGCAAGTGCTGCACCAATTTTACTCTTCAACGTGCTCATCATGCCTTTCTTGATGGCACCGATTAACGTACTGCTGAGTCCTTCGTACAGCTTTAAGATGACATTTCCAACGAAAGCCTCGCAGACAATCACGTCCGCCTCTCCCTTTGGAATCTCTCTCGCCTCAATGCTTCCCACAAAATTGATGTCTTCACACGCCTTCAGCAGAGGAAATGTCTCCTTCACAAGAGCATTGCCCTTCTCCTCCTCTGCGCCGATATTGACAATCGCCACTCTCGGCTTCTTCACTCCGAGAACATTCTCCATATAAATGGAACCCATCTTCGCAAACTGCACCAGATGCGAAGCTCTCGCATCCACATTCGCTCCACAGTCAATCAGAAGAGAGACTCCCTTCTCCGTCGGAATCAAAGGTGCAAGCGGCGGTCTCTCAATGCCTTTGATGCGGCCGACAATCACCTGTCCGCCGACTAAGATCGCACCGGAACTTCCCGCTGACACAAATGCGTCTGCTTCCTTCTGCTTTACCATATTCATTCCAATGACAATGGATGACTGCTTCTTCCTGCGGATTGCATTCACCGGCGGCTCTGCAGTCTCTATCACCTCTTCTGCATGTACCACCTGAATCTGATCTTCGGGGTACGTATACTTTGCCAGTTCTTCCCGAACGACATCCTCCTGTCCTACCAGGAGCACCTGAATATCCGACCGTGCGTTCACGGCATCCACTGCGCCCTTGACCGGCTCCGCCGGTGCGTAGTCTCCGCCCATCGCATCCAATACGATTCTTGTCCTCACAGCCCCGCTGCTCTGCTGCATACTCCATCTCCCATCTGTCCTGCCGGAGTCTAGTTCTCCACGCCTACTAATGAATATACTATAACTCTTTCTATAAATCAACAATAAAAAATACGCTTATTTCTAATTGAAAAATTCCTGATTTCGTTCCTGCTCCGCCTCCAGATCTTCCGCCGACATATACTTGCGGAAAATGCGCTCCAGGATAAAATTCGCCACCAGGATGTAGACTGCCGGAAGCAGTATCATAAGCCACGGAAGCATCCACAAGCCAAAGGCGCTCGCTGCCAGAAGCACCAGAAGAAGCAGCGACCACGGAAGATTCGCCACCGCAATCAGCGCCGCGTTCTTAAACGACTGCCCCAGACTGTTCTCAAAGCGTGCCATGTAGGCAAACAGATATACCGCCAGCATCACGACAAGCACAATCAGTACCAGGAAAACCACATACAGCACGCCGCTCTTTTGTCCCTGCGCAGCAAACTGATACATAATATAGCAGTCCAGTCCCAGAAACAGAACCACTCCTGTCAGAATCAGCGCTGCGAGCGCCGCCTGCTTAAAGTTGCTCTTAAACGCATGCCAGTATTCCTTCCACAGATAGCTTCTTCCGTGCCGGATTACCTTATTGACCGCATAATAGAGCGCCGTCGTTGCCGGTCCCGCCAGAAACGATGTCAGCCAGCACAGAATCCATCCGAATACTGATGCGCTCTGCCATGCCAGGAAAAATGTCGTTGCCATCGGGATGCAGCAGAACACCCACAGCACGCTTAGGATCACACAGTCAACCACCTTACTGAGTCCCTGAAAAAACTTATTATCCAAATTAAAAAAATCACCCATATGAATCCTTCTTTCTGTCTCCTATGTTTCTCCTGTTATTTTCTCATAACATGACACGATCGCCCGAAGCGGGACGCCCCAGTCACGCTCGCCTCCGGCGTCCTGTGAACATCCGAATATCATGCTGACCAGCTTTCCGTTTTCATCAAAAACCGCCGATCCGGAATCCCCGTCGGTAATCGCCATGCGCACTTCCGTCTCCTTCTCTCCCCGTCCCCACAGGAATTCCGTCTCTTTCCGAAGAAGACTTCCCGTCAGCATGTGGAGCACATTGCCTTCCTGTCCGATGCGCACGATTCCGACCGGCAACTCTGCATTGCCAAGTTCTTCCCAACTCGCAAGATCATACGCCACCGTCTTTAGCTTTTCCTGCACTTTCTTTGGAATCGCCGTCCGGTCAACCGCCACGACGCCCACATCATAAACATCGTCGGTACCCGCTTTGCTTCCCGTAACGCAGGTTCCATCATAAAAATACACATCCCAGTCGTCGTACTTTGCTATGACATGGCGGTTCGTACACAGATACACCGTATCTTCCGTCATTTCCATAATAAAACCGGAACCCGCGGTATGTCCTCCCTCCGGCGTCCCGTGATAAATCTGTACCACCGACGGCAATGCCTGCTCCAACACCGCTTCCATAGTGTCTTCCGCACCGTCCGTCTCCACCCCGGTTCCTTCACTGCTCTGTACCGCTTGTTCCGTTCCCGTCCCGGTCTGCCCGCTGCCCGGTGCCATTTGTTCTGTTTCCGCTCCAGTCTGTCCGCTGTCTTGCGGCATCTGTTCCGTGCTCTGCGGTATCTGCTCCGTTGTCCTGCTCTCTTCCCCGGCAGCATCCTGTGTCTGTTCTGCACAGCCTCCCAGTCCCAGTAAAAGCCCTATACCCCAAAGCGTCAGCACTGCCTTCATCCTGCATCTATGCACTCTACGCATTTCTTCTTCAATCCGTTTCCACCAGTTTTTCTCTTGTACCATATTCATTTATTATAGCTTTCCATAACGCCCCGGTCAAGGAACAAAAGGCGCAGCACAAAGTGTTTTCCTATAAAGAAAAAACAGCCGCGTCTCCGCGGCTGTTTTTCCCTAAAGAATCATTTTAGTAATTGTACTCGGATGCATACTCACCATACATTGTGGTCTCGTCTGCATTGTAGTTGTTGATGTCAACAACGCTTCCGTTCTCAATCTTAAATACATTCCAGATGGTACCTGCCTGATTCAGAGGTACATTGTACTCTTTCACAAGAACAGATCCCTGGTATACCTTTACGTTTGCGCCAGACTCAGACATCTTTGTGGATGTAGCGTCATAACGATCTGTAAAGTCTTTTACAGAGTAATAGTAAGTAGCATCTGTACGTGCATTTACGATGGTTACCGTCTCCGGTCCGTAGGAGCTTACATCATCCACATCCAGGGATGCGATCACGTTACCGTCCGTATCTCTCTCTACCTTATTGTAGTAAGCGATGTGGAATACAGAGTTGGCATCATCTAATCCAACCAGGTGGGAATCGAGATCTCTCGGTGTCTCACCCCAGGTAAGAACGATTCTGAATTCTGTGCTGGTAACCTCGCTTGTGCTGGTCGGGCTTAATACGCCTTCGCATGCACCAATTGCATTGGAGCTTGCTACGTTTACAAAAGTGGATACGAATCCGTCTCTTGCGAACTCAAGGGTGTAGTAACCTCTCTCAAGAGAGAAGCTGTAATTGCCGTCTGCATCTGTGGTGGTCGTAGCGATCACATCACCGGACTGATTGTTCCAGTTCGCACGTACATTTACGGTTACACCTTCAATACCAAGACCTGTGGTTGCATTCTTTGCAACGCCTGCAACGGTATTCACACCGCTCATATCAGAGCTCAACAGCTGGAATGTTGGCAATGTGAAGCTTCCATTGTCAGCGTTGATGCTGATGGAGTTCACTGTCAAGGTTAAGTAACCAACAGCTGCTGCCTGAACGGAGTATACACCCGGTACGAATTCCGGAATCTCATAGTAACCGTTTGCGTCTGTGGTAATCTCATAGTAACCATCGCCTACAACCAGACCATTCTCCGGCTCCTCTGTCTCCTCTGTAGACTCTGTTGCCTCCGTAGACTCTGTTGTCTCTGTAGCTTCTGTAGACTCTGTTGTCTCTGTGGCTTCTGTAGACTCTGTTGTCTCTGTAGCTTCTGTAGACTCTGTTGTCTCTGTAGTTTCTGTGGACTCTGTCGTCTCAGCCGTTGTCTCAACAGACTCTGTAGCTGCTTCTGCTTCCTCTGCTGTTGCATTGAAGCTTGTCAGTCTGAATGTAACTGTTGCGCCTGCAACCGGTGCACCTGTCTCCGGGTTTGTCAGACGACCGTTTGTTCTGATCGGTGCTGTGTTGGTAGAAGTATTGTTGCCGTTGTCAGCGCTTCCTGTATTAGAAGATCCGCTGTAAGAAGACTCTGTGTAGCTGGATGTTGCTACTACAGCTGCGCTCGCATCTCTTCCCTCTGCTCTACCGAACTTTAAGTAATGCTTGTAAAGCGCAAGCACATCGTAACCGAATGCTGCCTTTAAGTCCGGATATCTGTCTGCGTATGCTCTTGCATCAAAGGTGCCGAAAGAATTTCTTCCCTCATTAAAGCCGTATTTGATGTAGTGATTCACATATGCATCCCAGTTATCGCCGAATGCCGCATCCAGATCCGGGTATGCTGCTCTGTATTTCTGTACGTCGATAAGTGCTGTGCTTGTTCTGCCCTCGCTCTTACCAAATGTCTTATAATGCTTGTACAATGCTGTCTGATTCGTACCGAATGCATCCTTGAGATCGCTGTAGGTCTCAGAATAATACTGTGCATCAAATACATCTCTCAATGTTGCTGCAGATACGGTTGCCGTACCTCCGAATGTCAACACACCTGCAAGAACAAGTGCTGTAATTCTGCGAGCCATTCCGCTTCTCTTTGCGGAGCGCTTCGTTTCTGTCTCGTTCAATTCCTTCTTCACTAACATTTCCTCCTTGTTGTTGTGACGTTACATGTATCATTGTAAATATCTGGAACAAAAAAAGTAACCACTTTTTAACAATTTGTTAACACTTTTTTTCAATACCAGAACAGAGTATACGGAGTTTCCATGAGAACCAAGTGTGCGCTTGCCGCACACTTGCGCGCCCTCGCGGTATGCAAAGCATTATTTACCTCACCGCGAGGTGTGCATCCCCGCGGAGCGTTTTTGTGTAATAGGAACGGAGTTTCCTATTACACAAAAAAGAGACCCGGCAGATCCGGATCTCCTCTGTACCGCTGGAATTAGTCCTGCGGAATGATTTCTTTTTTGTTGTAAGAGCCACAGTTCTTGCATACTCTGTGAGGCATCATCAGCTCTCCACACTTGCTGCATTTTACTAATGCAGGAGCAGTCATTTTCCAGTTTGCTCTTCTTTTATCTCTTCTTCCTTTGGAAGATTTATTCTTCGGACAAATAGACATTTACTTACACCTCCTTAAATTTGTTAAAGACATCTTGGATTGCTGCCATTCTTGGATCCAGTTCTGTTCTCTGGCAATCGCAGTTCCCCTTATTCAGGTTCATTCCGCACACCTTGCAAATTCCTTTGCAATCTTCTCTGCACAGAACTTTCATCGGCCAGTTCACCAAAATCTCTCCATAGATAAGCTTATCTATATCCAGATTTAATCCAATCAGGTAGTCTGTTTCTTCCATTTCATCATCCACAACTTCCGTTCCGTCCATGCGGAGCTTCTTGTCGATGACAATGTGGATGTCCGTCGGAACTTCCGTAAGACATCTGCTGCACGGGATTGATACTGTAAGATCCGTCTCCCCGCTCAAAAGCAGCTCACTGCCCTCGCGGTTCGCAATCCTGAGATCAAACGGCGCGCTCTTCGTGATCGGGAACTCACCAAGCCTCGATACAAACGTATCCTGCTCGATATGAACCTTCTCGGTAACTTCTCTGTTCTCACAAGATACAATCTCTGAAATATCAATCTGCATGGTTTACTCCTTCGCCTCATACATATGAGGTTTTCACACCTAACCAATTATACATAGGCGTCCCTGGTTTGTCAATCACTTTTTTGCTTTTTTGTCAAGGAATTTCCCTTGACAGCAAAAACTATTTTACAAGCGCTACAGTCTCTCTTGCAATCGCAAGCTCCTCGTTGGTCGGGATCACGCATACCTTTACCTTGGAATCCGCGGTAGAGATGATCGCCTCGTCGCCGTGGGTTGCATCGTTCACTGCCTGATTTACCGTCACGCCGAGATAACCGAGATAAGACATTACCTTCTCACGAACCAGGTTCACGTTCTCACCGATACCCGCGGTAAATGCGATGGCATCTACGCCGTTCATTGCTGCGACATAGGAGCCGATGTATTTTGCCACACGATAGCTGAATACCTCGATCGCATTGGTTGCAAGCTCGTTGCCTGCCTCGTGTCCTGCCTGCAGGTCACGGAAGTCAGAGGAGAGACCGGACATTCCCTGTACGCCGGACTTCTTATTTAATACATTCATGATACCTTCGATATCAAGATTCTCTTTCTTTGCGATGAATTCCATGATCGCCGGATCAATATCACCGGAACGTGTTCCCATGACAAGTCCCTCAAGCGGTGTCAGACCCATGGAGGTATCTACGCACTCGCCGTTTAATACGGCACTGATGGATGCGCCGTTGCCGAGATGTGCCACGATGATCTTGGAATTTTTAAGATCCATACCAAGGAACTCTGCGGTACGCTTAGATACAAAGCTGTGGCTTGTTCCGTGGAAACCGTATCTTCTGACCTTGTATTTCTCATAATACTCATGAGGCAGACCATAGAGATATGCTTTCTTCGGCATTGTCTGATGGAAAGCGGTATCGAATACGCCAACCATCGGTACGTTCGGCATCAGCTCCTTGCAGGCATCGATACCGATCAGGTTTGCCGGGTTGTGAAGCGGTGCAAGATCGTTGCACTCCTCGATTGTCTTTAATACTTCCGGTGTCAGAAGTGTAGATGCTGCGAACTTCTCTCCACCGTGTACGACACGATGTCCGACAGCATCAATCTCGGAGAGACTTGCGATTGCGCCGGTCTTCGGATTCACCAGTGCATCTAAAACCATCTGGATTGCCTGCTTGTGTGTCGGCATTGCAGCTTCTGTAATCTCTTTGTCCAGTCCGGTCTTCTGGTATACCAGTCTTCCGTCGATTCCGATTCTCTCACAGAGACCTTTTGCCAGTACCGCTTCGCTCTCAGAATCGATGAGCTGATATTTTAATGAAGAGCTTCCACAGTTGATAACTAATACGTTCATAATATCCTCCTTGTTTTGCGAAGCAAAATCCGAGCCCTCTGGCGAGGAGAGGATCTGCCTCCTTGTTTTGCAAAGGTCTGTCTCTCACAGACCGCATATAGTTTTAGTATACGCTTGTCACGCCCGCGAAACAAGCCAGTAATTGCCAGTTTCTTTGTACAAAATGAAAAACAGCCTGACAAAAATTTAACAGTCACACCCCGCTTTCGTGTTCGTCAACCCGCACCGCGTGCACCACAAACCGCAGCCCGTCACCCGAGCAGGTGGACAGTGTCAGAACCTTGTCATCCTTTCCCACCGCAACGCCCGTATCCTTGTAGGAAGACTTAAGCAGCTCTGTGAGGAACCCGTCAAAAGTCTCATCCGGCAGATACCCGGTCGTATAGACGTCCGAATCTTCCGGGACATCACTGTACGCAAAAATCTGGTAGCGGTAGGCTGCATCCTCCGTAAACACGGTAAAATACGCATTTTTTTCATAAAAGCCGTCGTTTTTATATTGTTTCAGCGAACCGAACATGCTTCCGTTTTTCATGTTGTGCCCGTACAGAATCGTGTGGCAGTCGTTAAAATCGGGGACATTGTTCCCCTCCATAAAAATGCAGCCGGATTTCGACGCATTTCCATAGAGATCGGTATGCAGGTAGGTCTCGTCATCCCCGGAATACAGAGTGGGATAATTGATCTGCTCTATATTGTCAAAATAAATCCAGCCGGTCACATCCGGATTTGCTTCCTTTAGCGTCTCAAAATCCACCTGCAATGCCTCATACCATGCCGGCAGCTCCTCTCCCTCCTCCGCCGGATCATCCGAAGATGTCCCCGGCTGTCCGGTCACATAAGCCTCGCGCAGCGCCTCGTAGGTATCGTCCGCCCGCTTGTACGCGAGCAGCGCCGGGATCAGTTCATAAAGGGCTGCCGCAATCAGCAAAAGTCCTGCCGCAATCAGAAGAATCGCTCCAATGTTTCTGTTTCTCTTCACGTGAAATGCTCCTTTTTCTTTTTTTCTATTTCACAGTATGCTATGATAGCTACAGTTTTTATTACATTGCAGTACGGGAGGATCCGCCATGAACGTCATTGGCATTATCGCAGAATACAACCCATTCCACAACGGGCACGCCTATCAGATCGCGCATGTCAGAAAAAATCTTCACGCCGACTATATCGTTGTCGCCACAAGCGGCGACTATGTACAGCGCGGAGAGCCCGCCCTTCTGGACAAATACACCCGTGCCCGCATGGCGCTCTCCTCGGGTGCAGATGTCGTGCTCGAGCTTCCCGTACTCTGGTCCACCGCTTCCGCAGAGCTTTTCGCGGACGCCGGAATCTCCCTCTTTGAGAAAACGGGCTGCGTAAACGGCATCTGTTTTGGCGCTGAGAGCGGCGACCTTGCCCTCCTTCGCCGCATTGCGGACGTTCTCGCGGATGAACCGGCGGATTTAAAGGCTTCCCTGAAGCACAACCTAAAATCCGGCAGTACATTCCCAAAGGCAAGGGAAGCTGCCCTGCTCTCGTATTTTTCCGGCTCCGCCGGTCAGGATGGCGCCCTGCCCGTATCCGCAGAGGCGCTCTCCTCCCTGCTCGCCTCCCCGAACAACATACTGGCTCTGGAATACTTAAAAGCGCTGCGCCGCCGCGCGTCTTCGATCACGCCCTATCTGCTAAAGCGGGAAGGCGCCGCGTACCACGAAACATCCATCCGCTCCGGCGCCTCCGAAGTCCCGGCCTCCGCATCCGCGATCCGGCATACACTCTTCGCCGGTGGCGCCGGAGCATCCGAAGATTCTGCCGACGGGATTCTGCATCATGCCATGCCGCAGGAGGCACTGTCCATCCTGCAGGACTACCGGGCAGATTTTCCGCTGCTGTGCGCCGATGACTTTTCCAGCATTCTGGGTTATCTGCTGTTAAGCAGTTCTGCCTCACAACTCGCCCGGACCGCCGATTCCTCCCCGGAATTTGCCAACCGCATGCGAAACCAGCTTCCTTATTATACCTCTTTTTCCTCCTTCGCGTCACGGTTAAAAAGCAAAGAAATGACTCTCACGCGCATTAACCGCATTTTGCTGCACTCCATCCTTGGCATTACTTCTTCCGATTACGCATGCGGCAATGCCCTGGATAAAATTCCCTATCTACGCATTCTCGGCTTTCGGAAAAGCGCCGCTCCCCTGCTTGCCGCACTAAAAGCCTCTGCTGCAGTTCCGCTTATCACACGGCCGTCGCAGGCGCCAAAGCTTTTGTCCCCGGATGCCATGCAGGTGTTTGAGCACGATGTATTTGCCGGGAATCTCTATCTGCAGATGCGCAATCAAAAAGGCGGCACGCCTCTGCGCGCCGCCCGCATGCAGGAGCATGACGTTCCCCCCGCCTCCGAATATCAGCGGCAGATCGTCATCCTGCCATAGTGCAGTCTCATTTTTTTGTCTTTTTTCCAAATACGGCGGCGGACAGCAGTGCTACCAGCGGGACCGTACACACGATACCCACGCTTCCCGCAATGCACTGGATAATCTCGATCGCCACAAAGTCCGTATTCATCAGCTGCTGAAAGCTGACGTCATAGGAGTAGATCATCAACATCATGTTCAGCGATGTCCCGGCGACTGCCAGGATTAGCGTGTTCGCCATGGTTCCCATCGCGTCTCTTCCGATATTCATCCCGGAGGCAAACAGCTTCGCCATGCCAAGCGACCGATCCACCTGATGGATCTCCGCCACCGCGGAACAGATACTCATCGCCACATCCATCACGGCTCCCATACACGAAATCAGAATACCGCACAAAAACAGATCCCGGATCTTCAGTTCCGTGGTGCTTGTGATCAGAAGCAGTGTCTCCGCCTCATCCATCTGGTAAGTCGTAATCGACATGGCATTCTGCGCGATCAGTGCAAACACTGCTCCCGCAAGCACACCCAGCATGCTTCCGATTGCCGCCACAACCGTCTTGGTCGAGATGCCGTCTATCAGGAAGAAACTGACAAAATTGCAGACCAGAATGAGCAGGATAGTGACCGCCAGCGGCGAGTAACCCTTCAGCGCAAGCGGCAGTAAAATCCAGAGGATACATACCACGGTAAACGCCAGCCCCGCCACAGATTTTGCACCTTTTTTCCCTCCGATCAATACGAGAAGCAGCACAAACGCCACGATGCAGCCAATCATCTGCGGAACGCGGTAATAATTGTAGACCGAGACCTGATATTCGTCCTCCCCCGTCGTGTCGATGCGGATGGAGATTTTATCCCCCTCCGCCACCCTGACGTTGTACAGGGAGCTGAAATAATTTTCCACAATAGCCGTGTCGCCCTTGTAACGTCCGGTAAGGATCTCTACCTCCAGCGTCATACTTCCCCGCCAGATTCCGTCCATCTCCTCATCCACCGTCTTGTGATCCTCCACAACCCGCAGGACTCTTCCGACCTCATAGTCCGTCCCCGCCATGTTGCTGCTCCTATAAACCGGTCTGTCTTTATTCGCGAACCAGATCAGTCCGCAAAAAGCAACGGCAGCCAGTGCCAGAAGCACCAGGCTGCGTATCTTGCTCTTTTTGAAATTCATGTTTTAACCACCCTTATTTCAAAAATATCCTTTTTTTGCGTGCTGCCGCTGCAAGCAGAACCATACCTGCAAGAAGCATCATCACTGCTACTGCAAGCGGAGTGTCATCCCCCGTCTGCACTGCAGGCATCTGATCCAGCACCACCACATAATCGGATGCATGTACAAAGGTAAGCTCCACATTTCCGTTTGCATCTACTTTTCCGGAAGATGCCAGTTCCAGCCGTCCCTTTGCTTCATTGTAATAATATAACTTTGCATACATGCCCGCATACTGTGTTCCCACCGGCAGCGTCATCACTGCGGTAAAACCGAATGCGCCGTCATGGTTTAAGCTGATCTGGAAATAATCTCTTCCCGCCGCGGTCTGTCTCGCAAGCGCATCCGGCACGGCATGGCTGTTGATCGTCACGCCAAAGTCCATATCCGGAACCGTATCCGATGTCACGTTTCTTCCGTCAATCGTCCACACGATTCCATTTGCCAGCCTAAATACCAGACGTACATCCCTTCCGCGCACTGCCGCAATGACATCTCCCGGCACAGAAACACCGTCTGCAAGGAGAACCGTGACTGTGCTGCCGGCGGATGCCGCTGTCACTCTGTTTCTGACCGGATCCCAGTCATTCTGCGAAGCAACCGTCACCGCATCTGTCGTCTGTCCGTCCGATACAGTCACGCTGCCGCTTACACTTCCTCCATTTCCATTTCCGTCCGCGCTGTCAGTTCCGCTGTCTGACGAACCTGTATCTCCCGGTGTCTCCGTATCCGGTGTCTCGGTATTGCCCGGCGTCTCCGTGTCATCCGGCATCTCCCCGGACGTCACTTCCACGATCTCATCGCAGTTTCTTACACGCAGACAGGTCACTGCCTCGTCCGAGGTTCCCTCCGGATGTGCATAGACCACGCCGACCGCCGACACGCGTTTTCCTGTCGACACAACCGATGCGAGTTCATTCTTTCCTGTCGTTGCCGATAAGATATATCCGTCGATGAAAATATTGGCATTGACGCCGCTGCCGTCATCCAGCCAGAACTGTGATACGCCGGTGCCCGCCGCATCATAGAGTACATCCGTTACCGTTCCCTCCACCTGTACCAGCTTACCGCCGGACTTTTCATAGTCCATGGCGTCTTTTGCCGACAGTTTCTCCGGTGCAATCACCTTCGGCTCCTCGTCCAGAATCCGGCTGCTTATCACCTTAAGCTCTTTATCGCCCTGGTAGGCGTCCACATATCCGGTAATCTCCACCTTGGTTCCGATGGCAAGTCCGCTCTCCGCATACGGGAAAATATCAATTCCCGCGGTGTCGTCCTGGATATAGATCGTATCAAAGAAGGTGTTGCCCTCCACGGCTGTTCCTGCGGTCACATAGCCTTCCACGCGGTAGACATCGCCCGCCGTACCGTTCTTACGCACTTCCGCAATCGTAGACAGCGGAAGCTCCACTTTCACTTCATCTAAAATATTTTCTGCAATCGTGCGGTTTAAGTATGGCAGATCCCAGATATTGTCCAGCTCCGCCTTCACCTCAAAGTCGGAAATAAATACGGTTCCCGCAACAAAGACATTTGCACCGCTTCCCAGTGTCTCATGTGCGAGTGCTACCATATTGCCTTTTTCCACATACGTCGGGCTTCCGGTAACTCTGTTTCCCGCATCATCCTTGCAGTCGATCGAATACGTTGTATCATATCCGCTCACAAGCGCTTCCGCACGTCCGGCTGTCACCGCATCCGCATCCAGCGCCACGGTACATCCGCTGTACGCACTGTACTCCTGCTCCTCGCTTGCGCCGCGCAGATATCTGGAATCCTTGTTGTAGGTTCCTTTCAGATATAAGCGGTACGGCTGTCCGCCGTTGTTCGTCTCATCGTACGCCTCGTCGCTGTTTAATCTGGTCGATGCCCCGATCGCAGCCAAAAGCTTATTCATCTCTGTCGCTGTCTGTCCCGAAGTAGAATCCTGATAATCGGCAATACCGCAGGTAATCAGCGTACCGCCATTGTCGGTATAGTCTTTTACCATCTGGATAAAGCTGTCTTCAAAATGCGACACGGTGTAATCTCCGGCATTTGCTGTCCCGGATTTCTTCGCCGGTGCCGAGATCACAAGCAACGCACAGTTTGCAAGCATCTCCGGCGTAATCTCGTCTGTGACCACTTCCACCTTGACGTTCTTTGCTCCCGCAATCGCCGTAAAGTTTCCGACGTTACCGCCATAGTAACCGGTCACATAATCGTTGTAATGGGTTCCGTCGATGATAACCTTTGTCACCATCTCCGGTGTCGCGTAGCTTAATTTTAAGACGCTCTTGTATACCTTCTGCACGCCGTTCATCGTCGCATGCACAACTGCTGTCATCTCCATGCTGCCGACGCCGTCATAGGTATAGTCAAAGCTGTAGCTTCCCGTGCTCATGGATGCGACGCTTCCCAATCCTGCTGCGGCAAGATCCGCCTCATGTACGGTCTCTCCGCCCACCTCAAACGTTATGGAATCAATCGCGAGCTCGCTGTTTTCATTATTATAGAGTCCAAGGTTCACCGTCAGCGGCTCTCCCCTTACCGGAAGCACCTCGTCCGTGGAAAAGCTGTCAATTCCTGCCGCCTCCACAGAGCCTACCCATACCGGTGCCGTCACGGCGATATCACTGTCCGCTTCCACAACCTTAATATAGTAATAGGAATAATCATTTTTCACATCAAAGGTGACCGTCTCCTCGTTTCCGGAAACATTTTTCTCGGCAAGCACCAGTCCTCCGTTTGTGATGACCTGTACTTTACCGATGGACGCATCCGTCGGATCACTTAAGTCAACGGAAAGATGTACGGTATCTCCGGTCGCTCCATCCTCTAAAATGGAACCCATGATGTAGCCGTCCAGCGTGTAATAGATGCTGAGGTCGTTATCCTCTGTCGCATACACGCGGTAATTGCGCATGGCATCGTAAATATTTTCCTGCGTCAGGCTGTCCACAAGGACAACGGAACGCGCCGTGTTTGCATCGCCCCACAAGCCCTTATGGTTATCCTGGTTGTTGGTCGGAGCAAGATGCCAGCCCTTGTCCAGCGCGCGCTGGTAATACTCGTAGGACGGGAAGTAACCCGAACTTCCGATCGCACCCTCGCCGTTTCCGACCTCGATCGTCGTAATCAGCTTGTCGATCTCCTCGTCATAGTATGCGAAATCGCTGAAATCACCGAACGTCGTTCCCGGGTGGTTAAACTGGCTGATGGAATCCGGCTGTGTCTTTAAGGTCGCGTAATAATTCTGCAATGCCGTGCTGTAAGTCTTGTACTCATTCTGGGTACGGCTCTGGAAGCCTTCGGTGTTAAACGTATTGATGTGTCCAAGTCCGTTCGACCAGGTCATCTCAAACCCATAGATGCACACAAATCCACTTGTCGTATACTGCGTGGCAAGCGCATGGCCTTCCTTCCATTCCTCACTCATCGAGCCGTCCGAGATGGACGCGCTGTCCGCATTGTCAAACGAGTTGGAGTGATCTGTCACCGCAACAAAATCCAGATTGTCAACGTTCGTTGCATGCTGGTATGCATCCTCACAGCTTCCCGCACCATCCGAATAGGAAGTGTGGGAATGTAACTGTCCAAAGTAAATCTGATATTTTTCGTTTGTGCGCTCGGTAAAGGAAAGTGTGAGCACACTGCTGTCCAGGTAACCGTCTTTGACGGCTTTCACCTTATAGGTAACCGGAAGCTCTGTCAGGGCGAGCTTTTCGGTATAATCCTGCCAGGTTGCACCGTCGTCCGCGGAATACTGAATCGTCGCACCCTCGGTCTCACAGGTGAGGTTCACCGCGGTATTTTTCACCACGCTGCCGCCGTTCGGCGTTGCTTTTACCGTTGCCACCTGTGCCTGCTGATAAGAGAATGTACGGCGGATGCTGTCCTTATAGCCGTCCTTTGTCGCATAGGCAGTCACAACTGCCGGAAGGTCTGCAAGCTTTGGCTTCGCCGACGCATCATAGATCTGCTCCGCGCCGCCGTTTACACTGTAATGGATTGTTACACCCTCCGTGGCGCTTGTCAGTGTCAATTCACTGCCCACAGCTACCACGCCGCTCTGCGGTTCTGCTGCCACATATCCGCAGAGATCTGAGGCGATCAGCGGATTGCCTGTCACTGTCACCGTGTCCATACGGATCACTCCGCCCGCTGCCGGTGCCTTATCTCCCTTGGCAGAAAGGCTGCCCGGGACCATGCGGATGTAGAGACGGTCTGCATTCGCCGCCTCGTTCGGAATATCAAACGTGAACGAAATATAGTTTGCCGGCGCAAGGCTTGTCTTTGCCACACCGTCGGTAATTTTCTCCGCGGCGCTCACTTCCTGCGGCTCACCGCCCACGTATTTCGTGTACTTATAAGCATAGGTTCCTGTGGAAAGGTTTTTAAAATCCACACCGTCCGTAGAATACTGCATCTGGAAGGAACCTGCTCCGGTGTTGCTTGCGCGAAGCCGGAATGCGAGCACCATGTTGGCATAGCCCGTTGTCGGCATCACAAACTGCGCATAATCATTGCTTCCGCTTCCAATGCCCTTTCCTCCCATATAATAGGAAGTCGAACCGGTGGAAGTGCTTGTGGCCTCGGTATACGGTGCCACTGCCGTTCCATTTACCACCGCCGAATATATAGCATCCGCATCCAGCAGATCATTTGCATTGAGAGAATCTCCTGCAATTCCGGTATCTGCCGTCACACCTGCCGTCTTGTAATCTGCCGTTCCGGACCACTGTGCCACGTTTTCCGTGACGGACTCGTCCGCACGGATATGAACCGACGGTGTTCCCTCATCGATCAGATAAAAATAGAATACATACGCCGCATCCGAAGATGATTTGTAGCTGTATGTCGTAAAACCGCTGTAATATTCCAGATACTGTTCTGTGGTATTATTATATTTTGCGTTGGCATTGATCACATAGTATCCGCCGTTCTCATTTGCCTTCTGCAGCTTCCAGAGACTGTAATCTCCCGCCGCGTCCGCAAACGTCACGGAGCTGCCCGTTGCGCCGGACGTCAGATATTTTCCACCGCATGTAAACGTATAATAGCCGTTTTCATCCACGGAAACCGTAAGTTCTGCCGCATCTTCCGGAATGGCAAGCGCACCATCCGCCGCAGTCGCTGACACGCCCTTTAACTTCTTGCCGCTTGCGGTCTGGGAGAGCACGCTTCCGGTTCCGTTGTTCTCGTAATAGAGGGCGACAATATTTCCGTCCGAAAGTGTGGTGGCAAGTGCTGCCTCCTTGCTCTTTGCACCCTGTTTTACCGTGTAGGCAAATTCTGCCGTCTCACTCGTCTCATAACCTTCGAGTTCGGCTGTCGCGTAGATCGTCACATCTTCCTCGATCACAAGCGCTTCGGTGTATGTCTTGTCTGCACTGTCCAGATCGGTATGGTATGTGATCGTTGCTCCCTCCGTCGCACAGGAGAGCTCCACCTTCGTACCGGCTTCCACATCTCCCGGCTCCACGGAAGCTTTGACTTTGGAACAGACCGTTCCGTCTGTCGCCGCCTCGCCCTGTGTTCCGGTGACTACAATGTTGTTGATGCTGGTCACACCGTTCGTGCCGACTGTACTCTGGTTCACACTTGTATTTCCCTGCATTGTCACACGCAGTGTAAACGCTTTTCCGGACAGTGCCGCCGGGAGTACCGTCTGCTGATACACCGGGGCAAGATCCGTACTTAAGGTCACATCCGTTCCGCTGATCTTTGTCCAGCTTGCTCCGTCAATGGAATATTCCAGTGCAAAGTTGGCAGGACCGGTTCCGCTGGAGCGCATGTCTGCAGAAAATTTTAAATCTGTGTAACCTGCAGCATTGACCGCAACCGTAAAGCCCGCTCCCTCGCTCCATCCTTTTGCTGCGATTCCCTTGCTGAATCCGCTGTAAGATGCTCCGCTTACGTCAAGCGTTCCGCTGCCCGCTGTCGCTGCTGTCGGAAGTCCCGCTTCCGGTGCCGCCGTATAACTGAAGGCCGCAAGGCTTTCTGCACCCGCCGTCTGGATGAGCGCCGTATTCTGGTCTGCCCCAGACTCCGTATTCTGTACCGCATCCGCCTGCGCTGCACCATCTGTCTGCGCTGCATCCGTCTGCACTGCACCCTCTGCCTGCGCTGCGTCCGTCTGACCGGCGTTCCCTGTCTGCGCCGCACTTTCTTGATTTATTGTGTTCTGTGCACCTTCCGTGCTGTCTGCTCCGCTCTCCTCTGCCGGTGACGGATTTTCCGCCGCTTCACTTCCGGCCGCTGTCTGCACCTCTGCTGCCATAGCAGTAACAAAAGACGCATCTCCTGCTACTGTCGAAAACACCATGCAGACTGCGAAGAAAAGCGCACATAAGTTTTTCCAATGATTCTTTTTCTTCATTTTCACAACTATCCTCTCATTTTCTTGTATGTAAAATAAACTGTAACGTTTATGAATCTTCTCTTCTACCCTTGTCCGGTAAAGCCTTGTAAAAAAAGTGTAAAAAAGAATCTCGCTTGCGAGATTCTCCGCGCGCGAGCGGTTCGCAAAGCGATATTTTCCCTACCGCGAGCTGCGCATCCTCGCGGAGCGTTTTTTATTTCATAGGAAGGTTCTACTTTCACACATGAATGTATCACGGTATTTCCTATGAAATAAAAAAGGGCTGATGCACCCTGCATACATCAGCCCTCTTTGGCTCTTCCTAGTGATGGAACAGACGGATTCCCGTAAATGCCATCACCATATGATATTTATTGCAAGTCTCAATCACATGATCGTCGCGGATGGAACCGCCCGGCTGTGCCACATACGCAACGCCGCTTCTGTGTGCGCGCTCGATGTTGTCGCCAAACGGGAAGAACGCATCCGATCCAAGAGATACCTCTGTGTTCTTATCCAGCCATGCCCGCTTCTCCTCTGCGGTAAACACAGGCGGCTTTTCTGTAAAAATATTCTGCCATGCGCCTTCTGCCAGCACATCCATGTAATCCTCGCCAATATAGAGGTCAATGGCGTTGTCCCGGTCTGCACGTTTGATGCCCGGCTTAAACGGAAGGGAAAGTACCTGCGGCGACTGACGCAGCCACCAGTTGTCCGCCTTGGAACCGGCAAGTCTCGTGCAGTGGATTCTGGACTGCTGCCCCGCTCCGATACCGATCGCCTGACCGCCCTTGACATAGCACACGGAATTGGACTGCGTGTATTTTAAAGTGATCATCGCAATGGCAAGATCTCTCTTCGCCGCCTCCGGAATCTCCTTGTTCTCCGTCACAATATTGTCGAAGAAATGTTCATCGATCACCAGCTCATTTCTTCCCTGCTCAAATGTGATTCCGAACACTTCCTTATGCTCGATCGGTGCCGGCACATAATCCGGATCGATCTCAATGACATTGTAATTGCCGTTTTTCTTCGCTTTTAAAATCTCAAGTGCCTCATCGGTGTAACCCGGGGCAATGACGCCGTCCGATACCTCCCGCTTGATGACAAGCGCTGTCTCCTTGTCGCAGACATCCGAAAGAGAGATAAAATCACCGAACGAGGACATGCGGTCTGCGCCGCGCGCACGAATATAGGCATTTGCAAGCGGTGTAAACTCCACATCCATGTCATCCACCCAGTAGATCTTGCGCTCCACCTCGGAAAGCGGAAGTCCGACTGCCGCGCCCGCCGGCGACACATGCTTAAAGGAGGTCGCTGCCGGAAGACCGGTTGCCTTTTTTAACTCGGACACGAGCTGCCAGCCGTTGAATGCATCCAGAAAATTGATATAACCCGGTCTGCCACAAAGCACCTTGATCGGCAGTTCGCCGTTCTCCATATAGATTCTGGACGGCTTCTGGTTCGGGTTGCAGCCATATTTTAATTCTAATTCTTTCATGATCCTATTCTCCTCACACGTTCTTGTTGATGATTCTCGTCTCGTATTTTCCGTTCTCAATCTCAATGTAACGCACAAACAAAGATACTTTATTGTCTGCGTTTAAGTTCTCCCAGACCGTGTTTGTGAAGGTGTCGATGTCTCCCTCGATGCCGACAAGCTTCGGCTCTCCCTCAAAACTCGGCAGCGGATTGCCGTCTCCCATGTATGTATGGATAAAATGTCCCTCGCCGGCCACCGGATTCTGGTATGCAAACGTATAGCGGTTGCAGGCGTCCGGATTGCCGTTGTTACTCTTTAAAATAGACATCGCGTAGTTGTAGGTATTGTTCTCGATGTGCATGATACCGGAAATCCGCGGTGTATAGTTCGGTGCGTCCGGCTCAAACTCTCTGGTGCGCAGCGCCTGCTCGAATGTCTGCTGCTTGTCCATCAGTTCGTAAATCGTATCGGTCTGATCGCCGTTTGTCACGATCGTCTTGTTGCCAAGCACGCGGACCGGTGCATAAATGATGAGACTCGGATCTGTCAGCTTGGACGGATCAAATGCCTGTGTGCGGATTCCTTCACCATCCTCCACAAAGACCCTGTTGCGGCTGTTCTCGCTTCTTCCCATGATAAAGTATGCGGTTACCGCATATTTTCCATCCCCGGATCTGCCAATCACAATTCCTCTTCCCGGATATGTATTGGACGAAAGTTCCTTCGCAAGTGACATCATCTTCATGATTTTCCTCCTTCACATCACACATTGCTACATTGATTGCCTTCTTCCATCTTATCATGCGGATTTTCTTTTTACAAGGAATGCGCTGTCATTAGTATCATGAATTTATTTACTGAATTCTATTAGTTTTACTTATCTATATCGCGAAGCGCCTGCATCAGAAGCCCGGCGCGGTTCTTCCACCTGTGCCGCTTTTCTGCCATCCGATATCCCCGCTCCGCCAGCTCTGCCATCCGCACCGGATCCTCAAGCAGGCTTACCACCTGATCCGGAAGCTGTTGTAACGCCCTCAGGGAGTAAAAGCAGATATTTTCTCCGTCCCGGCACTCTTCCCGCAGATACCGGCTGTCGTCCGTGAGCGCCGCCGTTCCCTGCAGCATCGCCGTAAAGACGCGGTCATGTGCTCCGTCTTTAAACCAGGGCATCACGTTTAACGCGATCCTGGCGTCACGCATCGCCTGCACACACGCCGCCGAGTTCACTTTTCCGCCACTCGTCCGCACGTTCTGCGGCTTTTTGCAGTGAATTTTCTCCCAGTCTGCTCCGAATACCCGCACTATGATACCGGCATCCGCGAGCGTCTGCACTACTTTTTCCCGGAAATAGCTGCGGACAAACAGATCAATCCAGATCATCCCGGACATCGCTGCGCAAAGCTGCTCTTCCGGCACTGCCCCAAGCTCGTTGCGGATGTGCCGCTCCATAACCGCATCTACAGACTGCGCGGGATCCGCGATCAGATCTTCCGTGATCCGCCGGTAAAAGATCCGATAATCGTCATCCAGCGCCTTTACTTTTTCCTCCAGCATCTCCATCGACACATAGTTGGCCGCAAATACAAGGTCAAAGGTTCTCTGCCCATACAGCACAGGCTCTGGCACATCCGCTCTGTGCGTTCCGTGTTCCCCGTCTCCATGCGAAAAAAGAAGTTCATTGCCCGCCAGCGGCAGGAACTCCACCTTCACCCCCGGGTAAAAACGCCTCACATAGCCGACGTGCTCTCTGTCCACACAGAATACCCGCATCCGCTCCCCGGCTTCCTTCAGACAGCTGTGATAGTAGAGCGGATGATCCACCAAGATATTTAAGACGGGAAGGTTCTCCTCCTGCCAGATACTGCGTCCGCTCTCCGCCTGAAACACAGCCTCCCCGCGCAGCCCGATGAAATTAAAGGTGACAAGTGCCGTCTCTTCCCGGTCCAGAAAATGCAGCATTACATCCATCGACTCATACATCCGCTCATAGTCGATAAAGCAGGTCTCATACCCGTTCCTCTCCAGTTCTCGTGCAATCTGTTCGGAAAAATATCCCAGCGTCTCCACCGCATTTTTTATGAAAATGATTTTTCTGATCTCTGCCATTCTGTGCTTCCTCTGTCCGGATAAAGGAAAAACAACCTCCCTGAATCATCCTTTCGGATTCTGTCTGATCAGAGAAGGTTGTTTTCTATCACTTATTTTCCATGACTCATGTTCGTTATATTTTAATTCTTGAAGCTGTGGATCGGCGCCGGGATTCTGCCGCCGCGGTTGATGAACGCGTCACAGGAGAACTGGTTCACCGGCATGATCGGCGCATAGCCAAACAGTCCGCCAAATTCTACCGTATCGCCCACCCCTTTTCCGATAACCGGAATCAGGCGCGCCGCAGTCGTCTTCTGGTTGACCATGCCAAGCGCCATCTCATCGGCAATCATACCGGAGATGGTCGTCGCCTTGGTGTCTCCCGGAATCGCAATCATATCGAGTCCCACGGAACATACGCAGGTCATCGCCTCAAGCTTCTCAAGTGTGATCGCTCCTGCCTGTACCGCATCGATCATGCCCTGATCCTCGCTGACCGGAATAAAAGCGCCACTTAATCCGCCGACATAGGAGGAAGCCATCACGCCGCCCTTTTTCACCTGATCGTTCAGCATGGCGAGCGCCGCAGTCGTTCCCGGTGCTCCCGCATACTCAAGTCCGATCTCGCAGAGAATGTCCGCCACGGAATCGCCGATCGCCGGTGTCGGCGCCAGAGACAGATCCACGATACCAAACGGGATATTAAGAAGTCTGGATGCCTCCTGTGCCACCAGCTGTCCGACTCTCGTCACCTTAAACGCCGTCTTCTTAATGGTCTCACAGAGCACCTCGAAGTTCTCGCCGCGCACTTTTTCCAGAGCAGTCTTCACCACTCCCGGTCCGCTGACACCGACGTTGATGATCGCATCCGCCTCCGTCACACCGTGGAACGCGCCTGCCATAAACGGGTTGTCATCCGGTGCGTTGCAAAATACAACAAGCTTCATGCAGTCCGCAGAATCGCGGTCCTTTGACTGCTCCGCAAGCTCTAAGAGAATCTCTCCCATCAGCTTGACTGCATCCATATTGATGCCGGTCTTCGTGGATGCAAGGTTCACCGAACTGCAGACACGCTCTGTCCGGCAGAGTGCCATCGGAATCGAGTGAATCAGCATCTCATCCGCCTTCGTCATACCCTTCGACACCAGCGCCGAATAGCCTCCGATCAAGTTCGCCCCAACCGTCTTGGCTGCGCGGTCCAGCGTGTCCGCAATCGTCGCAAAATCCTCCGGCGTCTTGCAGGCTGCACCGCCCACCAGTGCAATTGGTGTCACGGAGATACGCTTATTGACAATCGGTATCCCGTACTCGTTCTCAATCTTCTCTCCGACTGCCGCCAGATCCTTCGCCACGGTCGTGATCCGGTTGTAGATATTCTCATTGAGCTTTTTTAAATCAGAATCAATACACTCCAAAAGACTGATACCAATCGTGATGGTACGGACATCGAGATTCTCCTGCTCCACCATCTTGTTGGTCTCATTTACTTCCCATATGTTAATCATTCCGTCTATCCCTTTCTGTGGACATTATGTCCATCGGTCGATCTTCCTGCACATTTTCCTAGATTCTGTGCATTTTTTCAAAAATCTCTTCCTTCTGACATTTGATGGACACACCGATCTGCTCCCCTACCGCATCCAGATCCTTCTGGCAGTCCCCGAAAGATCTCGATGACTGACTCATGTCCACAATCATCATCATGTTAAAAAATCCGGACACGATCGTCTGCGAAATATCCAGAACATTGATATGATTCTCCGAAAGATAGGTACATACCTTTGCGATAATACCGACGGTATCTTTTCCAACGACTGTTATGATTACTTTGTCTACTGTATTCTCCATGCCAATCTCATTCCTCCTGCTTCCACGTTATCACTTTATCGTATTAACACTGATTATAATACACAGGGCTTTTATAAGTCAATGCTTTTAGATTGCTTTTGTGCCAGGGCAGCATCATCATTCTCTTATTCACCCGGTAGACGCGCACACCGTCCGTCAGCCGGATCACAAGCTGATCGTGCGTCACCCGCCGGAAAAACTGCACGCTCTGAATTCTCTCCCCCGGGAAAAACAAAAACCCATACGGGTCGAGTCTGCCGGTGAGATCATTCACCACGATCACAGAAATGCCCGTCCTGCCGAAATGAATGACAAAATGCTGCACCTCAAGCATCGTCGCCATCATCGTCCGCATAAAGGAATACTTTGGCAGAATCACCGCATAGATTGATGCATGGTCGGTGTAAGGAATATTCCTGGCGTATAGATAATTCTGAATATCGGATTCTTTGATCATCTTGTTCGTACTACCTCAATTCCGGCGCCTGCCTCCAAAAGAGCTCTTCGCCTGTTTCTTTTATGATATCCGTGTCTGCCGGCATATGCAATTTCTTTTCTCCCACCTTAGAACCGCACCAGCTCGGACGGCTCGTCTCTCTTTGCCACATACATCGGAAAATCATCCCCCTTATAAGGATTATCTCCCATCGCCACTTCCAGCCGTACCGTCTCGTACGCAAGTTCCGCATAGTTATTTTCCTTGGACAGATGTCCTAAAAAGACCGTGCCGAAATGATCGTGCAGCACCTCCCCGAGCAGCCGCCCGGAAAGCTCGTTGGACAGGTGTCCCTTCTCTCCGAGAATACGCTGTTTTAACGGATACGGATAACTTCCGACCTGCAGCATATGTACATCATGATTCGCCTCGAGAAGAAGCACGTCCAGCCCCTTTAACTTCTCCACAATATGGTCGTCATAAATTCCCAGATCCGTCATGACCGCCATGGATTTTCCGGGCTGCTTCATCTTATACGCCACCGGCTCAGCCGCGTCATGTGAGATGGCAATCGGCTCGATCGTCATATCTCCGATCGTAAAATCCTCCCCCGCATGAATCTCATGAAACAGGGCGGGATCGATCGTTCCGACGGATTTGGTGTGCAGTATCGCATCGATCGTCCCCGGAGTCGCATACATCGGCAGACCGTAACGTCTCGCAAGGACGCCAAGTCCTGCGATATGATCCACATGTTCATGTGTGATCAGAATTCCCTGCATCTCTTCCGTTTTCAGATCAATCGAATTCAGACCGGATTCAATCCGCTTTCCGCTGATTCCGGCATCCACTAAAACATGACATTCATCTGTTCCCACGCAGATACAGTTGCCACTGCTGCCGCTTGCTATACTGCATAATTCCATTTTATTTCTTCCACTCTCTATCTGTTAATTTCCTGCCAGCGAAGCTCGATCTGGTCTCCCTCGGAGAGCACTGCCGAATACTGTGCCTGCTGTCCGTTCAACTTTGTGATGATCGCTCTTCCCGCAGATGCCGTTAAATCAAAATCGTAAAAATCAAAAATATCTACAAAGATGTAGCTCTTCTTTCCGGTCAGACGTACCGGCTGCTGATTGATAAACACAACCAGTCCCAGATCCGTCTTCTGCGAAGCCTGCTGCACTTCCCCTTCAGCCGGCTGCTCCACAGCGCTCTCTGCTCCCGTGGCATCTGTCACAGATGAAGGTTCCTGTGACATTCCATGCTCCGCTTCCTCCGCCTCTGTACCGGTCTGTGCCTCACTCTCTGCGGCATCCACTTCCTCTACCGTCTCAGCCAGAGTCTCGTCCGCTGTCTGCTCCGTCCCGCCAGCCGCAGCCGTCACAGGCTGCTCCGCAACCGGAAGTTCTGCCGGATCCACCGCCGCTGCTCCGAAAGAAAGCACCACCCAGTCCACGGAAAAGTTCTCGTACACAAGACTCTCCATGGTTGCCACGCGGTTATTCACAAGAATCTCATGATCCATGTCCACTTCCACATCCATGAATGCCGCCAGCTGCTCCACGGTATAAAAGCTTCTCGTCTCAACCGCATCGCCCTCTTTGATCTCATAGGACGGCAGTTCCAGACTTCCGTTGACTTCCAGGCACTTCGGACAGCGCACGATCCTGCCGTTGACGATTACCTTCATCTCCGAAGAGGAATACTCATCCAGCTGCTCTAAGGTACATACCGCCGCTTCGCCCTGTGTCGACGCTTCGATCACGATGTCGCTGTTCGGTTCCAGCGGGGTGTTGATGTTGACCAGACGGTCATTCATATAGATCTCTGCGGACTCTCCCAGCTCACCTCTGACAATCCGCGGAGTGCCGTTCACGGTGAAATTGAGTTCCTTGCCGCGCTTCGGGAACAGTTCCTCATTCGGGAAACCGGCCTGCAGGGCTGCATCCACGATTGTCAGCTTATTGTTGTCATACAGCTTGATCCGCTCCCCGTTAAAGCGCACCATGATAAAGCTGTTTCTCTGATCGTAATAATTTAAGCAGATACCGATCGGCGTGACGAGCAGCGGATCCTTCTGGATCTCTGTCTGAAGAAACGTCACTTCCTGCAGCACTTCCTCACCGCGCAGCGCTACACGCTCTGCCGGCAGATCCAGCTTCTTGGCAAGCATCTCCGTGTAACCGTGGATCTTACCGCCGCCGCCGACGATAAACGCCGCACTGACGCTCTTGTCTCCGTTCAGCTCCTTGATCTTCGCCGCTACCTCGGTCGTCATCTTATCCACCACCGGCTCCGTCAGCTTCCACACATCCTTCGACGGAATCGTGTGCTCGATCATCATAATATCCTTGTAGGTCACCTGATCGTCCATACCGCTCGAGAGCTTGATCTGCTCCGCCGTGTTGAAATCCACCAGATAACTCTGCACGATCAGCTCAGTGATCTCATCCCCCGCAAGCGGAATCATACCGTATGCGATGATGCTTCCGTCTCTCGTCACGGAAATATCGGATGTTCCCGCACCGATATCCACGAGCGCAATATTTAACAGTCTGTAATTCTCCGGAATCGCCACATTGATCGCCGCAATAGGCTCCAACGTCATGTTTGCCACGGTCAGACCCGCCATACCGACTGCCGCGTACAGACCGTCCACAACATCCTCCGGCAGGAACGTCACGATGATATCCTCGCTGATACGTTCTGCCTTATGGGATTCCAGACTGGAGAACGGTTCATCATTTAAGAAATACTTCATGACGGAATAACCCACACAGTAAAACTTGTAGCGGGTATCGTTCATTTCCTTTAAAATGGACTGTGCCTTTTCAATTCCAAGCAGATCCAGTGTATGAATATCCTCGCCGGTAACGACCGTCTCCTCCGGGAAATCATAGCTGATGTTGGTCGTCACCGTCTTTAACACACGGCCTGCGGCTGCAATACACACTTCGGTCAGTTCCTGCCCGATCTGTGACTCCAGCTCCTCCTTCACCTTGGCAATGGTATGCCCCACGCGTCCGATATCATGGATCTGGCCGTCCAGCATGGCACGCGTCTCGTGCTCAAGCATATACTGTGCCACCACGACAAATTCATTCTCCGTCTTATAGCCTACGGTTCCCACCACATTTCTCGTTCCAATATCAAGACCAAACACCAGCGGCTGGTCGAATACGCTCGTATCGCTCATCTGCAGTATCTCCTAATCTCTATTTCTTCTCCGAAAGCGCCCTGTCAATCTGCGCAAAAGCCTCCGCCACACTGCCGTTGTTGTCAATCACAACCCTGCAGTGCTCCCGGTAGACTTCCTCCGTCAACTGGCTGGCAAAAATCCGGTCTACCTTTTCCGTGGAATATCCTCTGCTTGCCATCAGGCGTTCTCTGCGAATATCCTCTCTGGTATAAATATACCAGAGTTCGTCACAAATTTCATCATAATGTTCTTCAATCAGAAGCGCTGCCTCCAGCACCAGAAGCTTTCGTTTTCCACCCTGCTTTTCTCTCGCCGCCTCTTTTTCCACATAGACGCGCACCGCCGGGTGTACAATGGCATTCATCTGCCTGCGCTTCGCCTCATCGGAAAAAATGACTGCCGCCAGTTTCCCCCGGTTCAGTCCGCCCTGCGGCAGGAAAATATCCTCCGCGCCAAACGTCTCACAGATCCTGTCATAGCACTCCGTCCCGGGAGACATCAGCTCATGGGCGATCTCATCCGCAAGCATCACGCGGGTATCCGGCTTCTTCGCCAGGTATCCCAGTATTTCCGACTTGCCGGCTCCTACACCGCCGGTAATTCCTATAAATCTCATCGTTTTACTGCACCTCTATTTTGCCTGATACCAGTCACTTCCCGCATGCACATCAATCTCAAGCATCACCGACAACTGTGCTGCCCCGTGCATCTCTTCGGCAAGAATCTTACGCACTTCCTGCTCTTCCTCTACCGCTGTCTCCACCAGCAGTTCATCGTGCACCGTCAGAATCAGCCGGGATTTTAACCCCTCCGCCAGCAGGCGGTCATGCACCCGGTTCATGGCGATCTTGATAATGTCCGCCGCCGTTCCCTGTATCGGGGAATTCATCGCAATGCGCTCCCCGAACGAACGCTGCATAAAATTGCTCGAAGAAAGCTCCGGAATCGGACGTCTTCTTCCGAACATCGTCGTGACATAGCCTTTTTCCTTTGCCTCCGCCACCAGTCCGTCCAGATACCCCTTGATCTTCGGATAGGTCTCAAAATAGCGCTCAATGTACTCCGCCGCCTCTTTCTTCGTGATGGAGAGATCCTGGCTGAGTCCGAAGGAGCTGATTCCGTAGACGATACCGAAATTGACCGCCTTGGCATTGCGGCGCTGCAGATCGGTCACCTCGTCAAACGGGATATGGAATACCTGCGACGCCGTCGTCCGGTGAATATCCTGTGCATTCCGGTATGCCTCGATGAGCTTCTCATCCCCGGACAGATGCGCCAGCACGCGCAGCTCGATCTGGGAATAATCCGCGTCCACAAACACAAAACCGCTCTTTGGCAAAAATGCCTTGCGGATCAGTCTTCCCAGTTCAATCCGCATCGGGATGTTCTGGAGGTTCGGCTCCGTGCTGCTAAGGCGTCCCGTCGCCGTGATGGTCTGATTGAAGGACGTGTGGATTCTTCCGTCCTCTGCGATATAGTTCACCAGACCGTCCGCATAGGTGGACTTTAGCTTGGTCAGCTGTCTGTACTCCAGAATATCCGCCACAATCGGGTAATCCGGCGCCAGACGGTCCAAAACATCCGCCGCCGTCGAATAACCGGTCTTCGTCTTCTTGCCGTTCGGCAGGGAAAGCTTTTCAAATAAAATCACACCGAGCTGCTTGGGAGAATTGATATTGAATTCCTCCCCGGCTTCCTCATAGATCTTACGCTCGAGTTCGTCAATGCGCACGGCAAGCTTGTCTCCGTACTCCTTTAGCGCCTCCCCGGACGCAATGATTCCCTCTTTTTCCATATCTGCCAGCGTGAAGACAAGCGGCATCTCGATCTCGCGAAACAGCGCTTCCATTCCGGTGTCCGCAAGCTCTTTTTCAAGCGGCTCCCTGGTCTTGTATGCCACGTATGCCATATAGCAGACGCACTTTAAAAATTCCTCCGGCTTTTTCTCAGCCGCCTTCTCATACGTGAGCTTCTCTATGAGATCCTTTCTCGACAGAATCATCAGTCCCGCATAATCCTTGGCAATGTCCTCATACGGATATTCATTCTTAATCGGGTTTAAAAGGTAGGCCGCGATCGTGTTGTCGAACAGGTTCTCCTCCGAGATCGTTCCAAGACATTTTTTCTCAAGCATCCCCAGTTCCTTTAACTGCGGCTTTAAGTCAAGTGTCGCATAGGAAGCGGCTGCGCTCCCCGCAAACAATTCACGGATCTTACGGCAGGGAAGTGCTTCCGATGCCTCCACGTAACAGATTTCCTCCTCACCACATGCAACTGCAAGTCCGAGAAAATCCGGGATATGACAGCTTCCTGCCGTCTCCTGCTGCCCCGCCTCTTCGCCGGAGTTCTGCATCGCAAAGCTGCCAAACAGATTCATCTGACCGTCAGCCTCCGTGTGGGCGTCATGCGTTTCCTCCTGTGGCACCACATAGAATCCACATGCTTTTCCACGCAGGGATGCAAAAAATGCTTCTGCCTCCTGCGCCTTTTCTATCTTCTTAAAATGCTCCTCCGCCGTATTCTTCGGTGCTTCCACGGAGAATCTGCCGAGGAGATTCTTAAATTCCAGTCTCTTACACAACAAATAGGCTTCCTCTGTATACAGATCGGAAACCTGTTCTAAATGCGCGTCCGCAAGCTTGTAGGCAATGTCCGCATCGATATCGATCGTCGCCAGCGTCTTGCTCATCTGCGCCATATCATAATGCTCTTTTAAATTCGTGCTTGCTCTCGGCGGCTTTAATTCATCCACATGTGCGTAGGCATTCTCAATACTGCCGTATTTTGCGATGATCGCCGTCGCTGTCTTCTCGCCAATGCCGGGAACTCCCGGAATGTTGTCGGAAGTATCACCCATCAGTGCCTTCACATCAATAAACTCCGTCGGCGTCACCTGATACTTCTCGAGGACTTCCTTCGCGTTGTAGTCCTCAATCTCGGTTCCCGTCCTCTTCGTCTTCGGGATCCGGATCTTGATATGATCTGTTGCAAGCTGCAGAAGATCACGGTCACCGGATACGACCGCAACCTCCACGCCTGCCGCCTCACTGCGCTTTGCGATGGTTCCAAGCAGATCATCCGCCTCGTAACCGCCTTTTTCAACGATGGTCACACCCATCGCGCGCAGCATCTCTTTCATCAGGGGTACCTGCTGCTTTAACTCTGCCGCCATCGGCTTGCGGGTACCCTTGTATTCCGCAAACATCTTGTGGCGAAACGTCGGCTCAGACACGTCGAACGCAACCGTCAGGTAATCGGGCTGCTCCTCCTCCAGTATCTTGAACATGATATTTAAAAATCCGTATACCGCGTTCGTGTGAAGTCCCTCGGAATTGGTCAGATCCGGGATTCCGAAAAATGCCCGGTTCAAAATACTGTGTCCGTCAATCAATACCAGCTTTTCGCTCATTTCTGTCTCCGTTTCTAGATTGCTCTTGTATACTTCTTCAGCCACTCATTCTCTTCCGGTGTCATGTACGGAGAGAGTGTCTTGTATACCATTGCATGATAGTCATTTAACATCTTCTTCTCACGTCCCGTCATCTCGTCCGGATCAATGGCATCCAGATCAATCGGTGCGTAAGTAATATTTTCAAAATTCATGAACTGACCGTACTCGTTTTTCTCCGCCTTGTGGCATACCAGTTCGTTCTCGGTACGGATACCGTACTTGCCTTCCAGATATACGCCCGGCTCATCCGTCGTGACCATACCCTCTTCCAGCGTGCCGTTATCATGGCGCTCCGGCACCACTCTCCAGCGGAAGCCGTTCGGTCCCTCGTGCACATTCAAAATGTAGCCCACACCGTGTCCGGTACCGCACTTGTAATCAATGCCCATCTGCCAGAGCGGCCCGCGGGATAAAATATCCAGATTCAGTCCGGTGCAGCCGTAGAGGAACTTGGCGTTTGCAAGGTTCATGTTGGAGCGGCATACCGTTGTAAAATGCAGCCGCATCTCGTCTGTGATCGGTCCGAGCGCCATCGTTCTTGTGATGTCGGTCGTTCCCTCGAAATAGTGTCCGCCGGAATCCACCAGCAGGAAGCCTTCCGGCTTTAACTCGGCATCCGATTCCGGAGTCGCCGCATAGTGCATCATGGCAGCGTTCGGTCCGTATGCACAGATCGTGTCAAAGCTTAACTCGATAAAGTTATCCTGCTCTCTTCTGCGCGCCTCCAGGTAATCCGATGCGGAGATCTCCGTCATCGGAATCTTGCCGATATTGGTCTTCAGCCAGTACATGAATTTGGTGAATGCCACACCGTCCTTCACATGTGCCTTGCGGATATTCTCCACCTCGACCGGATTCTTGACCGCTTTCATGATCTCGGTCGGGTTCGGCTGGTCCACAATGCGGATCTCTTTTTTCAGGCTGCTGGTAATGCGGTAGTTGACCGTATTGCCATTCATCAGTACGCATGCGTCCGCCGGGATCTCTTTCACATAATCATAGATTGCATCGTAAGGTCTGGTTGTGATGTGATTCTCCTTCAGATATGCTGCAATCTTCTCATCCACAACTTCTTCCTGTAAAAACCAGATGCACTCCTTGTCGGTAAGCACCAGGTAGGACAGGATGACCGGCACGTAATCGATGTCTCCGCCGCGGATGTTTAACAGCCATGCTATATCGTATAAGGAAGTCAGAATATGCACATTGGCTCCCTCTTTTTCCATTACCTTGCGCAGATCCGCGATCTTGTCTGCCGTGCTCTTGCCGGAGTACTTCTCCTCAAGCAAAAACAGCGGTTCCTTAGAAAGCGCCGGGCGATCCTTCCAGATCAGATCAATCAGATCCTCCGTCACGTACAAAGACCCCTTCTTTTTCTCCGCAATGGCGAGAAGCTTTCTGCCCCAGCTTCCGTTCACCACTCTGCCGTCAAATCCGATGCAGCCGCTCTCCGGCAGTTCTTTTTCAACGAACTCATCCACGGTCGGCACACCCTCTTCCCCCATGCGGTAGAGCATCACGGTACTTCCGGCAAGCTGCTTTTCCGCCTGCACGAAATAGCGTCCGTCTGTCCACAGTCCTGCCTCTGTCAGGGTAATGACCGCCGTGCCTGCCGATCCGGTGAAACCGGTGATAAACTTTCTGGCTTTAAAATGCTCCCCTACATATTCGGACTCATGAAAATCGGCGGTCGGTACAATATAAATATCGATCTTCCGCTTTTTCATCTCCTCGCGCAATGCGCTTAATCTTTCCTGAATCATAGTATTCTCCATTCCGGAGCGTCTATCCGCTCCATTTTGTTCTAAATATCTGTGTACTCAAAGAACTTTGTATCAATCTCCGGATAAGACCGTTTCAACGAAATCGGTCTTCCGGAACGGTTCAAAAAGCAGTGGGAACTTGTTCCTGTAGTGCGAAGTTCTCCCGTCGCCTTATCCGTCATCCGGTACTCCACTTCCATCTTGATTCCGTTATACTTGGTAATCCGCGGCTCAATGACAACCACATCATCAAAATGAACCATGCTGTGATACTCGCAGGACACCGACAGCACCGGGCTGATGATCTCCATCGCCTCCATCTCCTTATAGGAGAGTCCGATCTGCTCCATCAGATCCATGCGCGCCTCTTCCATCCATTTGATATAGTTGGAATGATGAATGATGCCCATCTGATCCGTCTCGTAATACTTGGCGTGATGCTCATAAGGCCGAATCTTGATCTCATCCACCTGTTTTCCATAGAGTTCGATTTCCTTCTCTGACATCTGAATTCCTTCTTTCCTTGCAATACATAGACCAATGGCGGCTGCTTTACTTCGCCGGGCAGCCCGCTCATTGCCTACGCGTACATTATCCCACATCCCATTTAAAATTTCAATATCCGCAGACAGCGTTCTAAGCTTCCTTCCGTTCGCTACGACCGGCTTTTGGGCATGTGGCAATTTCCTCTTTTATCTCATTTTATCTCTAATCTTCAAAATATTCTCTGTAGTCATCCTCATTCGAGAAGAGCATGTATTCTCCGTTTACATATCCCATATAGCCTGCCGCTACAACATATCCTTTCATAAAAAATACACTCCTTTCGTCATCTGATAAAAGGAGTGTATCGCATCATGTGTCCAATTCTTTGGACACATGATCCTGTTTATTATCTTTAACAGCTTTAATAAGTAATATTATCAGAATACACTTCGGGATTTCATGTGGAAATGCAGATGGAATATTCGTTGGAGAAAAATGTGAGCATTTCTTCCGGCTGAATGTTTGCATCGGATTCCGTGTCTCTTCCACGTTTGGACAATCCGACGGGTGCATGTCCGACACACCGGAGACAATGGGCGGACTTTCTGGTGTCCCTAATGGCACCTCTTCACAGACATCGGCTTCGCACGGTTATGTTCTGTTCA
The DNA here is from genome assembly GCF_000225345.1 of Roseburia hominis A2-183. Lineage (NCBI taxonomy): Bacteria > Bacillati > Bacillota > Clostridia > Lachnospirales > Lachnospiraceae > Roseburia > Roseburia hominis. The sequence continues at coordinate 2,172,024 of NC_015977.1, forward strand.
GAGGTGCCATTAGGGACACACACAAAAGTCCTACAAATTGTCTTCCGGGATGCGGACATGACCCGCGGAGTGCTCCAAACTTGGAAAGACACGGATCATCGAAGATGCAAACATCCGGCTGGTTAGAAATGCCACATTTTTTGAACCGAATTTCCAGCTGCATTTTCATCTGAAATCCCACGGTGTGATATTCTGATAATATTACTTATCCCCAAAAAGAGTTCTATGCTTATTATTGCGGCAATCCTCTTCTGTCATCAGTCCTTTGATTCCACCACAAGAAGAATCCCGCTCTCAAACGAGATCTCTGCCGTATCTGCCACGATCTCGTTGCTCACGCCAAGCGAACAGAATCCACGCAGGCAGGCGTCCGTGAGGGGATATTTAAATCCCTTCAGCGTCAGATGCTCCACACATTCCGTATAGGGAATGAGCGACACATACGTTCCGAACTGTTCCTTTCTCGCAAGAGTCATTCCCCGGTCAATCATACAGATGCGGTTATGGGCATCGCAGATCTGGATGGGAATCCCCGCCTTTAGCCCAATTCCAAGCAGTTCGATATTCCCCAGCACATGATCCAGCCGTGTCCCCGTCGCTCCCAAAAGCGTGATGCGCTCTGCTCCGCGCCGGATCGCAAGCCGGATTGCAGACTCGGTATCCGTGTCGTCCTTCTCCGGAATCAGCTTCTGGATCGCCACACCGGGCAATGTCTTAAAATAAGCAAGAGCCTCCGTTCCCACGGAATCGAAATCCCCGACAATCACATCCGGCACCCGGTGGCTGCGGTACAGATATTCCATTCCGGCATCCGCAGCGATAACGGCATCCGGCTTCTCTTCCTCAAACCATCTGTCCGCAAAAGAATCGTCGATCGTTCCGCCTGAAATTATTACAAAATGTTTCATACGCTCCCCCGCTTTTCTCCCGCCGTTCCTTAAGAATTTAAAATATCCAGAAACATCTGGGTGTTTTCAGCGACATCTCCGTTAAAAACAGCGCTTCCCGCCACGATGATGTTGGCGCCGGCACTCATAATCTCCTCCACGTTGGAGAGATTGACCCCGCCGTCCACCTCAATGTCTGTTTTCAACCCGCGCGCATCAATCATTTTCTTAAGATCACGAACCTTCTGCAAGGTATACGGGATAAACTTCTGCCCGCCGAATCCAGGGTTCACCGTCATAATCAGCACCATGTCCACTTTTTCAAGCACATACTCCACCGTCTGCAGCGGCGTAGCAGGATTTAACGCAACCCCCGCAAGAATCCCCCGCTCTTTGATGGAAGCAATCGTGCGGTCCAGATGCTTGCAGCTCTCTGCATGCACGGTAATCAGATCGGCTCCGGCTCCGACAAAATCCTCAATATAGCGCCCCGGCTCCTCGATCATCAGATGCACGTCGAAGATCCGGTCCGTACAGGGACGGATGGAGCGGATTACCGGAAGTCCGAAGGAAATACTTGGCACAAACATTCCGTCCATGACATCAATATGTACATACTGTGCCCCTGCCTCGTCCAGTTCACGGATCTGCTCTCCCAGTCTTGAAAAATCTGCGGATAATATGGATGGCGACAAACAATTCATCTCTCTTACACCCTTCTTTTTAATATTTCTTCTGTTCTTTTAATTCCTGATATAACTGCCTGTAATTCTCATAACGGAGCCGGCTGATTTTCCCGGCTTCCACCGCCTCTTTTACCCCGCAGTCCGGCTCCCCGATATGACTGCAGCCCTTAAAACGGCAGTTTGGCTCATACTCCTCAAATTCCGGATAATACCACCACAGATCTTCCTTTTCCAGTCCCGGAATATCCAGCGTGGAAAATCCCGGCGTATCCATGATGTAAGTCTGCTCTTTAATCGGAATAATCTCCGAGTGGCGGGTCGTATGGCGGCCTCGCTCAATCTTTCTGCTGATTGCCCCAGTCTCCATCTGGCGCTCCGGCTGCAGACAGTTGATGAGCGATGACTTGCCCACACCCGAGGGTCCTGCCACCGACGTCACCTTTCCTTCCAGCCGCTCAAGCAGCACATCGATTCCCCGCTGCTCTCTCGCCGAGGTATACACCACCGGATAGCCACACTGTTCGTAGACATCCGAAAACGCGTGCAGCTCCTCCCCGGTCAGAAGATCACACTTGTTAAAACAGATCGTAACCGGCACCTTCTGATATTCCATCATAATCAGAAAACGGTCCAGCAGATTAAAATTTGGCTTCGGCTTTGCCGCCGCAAAAATCACAAGCGCCTGATCGATGTTGGCAACCGCCGGACGGATCAAGGCATTTTCTCTCGGAAGAATCTCCTCAATATTTCCAAGCATCTGCTCCTCATCCAGCACAGCAATCGTCACGTTATCGCCCACCAGCGGCTTGATCTTCTGGTTGCGGAAAATTCCTTTTGCCTTACATTCATAAATTCCGGATCCCGCTACGTGAACGTAGTAGAATCCGGAAATTCCTTTTACAATCTTTCCCTGCATATTCTTATCCATTATGATTCCGGTGTAAACTGGTAGGTGCTCGTGGTCTGATCGTTGATCTTGTTGCCATTTAAATCCAGCCATGAGATCACCAGATAGCCCTCTTTTGCAAGCAGTCCCGTCTTGCTGATGGAAAAATCATCTGTGATCGCCTTATTCCACTGTCCCAGCACATTGCCGGAAGTATCATACAGCGTGATTGTTGCGCCGGATACGTTGGACGTATCGCCCGGCAGGTTGATCGTCGCCTTGAAGCTGTAGGTCGTTGCTGTCACACTCTGGGACGGTGACGGTCCCATGCTTACCGTGATCGTGATGTCGCTGCCTTTTTCCACCTGCTTGCCCGGATCAATACTCTGATCCATGACAATGCCTTCCGGGTAACTATCACTGTACGCCGTCTTGACCGTCACATTAAAATCCGACAGCAGATCTCTCGCCTGCTCCTCGGACTTGTAGGTCGTCTTCACATCCGGAACGGTCACTGCCTCTGCGCCCTGGCTGATGACGATCGTGATCGTATCACCTGTTTTTGCCTTATCACCTGCGGACGGTGTCTGGGAAATGACTTTTCCCTCCTCCACACTGTCATCGTAAGCGTATGTCTTGTTCGGCTTGAAACCTTCCTTTTCCAATGCAGACACTGCATCATCCTCAGAGTCTCCGGTCACACTCGGCACTTCCACACTGCCCTTGCCGTTGCTGATCACAACGCCGATCGTCGTGCCCTCTTCGACTTCCTTGCCGCTCTCCGGGTCCTGATTGGCGATCTCTCCCTCATCATAGTCGTCAGAGGATACTTCGCCCTTGTTCTCCAGCTTTAATCCCTTCTTCTCCGCCTCGGTCTGCGCATCCGCATAAGTCGTACCGCGGAAATCCGGAACGGTAACCGTATCTGCATTCTGGCTCTCGGTCTGCGTGGTCTCTGTGCGCGACGTCTCCGTATCAGACTGCTTCTTGGACTTGATTCCGCCGAACAGATTTACCACAATCACAATGATGATAATCACAATCACGACTGCCGCGACAATTCCCATGATCGTAATCGCTTTCTCCATCTTCGGATTCAGATCGCCGTCATCCTCGTCATCCAGCTCATCATCGTCCACATCTTCTGCGTCGTCCTCATCCTCATCGTAGCGGTTCATCTCCTCCGCTCTCGCGTGCACCGCCTGATCCGCCTTAAGATAGAGGCTGTCTGCCTCCTCCTTGATCTGCTTTAAGTCGTCCTCTCCGATAATGCGCGTCTTGTCCTGGTTGGTTGCAGGAACCATCACGACAAAATCCTCATTCGGGCTGACAAGCGCCTTGCGCAGATCCGTCAAAAGTGCCGTCATGGACTCATAACGGCGGTCCGGATTCTTCTGCGTACATTTTAAAATGATCTTCTCCATACTGATTGGAAGATTCGGAGCGTAGGCACTCGGCGGAACGATCTCCTCCTGCAGATGCTGGATGGCAACCGCCACGGTCGTATCCCCGTCAAACGGCACACGTCCCGTCACCATCTCATACATCACAATACCGAGGGAATAGATGTCGCTCTTGCCGTCCACAAATCCGTTGCGTGCCTGCTCCGGAGAAGAATAATGCACGGAGCCCATCACATCGGAACTGATCGTGTTGCTGCTTGCTGCACGCGCAATACCGAAATCCGTTACTTTTACCTTTCCTTCTGTAGAAATAATAATATTCTGCGGCTTGATGTCACGGTGGATGATGCCCTTGCTGTGCGCCGCCTCAATACCTCTTCCCACCTGAATGGCAATGCTGACTGCCTCCTTAAAAGAAAGCTGGCCCTTTTTCTCAATATATGTCTTTAACGTGATGCCTTCCACATACTCCATCACGATATAATGCATTCCTTTTTCGCTTCCGACATCGTAGATATTTACGATATTCGGATGTTCTAATCCCGCGGCAGACTGTGCCTCCGTGCGGAACTTTGTCACAAAATTCAGATCCTCCGAAAACTCCGGCTTTAAAACCTTGATTGCCACAAAACGTCCGAGCGTAAGATCTTTTGCCTTATATACGTCAGACATTCCGCCGGCACCAATTTTCCCTATGATTTCATAACGGTCCGCTATATACATTCCCTCTGTTAACATATTAAACCTCCAACCTGATTTACAAAGAACTTCATTCTCTATCTAGTCTCATCTGAAAACGGCTCAATCAAAACCACCGTTATATTATCCTTACCGCCATTCTCGTTCGCGGCGTCGATCAGCCGTTGTGTTTTCTCCACAATATCACGCTGTCCCAGCACGATCCGCTTGATATCCGTATCATCGACCATATTGGTCAGACCGTCCGAACACAACAGAACCGTATCTCCCGGCACAAGCACCGTCTCGAAGAAATCCGCCGACACCTCCGGAAGCACGCCGATCGCTCTCGTAATAATATTTTTATCCGGGTGCACTTTTGCATCCTCTTTGTCCATCTCTCCCAGCCGAACCATCTCTTCTACCAGAGAGTGATCTCTTGTAATCTGTGTGATACGTTCCTGGTTGATCACATACAACCGGCTGTCGCCGACATTCGCCGTGTAGAGCTTATCGCCAACCACGACTGCCGCAACAATCGTCGTGCCCATGCCCGCTTTGCTCGCATCCGCGTTCGCCTCCGCAAGCAAATGTTCATTTGCATATCTGACTGCCTCACCGAGCACGGTCACCGGCTCGCTCTCCTCGGATTCTGTTACGTATTCCACAATCTTTTCAACTGTGAAGCGCGAAGCATAATCTCCAGCCGCATGGCCTCCCATACCGTCTGCTACCAGAAATAAATCCGGAAGCCTGCCCACGGAGGTCTCTGATGTGTACATATAATCCTGGTTCGTCTCACGCCGCTGTCCCACATGCGTCATGGAAAACGTCTTCATTCTATTCCTCCATTATTAGAATAGCAGTACCTGCCTGCCATTTATCCAATTACCAATGTTAGCATACAACGCGAAAAAGGGCAAGACTTACTGCTCCTGCCCGACACACCCCGTCTCCTGCCCGGTATGCTCCATTTCCTGCTCTTTGTGCATATGCTTGCGTCTCAGCTGCCCGCATGCACCGTCAATATCCCTGCCCATCTCCCGGCGCACGGTCACGGTGAGCCCGTTTCTCTCCAGCTTTTTCTGGAATGCATGCACTGCACCGTCATCCGGCTGTCTATAGCTGCGTTCCTTGATCGGATTGACCGGAATCAGATTGATATGGCAGTTGATCCCGCGCACAAGCTCTGCCAGTTCTGCGGCATCCTCCGCCGTGTCATTTACACCCGCCACCAGACTGTACTCAAACGTGATGCGCCGGCCGGTCTGTTCAAAATAGTAACGGCAGGCATCGACCGCTTCCTTAATGTCATATTTGTTCGCCACAGGCATCAGCTGCAGGCGCTTTTCCTGGTTGGATGCATGAAGCGAAAGCGCCAGCGTGATCTGCAGCTTTTTATCCGCAAGCTCCCGCATGCGCGGAACGATCCCGCAGGTGGAGACCGTCAGGTTCCGCTGGCTGATATTGAGTCCGTTTTCATCGCTCAGCAGTTCGATGAATTTTAACAGGTTGTCATAATTATCCAGAGGCTCGCCGGTTCCCATCACCACAACATTGGAGATCCGCTCGCCGATGTCCGTTCCGATCTGATAGATCTGATCGAGCATCTCGGACGGCCGCAGACCGCGCACCAGACCATCCAGCGTGGAGGCGCAGAAACGGCAGCCCATCCGGCAGCCGACCTGCGAGGAAATACAGACGGAGTTCCCGTGCTTATAACGCATTAAGACACTCTCGATGACATTGCCGTCGTCCAGAAGAAACAGGTACTTTCTGGTACCGTCAATCTTCGAGATCTGCACATCCGCCTTTTTTAAGCTGGTCAGCGTACAGTTCTGATTCAATTTTTCAATGAGAGCCGCAGAAATATTGGTCATCTCCGAAAAGGATGCCACATGCTTTCTGTGAATCCACTCGTAAATCTGTTTTGCCCGGAACTTTTTTTCTCCGAGCGACTCGACAAATGCGGTCAGTTCTTCCAGATTCAACGATTTAATGTCTGTCTTTTCCATTCCTTATCCGTTGTCCTGCTTTCGCTTAAATTTTGCTATAAAAAATCCGTCCCCGAGATGTTCTTCCGGGAACATCTGCCGCATCGTATCGAGGGCGAACTCCGGGTGCGTCTGCTCAAACCATCTGGCATTCCCCTCGTTCTCCGCCGTGTGAATCGTGCAGGTGGAATAAATCAGTGTCCCGCCCGGCTTCACATATTCACACACCACAGACAGTATCTGCCTCTGCAGCGCCACAAGCGATTCCTCCCCTTCCGGGTTCATGCGGTACTTGATATCGGTCTTTCTGCGCAGCACCCCGAGTCCCGAGCAGGGAAGATCCGCAATCAGCACATCCGCCGTGCGAACCGATGTCTCGTCCAAAACAGTCGCATCCTGACACTTCGCCGTGATATTCGTAAGCCGGCATCTTTTTATATTCTCATCAATCAGCGCCACTTTCTGTTCGCTGACGTCCCGTGCCTCCACATGACCGGTACCTCTTAACTTTTCCGCAAGATGAATGCTCTTGCCACCCGGCGCCGCACAGACGTCAATGCAGTGATCGCCCTCCTTTGGTGCCGCATATTCCGCCACCATCATGGAGCTGATGTCCTGCACATAGAACAGTCCTTCCTTAAAGCTTGAAAGACCGTTTAAATGATCAAACCCAAAGATCGTATATGCATACGAAAGTCCGGGATATTTTTCCGTATCCAGCGGAACCGCGGTAACGCCCTCCTCCTTAAAACGCTCTGCGAGCGCCTCCGGCGTGATCCGTTCCAGATTCGCACGGACGGTGATCGGCGCTTCCAAAAGGGACGCTGCAAGAATCTCTTTTGTGCGTTCCTTTCCGTAATCGCCGATCCACTGCGCAACGATCCATTCCGGCATCGAGTAGCACACCGACCAGGCTTTTACGGCATCGACGCTCTCCTTTGGATATGTAAGCTGATCCAGACCGCGCGAAACACCGCGCAGTACCCCGTTCACGAAACCGGACAGCTGTCCGAAGCCCTTTTTCTTCGCAAGCTTTACCGCCTCGTTGCAGGCGGCGGATGCCGGTACACTGTCCATATATTTCAGCTGGTATACGCCCATCCTAAGAATGGCGCGGATCACCGGTTTCATTTTTCTGACCTTTACTTTTGAGAACTGATCCAGAATATAGTCCAGTTCGATCTGGCGCTGAATGGTGCCCTCCGCCACTCTCGTTAAAAAGGCACGCTCTCTTTTGTCCAGATACTGGTACTTCTCCAGCACCGAACGGATCACCAGATGGCTGTACTGTCCCCTCTCCGTCACTTCTAAAAGGATCTCAAGAATCAGTTCCCGCGTATTCACGGAATCAGTCGTCACGTCTTCTTCCTCCAAATAATAACACCAGACGAAGCAGCTGCAGAATCGATGCCGCCGCACTCGCCACGTAAGTAAGTGCCGCCGCCTTCAACACTTTTCGCGTATAAGGCAGCTCACTGTCGCTTAAGATTCCCTGCTCTCCTAAAATGCGCAGCGCGCGGTGCGATGCATTGAACTCCACCGGAAGCGTCACAAGCTGAAACAGAACAGCGAACGAAAAACAAAGAATTCCAAGGTCGATCAAAAATGTCCCTGTATTGCTGGTAAAAAATAATCCGATTAAAATTAAAGGCCACGCCAGCGTAGAACCGAGATTTGCCACCGGCACGATCGCCGAGCGCAGCGCAAGCGGCACATATCCCTGCTGGTGCTGAATGGCATGTCCACACTCATGCGCCGCCACACCGACAGCCGCCACCGACGTGCTTCCATACACAGAATCCGACAGATTCAGCGTCTTGTTCGACGGATTGTAGTGATCGGTCAGATTGCCCGATACATGCTGCACCGACACGTCGTAGATTCCTGCCGAGTGCAGAATCCGTTCCGCCGCCTGTGCTCCGGTCATGCCGGACATGCTGCGGTAGGAAGCATATTTGTTGTATGTCGACTTCACCCTCGCAGATGCAACCAGACAGATGACTGCTCCGATGAGCACGAGTATATACGTCGGATCAAATCCCCAGTAATAGTATGAATATGGCATAGTAATCACCCTTTCTTAAAATATGTGCCCTCTTCGATCTCATATCCGTTCAGAAATGCCTCCACCGGCATACGCTTCTTGCCCTCAAGCTGAAGTTCACTGATGGCAAGCATTCCCTTTCCGGTCTGCACCAGAATATGATCTTTTTCCACTTTCACAATGCAGCCCGGCTCCGCCCCGGACTCCTCAGAAACGACCTGCGCCTTCCAGATCTTTAACATCTTATCGCCCAGTCTGGTATAGGCACTCGGCCACGGATCCAGTCCGCGGATCAGGCACTCAATCTCTTTTGCGCCCTGTTTCCAGTCAATGCTTCCCATTTCTTTGTAAATCTTGACGGTATGCGTTGCCTGGGAGTTATCCTGCGGCGTGTAGGTTGCCGTTCCCGCATCGATCGCCTCCATCGTGCGCACGCACAGCTTCGCGCCGACCTCGGACAGCCGGTCGAACAGACTGCCGCCCGTCTCATCCGCACGGATCTTCACTTCTTCCTTTAAGATCATATCTCCAGTATCAAGTCCCTCGTCCATGCGCATCGTCGTCACTCCGGTGACGGCGTCGCCGTTTATGACCGCCCACTGAATCGGTGCGGCACCGCGGTACTTCGGAAGCAGCGACGCGTGCACATTCACACACCCGTAGCGCGGCATATCCAGAATCGCTCTCGGTATAATCTGCCCAAAAGCCTCCACAATTATGATATCCGGATGATATGTCCGCAGACGCTCGATACACTCGCTGTCTCTGACTTTCTGCGGCTGATATACTTCAATGCCGTGCTCGAACGCACATGCCTTGACCGGTGTATAGCGGAGCGCCTTGCTTCTTCCCACTGCCTTATCCGGCTGGGAGACAACCAGCACCACCTCATGTCCCGCTTTTATGATTTCTTCCAACGTTCCCACCGCGAAATCCGGTGTTCCCATGAATATGACTCTCATCACTGACCTCCATTTTCACAGATCATCCATGCTTTATTCTTCCTCATCACTCTCATAGGTGACTTCGTGAAGCGGACCTTCCACCTTCTCAGTGTACATGTGTCCGTCCAGATGATCCAGCTCATGACAGATGGCACGCGCCATCAGCTCTGTCCCCTCAATCTCATACTCTTCCATATCCAGATCAAACGCCCGCGCTTTCACGTAGTTCGGTCTGGTCACGGTGCCTGCCTTGCCCGGAAGGCTCAGACAGCCCTCGTCGCCGGTCTGCTCGCCGGAAGTCTCTAAGATCACCGGGTTGATCATCACAACCGGTCCTTCGCCGATGTCGATGACGACGATGCGCTTTAACACGCCGACCTGCGGACCTGCAAGTCCCACGCCGTTCGCCTCGTACATCGTATCAAGCATATCCTCTGCCAGTTCTCTGATCTTCGGTGTAATCTCTGTAATCTCTCTGCATTTTTTGGTCAATACAGGATCTCCCTGTATTCTGATTGTCCTAAGTGCCATCTTTCCTCCATTCTGCCTAAAAGCCGTTCACCGGATTGAAATCAAACATCACGGTCACATTCTTATAGTACCGGCTCTCTCTGGCATACACTTCTGTCCTATTTTTTATCTTTACCAGCGTGTCATAATTTTCTGCCTTGAGATAAATTATTTTTTTATAAATATCATTCACTTTTGCGATCGCCGCGTCGACGGGTCCCACGAGATAGACCTTCTCTTTCGTATTCTTCCCTGTATACGCATCCGCTGCCGCCGCAAGCTCTGCCGCCATGGCATCCGCCGCCTCCTCGCTCTTAGAGGCGCACAAGATCACAAGCATGTTCCAGACCGGCGGGTAAAGCATGATCTTGCGGTACGCAATCTCCTGCTCGTAAAACGCATCGTAGTCCTGCGCCTTCGCCGTCTCTATGCTGTAATGCTCCGGGTCATAAGTCTGGATGACGACCTCGCCCGGCTTATTCCCGCGGCCGGCTCTTCCTGCCGCCTGTGTCAGAAGCTGGAATGTCCGCTCCGCCGCGCGATAGTCCCCGACATGCAGCGAGAGATCTGCTGCAAGAACGCCAACCAGCGTCACATCCGGGAAATCATGCCCCTTTACGATCATCTGCGTACCGATCAGGATATCCGCCTCGTGATTGGCAAATGCCGATAAAATCTGCTCGTAGTCTTCCTTGCCCCGCGTGGTATCCATATCCATGCGCAGCACGCGCGCTTCCGGAAATCGTTTTCTGACAACCATCTCGATCTTCTCAGTTCCAGCCTTAAACCCGCTGATGTACTTCGATCCGCACGCCGGACATTGTACCGGCACCGGCTCCGTATACCCGCAGTAATGGCAGACCATCCGCCCGTTCGCATGCTGGCTCAGCGATACATCGCAATGCGGACATTTTATCACATGTCCGCAGGCTCTGCAAGAGACAAAGCCCGCCACGCCCCTGCGGTTGATAAAGAGCATGGTCTGTTCTCCCGCCCGCAGGCGCTGCTCCATCAGCCCGTCTAACCTGCGGCTTAGGATGGAGCGGTTGCCCTCTCTTAATTCCTGCCGCAGATCCACCACCCCGCATGCCGGAAGCGGTCTTTCCTTCACGCGCTTTGTGAGCGTAAGCAGCCGGTATTCCCCGCGCTTCGCCCGGTAATAGCTGTCCACCGACGGCGTTGCCGATCCCAGCACAACGCTCGCGTCAAGCATGGCAGCCCGCGCGATGGCGGTCTCCCTCGCATGGTAGCGCGGAACCGTCTCACTCTTATAGGAAGTCTCATGCTCCTCGTCAATGATGATAAGCCCCAGATTGGCAAACGGCGTAAACAGTGCTGACCTCGGACCGATCATCACGTCGATCTCCCCGTTTTTTGCCCTAAGGAACTGATCGTAGCGCTCCCCCGGTGACATTCTGGAATTCAGTATGGATACCCGGTCGCCAAACCGGTTATAGAACCGCAGCACCGTCTGATAGGTCAGTGCGATCTCCGGAATCAGGACGATGGCCTGCCGCCCCGCCTTCTGCATCTTTGCGATCAGTTCCATATAGACTTCGGTCTTGCCGCTGCCCGTCACGCCTTTTATCAGATAGGTCGACCGGATTCCCTTCTCGTAATCCGACCAGACCGCATCCACCGCTTCCTGCTGCTCATCGTTTAAAGTGAGCCCATATCCTCTGCTGGTCAGGTGGGACACCGGATTGCGGTACTGCGTTTCCCGAATTACTTTGACGACGCCGGATTCCTCCATCGCCCGGATCACGCTTCCCGACACCCCAAGCTTGTGTGTGACAAGATCCCAGTCCAGCTCCTCCTCTTCCAGCAGCGCACGAAGCAGCCTGGCGCGGGCGGTGCTGTGGCGTCTCTCATACGCTCCCAGCTGGTTCTTCGCTTCTACCGGATGAAGCGCAAGCCGCACCCTTTTATGTTCCACAGCTTTTTTCTTCTCCTTGATCGGAAGTACCATCTTTAGCGCCTGGTTCATCGTGCCGCCGTAATGTTCCCGCATCCAGCCCGCAAGCGCGATCAGATGGGACTCGATCGGCACACTGTCCGTCACGATCCCCGCAATATTTTTCAGCTTATCCTCGTCATACTCCGCCTCATCGGAAAGCTCGACCACATAGCCGGTGATCCTGCGGCTGCCAAACGGAATATAGACCTGCATTCCGACTGTGATCCGCTGTGTGAGATACGGCGGAATACGGTACTCAAATGTCTTATCCAGTTTTTCCTGTGAAATATCCACAATCACCTTCGCATATTCCGCCATCTGTCCACCTCGTTTCTGTCTGTATTCTCCCCCATGTCAGGGCTTCGTCTCGCTTCCTCCACCAGCTCGTATTCACTGAGCGGATAGCGCACGCCGCGAATCTCCTGATATGCCTCGTGCCCTTTTCCCGCAAGCACAAGCATGTCATTCTCCATGGCTTGCGCCATGGCATACCGCACGGCTTCCCTCCGGTCCGCAATGCGCACATACTGTCCGCCAGTTCCCCGGATCCCGTCCTCAATGTCGTCCAGAATCTCCTCCGGGTCTTCCCAGCGCGGGTTGTCGGAAGTCAGTATCGTAAGATCCGCCAGATGTCCCGCCGTCTCTCCCATCTTCGACCGCCTGAGCTTCGACCGGTTGCCGCCGCACCCGAACAGTACGATAAGACGCCGCGGCTTAAAACCGCGCAGCATTTCCAGAAGATTTTTTAAGCTCATCTCATTGTGTGCATAGTCAATCAGAATGGCATAATTTTCGGACTGCCTCACGTTCTCGCATCTTCCGGGGACTTTTGCACTGCGGAGCGCAAGACCGACGTCGCTCTCCGTGGCTCCCAGATGTCCTGCCGCCCCTATGGCCGCCAGCGCATTGTAGACGTTAAACATTCCGGGGAGCTGCATTCTCACCGGATACACCGCCGTCTCCACACGCACCAGAAAGCTTCCCAAAAGTTCTCCCGACTGCATGAAAAAGCGGATATTCTCCGCCGTCACATCCGCCGGATGCCACAGGGAAAACGTCTCCACGCTGCAGGTATGTCCCTGCAGTATACGCTCCGTGTGCGGATCATCCCGATTGACAATCCCGATCCGGCACTGGCGCATCAGGCGGCTCTTGCAGAACAGATATTCCGCAAACGACGCATGTTCGCCCTCCCCGATGTGATCCGGCTCGATGTTTAAGAACATGCCGATGTCAAAAAATATCCCCTCCACCCGCTGCATCTTCAACCCCTGGGAGGAGACCTCCATCACGCAGGTATCACAGCCGTTGTCCACCATCTGTGCAAGATACTTCTGTATCTCGTAGGCTTCCGGCGTCGTATGTACTGCCGGAAGCACGCCATCTCCGGTATCGATCGCGATCGTTCCGATCATTCCGGTCTTGTGTCCGCTCTCACGAAGAATCGCAGAAAGCAGATATGCCGTCGTTGTCTTCCCTTTCGTTCCCGTGATTCCGACCATCCGAAGCTTTGCCGCCGGATAATCAAAAAAAGCTGCCGCAAGTTCTGCGAGCGCATGCCTGGTATCCGCCGCGATCACGATGGAAACCTTCCATCGGTCTATAATCTCCGAGATCCGCACACCAAACTGTTCCGTGTACAAAAGCGCATCATTGTCCAGCGGAACCACATTCTCCGCCGCAATCACAACTGCTGCCGCCCCGGCTTCCAGCGCTCCCTGCAGATAGTCATGCCCGTCGGCATGCAGCCCTTTTAGGCAAACAAATAGGGAGCCCTCCCTGACATTCCCGGAATGGTAACAGATGTCTGTTATCTCACGGCTCTGGCTTCCCTGCACATGTTCATATGTAAGATGTTTCAATAATTGATTCAGCCGCATGTCATCCTCTGCCGAATTCGCTTTTTTTATTATATGCCAGATCTTAAGGTTTTACAAGTTATCCCGATTTATTTCATTTTAATTTCAGAAAATGTACATATTTTGTCAGGAACCGGAAATACTGAAATAAACGAAAACCGGAGGAATCTCTCATATGCGCGGACGTAATTTTCTCATCTGCGGACTGACCGGCTGGTGCATGGAAATTCTGTTCACCTCCGCAGGCTCCCTCGCAAGACACGACGGCCGTCTGATCGGTCAGACCTCCCTGTGGATGTTCCCCATCTACGGTATGGCTGCCTGCATCGGTCCGGTCTACGCAAAAATAAAAAAGCTGCCGGCACTCCTGCGCGGCAGCATCTATACAGTGGGTATTTTTTCATTCGAGTACTTAACCGGATCACTCTTAAGGCGGCATCACTTCTGCCCCTGGGACTACAGCAGCGCCAGGGCAAACGTCAACGGGCTGATCCGGCTGGATTATGCCCCGTTGTGGCTTGGCGCAGGTCTGCTCTTCGAGCGCATCCTCGTGCACACCGACCGTCTCACTTAACCCGTCAGCGCGCGGCGATGCCGCACACTTCCTACAGATCCACATCATCTGCAATGCCTGCACCGATGTCCTGCATGTTTAATGTGCGTCTCTTGATGCGCGCCGCCTCGGATGCCTTCAGAAGATAATTCTTAATCTCCTTTGCATGCTTGATATGACTCAGGCGAAGTTCCTTGTCTGTCACGTCTCCGGTGTAGCAGATGATCGTTCCCAGCCCGAAAATCCGCTCCGGCAGTGTGGCTGTCAGCTTGACATCCTGCACTTTGTACATGTAGCAGTCATTCTCTTCCACCTTGATCAATCCCTCATCGACGGTAATCATATCCTGACTGATCGTATATTTGGTAAATGTCCATGGAAGTCCGAAGAAAAGTAACCGTTTACGCTCCTGATACTTTACCTCCTCCGCTTCTCCCTGACTAAAATTTGTCTCTTCTGCCATGTCTGTTCTTCCTTTCCTTGTATGTTCCTCCCCAGGCGAAACTTTTTGCATTCTTTTCTGCGTACCTGTAGTTTACTTCATTTTTCTTTTTCGCGCAACCAAATATCAGAAAACGGCTTCCATCTTTTGAAATATCATGCCAAACAGCCCGTCTTTTCCCGATTCGTGCGTAAATATTTTTCCCCTTGAATTCACAGAATGATTATTATATGATAGAAAAAATGCCTGGAGACAGACAGATTTGTTCTGCCGTTTCCGGTCAATACAAGGAGGATTTTATGCGTCATTTAATGAGCCCATTGGACTTCTCCGTCGATGAGTTGGACAAGCTTTTGGATCTTGCCAACGATATCGAGAAGTACCCACAGAAGTATGCCCATGCATGCGAAGGGAAAAAGCTGGCAACCTGTTTTTATGAGCCAAGCACCCGTACCAGATTAAGTTTTGAAGCTGCCATGTTAAATCTCGGCGGTTCTGTTTTAGGTTTCGCCAGTGCCGATTCCAGCTCGGCAGCCAAAGGTGAAAGCGTTTCCGATACCATTCGTATTATTTCCTGCTATGCAGATATCTGTGCTATGCGTCATCCAAAGGAAGGTGCACCTCTTGTTGCCTCCCAGAAATCCCGAATTCCCGTTATCAATGCCGGCGACGGCGGTCATCAGCATCCCACCCAGACTCTTACCGATCTGTTAACCATCCGTTCTTTAAAAGGACGCCTTGGCAATCTCACGATCGGACTCTGCGGCGACTTAAAATTCGGACGCACCGTACATTCTTTAATCTCTGCGCTGATCCGCTATCCGGGCATCCGTTTCGTGCTGATCTCCCCGGAAGAACTTAGAATTCCAAGCTACATCCGCGAGGACGTCCTTGCAGCGAACAATATCCCATTTACCGAAGTGGAGCGTCTGGAAGACGCCATGCCGGATCTGGATGTTTTATACATGACCCGTGTACAGAAGGAACGCTTCTTCAACGAGGAAGACTACGTCCGCTTAAAGAATTTCTACATTCTGACCAAAGCGAAGATGGATCTCGCCAAGGAGGATATGCTGGTGCTTCATCCGCTTCCGAGAGTCAACGAGATCTCCGTCGAGGTCGACGACGACCCGAGAGCCGCCTACTTCAAGCAGGCACAGTACGGCGTCTATGTCCGCATGGCGCTGATCCTAACACTCTTAGACATCAGGGTCGATTAAATAAAATCGGCAGAAAGGACAGATACATGTTAAATATCAGTGGAATCCACGAGGGTTTTGTATTAGACCATATCAAAGCCGGTATGAGCCTGCAGATCTACCACGACCTGAAGCTCGACGAGCTCGACTGCACGGTTGCCATCATCAAAAACGCGAAGAGCAGCAAAATGGGCAAGAAGGATATCTTGAAGGTGGAATGCCCGGTCGAAGCGTTGGATCTCGACATCCTCGGCTTCATCGATCACAATATCACAGTCAACGTCATCAAGGACGACAAGATCTATGAGAAAAAGGAACTGCACCTTCCAAAGCAGGTCAAGAACGTCATCACCTGCAGGAATCCGCGCTGTATCACTTCCATCGAGCAGGAGCTTGACCAGATCTTCCTCCTGACCGATGAAGAAAAGGAAGTCTACCGCTGCAAATACTGCGAAGAAAAATACCGGAATCCCAACCGCAGATAAACCGACTGTGCCTTTTTAAGGGATAAGCAGTATTATTAGAAACAGATACCTGAAAGTTCCAGATAACCATACGGCGGCAAATTTTGACCGCAAAATCCGGTATTTCTAACCAAGCGAAGGCTGGCATTCATGATGATCCGTGTCTTTCCAAGTTTGGAGCACTCCTCGGACGGTGTCCGCAAATCATGAGACAATTTTAGGAGCTTTCGTGCGGCGCTTTGCACGCTTCCGAGTAAAACCTAATCGCGCGGACTGATGTCTGAGGAGATTTCTGCCATGTTTTTAATAGCAGAAGTCTCCGAGTTTCAGTCCGCGCGATTTTATAATGTTTATGAGGGAGCGCGCATTAGCGCCGCTAGAAAGTCCGCTCATTGTCTCTGATTTGTCGGACACCCTCCGGGAGAGTCCAAACGTGGAAGAGACACGGAATGAAATACCAGCCGCGGCATGGAAGAAATACTTGAATTTTGCTTCAAAAAATTTGCCGCCGTATGGTTATTCCGGAACTTTCTGTTCTCAGTTCTTCCTGTAATACTGCTTATCACTACAAAAGACACTGACCGCTTACAGCAATTCTTTTAAGATCTGGTTCACCAGTGCAGGATTTGCCTTTCCCTTCATCGCTTTCATCGTCTGTCCGACCAGAAAGCCGATCGCTTTTTCTTTTCCATTGTGGTAATCCTCCACCGACTGCGGATTCTCCGCAATGACTTTCGCCACCGTCTCACGGAGTGCTCCCTCGTCATTGACTGTCAAAAGCCCCTTTTCCTTCACATAGGCTTCCGGATCAATGTCCTCTTTAAAGACTTTCTCGAAGACTTCCTTTGCCACGGTGTTGGTGACGGAACCGGCATCCGCAAGATCCACCAGCTTTGCAAGATGTTCCGGTGAAAAGCGGATCTGATCCGGATCCATTTCATTTTCTTTTAACAGGCGGATTGTCTCCGTCATGATCCAGTTGGAGACTTTTTTCGGCTTTCCGCAGATCGCGGCCGCTGCCTCAAACAGATCTGCAAATGATTTGTCTCCGGTCAGGATCTCCGCATCGTATTTTGGCAGACCGAACTCATCCTGATAGCGGATCAGCTTCTCATCCCGCATCTCCGGCTGGCGTGCCTTCACGCGCTCAATCCACTCGTCGCTGATGACCACCGGAACCAGATCCGGCTCCGGGAAATAACGGTAGTCCTGTGCGTCCTCCTTGGATCGCATCGCGTGGGAGGATTCCTTGTTGTCATCCCAGCGGCGGGTCTCCTGGATGACCTTTTTCCCCTCCTCGATCAATTCGATCTGGCGGGCGCGCTCGCCTTCGATGGCTCTCGCGATCGCCTTGAAAGAGTTCAGGTTTTTCATCTCGGTACGTGTTCCAAACTCAGCGGCTCCCGCCTCCCTGACGGACAGGTTGACGTCGGCACGCATGGAACCTTCGTTTAATTTGCAGTCCGATGCACCGAGATACTGGATGATCAGCCTCAATTTTTCCAGATAGGCAATGACCTCCTCCGCGGAGCGCATATCCGGTTCCGACACGATCTCGATCAGCGGAACGCCGGAACGGTTGTAATCCACGATGGACACGTCCTCCCACTCGTCATGCACCAGTTTTCCCGCATCTTCCTCCATATGGATCTCGTGGATACCGATCGTCTTTTTGCCGGCAGCCGTCTCGATCTCCACGCCGCCGCTGCGGCAGATCGGCAGATACAGTTGGGAAATCTGATAGTTCTGCGGGTTATCCGGGTAAAAATAGTTCTTGCGGTCAAATTTGCAATACTGGGTGATTGTGCAGTTCGTCGCAAGTCCGACCGCCATCGCATATTCCACCACCTGCTTGTTCAATACCGGAAGGGATCCCGGCATACCGGTGCACACCGGGCAGGTGTGGCTGTTGGGCGCTCCGCCAAAGGCTGTCGAGCAGCCGCAGAAAATTTTTGTCTTTGTCGCTAATTCTACATGGACTTCCAGTCCGATTACGGTTTCGTATGTTTTGCTCATCTATCTCATCCTCCCACTGTCATCGTGCCAACGGACTGTGTTCGTAGCTTCTGGTCTGCTCATAAGCGTATGCCGCGCGGATGATTTTTTTCTCCGCAAAGCAATCACCGATGAGCTGCAAACCGATCGGGAGTCCGCTCTGATCCGTTCCGCAGGGAAGCGTAATTCCCGGGAGTCCCGCAAGGTTCACGGAAATCGTATAGATGTCGCCCAGATACATTTTCAGCGGATCGCTCAAGGACTCGCCAAGCTTCGGTGCCGTCGTCGGTGCCGCCGGTCCTAAGATCACGTCATATTTTTCAAATGCCTTGTCAAACGCCTGCTTGATCAGCGCCTTCGTGCGGAGTGCCTTTAAATAGTAGGCATCATAGTAACCGCTGCTCAGCACGAAAGATCCCAGCATGATACGTCGCTTCGCTTCCGCGCCGAATCCTTCGGAGCGGGTCTTTTTGTACATATTGTGAAGCCCGTCATACTGCTCTGTGCGATAACCGTATTTGACACCGTCAAAACGTGCCAGGTTGGAGCTCGCCTCCGCGCAGGCGATGACATAGTAAGCCGGGATTGCATACTCGACCAGACTTAAATCAAACTCCTCCACGATCGCACCTTTCTCCTCCAGCTTCTTTGCCGCGCCAAGAACCGCCGCCTTTACCTCCGGGTCCAGTCCGTCGCCGAAATAGTCTCTCGGGATACCGATCTTCATCCCACGCACATCATCCACAAGCGCCGTTGTAAAATCATAGTCCTCGCGCTGCACCGATGTGGAATCTTTGACGTCATGTGATGCGATCGCCTCTAAGATCGTCGCGCAGTCGGTCACATCCTTGGCGATCGGTCCGATCTGATCCAGGGAGGAACCGTAGGCAATCAGTCCGTACCGGGATACCGTTCCGTAAGTCGGCTTGATGCCGGTCACGCCGCAGAAGGAGCTCGGCTGACGGATCGAGCCACCGGTGTCGGAACCGAGCGCATAGCTGCACTCTTCCGCTGCAACCGCCGCGCAGGAACCGCCCGACGAACCACCCGGCACATGCCCGGTGTTCCACGGATTTTTTGTCACGCCGTACGCCGAGGTCTCGGTCGTGCTTCCCATAGCAAACTCATCCATGTTCGTCTTGCCGAGGATGACCGCTCCTGCCTTTTCCAGATTAAGGACCGCCTCCGCTGTGTAGGTCGGGACGAAATTGTATAAAATTTTGGAAGAACAGGTCGTAAGCAATCCCTTCGTGCACATGTTGTCCTTGATCGCTACCGGCACACCCGCAAGCGGTCCGGTCAGTTCTCCCGCATTAATCTTCGCCTGCACTTCCTTGGCACGCTTTAATGCGCCCTCTCTGTCGACCGTCACAAAGCTGTGCACCTGTGCCTCACGCTTCTCAATCGCATCTAAAGCCGCCGTCACTGCCTCCTCGACGGTCACTTCTTTTTCTTTTATCTTTCTGCCGAGTTCCACGGCAGTCAAACTCATCAAACTCATCTGTTTTCCTCACTTTCCCTCTTTCATGCGCATGCACGCTCTCTCATGCCCTGCCTTATGAGATCGTCTTCGGAACCTTAAAGCCGCCGTCTTTTTTCACCGGAGCGTTCGCAAGTGTGTCTGCACTTCCGTCGCCATTTGTCACCACATCCTCCCGGAATACATTATTCACCGGGAATACATGCGACATCGGTTCCACGCCCTCCGTGTCCAGTTCATTGAGTTTGTCAATGTAATCGAGCATCTCCCCCATATCTTTCTTCGCCCGCTCTTTTTCCTCGTCGTCAAGCTCCAGCTTCGCAAGGATTCCGACGTACTCGATCGTCTCATCGGAAATCACGTTCTTCGGTGTGCGCTCTGTCTGCGCTCCCTGCTTCTCCCCTTTCGCCTCTGCACCGTCCGCTGCCCATCCTGCAGTTCCATTCAACTGCACGCTATCTGTCGTCTGTGCCGCATTCCCGACACCCACGTATGTCACCATGCCGTACAATGCGCAGTCACAGATACCGGTATTGTTCCAGTCTGCACGAATTCTAGTACCCTCGTAGTGCATGCCGCATTTTTTCATGACCTCTCCGGAATATGGATTCTTCGGATCATGTCTGGACTCCAGCCGCAGTACGCCGACCTCCTCAAACAGATAGCGCATGACCTCGGCAAGTGCCTCCGTGGTAATGCCTTTGTGCCAGCGGCTCCTGCTGATGCAATAACCGATCTCGCAGGACTGTGCCTTTTCATTGCGGCTCACGACAGCGATACTGCCGACCGGCTCTCCGCTCTCCTTTTCCTCGATACACCACTGGTATACCTCCGGATTGTCATAGGCCGCTACCCACTCTTTTAATATCTGTCTGCTGATCTCTGCGCTCTCGTGTGTCGGCCAGGTCAGAAACTTTGTGACCTCAGGATCGCCCGCCCAGTTCTCATACATTTTTTCTGCATCTTCTAATGTAAAACGTCTCAAAATCAGCCGCTCTGTCTCAAGCCGTTTTGTTCCCAAATCTTTCACTGTCATTCTCCTCTCTGCATCCCGTACGTCCCGCCGAAACGCTCCCGCACTTTTGCATTCAGCTTTTTGTATACTCTCTCAATCATCCACGGTTCACTGCACGCCGCGAGCGCCTCCTCCAGGAAAAACCACCGCACACCGCTGTTCTCGTCCGGCTTGATGCGAAGCACTTCGGCTTCATCCGCCTCCAGAAGATACGACACATTCAGATGCAGATGCGACGGCACGTAGGCTCCACGCTTCTCATGCCCGTCGACCGTCAGAATCTCAAGTGAAAAGATGTCTTCCGAAATCGCCCGTATCTCTGTCACGCCGGTCTCCTCCATCGCCTCGCGCTTCGCAACCGCCAGAAGGTCTCTGTCTCCGTCCGCATGACCGCCCGTCCACGCCCACGAGTGATAAATGTTATGATAGATCATCAGCACCTTATCGTGCGTGGCGTTCAACAGCCACGATGACGCTGTCATATGCGCCACCTGATTCTCTCTTGTAAATAAATCCGGCTGTGTGGCAAGAAGCTGCCGCATCACTGCCTGATCGTGTGCTTCCTGCTCATTGTACGGCTTGTAGTCTGCAATCTGTTGTTCTATGTTCATGTGTGAGTTCCTTTTCTGTTGTTATTTTAAGCCGTTTTGTTCTCTTTGCATTTTTCTACAGTTCCAGGCGGCTTAGAATCTAAAAGGGATTTAAGCCGCTTTGTTGCTTTTTATTTTTCTACGGTTCTAACCGGCTTAGATCCAAAAGCGATTTAAGCCGCTTTGTTCTCTTGGGTCTTGTTTACGGTTCCAGGCGGCTTAAATCCCTTGGGAACAGGGTTGTCTCGCGGACATTGTCCTCGCCGACCAGCTTCATGGTCAGGCGCTCAAGTCCGATTCCCAGTCCGCCGTGCGGTGGCATGCCGTATTTGAATACCGCCAGATACTGTTCCATTCCCTCGGTCGTCATGCCGCGCTTCTCGATCTTATCCAGCAACATCTGATAATCGTGGATTCTCTGACCACCTGTCGTGATCTCCAGTCCGTGATACAACAGGTCAAAGCTCAGCGTGTATGTCGGATCTGCGGGATCGTCCATCGCATAAAACGGACGTTTTTTCGACGGGTAATGTGTCACAAATACAAAATCCGCACCACATTCTTCCTTATAATACTGTCCGATCAGCGCTTCCTCTTCCGGCTCAAGATCGTAAGGATTTCTGATCTGGCGGTGATATTTTTCCGCCACTTTCTGTTTCGCCTCATCAAAGCGAACCGCTGGGATCTGCTCCACATTCGGAAGCGTCACGCCAAGCATCTTTAATTCCTTGGCGTAATCCCGCTCCAAAAACTTCATGGTATATTGTAAAAATCCGGTTTCCATCGCCATGATGTCCTCAAATCCGTCGATGTATCCCATCTCAAAGTCAAGGCTGGTATATTCGTTCAAATGACGCTTGGTATTGTGCTTTTCCGCACGGAACACCGGCGCGGTCTCAAATACCCGGTCGAACACGCCCACCATCATCTGCTTGTAAAACTGCGGGCTCTGCTGCAGCACTGCCGGTCTGTGAAAATACTCCAGCCGGAACAGATTCGCGCCGCCCTCGGCGCTTTTCGCTCCGATCTTCGGTGTATGAATCTCCGTAAACCCTTCGCTGTACAGAAAATCACGGAATCCTCTGACCACGCCCTCCTGGATGCGGAACTTCGCCCGCTCTCTGACGTTGCGCAACGCAATCGCACGGTGATCCAGATTCGTCTCCAACGTCGTTTGCAGTTTCCACTTGGAAATCGCAAACGGAAGCTGTTCCGCCGGTTCCGACAACACGCGGATTGTATCCAGACGTACCTCAAATCCGTTCGGCGCGCGGTGCTCTGCCCGCACGGTTCCCTCCACCTCGATGGTCGACGCTTCCTTCAGTTCTTTTAAATCGAACTTTGTTTTTCCCTCTTCAAATACGCACTGCAGTAATCCCTCTCTCTTGCGCAGGATCACAAATGCAACCTCGCCCATATCGCGGATGGTGTGGACGGCGCCATTCACTTTTACCTGTTTTCCCTCGAAATCCCCGGAAAGGATTTCACTGATTTCCACCGTTTCTTTTTTGCTCACTCCTGTTACATATTCCATATTGTACGCTCCTTTTCGTCCGGTGCTGCCGGATTGATCTAGGTGCGGGACGGGATTCCTTTCGTGCATCGGCTGCTTTCTCATTTAACCTGATGCAATATTTCCTAAATAGAACAAAAAAGCCCCGGAAAGACAAACTGTCTTTCCGGGGCGGGATCTTCTTCTGCAACTTCTGCTTGTATTCCCGCGGTACCACCCGCTTTGAAAAATGATTCACAAAAATCATTCTTCCACTCTTTGTGCTTAACGCGCACCAACGTACTGACCTACTTTACCGCTGCCGTCCCACTCTTACTTCTACCCGCAGGATAACCGCCTGTTCAACCAGTCTGCTCCAGAGTGTTCCCGTTATCTTCTCTCTCAAACAGCGCTCTCAGTCGGTGACGCTGTATTCCTGTCGATGTCTGAAGATAAGAGTCTCCTTCATAGCCTTTCATGCTTTAACAATTTAATGTTGTAACATTTATACCACATCATTCTGGGGTTTTCAAGATATTTTTTCAAATATTTTGTAAAATATGTGCGGCACGGTGCATTACTGACATCTTCTCTAAATTGCACCTTTTTCTTTTAAGTACGCGAGAAATCCCTCGCATCCGGCATCCACGTCCCGGTAGGTATCCTCAAAATTACCGCTGTACCAAGGGTCTGCGATTGAGCAGCCCGGTCTGTCCGTGTAATCTAACAACAGCCTGATCTTCCCCTCCGTATCCGCTCCCGTGATCCGGATCGTATTGCGGATATTCGCAGTATCTGCACAGAGTAAATAGTCATAATGCTCATAGTCTTCCCTGGTCACCTGCCTGGCGCGCTTGCCGCTAAAATCCGTGTACGCCGTCCCGTCAATCCCACGCCGTCTCAATTCTGCCTGCGCCGGCGGATAGATCGGATTGCCTTTTCCGTTCCAGATCTCTTCTGTGGAGGTGGCAGCGGAAGCGATCTCGAAACGGGAAGTGAGACCTCGCTTTTCGACTTTGTCTTTTAAAATGAACTCTGCCATTGGGGAACGGCAGATGTTGCCGTGGCAAATAAATAATATTTTTATCATGCCTTAAAAACTCCTTGAAAATACTGATTTTATTTCACTTTTACGATAGATTATTTTCTTTACTTTCGTCGCATATCGTGACATAAATCCGCATATTCTGTTATCCAGATTTAGTAAAAATCTTAGTAAAACAGATCGATCTTCTCATTTTACTAAAGACTTTTTTCACTTAGGTTATCTTTTTTGTCGCAATTTTCTAATTATTTAAGCCATCTTCGTATATTTGCCAAATTCTTTCTTAGCATCTTCTGCTCCCAGATGCATATATGTATTCATTATTACTCCAATGGCAGAATGTCCAATAAAATACTAAAGTGTTTTATGGTTTATCCCGCTATTACTGCAACAAGTATGCCACAAACATGTGGTGTGGTTTTAGTAACTATTCTTTTAAAATTCCATTATGTTTAGCCCTTGTCCGCTCAAAGTACTTTTCCCAATGTAAAGCAACTTCCGGGATATTCTTCTTGTCTAAATACCAAAATCCCTTATATCCATCTATCGCCGGTCCCTTCTTTAGCTTTTCGGTTTTCTACAATATGACTTTAAAAATCTTCTGTTTTCCAAAACTGTCTGATAAATGCGTATCTACCATCTACTCGCTGGCTTTCTCTATTTCATAAAATACCCCTCTTTTTATCACGTCTGTTCTGCTTACGCCTTCTTTCGCTCAAATGCCTTTTTCCCTTTCTTCAAAGCAGCCCTAGCGCAATAAATATATTATACCATACCAAGGAAGATTTCACCATTTTAAAAGTTTTATGTTTTTACTAGCCACAAAGCTGTCGTATGATTAGGAAATTTTTCAAATTCTCGTTGATTGATTAACGCCTCCCACCTAAACAGTAAAACAATAATCAAACTCAGCATCCTCAGAAATCATTATCTTTCCCCTTCTATGGAATCCGTTCTGATGATCAATCTACAAGTTTTCTTTCCAGTTCTGCTTCGTCATCCATTCCAATCATACTCCTACTTTTCATTAATGCTAAGTAAAGCATTCATTCTGTCAGACTCTCCATTTTTCCGGATAACTCCGCCCCTTGTGGGAATGACTTATTTACCTCCGCTTTCGCTGTTTCAAACTGATGGTTCACATTTGCTAAGCTTTTCCTTTGCCCTAGCTAATGCCTACTCAGTTTTTAATAGTTACTTTGATTTTCTGTGTTTTAAATCTTTGTCTTACTCCCTTCGTTTTTTTGTGGATAAAAAAGCACCTTAGACTTTTTTCAAACTCTAAAATGCTCCTTAACTATATTATTATTTGATTATCCGATATTTCCACTAAAAGATAATGACTTTATATATTGCTCCATAAAGTCATAATCTGGCTCCCCATCTTTATCAATCGGAAGCTTAATCTTTGTATCATTCATATGTTCCAAATTCCATTTTCTGGCGTAAGAATGTAATTCGCCTTCCAATCTAAGAATTTGACAAAAAAATAATGCTAAATGAGGATTTAATTCCCTACCTTTTAAATATAAAACATTTACATCATCAGACGCCCAAAAAGGTACTTCTTGATAAAAAGCTTCACCAATCGAACCGTTATACGTCAATGAAATAGTATTACCTTCATGCATTGGTTCTTGACCTATATAACCAGTTACCCCATTATTAATTGCTGTAGCACCTATAAAGGGAGTATCTCCCATTGTTTGATCAGCTTTTGTTAATCGTTTCCCTTTCTTTATATCAAACAATTTGTTTAACTTGAAATAATCCCATTTTCTGTCATTTAGTGATATTCTTTTATTAATTGCAGGTTTAGCATATTTCTTTTCAAACTCATCTTTATCAATGTTATCTAAATACCAACACGCTTTATTATATCCCTCGTTCAAAAAGTAATCTGGTATCTGTGATATATCCGGAAGTTGATTATACTTCGGGAAAGTTTTTATTTCATCAAGATCTGGAATAAATAATTTTCCAATTGTTCTGTTTGCACCACGTCCATATGAATACTTATATTGATTATATCGAATAATGGTACAATACTGAATCATAGTCCACATATCCATATCTTTAATAGGTGTTAGATATGCTATATCTCTTCCAGAATAGTATTCTTCTTCCTGATAAAACGCTTCTAACACACTACCCGTCAAAGCTACAGAAATTGTTTTGCCTGGATTAGGTTTCACATTCTCCATTCGTGAAACACGAGCGGATACACCATTTTTACTCTTTGTTCGCGACACATAGTTTATCGCATCTTCTGAATCATCAATAGTAAGATAGCATAATTCCAGATTAACACCATATGTAACAGTGAATATTTCATCGAGCCGTTTCATACTTAATCCCCCAACAAACCCTTTTCATCCATGTACTTATACAATGCATATTTCTTGATTGTCCTTTCAAATACCGAATCATCCAACTTATTATAATCAGTTTCAATATATGCTTCTGCCAACGCTTCATCATTCGGGTTAATCTTTTTACGAAGCCAAATTGTATCATCAATGGCTGCGGTACCATCAAGTTGGTTTATCCATTCTTCTCGTATACTACTCCATGCACCGGTGTCTTTTCTTCCGTTGTGTGGAATAACCTTGAATCCATCATTTTGCCATCTTCCGAAAAATGTTGCTTTGTTTTTATCATGTGGAATGTGCGCTTTAAATACCATAATGCAAGTAGCTGTTCCTACATGGCTATCATAGAATAATTGCGGTGGCATTGTCATACATGCAAGTAATGTATGATACTTCAATAACTCTGCTCTTAATTTAGTACCACTATTTCCCGCACAAGACATAGGAACAATAGCCAAACCAATACCTCCCTTTTTCAAATAATGAAGCATGGAAGCAATGAAATCTAACTCATCTTGCCCCTTTTGAATTGCAACTTCTCTTAATCCACTATTTGTAAAATCTTTTTCATACTTATTTAATAAATCATTATTGGCTTTTATCTCATTTTGGCAATTAAAAATAGCTTCTGAATAATCTTTTCCGTCTGTCTTTTTTCGATATTCCTTGATTTTTTTATTAAGCCTTTTATTCTTATCTTTTAGCTCATTTATCTGCTTAACTATAGGATATTCTTGCTTGGAAGAATTATCCTTTTTATCAAGTGAATATGGTGGATTAATCATACCAATATCTATATCACCAAAATCACTTAACGCTTCATTTAAAGGAATTTTACCTGTATCTGTATATGTCTTTCCGCTATCATCTACCGGAGCGTAAGAATCTATCAACAGTGAAGAACAGTTAAATAAATTTGATTTGCCATCCCCGTGAAATCTCATGTTAGCATAAGCAAGTGCATACATAGATGCATCACGTTCAACTCCTATTAAGCTGTTCTTCTGTGCATCCTCATATCTAGATACCTTCTTTTCATCGCTAACTACTTCACTTTGAATATTTTGTTTTATCCTGTTAAGAGAAGCAATCAAAAATGCTCCTGTTCCACAACAAATATCTAATATCTTTGTATTCTCATCAAATTTTCTGTCACTATAAAACTCCGCAATATCGCAAAAAAGTTCTGTCACATGCTTGGGCGTTAATACAATTCCCTTTTCCTTTGCATTGCCTTTTGTAAATCTTAAGAAAGTAGTATAAAATTCACCCATTACATCAATACCAGTATAAGTATCTAGTACTTCAATTACGTTTTCATACAAAGAATATATGCAGCATGACAAGACAGTATCTCCGTCTGGAAATAATTTATCTTTTCCCTTTGGTGCCTGTGTCAACTCATCCTTTGCAAGAAGCGTATCATAAAACTTTTTTAGAGATATTCTTTTTCCCTGCGGAATTCCATCTATATCCCAAATTCCTCTTATATATGATTCATCATATATATCTTTGCCATCGCCATACAATGAGCTTTTAAGCTGATTAACAGCACTTTTTCCAATCGGATCAGAAAGCATTTTCTTCGCTTTAGTACTCTTCTTATGGTCAATTGCATTTTTTGTGTTTTTATATAATGCAGATTCATGATTAGTTAAGCCAAGAATGATTGCTGACACAAATCCTGCTTTTGAATTATCTTCAATGCCATTCTGCCTTAAGAAGTTAGCACAATTAAGCGTATACCTTCTTAACTGCTTTCTAACAGTTTCCTCTGTTTCTCCCATTCTTCCAAGAACACTGTTAACATCAGACTTATACTGGGTAATAGATACTAGCGAATTATCCAAATAACCATCTTCAATAAGTGCAATACTCGAAATCTCCTCACCTTTAGGCCAAACAAAAGACGAAACTCTTGCTGTTTGCTCCGTTTGACCTGAAATGCCAATAGATATAACATCATAATCGGATTTCAAAAAAGATGCATACCATAACGCTCCGTTTATTGCATACTTTTCAGTTTCATCTGCCCCACCATACCCATGTTTAACATAATCTTCAACGTCATCTAGACATGAATGATCATCTACAGAGCCCTTACATTCAATAACTATAATGATGTCTGAACCATCAAGTGTTACAACATAATCTGGCGTTCCCTTTGAACGCATAGTCTGCTTCTTTGATGCTTTTTTAAATACATCTTTCAGCCAATCATAAGACGTTCCCTTATAGCTATCTTCTTTGAACCAAGTTATCCCATCCACTGTTGTATTTTGCGCCATAGGATAGCCATCAATTTCTTTCAGTTTATCTGCAACCAAACCTTTGGTTGTTTCCTCGCTAGAATCTTTTTTAGCCATTGTTCTTATTCTCCTTCTCAGTATTCTCAGTAATAATCTTTGATGCCTCTAGCAAGGCAGTTCTTCTAACAAACTCGCTATACGAAGCGTAGGTTTCTAACCGAGCAGCTTGTTTAAGCTTTTCAAGTTCTTCCTCACTAACACGTATACTCATTGAATATGTCTTATTCATATTACCCCCTCCTACATACATTATATTCCATACGTGGAACAAATACCATACAAATCTCCACTCATTCTTCAAAGCTTATGTTCTTCATTAAAGTTCATTAAATCCCTTCTCTGCTATTCTTATTCCACTGAAATTCTTTTCTACTTTCAATAAATAACAGTACTCTTAGACATTTCATAAATATTATTGCTGTCTGTTGAATCGGTGCTATCAGTACAGGGCCACAATTGGCATTACATTATCACAGAAAGGAAATCCACTATATCCGTCTATAGATTTCTCCACTTTAGTCGCGTTCCTATTCATGATGATTGTTTGAAACAGTTGTGCCACATCCGTATCAAACTACAACACCATTATATCACTATAGTTTATCAGCATATCGCATATACTATATTTTCTACAACTAGTAGTCGATATTCATGTTTTGCTTTTCAAGATCAACGCCTTTCTGTGTCAATTTGTAAAATTCAGATATTTAGAAATTTTCTCATTTAGTCTTTGGAGATTGCCTCTCTTATGACTACATCATTAACCAATACTCCAGCAAACTGACATCCAAATGGATTCTTTAACGAAATATCATCATCAATTATCATCCAAAAAGCTAGTCGTAACGCCCTCCGGGCGGTATGAACGGAACCATAATGAGAAGATTTCATAATTATCAAATTTCATATCTGCAATTTTTACTTAATATATTTATATGATGTCATTTTATTCAAAAGAATTACATCATACCCCGCCAGCAATGCGTCTATATTATCTCTTGCATTTTTACATTGAAACAAAGAGGTCATAACCGTTATTTGTGACATTTCAACCGTTTTTAGTAATTCTGGTACAGAATAATCAAAGGCATTATTAAGCGAACAATATCTAAATTGCTCAATATTAACACCACATTCCGTATAGAACTTCTTCTGTTCTTCTTTCAGCCTTTGCATCAAATTTCGCTTACTACGGCCTTCGCTTTTTGTATCACCCACAATTCCGACATATAAATATACCGTATTATATCCTGTCTTCTTTCCTGTCCAAATATAAAGACAATCTTGCACTTCAGAATAATTGCTGATTTTATCAAATGAAATCCATTCACTTGGACTATTCCACACTGGCGCTTTTGACATTTTTCCGGTTTCTTCCCGAAATCCTTGTTTCAATAAAGCTTTCAGTTTTTGTGTTGCCTTAGTTTCCGGTCTATTGATCACATTTTCAACTGTAAGGAAATACAAACCACCACTTTCGCATAATGAGCATATCAGCTTTTCTCCAATAGAAATCTCCTCAACATATGTATGAATTCCATCCATCCTTAACTGATTAAACTGAATCGAATCATTAACAGTAAATTGCCACGCTGCAGCTGTTCCTCTTTCTTTATTTTTATGCTTAGGCGAAAATGTTATAGAAGATTTACGTCCCGCATACTGAAAAATACCTTCAACACTCCCTGATGCATCCCAATTTCTACAACATTGTATAGGCAAACCCATAACACCATTTTTCAAAGACATAGGAGTAATATTAATTTCCACATTTTCCATAAACTCACATCCCTTTCCACTATTTCATCCATTGACCCTATTACCAAATCACACATCAAGTTCTATGCTTGCATATTTTAATGCTTACATTTTTCCACCAATACGAAAATTTTCTTCATAATTTATAATCGATCTTTTATAACTCTTTTCCTCTTCTCTTCCATTCTACCTCAATCGTCGTTCTATTTACAAGTATAATGCATCATATCATCTTCAATTTTCTGCTCATCCTTCTCCTCTCAATCTCCCCCAGTTCCCTTCCACACAATGCTTCCACTTGTATCCAGAGGCTTTCCCAGACTTCCTCATCTTTCATGTCAAACAATGGTTTTGTTTTGATTCCCGGAGTTACAAGAATAGAACTGCATACTTCCCTATATTTTGCATTAAACTCCATTATTCTTTTCTTAGCCGCCTCGCTATCGAATGGGCTTGATTGACAGATTTGCGTTGCAAGAAGAATATCATTCTCCAGTTCCGTAAGTTTTCCCTTATGTTTCAAATATTCCAAAACGCCCTCCATCGCCTTATCCATTTTATCCATATACGCCACCTTCTCTTTCCTAATAATAAAAAACTTTGTCATACCGCATTTGTCGAAAATTATCATATTCCGTCGGCATCCTGCAAAAAGTCCCAAGAATCTCCCCCTTTCTACCGATGCCCTAAAATATCCCCTGCATCGTCTCTCCCATTACCAGACAAAAGGCATATCCTCTTTTAGGATTCCTTCCCTGCGGCGGATTGCTCCTGCCTCTTGCGACATCCTTTGTCATCGCCACAGTGCGATCCCCGCGGAGCCTTTTACTTCATAGGGCGCATTTTCCTATAAAATAAAAAACGAGAAATCCGATCATTTCCCATCGGACTTCCCGTCATTCTTCTTATCCTATTTTCCCCATCCCCTACTCATAATCGAACTTCCCGTCGTTTTTCTCCTCCAGTGCCTTTATCATATGGTAGGTAAACTCATTGTACGGTGTCGGGATCCCCAGTTCACGCCCCATGCGCACCACCGCGCCGGCGAACATGTCCACTTCCGTGTGGCGCCCCGCATCCAGATCCTGCAGTGTGGAATAGCGCGCCCGATCCCGCACCTTACTGCCGAAGGTGGACGAGGTATCCGCCTTGTCAAAATCGATCCCCTTTTTCTCCGCGATCCGGTCCACCTCTTCCCGCAGCCGGTCCCGCAAAAATGCCACATGCTCACTGTCACGGTAGGCGCCTACCCCGCACCCCACCATCGCCTGTGCCTGGTTGTTCGGTACGTTGAGCCGGAATTTGCTCCAGATCTCCGTGCGGATGACGTCCGTCGCACGGTAGTGCAGCCCTGTACCCGCGAAAAGATCGTTCAGCGCCTCAATGCGTCCGGTGCCTCTGCTAAGATCCGCCTCTCCATATACAATACCGATGGTCGTCTCCGGATCGAATACCACCTGATTGCCCTTTCGCTCCGAGGCAACCTTGATCAATGAATAGACAATTTGGGACGGATCAATGACCTCTCCGATGATCTCCTCGCTGTCCACGCCGTTCATCAGGCTCATCACTGTCGTGTGTCCGCCTGCCACAGTCTGAATATCGCCAAGTGCCGGGCGAAGTGCCTGATACTTGGTTGCAACGATTAAAAGATCGACACCGGCAGCCTCCTCCGGCGTCCTAACAGCGGGGTGGTATACCTGCCCGTTAATGACAAAGCCGTCCCTCTCATAGCGCGCCTTCCGCTCTCCCGATGCGACTACGCACAGATCAATCTCTTTCTTTTTTGCAAGCCCCCACATGACATAAGAACCCACTGCTCCTGCGCCAAGAATGGCAACCGACTGATATTTCATTGTTTTAACCCTCTTTCTCCTGATACCTGCTTATCATTTCCTCACTCCGCTAATTATGAAAGCAGAAAATATTTCATATAAACATTGCCAAAGATCAACACGGCAGCTGCAACGATCAGCACAATCAGTCCGAAAACGGCAATTTTCTTTAACATGCTGTGTTTTTTCTCAAAAGAGTCGTTTTCTTCCTGGTCGATCACTTCCACATTATCCATTTTCATTCTTTGATGATCTGCAATATTTCCCTCCGTCTGGCTTTGATCTACAGCCAGCAGAAAATCTTCTTTTGCGCGGGTTGCATGCATACTTTCCTCTGTCTGGCTTTGATCTACAGCCCGCGGGAAATCTTCTTTTATGCGGGTTGCATGCATACTTTCCTCTGTCTGGCTTCGATATACAGCCAATGGATCCGAGATATGCATGATCTTACTCCTGAACTCGAAAAGCCATAAAACATCTTCTTCACTGCAGGGATAATCCTCAAACGAGCCTTCCCCGTGTGCCATCTGATTCCTTATATGTCTTAGTTCTCTAAGCCTGTCATATGTCTGATTCCATTCTGGAATCCTGTTTCTTTGCATGACCGGAACAGCCATCATATCATTCAGATAACATGTTACGCCGCCGCTGTTTATACCGTACATTTCCGAACAAAGTTTATCCAGCTTTTTATATTCATCAAAGAAAATGATACTTGTATTCTCTGGCACGTTCTGTACCTCCTACCTCTTCTCCCGCAGCTTTTTCAGATATGCATTCTTCACTTCATTCTCATGCCGGAGTCTTCCGATCTCATCCTTCAGATACTGCACATACTCTCTTGTCAGCTTCACACCGCCCCGGACCGCCACGTCCTCATGCTGCTCCATCTCATCCAGCCACTGCTGCAGCGATTTATCCCGAATATCATTAAACGTCGTATCTTCCTTAAAAAACATCGCTCTCTCCATTCCCCGCATCATTTTCCCGCGCACCCGCATCTTCCAGCTCCAACCGCATCAGCACGAGTTCCTGCCATCTGCCGTCGCGGGTCAGAAATCCCCGCGGATTTCTTCCGTATTCCACAAACCCGTACTTCTTATACAGTCTCACTGCGTTCTCATTGTCACCGACCACCTCAAGTTCCAGCTGCCGGAATCCGGCTTCTTTCGCGCAGTCAATGCAGGCGCCGGTCAGCGCCGCGCCGATTCCCTGTCCCCAGTATTCCCGCAGGATACTGATGCCGAAATCCGCGCGGTGCCTTAGCTTCTCGCGCGTACTAAGCGCATGGTTTCCCGCCGATCCCACGAGGATGCCGTCCACAAATGCACAGATCTCAATCTCCGTGCGGCTCGCCTTTTGCGCGGCAAGCCGTTCTTCCATGTCCTCCACCGAGTGCGTCCCTTCGTCCGCATACGTTGTCAGAAAATCCGTCTCCGCGTGTGCCTGTGTAAAATAGTGCAGAAACGCCGCTGCATCCGCCCGTTCCGCATTTTTCAAAAGACATTTTCTTTGATCTTTTAAACTGATCTCCCGGTAATATAACATGTTGCTCCTCTCCCGCTTTTGCGCAGCAAGCCTCTCATCAAACCTCATTTGTCACCGAGTATAGCACACTCCTACGCAAAAAGAAAGAACGCACTCCTGGACACATCAGAACCTACTTTGCTGCACACGCACGTAATTCTGCAATCTGCTTCTCCGTCAGCGGTACCGTCGGAGAATTGTCATCACAGGTGTTCCTGTTTTCCACAATTAAACTTGTGTCTGTTATCCTTTCTTCCATGCGAGCCACAATCGCATTCACTTTTTTATCTCCACATCCATCTCTCTCTCCTTTCCCTCCACAAAAAACTGCCCTGTTTTTCTATTTTTATTAGTAAGAAAACAGGGCAGTCCCATACACAGTCTTCTGCTCCTTGTTGCAGTACGCCATGTGCATGTCATTGTAGTATAGTTCAATTCCGGAAAACACCGGGTACACGGTAACTTTTCCGGTCCCCGTCCCATCCTCCGTTTCCACTCTCTTCCCGTCTGATCAGTTCTCATCCAAACAATATTTTTCATCTGTTCTAAATCATGGTATACTGGATTGCAGCGTAAAGCAACAACAAATCCGCGCAGATACATAAAGGAAGTTTATCATATGAAACGAATCGATTTTGAACATGGAACCATCACCGGAAATATTTTAGGAGCCGCCCTTCCCATGCTGGTCGCACAGCTCTTAAGCCTGCTCTACAATATTGTAGACCGGATCTATATTGCCCGCATCCCGGATGTCGGCACCACAGCGCTCGGCGCCGTCGGACTCTGTTTTCCAATCATTGTCATCATCACCGCCTTCAGCAATCTTTTCGGCAGCGGCGGCGCCCCGCTTTTCTCAATCAGCCGCGGCGGCGGAGATACCAAAAAAGCCGGTCAGATCATGAATACCTCATTTACCATGCTGTGCGCCGGCGCTCTGGTGCTGATGGCAGCCGGCCTGCTGTTTGCAGCGCCAATTCTTAAGCTGTTCGGCGCCTCGGATGCCGCCCTGCCATACGCCTATCCTTACCTGATGATCTATCTGCTCGGCACGCTGCCGTCCATGATTGCCACCGGTATGAACCCCTTTATCAACGCGCAGGGGTACTCCGTCGCCGGCATGCTCTCGGTTGCCATCGGTGCCGTGACCAATTTTCTCTTAGATCCGCTTTTTATTTTTGTCTTTCATCTGGGAATCACCGGTGCCGCACTTGCCACCGTTCTCTCCCAGACGCTGTCCGCGCTCTATGTGATCCGCTTTCTACACCGGCGCGCGGAATATAAGGTGCGGCTGCTGCGCCCGGCTGAGTGGAAATCCAGTCTGGTCGAAGCAAAAAACATTATAAGCCTCGGCACCGCCGGATTTATCATGCAGCTCACGAACAGTCTGGTATCCATTTTCTGCAACAATGTCCTCGGTGCAACCGGCGGCGATGTCTACATCTCCGTCATGACCATCATCTCAAGCGTCCGGCAGATGGTGGAAACACCGATCTACGCGATCAATGAGGGAACCTCGCCGATCTTAAGTTACAATTACGGTGCAAGACGGCCGGACCGCGTGCGAAAAGCGATCCTGACCCTCGCCCTCCTGATTCTGCTCTATACCGCCGTCATGTGGAGCAGCATCATCCTTGCCCCGCGGGCGCTGATCGGCATTTTCAGTTCGGATGCCGCACTGGTTGCTGACGCCATTCCCTCATTAAAGCTTTACTTTGCCGCATTTATTTTCATGGATCTGCAGTACATCGGACAGACCGTCTTCAAATCCCTGAATAAGAAAAAGCACGCCATCTTTTTCTCCCTGCTGCGCAAAGTGTTCATCGTCGTGCCGCTGACCTATCTTCTTCCTTATGCTTTCGGCATGGGAACAGACGGTGTCTTTGCCGCAGAACCGGTATCAAACGTCATCGGTGGAAGTCTATGCTTTATAACAATGTTGTCTACAGTGCTGCCGGAATTAAAGCGGATGGAAAAAGAAGCGTAACCCGTTTCTCCCTGCTGTCTTTGTATTCAGACACACTGCATTCATCTCCTATGTTTCTTCGTACTCCGCCAGTTCTGTCTCCGTCTCAAGCATCCGCTCCAGCAGACTGTCCTGGTTGGCTTCCTCCGCATCCACAGCGCTCTGCAGTTCCATCAGCTTCGGATAATCACTCGCAAGCGCCGGATCTAACATCTGCATCTGAAGCTCCGCCAGCTTCTCCTCGCTCTCCGCAAGCATCCGCTCATACTTTTCCTTCTGGCGCTGCAGCCGGGAGCGCACCTTGCCCGGATTGTAATAGGTCTTCTTGTCAAAAACATCCGAGAGCGTCGGAACACTGCCGGTATCCGCCGCCCCTCTCACATGGGCTCCCTGTCCTGCGGCACTTCCCATGTTCCGTCCTGCGGCATTTCCCGCTTCCGCTGCCACGCCGCCTGTTCCTTTGCTGCCCGCGTTCCGTTCTGCGGTGCCTCCCGCGTTCCGCCCTGCGGCGCTTCCCGCATTCGCTGCCACGCCGCCTGCACACTTCTGCTTCTCTGCGAGGTATTCCTCATAATTCATCGCATACTGCCTCACGGCGTCCCCGGAAAATTCCAGAATGCCCGTGGTGATCCTGCTGATAAAATAGCGGTCGTGCGACACGAACAGCACCGTCCCCTCGTACTCGCGCAGCATCTGCTCTAACGCTTCTTTTCCGATGATGTCCATATGGTTCGTCGGCTCATCCATGATCAGAAGATTCGGTCTGGTCTGAAGCATTTTGCACAGTGCGAGACGCACCTTCTCCCCACCGGAGAGCTGCCCCATTTTTTTCTCCACATCCTCCCCGGAAAATAAAAAGCCGCCGAGCGCGCTGCGCACCTCCTCGCGCAGGTACCCCGGATACGCTGCCCAGAAATTCTCAAGCACGGTCTGCTGGGGCGGTGCCTGCTCCATCACCGCTTTCTGCTGGTCAAAATACCCCCACTCCACGTTCTGCCCGAATTTGAAGCTGCCGCCAAGTGCCGGCAGTTCTCCGATCAGTGTCTTTAATAATGTAGATTTTCCCTTGCCATTCTCCCCGATGATCGCCAGACGCTCCTTTTTCTGCAGCAAAAAGGACACCTCTGCCAGCGGTGCATCATAGCCGATGGAGAGGTCTTTTGCCTGAATCACATTGGTGTAGCTCTCGATACGCGGCGTATACCGCCCGTGAAATGCGCGCGTATCAAAGCGTCTCGGCTTCTCAATCTTCACCATGTGCTCGATCGCCATGCGTTTTGAGCGCGTCGCCGCCACCTTGGTCGGTGTGTTCTTCCACTTTTCAATCCAGTCCGTCAGCCGTTTGATCTCTTTCTGCTGTTCCTCGTAATCCTTCTCCTGCTTGATGAGATCCTCCTGCTTGCGCTGCATGAAATACGTGTAGTTTCCCGGATAGCGCTTCATCTCGTGATACTCGATCTCATAGGTCACATCCGCCACCTTGTCCAGAAACATCCGGTCATGCGACACGATCACGACCGCTTTGTCATAGCCTTTCAGATAATTTTCCAGCCACTCGATTGTCGGCAGATCCAGATGGTTCGTCGGCTCGTCGAGCAGCATGATATCCGGGCGCGTCAGAAGCAGCTTTATAAACGCCACTTTCGTCTGCTGCCCTCCGGAAAAACTGCCGATCGGACGCCGCAGATCCTCCAGTGCAAATCCAAACCGCTGGAACATCGTCTCCATATCCCTGCGCCAGGAATATCCCCGCATCGCCTCCATCTGCTTCTGCAATCTGTCATACTCGCGCAGGAGCGCCCCATCCGGCGCAGTCTCCTTTGTCTCTGCCGCCGTCTTCATCTGCTCCTCCAGCTCTTTCATGCGCTCCTCACAGGCAAACACCGGTACAAAAACTTTTTTTAATTCGTCCTCCACGGTCACCTCCGCGTCCACAAAGTTGACCTGCCGCAGGAAACCGATCTCCTGGCCTCCCGCCATCGTGATGCCGCACTCCTCGTCACTGTCTAAGTTGCTCATCTCTATATCCCCGGCAATCAGCTTTAGCAGGGTCGTCTTTCCACAGCCGTTGCGCCCCACAACCGCAATTTTTTCCCTGTCGTGTACCTTAAAATTGACGTCCCGCAGAATCACGTCCCCGCCGAACTGGACGCGTGCGTGTCTGATCTGATACCTCATAATTAAAACCCACTTCTTTCTATATTATAGTGCAAAAGCCACGGCTGTCTGCCGCGGCCTCTCTTTTCCATGGAACTTCATATCTCTGCCGATAAACTCCTGTTTTGAACTCTTTTGGATTATACCGAATCCCTTCTGTACTGTCAACGCCTCCCGCCGCAGGTTCCCCCTCTTTTCCTCTCCCATTTCTATACAGAATTTGCTAAAATTTTAACAATTTTTTATTGATTTTATGAGTTAACTATGTATAATTATGGTAGGGGAAGTTGGCAAATTCCAGCATCCCGGAAAAGATATCGTAAAGCCTGCTATCCGCAGGTGTTTACCATATAAATATGAAAGGAAAGAGGTTTAATAAGATGGCAACAATCGATTTAAGCAAGTACGGTATTACCGGAACCACAGAAGTTGTGTACAATCCTTCTTATGAGATGTTATTTGAAGAGGAGACCAAACCGGAGCTGAAAGGCTACGAAAAAGGACAGGTCAGCGAGCTGGGTGCAGTGAACGTTATGACCGGTATCTATACAGGTCGTTCTCCAAAAGACAAATTCATCGTTGTAGATGAAAACTCCAAGGACACTGTATGGTGGACCTCCGATGAGTATAAGAATGATAACCACCCGGCTACCCAGGAAGCCTGGAATGCAGTAAAGGACATCGCTATCAAAGAGCTCTCCAACAAGAGACTTTTCGTAGTTGATGCATTCTGCGGTGCAAACAAAGATACCCGTATGGCTATCCGTTTCATCGTTGAGGTAGCTTGGCAGGCACACTTTGTAACCAACATGTTCATCAAGCCAACCGCTGAGGAGCTTGAGAACTTTGAGCCGGATTTCGTTGTATACAACGCTTCCAAGGCAAAAGTTGAGAACTACAAAGAGTTAGGTCTGAATTCCGAGACTGCTGTTATGTTCAACATCACAAGCAAAGAGCAGGTTATCGTTAATACCTGGTACGGCGGAGAGATGAAGAAAGGTATGTTCTCCATGATGAACTACTTCCTTCCGCTCAAGGGTATGGCTTCCATGCACTGCTCTGCAAACACAGACTTAAACGGCGAGAATACCGCTATCTTCTTCGGTCTTTCCGGTACAGGTAAGACAACACTTTCCACAGACCCGAAGCGTCTTCTGATCGGTGATGACGAGCACGGCTGGGATGACAACGGTGTATTCAACTTCGAGGGTGGATGCTATGCTAAGGTTATCAACCTTGACAAGGATTCCGAGCCGGATATCTACAATGCAATCAAACGTAACGCACTTCTTGAGAACGTTACTCTGGATGCAAACGGCAAGATCGATTTCGCAGACAAGAGCGTAACCGAGAACACCCGTGTATCTTACCCGATCGATCACATTCAGAACATTGTTCGCCCGATCTCTTCTGCACCGGCAGCAAAGAACGTTATCTTCCTGTCCGCAGATGCATTCGGCGTACTTCCGCCAGTATCTATCCTGACACCGGAGCAGACACAGTACTACTTCCTGTCTGGATTCACAGCAAAGCTTGCTGGTACAGAGCGCGGTATCACTGAGCCGACTCCTACTTTCTCCGCTTGCTTCGGACAGGCATTCCTTGAGCTGCATCCGACCAAGTACGCTGAGGAGCTTGTTAAGAAGATGGAGAAGAGCGGTGCTAAGGCATATCTTGTTAACACAGGATGGAACGGCACAGGCAAGCGTATCTCCATTAAGGATACCCGTGGTATCATCGATGCCATCTTAAACGGCGCCATCAAGACTGCTCCGACCAAGACGATTCCATACTTCAACTTCGAGGTTCCGACAGAGCTTCCGGGTGTTGATTCTGGAATCCTTGATCCGCGTGATACCTACGCAAATGCTTCCGATTGGGAGACAAAGGCTAAGGATCTGGCTGCAAGATTCGTTAAGAACTTCGCAAAATACGAAGGCAACGATGCTGGTAAGGCACTTGTATCTGCTGGTCCGCAGGCATAATTGCTGCGAACAATCCGCCTAAGAATCATAAAAGAAGGGACTGCCGCATAAAGCGGTCAGTCCCTTTTTACGTGGTAAGTACTATAATGGAAAACAGATCATGCCCTTCGATTTCAGATGGAAATGTAGCTGGAACATTCGTTGAAAAAAATGCGTACATTTCTTCCTGTCGGATTTTTGCATCGGATTCCGTGTCTCTTCCACGTTTTGACAATCCACGGAATGTGTCCGACAAACCGCAGACAATGAACGGATTCCCTAGCGTCCCTAGCGGCACTGCTTCACAGACAATATAAAACCGCGCGAACCGAACTCGTCGTCATCAGCTATTCAAAACAGGGCAGATGACGACTCAGACAGCGGCTTCGCGCGGTTATGTTCTATTCAGCAGTGCCGCAAGGGACACACGAGAATCCTAAAATTGTCTGCGGGTTGCGGACACACCCGTGGAGTGCTCAAAACTTGGAAAAACATGGATCATCACGGATGCAAAAACCGACGGGGTAGAAATGCCGCATTTTTTGATCCGAATTTCCAGATGCATTCCATCTGAAATCGAAGGATATGATCTTCTCTTTATAATATTACTTATCAAGTCAAAAAGGGGCTGCCCCATAAGCGGGCAGCCCCTCGTTTTACTGCATCTTAAAGTAATCAATACTGCTGACCAGCTCATCTGCGATCTCGCGGAGCTGCTCTGCACTGACATACACCTGCTTGAAGGTATCCACTACCTCTTCCGTCTCATCGTACGTCTTCTTTGTGCTGTCCACATTGCCCTGCGCGATCTCTGAGAGTTCGCTCACTGCCTGCAGCACTTCATTTCTGGAGCTTTCAAGGTGTCCTGTGCTCTCCTTGATCTGACGGATACTCTGCATGGAGCTGCCGATCTGCGCGATTACCTCTTCCACTACCTTCTGCGTATCCTGCATGCTCGCACTCTGGTTCATAATGATCTCCTGCATCTGCTGCATAATCTCAACCGCCTTTGCAGAATCCTCGCTGAGTGTCTTCGCAGTCTCCTCAATCTCCTTGCTCGACTCATTCGACTGCTCGGAGAGCTTCTTGATCTGGTCTGCCACAACACCGAATCCTCTGCCGCTCTCTCCGGCTCTCGCCGCCTCGATCGAAGCGTTCAGGCTGAGAAGGTTCGTCTCCTCCGCAATCGACGTGATAAACGCGGTTGCCTCATGGATCTTCTGTACCGAATCGTTGGTCCGGTTCGTCTGCTCCTGCACTTCACCGATAATGCGTTCCACCTCGATATTGATGTTCCGCAGATTGTTGAGCGTCTCTGCCGCCTTCTCACTGGACTGCTGCATGGAAGCTGCATTGTCATCCAACAGTTCCACCTCTGCCGACGTCTCGGTAATATTCTCACCCATAATACGCATATGTTCCGATGTATTCTGGGAATTCTGTGCCTGTTCAGTGGAATTCTCCACAATCTGGTTGACTGCCATGCGCACATGATCCATGGTTCCGTTTGTCTGGTCTGCCGCTGTACCGAGCAGTTCGGACGCATCGAGCAGGCGTTTGGCATTTTGTGAAATCTCCTGGATAGTTGCCTTCATGGCATCCCGCAGCGTGATCGTCACGCGGGACAGATCACCGATCTCGTCGTGTCTCCCGAGCAGCTTGTCTTCTACCCAGACATTCAGATCGCCGTCCGCCACTTTTCCTACCACCTCAATACTGCTGCGGATATTGCGGCTCATTGAGGTTGCAAGCTTCATGCCGATCGCAATGCATAGGATCATCACCGCACACACCGCCATGCTGATTGTTCCCAGAATCTTGTTGATCACGGCATCCTTTTCCTGCTTGTCCGTTCCCACAAAAATCATACCGATAATCTCATCGGTCGATCCGTTCTGATATACCGGTATAAAATATCCATAGTTCAAAGTGCCCTCGATCGACACCGCATGGCTGAAATAGGATTCGCCGCCCTGTAGTACCTTTTCTACAATCCGGTCACCGGCTTTGGAATTTAAGATGCGGTTCCCTCCTGCATCGACCGCCGATGTCATAATGCGGGTATCTCCGTAGAAAAATGTGACGTCCATTCCGGTATTGCCTTTGATACGGTCTACCAGACTCTCGGACTTTGAAATATTATAACTGCCCTTCCAGATATCTCCATTGCTGGTCTGGAGATAATCTCCCGTATTCTGATCGTAGGCTGCGAGCGTGGCTGCCGCCGTTCCCCGAAGTGCTTCCTCAATCTCCTCCAGCATGGCGCTCCGTACCATTGTGGTTGTCAAAAACATGGAAATCAACCCCAATATAATAACCGGTGCAATTGTAATCCCCAGAATCTTTTTCTTAATGTTCATACTAATCTCCATTTCGTCTGTGCATCTGCATGTCGCTTTTCGTCCGGCTGCTCCTTAATCCACAACATTCACCGTCTTAAAATACCAGTTGATGCCGCCGGTGATTGTCGCATCGTCGAGCGTCTTGCCCGCTTCACCGACCGTCTCTCCGGTATTTGTCTCGATCACACCGTCAAATACACCGTTCTGTCCCGAAAGGATCTGTTCCTTCGCCTCGTCTACCTTCTCCTGTGTGCCCTCCGCACAGAAATCCGCCAGATTGGTAAGAGCGACCAGATTCTCGTTCATGCCGCCGTAATAATTGCTTCCATCCCAGGTTCCGTCAATCAGGCTCTGCACTGCCGCGGTATAGTAGGCACTCCAGTTCCAGATAACGCTGCACAGGCAGGCCTCCGGCGCATTCTTGCTCATGTCGGAATTGTACCCGATGCTGTATACGCCACGCTCCTGGGCAAGTGTCTGCGGATACTCCGTATCACAGTGCTGGGCGATCACATCACAATCCATATCCAGAAGTGTCTTTGCCGCATTCTCCTCCGCCTCCGGATCATACCAGCTGTTCGTCACCTTGACGTAAACCTTCGCGTC
The DNA here is from genome assembly GCF_000225345.1 of Roseburia hominis A2-183. NCBI lineage: Bacteria > Bacillati > Bacillota > Clostridia > Lachnospirales > Lachnospiraceae > Roseburia > Roseburia hominis. The sequence continues at coordinate 2,214,983 of NC_015977.1, forward strand.
CGGATTGACCGAATAGATACCGAGCGCGAACGCATCGATTCCTCCCGTCACCTCTGAATTGCTGTTATCCATGGCAGCCACATAACCGATCTTGTTCGTCGTGGTATTCATTCCCGCCACAATACCGCTTAAGTAGCGCGCCTGATAGATTCTGCCGAAATAGTTATTGAAATTCCTGCCGTTGCTCATATAACCGGTTCCATGGGAAAAATAAACATCGGGATATTTCTCCGCCATCTCCGCTGTCGCCTCCATGTAACCCCAGCTGGTCGCAAAGATAATGTTGCATCCCTCGTCGATACACTCCTGAATCGCCTGCTTTGTCGCATCCTCATCGGAATCTGGGACATTGATTTTCCGCACAATCTGATCGTCGGAAAGTCCGAGGTTCTGCTGCATTCCCTGAATTCCCAGATCATGCGTGTATGTGTATCCGCTTCCCTCTGCCGGGTCTGACAGATGAAGCACCCCGACCTTGATCTCGTCCTTCGGAATTCCCTCCGTCGCGGATGCTGCCGCAGCCGCCGACTCCGTCCCTGACGTCTGCTGCACGCTCTCCGCTCCGGCATTTGTAGCATAATCATCAATCTGCGTATCTGCACCGCAGCCGGCAAGCAGAAAACTTCCCATGGCTGCCGCAATCAGTCTGATCCATTTTTTTCTCATATCCGGTACTCTCTTTCTGTATGCTATTATCTGCCAACTTTTTACATCTGCCTTTATTATACACATTTTTTATTTTGTCATCAATAAATTTGTAAATTTTTGGAAATGTATCAGAATGTTTTCTCTGAAACTTTCATAGGAAAGTTCCACTTTCACACATGAATGTATCACGGTATTTCCTATGAAATAAAAAAGCCTTCACAGTTCTGCCGCATTTTACTGCCAGTGGCAAATCTGTAAAGACTTTTCAAAATACATATTCAGTTAGCTCAAAAGATTCTGCATGCTCTTTAAGCTGATGACCAGCGTAGAGGTGTTATGCAGAAGCGCTGATGTGGTCGGCTGTAAAACGCCGCCGACTCCTAGCAGGATCAATCCGGTATTGAATCCGACAATCACGCGGTAATTCTTGCGAATCCGCTTCATCAGGCCGTCGCTCAACAGCTTTAAGGTCACGATCTGATAGAGATCATCCGAGCTTACCATGATATCCGCGATCTCACGCGCAATCTCCGCACCGTCCGAAATCGCGATGCCGACATCCGCCGCAGAGAGTGCCGGGGAATCGTTGATGCCGTCTCCGACCATGATAACCTTGCGTCCGGCTGCCTTTTCACGCTCGACAAAACCGGCTTTATCCTCCGGAAGCACCTCGGAATAATACTCGTCCACACCGACGCGCTTTGCGATGGCGCTTGCCGTCCGCTCGCTGTCACCCGTCATCATGACGATCTTCTTGATACCGGAGCGGCGCAGGGAATTGATAACTGCCTCCGCCTCCTCACGGAGCGGATCTTCAATACAGATCACGGCTGCAAGCTGTCCCTCGATGGCCAGATACAGATGGGAATACTCCTCCGGCAGGCTCTCGAACAGTTCCTTCGTACCCTCAGGAAGGGCAGCTCCCTCATCCTCAAATACAAAATGATAGCTTCCAATCACGGCTTTCCTGCCGTTGATCGTGGTGGAAATACCATGTGCCACCACATACTCCACCTTGGAATGCATTTCCTCATGATCCAGACCTTTTTCCCTGGCTGCCTCAACAACCGCTTTTGCCATGGAATGTGGGAAATGCTCCTCCATGCAGGCTGCAATCCTAAGAAGTTCATCCGGGCTGTCCCCGTTAAAGGAAACCACTTTTGCCACGGTCGGCTTTGCCTTGGTCAGTGTGCCGGTCTTATCAAAGACGATTGTATCTGCCTCAGCCATTGCCTCTAAATATTTTCCGCCCTTGACCGTCACATTGTAAAAACTAGCCTCACGGATCGCCGACAATACGGAGATCGGCATGGCAAGTTTTAATGCGCAGGAGAAATCCACCATCAGAATCGACAACGCCTTCGTCACATTCCGGGTCAGAAGGTATGTGAGCGCCGTGCCACCGAGGGAATACGGTACCAGACGGTCCGCCAGATGCTCTGCCCGGCTCTCAAGCCCGGACTTTAACTTCTGGGATTCCTCGATCATCTGCACAACCTTGTCGTAGCGGCTGGAGCCGCCTACCGCCTTCACGAGAATGGTAAGCTCCCCTTCCTCGACTACAGTTCCTGCATAGACATAATTCTCACTAATCCGGCGTACCGGCTCGGATTCTCCGGTTAAGGATGCCTGGTTGACCATCGCCTCGCCGTCTGTCACGACGCCGTCAAACGGGATTACATTGCCCATATGGACAACCACCTCGTCTCCCTCACGGACTTCCTTCGCGCCGACAAGAACCTCCACGCCGTCCTTCTTCAGCCATACTTTGCCGACATTCAAAGACATGGTGCGCGCAAGGTCGCCGACGGACTTCTTGTGCGTCCACTCTTCTAACAGCTCGCCGATGCCAAGCAGGAACATGATCGATCCCGCCGTCTCGGTATCACCGCGCAGAATAGACACTCCGATCGCCGTCGCATCGAGTACCGGTACTTCGATCTTTCGTGCCGCCAGTGTCTTTATGCCCTTCCAGATGTAGCGGAACGACTTGACCGTCGTCCAGCACGCCCGGATGGGATACGGCAGAAAAATCTTGGATGCATAGCGTCTCACCACTCTGCCGATCAGCTTCTCCTGGTAGCTTGCATTCAGCTCTCTTCCGGAATTCTCGATCAGCCCGTTCGGCACCTCCACATCTTCATAGTGGAAATGTCTGAGCTTGTCAATCAGTTCCGCTCTGCTGCCGTCATAACAGATGACTGCGTCACCCGTACGCTCATACACCTTGGCGCTTGAGACCTGTATATCATTTTGTAAAAAATACAGAAGCGTATCCGCCTGTGCACAACTCATGCGGTACTGTGCCACGTGAATCCGCATCCGCCCCTTAATCTCATGCTTGATTGCAAACTTCACTTTACTCGCCTCTTATCAAAATCTTATTCTTCGGTGTTCTCTGCAGTCCCGGTCTTCTCTGCTGCTTCTGCCTCTGCATCTGCAAATGCCTCTGCCTCAGCCTTGGCTGCGCGCTCCTCATTGATCTCCTTTGCGCCTGCATAGATGTCTCCGGCATTCTCCTGTACGGTGCTTACGGTGTTCATCACACACTCTTTTGCTCTTAAGAAAGCTGCGGTACAGCTTGTGTAAACCTTCTTGGCATCCTTGCTGGAAAGTACCTTGATACCGGCTGTTCCAAATAATACGCCGCCTGCAAAAATTCCTGTCTTCTTCCAATCGATCTTCTCAAAACACTTTAACATATGTATCCTCCATTTCTATGCACAATCCCGTGCATCCTTTGCTGAACATGTTGTTCGCTCTTTACATTATTGTGCATTATAGTACCGCTTTTTGTATTTTTCCAGTATTTTTTCGTTATTGATAAACTTCATCATTATCCACCATTTTCCATCCTGCTCCCGGTTTTTAATACCTCCGCCGGATGGCTGCGTTTTTTCCTTATTATAAACCGGTTCATACCGGCTGCAATAACCGATGGCATCAAAAACCTGTAAAACAGCAGAGATTTACTCGATCCCTGCCACTCCTTTTATTTCTATATTTTTCTATTTCTCTTCCGGTTCGTCCCCAAGCATCTCCGTAAGCGTGTGCCAGCCGAGTACCGCGCATTTGACACGCGCCGGCATGTGTGAAATGTCCACAAGCGCCGATGCCTCCTCGAGTTCTTCTAATTCCTCGTCCGATACCGTCCCTTTAATCATCCGAAAGAACAGATCCGCCAGGTGCATGGCCTCTTCCTTGGTCTTTCCGATGACCAGATCCAGCATGATATCCACGGAAGCCTGTGAGATGGCGCAGCCGTCGCCCGTAAAGGTTCCCTCCGCAATCCTGCCATCCTCCACGCGCAGCTGCAGCACAATATCATCCCCGCAGCTCGGATTCACACCCTCAAGCACCAGATTCGCATCCGCAAGCTTCTCCTTGTGACCCGGATAGCGGTTGTGATCCGTCAGCACCTCATTATAAAATGTCCGGTTATTCATATCCCATCATCCTCCTGACTTGTGCCAGCTGATCCAGAAATCGTCCGACATCCTCTGGCGTATTATAAAATGCCACGCTCGCTCTGGCACAGGACGAAATGCCGAGCCATTCCAACAGCGGCTGGGCGCAGTGATGTCCCGCCCGCACCGCGACGTGCGCCTCATCTAAGATCGATGCAATATCATGCGGGTGTACATCATCCACGGTAAAGCTCACAATTCCGCAGTGCTCCTTTTCGTCCCCGCTTCCCAGAATATGCACGCCCGGAATTTTTTTCATTCCGGCAAGCAGCTGGGCGGTAAGCATCTCCTCGCGCTCCGTGATTTCTTTCCAGCCGATGGATTCCAGATAATCGATCGCGGCGGCAAGCGCGGCCGCGCCTCCCGCATTGACCGTCCCTGCCTCAAACTTATGGGGAAGTTCGGCAAATACGGCTCCCTCTCTCGTCACACGGTCAATCATCTCCCCGCCGGTCAGAAACGGCGGCATCTCCTCTAAAAGTTCCTGTTTTCCATAGAGCACACCGATCCCCATCGGCGCCATCAGCTTGTGTCCGGAAAATGCCAGAAAATCCACGTCAAGTGCCGTGACATCGATCGGCATATGCGGCGCTGCCTGTGCCGCATCCGCCAGTACCACACCGCCGTTTTCGTGTACCATCCCGATCAGTTTTTCTGCCGGGGTCGCCCGTCCAAGCACATTCGAGACAAGTGTCAGCGCGGCAAGCTTTGTGTGCGGTGTGACGGCGTCACGGATTTTCTCCTCCGTAAAACTGCCGTCCGGTTCACACTCCAGATATTTAAGTGTGGCTCCGGTTTGTCTCGCCGCCATCTGCCACGGAAGCAGGTTGCTGTGATGCTCCATGATCGTGACGAGGATCTCATCCCCGGGCTTTAACCGGGACAGCGCATAACTGTACGCCACCAGATTGATGCCCTCGGTCGTATTTCTGGTAAAAATGATTTCTCTCTCACTCTTCGCATGTACAAACCGTGCGACGCGCTCTCTCGCATGCTCATACTGCTCTGTCGCCTCCACGCCCAGCTCATAGAGCCCGCGCAGCGGATTGGCATTCCAGCGCTCATAGAATTCCCGCTCCGCATCGAGCACGCACGCCGGCCGCTGTTCTGTCGCCGCGTTGTCGAGGTAAGCGATATCGCTTTCCGCAAGCAGCGGAAAATCTTTTTTATAATCTGTCATATGCATTGCTCCTTCAGATAAGTGTCAACAGCGCCGCGCACCTCCTCTGACGGGATCTGGCTGTTTATCGCTTCGATCTTCGCCAGTGTCAGAAGTCTCTGTGCCTCCTCCGGGGGAATGCCTCTCGTGGCGGCATAAAAGAGCATGTTCTCGTCGAGCTTACCGATGGAAGCGCCGTGATTGCCCTCCACATCCTCCTCCGCGCACAGGATTAACGGGATGGTCTGGTTGACCATATTGTCACCGACAAGAAGCACATCCTCCTTCTCGTCTCCCTTAGCTCCCACACAGCCGTGCACAAAATCGATCGTTCCGCGCAGCAGCTTCTTCGCCTCGTTCTTTAAGATGCCCGATATCTGCATATTGCTCTTCGTCTTTTTCCCGCGGTGTCTGGCGACATAATTCATATCAATCTTCTGCCTGCCGGTGCCCAGATATCCGCTTACGAGTTCTGCCGTGCTCTCTTCTCCGCTAAGTTCAAACAGTGTTCCCGTATAGACCTCGGCGCCACCCAGTTCCAGCTGCACTTCCTTCACAGCGGCATCTTTTTCACACGAGACACCCACATCATGCAGGCAGACGGCTTCCGCATTCATCGTCTGCACCACATACAGTTCTACTTTCGCGCCCTCCCCGGCATATACCTTCGTCTGGATGGCGGACATCATCCCGCCCGTCTCCTCGCTCTCGCAGAGCAGAATTATTTTTGCCCGGCTGTGCGCTCCGGCATAGATATGCAGGCGGTTATAGGCGTGCTGCCCGCTCCGGTAAGCAAAACGGTACACATACGGTTCGCCGCAGTCTGCATTTTCCGGAATCGTCAAAAGCTCGGTATCCCATGCCGCATCTGTCTCCGACGGCTGATCCATCGCCTCGCCCATCCCGGTTGTGATTTTATCCCAATCCGTCTGCTGCGCCATCCGCAGCTGCTCTGCCTCTGCCTGCCCTGCTTCTGCCACACTCTGTTTTATCGCTATACTGCCGTCGATCCGCGGCATCCCAATCACGGTTTCATTCATTTTCAGCCAGTTCCAGGTCTTTGCAGGAAGCCGGTTGACTGTGATCGTCTGATTCTGTTTTGTCATAAGCTCCTCCTTTACCCGATGCTGCCCTTCATCTCAAGATCAATCAGATTGTTCATCTCCACCGCATACTCTAACGGCAGTTCCTTTGACACGTTGCTTGCAAAACCGCTGACAATCATCGACCGCGCTTCCTCCTCGCTGATACCGCGGGACATCAGATAGAACACGGCGTCATCGCTGATGCGGCCGATTTTAGCCTCATGTCCCACATCCGCGTCTCCTGTGCGGATGTCCATCGCCGGAATCGTATCCGATCTTGAGATGTCATCGAGCATCAGCGACTGACAGGAAACTGCCGATTTGCTGCCGGCGGCTTCCTTTGTAATGCTCACGGAACTCCGGAACGTGCTGATACCGCCGTCCTTGGAGATCGACTTGGTGTTCATGTACGAGGAGGTATCCGGTGCGGCATGCACCACCTTTGCCCCGGTATCCAGATTCTGACCTTTTCCGGCAAACGTGATGCCTGTAAATTCCATGTGCGCCCCTTTTCCCTTTAAGATACTCATCGGATAGAGATACGATACATGGGAGCCGAAGGAGCCGGACACCCACTCGATCCGTCCCCCCTCCTTGACCAGCGCCCGCTTGGTGTTCAGATTGTACATGTTTTTCGACCAGTTCTCGATCGTGGAATAGCGCAGTGTCGCGCCCTCCTCGACAAACAGTTCCACACAGCCCGCATGGAGGTTCGCCACATTGTATTTTGGTGCGGAACAGCCCTCGATAAAATGCAGATACGCCCCTTTGTCCACGATGATGAGCGTGTGTTCAAACTGCCCTGCTCCCGGCGCATTGAGCCGGAAATAGGACTGCAGCGGAATCGTCACCGACACCCCCGGCGGCACATAGACAAACGATCCGCCTGACCAGACTGCTCCGTGCAGTGCGGCAAATTTGTGATCGTTCGGTTTGACCAGTTTCATAAAGTGGCTTTGCACCATATCCGCGTATTCGCCCTTTAACGCGCTCTCCATATCCGTGTAGACCACGCCCTGGGCTGCCACTTCTTCCCGCACATTGTGATACACCAGCTCCGAGTCATACTGCGCCCCGACACCTGCCAGCGACTTGCGCTCCGCCTGTGGGATACCGAGCCGCTCAAAGGTGTCCTTGATGTCCTGCGGCACATCCGACCACTTTGCCGTCATCTTTGTATTCGGCCGCACATACGTCACGATATGGCTCATATCCAGCCCCTCAATCGACGGTCCCCAGTCCGGCACCGGCATCTCATTGTAAATCTGCAGTGCCTGAAGCCGAAACAGTTCCATCCACGGCGGATCCTTTTTTTCACGGGAGATCTGCTCGACGATCGCCTCGGTCAGTCCCTCATCGACCTTGTAAGCATCCCGTTCCTCATCCTTCACATCGTATATGCTGCGGTCAATGTCTTCTACGTATGTCTTCTCTTTCACCGCTCATCCTCTCCTTTTTGTGCCAGCTTCTCATACTCCTCGTAACCTTCGCGGTTGATCTTATCCACCAGCGATGCATCCCCGGATGCCACAATATGCCCGTTCACCATGATATGGGTTGCGTCCACATGAAGCGCGTCCAGGATGCGCGTGCTGTGCGTGATGATTAAAAGTGCGCCGTCCGGATTCTCCTTCTGGTACTCGCGGATTCCCTCGGATGCAAGCCGCACCGCATCCACGTCCAGCCCGGAGTCTGTCTCGTCTAAAATGGCAAGATCCGGTTTTAACATCATCAACTGCAGGATCTCGGATTTCTTTTTCTCACCGCCGGAAAATCCCACGTTTAAATCCCGCCCGGCGTAGGAGGGATCCATGTGCAGCACTTCCATTGCCGCTTTTAATTCTTTTCTGAAATTCCAGACGCGCATTTTATTTCTGCCCTGCTCGCTCAATGCACTGCGGATAAAGCTCTCGAGGGAGAGTCCCGGCACCTCGAGCGGTTCCTGAAACGACAGGAACATTCCCGCCTTGGCGCGCTTGTCTGCCGCCTCCTCCGTGATGTCATTTCCCTTGAAAAGGATTTTTCCCTCTGTGACGCTGTATTTGGGATTGCCGGTCAGAACATACCCCAGTGTCGACTTTCCCGCACCGTTCGGTCCCATCAGCACATGCGTCTCTCCTTTTTTTATCGTAAGCCCGACCTCGTGCAGGATCACCTTATCCTCCACGCGCGCCGTAAGCCCTTCTACCTGTAAAATCTGCTCTGCCATAGCTGCCTCCGTTTCTGAAGCGTTTTCTGCAGACGGAATCCTCTTTCACGATTCCCTCCGCTGCCCTTTTGGTTTTCTTTGCGACGCTCCCACACATCTTTCATATCCTAGTTGTAAGGTAGGATATGATTCAACCACATTCTAGAACGAAACCGTGAAGAAAGCAAGAGAGAAATCGCCCCGCTATTGAGATTGTTTCTCATTTTTACAGAAGGCGTGCGACCGCATTCCGGATAGAAGCAGGCGGGGAAATTCGGATCGCACAATACGGAATTTCTAACCCTGCCGCTTTTTACATCTGCGATAATCCGTGTTTTTCCAAGTTTTGAGCACTCCGCGGGTGTGTCCGCAGGCCGACAGACAATTCAAGGACTTTTGTGTGTTCCTTACATCACTAATGAACAAAACATAACCGCGCGAAGCCGATGTCTGAGTCGGCATCTGCCATGCTTTCAATAGCAGATGCCAACGAGTTTCGGTTCGCGCGGTTTTATATTGTCTGTGAAGCGGTGATGTTAGGAACACTAAAAAGTCCGCGTATTGTCTGTCGGCACGCTCTCTTCCGAATCTATGCCTCCGCAAAACGTGCGAATGAAAGTTCCGCTCCGTTTGCCACGCGGCTGCAGATATTGACTGCCCGGCTCATCACATCCGAAAACTGTCCGTCCTTTGTGACGACAAAAAGCATCCGCTCGTCTGCTTTGATCGAGACGTCCTCCACGTCAGCGATTTCTCTCATCTCCCGCTGTACTTCCCTGCTCTCATCCTCTGTCAGCTTTTTTGATAATCGATAATATCTTCCCATAATGCCATCCTTTCTGATCGTTGCATGTTCGGGGTTAGTTATATCTAATCCTGTTTTTATTATAGCACTGCGATCTGAAATGAAAACGGGGTTGCTGATAAGTTTTCTCATTATATCCGGCTCTGCCGCATCTTTTTTCCATATTCTGCACATACTGTGCCTGTCGCAATACGGATTACCCGGTATATCAATAAAAATAGGAGAAATCAACATGGGAAATAATATGGAACTCGATTACGAAATGTTCTGCTACCAGTGTGAGCAGACTGCTAACCAGAAAGGCTGCACCAAGCTCGGTGTATGCGGAAAAACTCCCGAAGTCGCAAATCTGCAGGATCTTTTAATCTTTCAGATCAAGGGCATCAGCTGCTATGCCAGGCCTCTGATCGAAAAAGGCACTCCTATGGATAAAAGTGTTGTCAGCTTCATCGAAAATGTGCTATTTACCACACTTACGAACGTTAATTTTGACGTGGAAGTACATGTCGAACTTTTGCGCGAATCCCAGCGCATCAAAGAAGAACTCCGGGCTTACGCAGGCGCTCCCAGTCAGCCCACGCTTCACGCCACCTACGATCTTCCGCAGACCAAAACCGAGATGCTGCGCGACGCGCCCATCGCCGGTATCATGTATGACAAGTCGCTCGATCCGGACATCCGGTCCCTGCGTCAGACCGTTCTCTACGGACTCAAAGGCATCAGCGCCTACGGGCATCAGGCGAGAGAGCTCGGCTATTACAGCGATGAGGCGGATGATTTCTATATTCTCGCCCTGGAAGCCCTCACGGACGACCGGCTGTCGGTCGAGGAACTGATCCGCCTTACCATGCGCACCGGTGAGATGGCAATCGAAGTCATGAAAAAACTGGACGAAGCCAACACGACCATCTATCAGAACCCAGCCCCGCAAAAAGTCAATGTCCACCTGAAAAAAGGTCCGTTTATCATCGTCTCCGGGCACGATTTAAAAGACCTTGAAATGCTTTTAAAGCAGACGGAGGGAACCGGCATCCATATCTACACCCACGGAGAGATGCTTCCCTGTCACGGTTATCCGGGGCTGAACAAATATCCGCACCTCGCCGGGAATTTCGGCGGTGCCTGGCAGGATCAGCAGAAACAGTTCGACAATCTTCCCGGCTGTATTCTCATGACCACCAACTGCCTGATGCGCCCGCGCGACTCCTACAAAGACCGCATCTACAGCACAAATGTGGTCGGCTGGGACGGTGTGAAGCACATTGGCAAAAACGAGAACGGCGAAAAGGATTTTAGCGCCATCATAGAGCAGGCACTGGAACTCGGCGGCTATCCCGAAGACCAGGACGTACAGGAAATCCTCGTCGGCTTCGGTCACCACGCCACACTGGGCTATGCTGATGCGATCGTGGATGCCGTAAAATCCGGAAAACTGCGCCATTTCTTCCTCATCGGCGGCTGCGACGGAGCGCGCCCCGGACGCAACTATTACACCGAATTCGCCGAGATGGTTCCACAGGACTGCCTCATTATGACCCTCGCCTGCGGCAAGTACCGCTTCAACAAGCTGGACTTCGGGGAGGTGGCGGGTCTTCCGAGGCTCCTCGACATCGGACAGTGCAACGATGTCTACTCTGCCATCCGCATTGCCACTGCTCTCGCCGATGCATTTGGCACGGATGTCAACGGTCTTCCGCTCTCGCTGATTATTTCCTGGTATGAACAGAAAGCCGTCGCTGATCTTCTCGCTCTGTTAAGTCTCGGCATCCATGACATTTATCTCGGTCCCACTCTGCCCGCCTTTTTGAGTCCGAATGTCCTGCAATACCTGACAGACACGTTCCACTTAAAATCCATCAGCAACGCCAGGGACGACATCCGCACCTGCCTCGGACAGGCAGTCTGATTTCCGCAGCTTTAACCGAATTGTTGAATTATATTCTGATTATATACTATATCCTTCTGTCACTACAGCGTCTCTCCCTCCAGGTAGCGATGAGGTAAAATCCGCTGACTGTCTCCTGTCATCTGCTCCACTTCCGGTTCAGCGTCTATCATGGCAAAAAGCATCTCAACGGCACTTTTTGCCACCTCATCCACCACATTGGAGATCGTGGAAAGCTGCGGTGTCACATATGCCAGCGTATCGATATTGTCAAATCCGGTAATGCCGTAATCCACCGGCGCCTTTCTTTTTGCCCGCTTCTGATCCTTCATGATCTCAAGTGCATACTCATCTGCGGTACAGACAAACGCCGTCCGCTTTCCTTCTTTTAATATGGCATCCACTTTCTGCAGGTAATCCCAGGAGAGAATACACTCCGGCCGGAGCGCGGGATAGCGTTTCATCTCTTCCTCATACCCCAGCAGACGCTCCTTGTGAACATACAGATTCTGCCGGTTTTTTGTATCTAACGGCGGGCAGACAAACACGATGCGCTCATAGCCCTTCTCTGCCGCTCTCTGCACTGCCTCCCGCACTGCTGCCCGCTGGTCGATCCCAACAAACGGGATGCCGTCCGCAATCCGGTTATCCACAGAGACAATCGGGCGGTGCAGGGACTCCAGGAATGTCCGGTACGCCTCCCCCTCGTTGACCGAGGAGAGGATGATCCCGTCAACCCGGTAATCCGCAAGTCTTGTCAGCTGCTCGCGCTCCGTCCCGGCATCCCCGCCGTGCAGCGTAATGTTGACGCCGTAGCCGCGGGCATATGCCTCCGTGCTGATCGTCGAGAGCATCTGGGCAAAATAGCGGTTCTTCACGTCCAGCACGACGACACCGATGTTGTACGTCTGTCCCTTAGCCAGTCCGGTGGCAAGGAGATCCGGCCGGTAGCCGTGTTCCTTTGCCACCTGAAGGATCATCTCCTTTGTCTCCGGCTTAATCCGCCCGGTTCCATTTAATGCCCGGTGTATCGTTGTTCTGGAAACGCCGCACAACTGCGCCAGATCTTTTGTCGTGATCGCCATATTTTCCTGCTCCCCGTTTTCTTTCTTTTCAAAAAACTTTCTTCTATTTTAATCGAATCTGAACCATTTGAAAAGAGAGAGGTACAAGTTCCACTGAAATTTCGTTTCCGCTGCAGGAGACGTTTTCCAGTTCCACAGGTGTTACACAGTCATGTTCCTTTTGATTTGTCGCTTTCTTATCCTCGTGAAACAGTGCAATACTTTTTAAAACCGCCTCCGGCTCCATGCCCTGTAAAGAAACGGTCGCCTCGGCACTCTCCTCCATACGGTTTACAAAGAAAACCGTCACTTCATGCTTTTGCCCGTCATAGACGAGCACATGATCCACACAGGGTACCGTCTCAAACGTGCTGCACGCGTAGGTGTCTCCCGTATACCGTGTATCTAACGTCACGCCGTGCGCATACTTCGCCATCAGGGCAAACGGATAATACACCGGCTGCACCCACACACCGCCGTCCTTCTCTGTCATAATGCAGGAGCTGATATTCGTAAGAAGCGACTGGCAGGCGATCTTCACACGATCCGCCCGTTTTATGAAATTCATCAGCATACTTGCAAACAGAAGCGCATCCTCCATGGTATAGATCTGCTCGCTGATCGCAGGTGCCGTCTGCCACGGTGCATCCTCCACCGATTTCTGCACCTGCACGTCGCTCATCGACCAGACGCCCCACTCATCAAAACAGATGTTGATCTTATGTGACATTTTCTTTTTTACCCTCACATAGTCGCAGATGTTTAAGACCGTCTCGATATAGCGCTCCATATCCAGCGACTGTGCCAGAAACTCTGACGTGCCCTTCTCCTGTCCCCCGTAATACTGGTGCAGGGAAATGTAATCGAGGCAGGGATAACAATGTTCCAGTACGGTCTGTTCCCAGTCACCGAACGTCGGATTCGTGGACATCGAACTTCCGCACGCCACCAGCTCGATGGATGGATCTAAGATTTTCATCGCCTTTCCGGTCTCATAGGCAATCCTGCCGTATTCCTCCGCCGTCTTGTGCCCGATCTGCCAGTCTCCGTCCATCTCATTGCCCAGACACCAGGTCCGGATGCCGTACGGCTTTTCATGTCCATTTGCCGCCCGGAGATCACTGTAGTATGTGCCGGTCTCCATATTACAATATTCCAGCACCGCAAGCGCTTCCTCGATTCCCTTGGTCCCAAGATTCACTGCATAGATCGGTGCAACCTCTGCCGCATCCGCCCACTTCATAAATTCATCCAGACCGACCTCGTTTGTCTCAATACTTTTCCACGCCAGATCCCGCTTCCTCGGGCGTTTCTCCACAGGTCCGATCCCGTCCCGCCAGTCATAGTTGGAGACAAAATTGCCCCCAGGATAGCGCACCGCCGTGACCCCCATCTGCCTTACCTTCTGCAGCACATCGCCCCGGAATCCGTTTTCATCTGCAGTCTTATGCGATGGCTCGTAGATGCCGGTGTACACCACTCTTCCCATGTGCTCCACGAAGGAGCCGTAGATACGGTCGTCAATCCTGCCTTTTGTAAATGCCGTATCAGCTTTAATTGTCACATGTCTCATCTTCTCTCTCCTCTGCCTCTATTCTTTCATTCCCGATGTTGCGATTCCTTCCATGAAAAACTTCTGTCCGAACAAAAACAGCAGTAACAGCGGCAGAATCGCAATCACCGTAGCAGCAAGTGTCGGACCATATTTGATCGAATTACTTCCAACCAGAATTGCAAGTCCTGCTGACAGCGTCCGCATTTCCACCGAACTTGTCAGCATCATCGGATAAAGCAGATCGTTCCAGTTATTCATGAAATGATAGATTCCCAGTGTCACAAGTGCCGGCTTTGCAAGCGGCAGAATGATTTTCAGATATATTTTCCACTCTCCCATACCATCAATTTTCGCAGCCTCATCCAGCGATTTTGGTATGCCCGAGAAGAAGGAGGTCAGCATGAAAATACCGTAGGCACTCGCTGCGCGTGGTAGAATCAGTCCTAAGAACGTATTTAAAATTCCAAGCTTATATTCTTCCATATAGAGTGGAATCATCACCACCTGAAACGGAATCATCATCGTGAGCAGGATGATTCCAAAGAGCAGTTTTCTTCCTGTAAATTTCATTCGGGCAAATGCATATGCTGCCATAGAATCAAAAAACAGACTGATGATGGTGACACCCCCTGCAAACACAACCGTGTTAAGCAGCATTCTGGCAATCGGGAGCACTTTCCACACATAGGCAAACTGTGTTGTGACCCACTCTGTCGGGAAAAAGATTGGCGGCCACTTGATGACGTCCGCATCCGACTTGAAGGCGGATACGCCGAGCCAGAACAGTGGAAGCAGCACCAGCGCTGCAAACAACAGAAGTACCAATGTTCCGATCACCCGCTGCGCACTTATTTTTCTCATGTCTCGTCACCTCCCTGGGGGAAAGCATATTTTCTTAAGATCACGGTTATAATCGCAATCATGCAGAACAAATAAACGGCGATTGCTGACGCATATCCGAGATCATACGGCGCTGTCTGAAATCCCCGGTTGTAGATATAACCCACGAGCGTCTCGGTCGCGTACTGCGGGCCGCCTCCCGTCATGACGTAGATCTGATCGAATACCTGCAGCGCCATAATTAACGTCGTCACCACGCAAAAACCGATCGTATCCCGTATACCGGGTATTGTGACATAGAAAAATTTCTGCAGCCCGGTCGCGCCGTCAATCTCCGCCGCCTCATATAACGACTCAGAGACGCCGAGCGCCGCCGCCGAAAGGATGGTAAGCGTATATCCGAACCCTTTCCACACCGTAACAAAAATCACCGTAGGCATCGCCCATGTCGTACTTGAGAGCATGTTTGGCATCGTGATACCGATTTTTCCAAGCAGATATGGCAGCATTCCGTAGTGCGTATTGAGCAGCATCGACCACATGATGCTGACTGCCGTCATAGAACACACATAGGGCAGGTAAAATACGGTTCTCAAAAGCTTGTGCAGTTTTGTATTGCGCAGCATAAACATGAGCAGCAGCAACGCCACGATCATCTGGAGGGGTACCTCAAGCAGTGCGAAATAAAATGTATGAAACGTAGCATTTGCCACACGCTCATCCTGAAACATTTTGATGTAGTTGGCGATTCCGGCGAACGAGATATTTTTCATATAAATATCAATATTCATCAGACTGATCCCGATCGCTCCCGCCAGCGGTATAAATACAAATACGGTAAGTATGAGCAGGGAAGGCGCGATAAACGCATACGCCTTCACCTGATGCTCCATACGGTGTTGTCTCTTTTTTACTTTCATAATTTCCATCCTTTACAGCTTGCAGCTATTTTTGCGTCAGTGACCGTCAGACATCAGTCGGAGATCACCGCGTCCAGCGCGTCCGAAGCCTCCTGTACACTCTGCGTCACGTCTGCCCCGGATAAAATTTTCTCCATCATCGGTTTCATGACATCATTGTCAATCATGCTTCCGCATTCCAGTCCCAGATGCCAGTCACGTCCGATCTCGGATGCCTTGGATACTGCACTTAAGATCTCGTTGTTCTGAATGTCCGCATCCTCAAGAACAGAGTAAGACCATACCGGGAAGCCGTTCCGGTTCGACCACTCTTTTAACACATCATCAGACAGCCAGTATGCCATAAATTTATACACTGCCTCTTTGGTCTGTTCGTCGGCCCCTTTCGTCAGCATGTAAGAGCATCCGCCCTCCGGGGAGTACGCGCCGTCGCTTCCGCCCGGGATCGCCGTGATTCCATAATTCAAACCAAGCTGTGTCAACCCGTTGATGTTCCATGGACCGCTGGTATACATTGCAAGCTGGCCGGACTGGAACATCGTGTCCGCATCCGCTGCGGTGAGTCCCTCCGGGGATACCCCATCCTCCGTCGCAAGCTTCTGAATCCACTCCAGGGTTGCAATATTTTCTTCGGAATTTAAAAGGTTCTGTGTTGCATCCTCATTGATGACATCTCCGCCGTTCGCCCACAGGTACTCGCAGTAATAACCGTAATCGGTCGGAAGTCCCAGTCCATACTGATTCTTAGACGGATCGGTGCAGGCGATCGCCGCCTCGCGCAATTCATCGAGCGTGGTCGGCGGGTTCTCCGGATCAAGACCTGCCTCCGTGAAAAGATCCTTGTTGTAATACAGATACTGCACATTGTACTGCATTGGTACGCCGTAGAGCGCATCGTCTATGTAGGATTTTGCAAGTACATTTTCATAGAAATTACTCTTGTCAATGCCCATCGTATCCCAGAAATCGCTGATATCCTCGATCAGTCCATTCTCCTCATACTGATGAAGATACTCAATGCCCACCAGCACAAACGACGGTCCTGTACCGGTCGATACTGCCGTTGCAAATTTTGTCTGCAAGGTATCATTGTCCATAATATCAATCTGCACCGTAATATTGTCCGTATTGGTTTCATTGTAGTTGTCGATGATTTCACGCAGCACATCTCCGTCTGATCCGGTAAATGGTGCCCACACAGTCAATGTGATTCCTTCTCCCGCAGCACTTCCGCTGTCTTTTTCTGTCTTTGCTGCCTCTGTTGCCGTGCCTGCACTCCCCTGTGCATCCGCTGTCTGGCTGTCTGCTGCTGTGCTGCCGCACCCTGCAAACATGGTCGCTGCCATTGTCATTGCCAGTAATCCCGCCATTGCTCTTTTTTTCATGTTATCCTCCATTCTGCAGACACTTTGTGTCGAGGCAACCACAGATGCAACCTCTGATTTGCACGGGCAATGAATCTGCACCCGTAACGTGTCTTCCATCTCGTTTGCTCTGCGATAAGGGCTCATTTTGTGGTGTCTGCCGCATCAAACAGCCCTGTGCAAAATGCAGTATCGTCCGCATTTTTGCACTACTTCCTCCCCATACATTGTTTTGTTGTGATTTTTTCTGTTTTGCGTACACGTGTACATTTTTGTGTAAAAATATCGTCCGCGCATTTGCGGACTCGTGTACTCAACACACTATTTATTATACCAACAGCATATGATTAGCGCCTATTAGGAAAACACACTGTCAAAGGGGTTTGTAGCGGGGGTTAGCCCGCTACTGCGGTATCTTCCGTAGTGTTGATTTCAATGTACTCGGCAATCTTGCGGAGCTCGTCAGCGAATTTGAATTTCACGCTGATATTGCCGTTTTCATAGACCTTGATATAGTCCACAAGTTCAACCAAGATTTCACGGTTGAGGGCTTCAATGTTCTGATACTTCATAAAGGCTACCAGTGCAGGATGCTCGTTGTCCACACCGTTTGCCAGTTCTGCGCGTTCAGCGTTCAGCCGGGTAAGCACCGCGGAAATATCAGAAGTCTGCCGTTCATAGTCAGCCTTCATATCCCGGTATTCCTGCTGGGTGATTTCACCGTCTTTCCAGTCCTGATAAAGAGATTGCTTGTAGCGTGTTATCTTTGTCAGTTCCCGCTCTTTTGCAGCTATCAGATCGTCCAGTCGGTAGGACTGGCTTTTTTTGATTGGAGCGGAATTGATCTGCGTGACGATTTCCGAGTAGGAAACAGCCAAATGTACCTGATGCTGTACAGCGAACAAAACAGCAGCCTCCAGCCGTTCATGCTTGATTGAGTGCATGGTGCAGGCTGTCCGGGAACGGTTCTTGTAGGTTGAGCAAGAATAATATACATTGTTGTTCTTGCCAACGCATCGGGTAATGGCCCGCCCGCAATCGGCACATTTCAGAAAGCCGCTGAATAAATGTACCTCACGGCCTTTCGGGGAAGTACGGGTATCACGCTGTAAGAGAGCCTGTACCTTGTCGAAAGTTTCATAGTCGATAATGGCCTCATGCGTTCCAGCCACTTCCACCCATTCCTCGCGTGGAACAGCTTCAATCTGGTGTACCTTGTAGCTTTTCACCCGGCTTCGGCCTTGGGCTAAATCCCCGGTGTAGGTCGGATTGGTAAGAATGGAGTGGATCATGCGGACTCCCCACATAGGATCGTCATACCCTCTTGTCGAAACAGGCAAGCCCTTTTGTACCTTGTAAGCCGAGGGGCTCGGTACGCCGTGTTCGTTCAGGTACAGCGCGATAGCACGTTTTGATGACCCTTGAATAAGCATTGTGAAAATGAGTTTGACATTTTCAGCAGCATCGGGATCAACAATCAGCCTGTGCTTGTCCTTTGGGTGCTTTACATAGCCGTAAGGAGCAAATGCTCCGATATACTGGCCGTTGCGCCGTTTGTAATCAAATACCTGCCGGATCTTTTTGGAAGTCTGATAGCAGTAATTATCGTTCATCACGTTTGTAATGGGAACGATGATATTTGAAACGCTGTCGGGGTTCTTGTAGCTGTCCACATTCTCAGCAAGGCTGATAAAGCGAACACCCATTTGAACAAACAGGTTATCGATCAAACTTCCGGCATCGCTATAATTTCGTGCGAAGCGGGACAGGTCTTTTACTATAACGCAGTTGATTTTACCACTCATGACATCCGCCAAGAGCCGTTGAAAATCTTCACGGTTGGCGTCCGTTCCAGTATGACCATCATCCACATATTCCGTGATGCTTTCAAACTCGTCAATGTTTCGTCGGTAAAAATCGTTCAGTAGGTCACGCTGGTTCTTTACGCTGTTGCTATCGTCTTTTCCTTTTTTCAAATCTTCCTTTGAAAGCCGGATATAGATGCCCAGCCGCCAGCGGCGGATTGTGTAAGAGGGAGAGAAACTCTGCTGATACCCTCTGTTTTTTGCTCGTGCCATTGTTCCTCCTTCCCTATCACATTACACTTATATTATAACTCTGTCCGGGGAGGACAACAAGGATGCCTCCGCTTCGGGACACTTTGTCTCGAAGAAGCAAAACGAGCTGTAACCGAAGTTACAGCCCGCTTCTTTGCCGCAGCAGGAAATCCGTCAGCTTATCTTGGAGAGATGGCCCGCTTTCAGCAAATTCAATTTTCACGCCAACACCACCGATGCAAAAGCAGTATGGATTTTTGACAGTCTGCAAAAATCGAGTGATGCGCTCCTTTCGGGAAAGCGCATTGTCAAAGGTCATACCGCTCACATCAGGCAGGGACTCGGCAGCCACCGCGCCAATGTCAACGCTTCTCATTTGTTCAAGTTCCTGTGTAGTTAATTTCACGGTAAACCTCCTTCGCAGATTGATAGAACGCCTCCCTCTGTTTGGTAGGGAAACGCAACAGGCCAGCACCACTGGGATGCTGGCCTGTTGCCTTACTCCACCTTGGGACACTTTGTCTCGAGGTTTATTATAGTTTTTGAATATTAGAGAGCGCCGCACATATTTACTTGGCCTGTCCAAAGACAATCTTTATTTTCTGTGCGGCGCTCTCAACGCAAGTAAAGCGACACGCCCGGAGGAACAGGCAGCCAACCTGTTCAGCGCCGGATCATGGCCTTGGGATGGCCGGGCTCATTTACGATGTTGGTGTTGTTCGCTCAATCTCTTTTTGGAAATGTCACCGCGCACCCACCGTCTGGCTCCCCGAACTTACTCAGGGTTGCCGTTATTCCCTTGCGTTAGGAAGAAAACCTCCTCTCATAAACCGAGACATTTTTTCATCAATTCCAAGTGGGTTAAGATGAAAAAATCAAAAAGTTTTTTTCATGCGTTCAAGGCCACGCTTGATCGACTGGCGAATAGACTCCTCATGTACGCCCTCGGCCTCGGCAATTTCCTTAATCGACTTGCCAAGAATGATATGTGCGTCAATTCTGCGGCCCTGAATCTCCGGCAGAGAATTGAGAGCGTTCCACAGACGAAGAAAGGTTTCCATTCGTTCAAGGAGCTCCTGCGGGGTCGGCTCATGCAGGCAAGCGGAATATTCAATCCCGTCATCGCAGTCCAAAGAATACTGCGCCTTGTGCCGGGAGAGCCGCCGCTGGTAGGCCATTTCATAGCGGGCATCGGCCTTGAATACCTCGGCCACCTCGTCAGAAACTTCGATAAGCTGATCCTGCGTGTACCAATAATAAAAATCTTTCAGATTGATAGTAGTCATCGTAAAATCCTCCATTTCAGTTTGTTCGGGGTTGGTCGGAAACGAAATGGAGTAACGGCGGAGAACGGCACCGCACCTCGGGACACTTTGTCTCGAAGTCTGGAAAGCAAAATGCGCCTGCGCGACACAAAGCCGCACAAGCGCATGAAAATATATTATCGGTTATGTACTGTTTAATTTCACATTCAAAGCCGGACTGCTCCGATGGAGGGGCTACGCTTTTTTTAGCTGGTGCAGATCATGGATACTGCGAAACAAAAAGAAGGACACGGTAAATTAACCTCCAATCGGCTACCGTGTCCCTGCAAGTCGTCATAGGATTGTGTAAACGCAAAGAAACGGCGGCTCTGAAAATCAAAGCCGCCGTTTCATAGGCGCGTGAAAATGTGTCTGCTCTGCGACGGCTTTTTTTCTTTTGCCGTCGCGCGGCAGATTAACATATGAAACTATAATTCATTGATGGTTGCAGTAATCGACATATTGCGAATTCGTTTTGCCGGAGCATATACAGCTGCGATTGCCGCAATCGAGACAAACAGAAGAATAATGCCCAAAGAGATAATTGGGAACTGCCACACAGCAGATGGAAAATGCCCTGCAATAAGGAAATCATACAGCGATTTGCTAAGCGGCAAGCCAATAGCACAACCAACAACGCACCCCAAAACAGCATAGGTGAAGGCTTCACAGGCAATCATTTTCGTCATTTGCCGTTCATCCATTCCTACTGCCCGCATAGCTCCATATTGCTTCATTCTGGCAGACACACTCATGGAAATGCTATTGACAATGTTCATTACCGTTACCAGTGCAATAATTGCCAAAAACGCATAAACACAGAAAACAAAAGCCATATAAGTTCCCGTAGTGCGCTCGTCGCGTTTATCTCGAAAGCTATATGTTTGATCTACGGAATTCTGGATTGCCTGAACATTTTCGTCCGTAACATCTCCCGTTGTTTGTATCAGCACAAGAGAATAACCTTCCTCTCCTGTCAAACGGACAAATGTTTCATCAGAGGTAATCAATGTGAGCTTTCCATTTGTCAATCCATTCTCACTAAATGGGTCGTTTTTTAACAGTCCGGCTATGGTAAGGGTTTCATCCCCAATCTGAACAGTGTCACCGATTTTCCATGTGCTGTCCTGATCGGATGTTGCCAAAACAAAATTGCTGTCCCCAAAAACTTTGGACAGATCACTCCCCCTTTTCAAAGCACTGTCTTTTTTCAGACATTGTAAATCAAAATCATCATAAGAAATCATGTCGGTTGTACCGGAAAATCCGGTATCGCTATTTAATCTGGCAGGAACATCAAACGCGCTACGCCGCCCGTAAACCTCTCTCACTCCATCCATTGCACGGATGGATGTAAGCAATTCCCGAGGAATCGCATTACCGTCATCACTTGCAATATCAATATCTGATGTGGCAGCTGACTGAGGTATCAAATAATCCACAAAATCGATCATAACGGAAAAACTCAAAAATAAGATGATACTAAGTGCAAAAGAACCTGTCATCAGAAATAAATTTTTCTTCCCGGAGACCGCATGGTCGATACCGAGAAGCGCTTCAATCTTTCCGAATCCTGTATACTGGCAATGATGCATTGTTTTTCCGTGGTCTGCATTTCCAGACACCGCTGTGATAGGAGATACTTTCGCGGCATGTTTCGCCGGAGCATTTGCGGCAATCAGTACAGTAATCAGTCCCACAAAGATACCGCAAGCAATGCCAAAAATACTAATGCCAAAGAGAGGAATATCAGAAAATTCTTCTTTGACTACAAAACGCAGTACCGCGCAAAGTCCCCATGTAGTAACAACCCCTAAAACAAGACCGATGGGTACAGCCGTTTTGCACCAGTTCAATGCCTCCAGACGAACAAACCGAATAATCTGCTGCTTACTCATACCAATGCAACGCATCATTCCAAAAAATTTAGTTCTCTGGGCAACGCTGCTGTTCATGCTGCTGGAAATCATCAAAACGCCTGCAATCAAAATCAGCAGGAACAGAACAACCGCAACAGAAAGAAGGGTTTGCCCCATGGAACTGCCGAGCAAGTCTCCAATAGAGAAACTTCCATGCTTACCAACCAATCGGGCCTGTTCCATCCGAAAACCCATTTCTGCCATACTGAATACTGCTGTTACCATAAACACAGCAAATACAATGCAAAGCAGCGTCATACGATTTTGTCGGCGGTGAACTTTAGCGGAGATGGGAATAAGACTAAGATAGCTTTTCATTCACGGCACCTCCCAAAATCAGTCAAAGTACCATCCGATACCTGTAATACCCGGTCTGCCGTTTGCGCAATACTGCGGTTGTGGGTAATCATAATGATGGTCTGCTCGTATTTTTTCGATGTTTCTTTGAGCAATGCTATGACCTCACTGCTGTTTTGTGAGTCCAAATTTCCTGTTGGCTCGTCTGCCAGAATCAGAGAAGGACGGGTAATCAATGCGCGGCCAATCGCCACTCTCTGCTGCTGGCCGCCGGATAACTGGCTCGGCAAATGGTTACGGCGTTCTTTCAGATTAAGAACAGTAAGCAGTTCTTCCAGATATTTTTTGTCCGGCTTCTGATAGTCAAGCAGTACAGGAAAAATAATATTTTGCTCTACCGTAAGCTCTGGCACAAGGTTGAACGCCTGAAAAATAAATCCGATATTTCTGCGACGGAAGACGGTCAACTTCTTGTCGTTCATAGAAAAAATATCCTTGCCGTCAATCAATACCTTACCCGACGTAGGCGTGTCCAATGCGCCGATCATATTCAGCAACGTACTTTTACCAGAACCGGATTCTCCAACGATTGCCACATATTCTCCTTTGGGAACAGAAAAACTAACATCTTTCAAAGCCTTGACTGTGGTTTCTCCGCTGCCATAGGTTTTACAAATATTTTTGACTTCTAATAAGTTCATCGTGCAAACACCTCTTTCTCAATGATTTTGCTGTCGTAAACGGGTAAACTTTCGTTCCTGTTTACGATGGAAAGAATAGCACCCTAATATTACTGTAGCCCTACAACCAGCCTACAATTTTGTAGGAATTGGGAAGTTCATTATAAAACTCGTTCCAATTCCTAATTCACTTTCCACTTCTATTAGGCCTCCATGAGCTTCGATAATCGCTTTTGCCAACGGCAGGCCAAGCCCGATCCCCTGTGTATCCTTTGAAAAACGGCTGCGATAAAACCTTTTGAAGATATGGTGTAAATCTTCTGGATGAATTCCGCACCCGTTATCCTTTATTGTGATTTGAACAGCGGAGGGTAGTGCCGTCCATTTGATGTAAATGGTATCGCCCTTTCCTGTATGGTCAAGTGCATTTTTTACAATATTGCCAATCGCTTCGCCCAACCAATCACGGTCACAGAAAAGAGAAATATCATCTGCACCAGATAATACGATTTCTTTCTGTTCCTGCTTGGCACGATATGCAAAGTGTAGCTCCAAATCCTGCATCATATCCGCTACATTTTCTATTTCCTTTTCAAATGCAATAGAACCAGCGTCCAACTTTGTGATTTTGAGAAGGTTTTGCACCAGCACTTCAATACGGTCCAACTCCTGCTCGGACAGATTAGCAAATTCTTTCACAGAGGACACTTCTATATCCTCGTCCTGAAGCAGTCCGTTATAAATGTTCAGAGCTGCCAGTGGTGTTTTCAGTTGGTGTGAAATGTCGGAGATTGTATTTTTCAAAAACTCTTTCTCTCGCAACTCGTTATCTGCATGGGCATTTAACACTGCCGCTAAAGAATTGATGGAATGAAACAGACGGTACAATTCGCCCTCATTGTCACATTCAATACGGGCATTGCGATCACCATCAAGATACGCATTGATTTGTAATATCGCCTGCTCCATGATCTGATTTTGCCGATTAAAATATACAAAGCAGACTGCCCATACAGCACCGCCAGCCAATAGAAAAAGGATTAGCAATAACAGAGAAAGCCGGCGATATGACAGCCACAGAAAAACCTCGGCTAAGAGAAATGTAATCCCAAAAACCAGTGAAAGCGAAAGAAATAGATTTTTGATTTCTTTATTTGCCAGTATCTTCATTCTGCACCTCACCCGATAATATTCCATTTATATCCCATACCTCGAACAGTCAGGAGCATTTGTGGTTCACTTGGATTATCCTCGATCTTCATACGAAGCCGACGCATATAGACCGTAAGGGTACTACTGTCGATATAATTCCCGTCGCAATCCCATAGCTTATCTAAAATTTGTCCCTTTGTCAGCACCATGCTTGGGTTTCGCATAAACAAGCACAGTAGCTTGTATTCCGCGGCAGTCAAATCCAACAGCACCCCATTTTTGAAAACCTGTCCTTGCAGCAAAAGAACCTTGATGCCATTCGACTGCAATTCTGTGTCTGCTGCTTGAAAAGAATTTGCACGTCGAAGTAAGGCGTTAATCCTTGAAACGAGAACCCCCAGTTTGAACGGTTTTGTGATATAGTCATCACCTCCAATATCCAGCCCCATAATAATACTTGTTTCCTCATCCGAAGCCGTCAGAAAAATAATTGGCACCTTTGATGTAAGTCGAACTCTTTTGCAAAAGTCAAAGCCAGACCCATCTGGCAGAGATATGTCCAACACCAACAAATCATATTTTCCGTCTGTCCACAATTTCTCCGCTTCTTTGAGCGTTCTGGCGATATTTAATTCAAATCCCTGCTTTTTGAAAGCAAAAGAAAGCCCGTTGATCAGGCTTAGATCATCTTCAAGAAGTAATATATTACTCATACTTTTCTGCCTTTCCTTGTTTTGTTCGACCATCAATCGGCTTTTCCGCATCCTTTGGAATTAGCCAGATAGTTGCCATCTTTACAGCGCCGGGGATACGCCCAGCAGCGCAATAGTAATTTACTCTACGAGGTGTCACGCCCCATTTTTCGGCGGCCTCTTTTAGTGTCATATAATCCATTCTGCACCTCCATAGAGTATATTATAGTTCTTCGACTCGAACAATACAAGTTTGGGAAGAAAAGAATATGAAATTAAATAGTCAGTAGTATGAAATACACAATCGTTCAAATAATATCACATGAAATGTAAAATCATATCAGGTGATGTTATGAAGATAGAACGAGATGAAAGACGCTTTGATTTTCACGATATAGGGCTCGCCATCAAGCGTGCAAGAGAAGCCAGCGGCATGACACAGGAGCAACTGGCCTATATTGTTGACCGCGCTCCGCGTACCATTATGTATAACGAAAATGACGGCCAGCATCCAAGCCTCAACACCTTTTATCAGATGGTCACAATGTTTGATATATCGGTGGATCAATACTTTTACCCGTCCCAAAATAGCGGGAGCGAGTGCAGAAAGCGGATTGATGCCATGTTGAACGCCTTGGACGAAAGAGAATTGAAAATCGTTGAAGCTACAATCCAAGCAATGAAAGCATCGAAAGAAACGGAGGAAACGTAAAAGAAAGCGTAACCTCCGTTTTTTGCGCCATGTTGCGGGTTGCGCGTTTTGGCAAGCAATTCGGGTGTGGCCACACTCCGAAATTTTTGCAGGGCGCAGGGCCCGCAAAAATGCTTGTTGGGGAGCTCCCCAAACCCGCTGTACTTCGGGACAAATTGTCCCAAAGTCCCGGTGCGCTGCACCGTAGTCTGCGGCCCGTCACTATCGTTCCTGGGCCTTATTTTCACGCTCGTCTGTTATGCCGAGCAGATGATCAATGTTCGCTTTTACCGCCACGGCCTCCCGCATTTGCCGCTGGGCTTCCCGGTATTCTGCATAAAGCTCTTTCTTTTGTCCCGCCAGCTCACGGCGGGATTTTTTTAGTATTTCAATCTTAGGGAGTTTTGCGCCGTTCAGTATGGTGTTCATAGTATCCTTTGCCGCCCGGTAAGTGGCAAGCTCCGCTTCGTGCTGGGCCAGATACTTTTTGCTGTACCGCGCAGCTTTGTATCCATCAAACACCGGGCGAGTCTTGGCATAGTCCACCGTGGCAGCCATCAGCTCCGAGGTTTTGGAAAGAGCCTCCTCCGTTGTGCGGAGCTCGTCAGACAGCTTGTGAAAGTGATCCACCGCAGCCTCGGTGCTGGCCGTCAGTGCCGCATAGTCTGTCAGATGATGCTCCTGCAAATACTGGAGCGCGGCGGCCATTTGTTTTAGGTTGTAGACCTTGGCCCATCGTTCATAGGCCGGGCCCTTGCCTTGGGCCATACGCTCTTGAATGTCGATGATGAGATTAACTCGCCGTGGCGGAACCGTGGGCTCCTCGGGCAGTTCGGGGAGTGGACGTTCCCCGGCAATTACCGCCTTGATGTCCTCCGGGTCAAATCCAACTCCAAGTGTAGAAGCCCGGAGCCGGGTCGGTTTTTCCTGCCCGGGTGCAAGGAATGAGATGACACCGCCCCGCCCATGTTTCACCGCAAAGCCGGACTCCTCCATGAGACGAAGAAAGTCGGCAAAGTCCGTGGGCTTTTTCTCCAAAGCGGCGAGAACAGCCAGCCGCACCCGCTGCTTGGCAGAGGGTGGCTTTTCTCCGATCCACTGTCCATAGTGGAGAAAACGACCCTTGCTGTGCTGGCACGGATTTTGGATAACAGACAATTCATGTTCGATGCACACGCGGTCAGAGAGCCGCCGCAGGGCAAAGGACGAACCAATGAAATTATGAAATTTCCGGGAGCGGTCAAAGGCCGTTGCGTTAAAATAAATGTGATTGTGGATATGGGCCTTATCGGTATGCGTACAGACAAAGAATTGATGCTTTCCCTTTGTCCAGCGCATCGCCGTTTCATAACCGATACGGTTTGCTTCTTCCACCGTAACCTCCCCGGGCAGAAACGCCTGCCGGATCTGAAAGAACAGTGCCCCGCGAGATACGGCCCGGCCTGTCTCTGCATGGTATTGACTTTTTACCAGAAGAAACTCGGCGGGAGCCGTGTTCGGATCGCAGAGATAGGAAGATACGGCTCCCAGCTTTTCCGGGTTCAGGCCATAGGTGAAACGATCCTCCATCGTTTGAATTGCACTTTTTCCCGCCGCTGTTTTATAAGGGCGGATGTAGGTGGTCGCCGTAGAAATCCCTCCTTCCGGCAAACAGTATTTTTACTTTGGGACACTTTGTCCCGAAGTAGAAAAAGCCGGGGAGCGGTATCAACCACTCCCCGGATGGGTCAGAGCTCTACCAGCGCGGAGAGCTGTTTCAAAAGATCAGACAGCGGCCCCCACAACGCGGCATAGTCCCGCTGTAAGGCTGCGAGTTCTTCGGGATAAATCGCGCCGTAGGTGTTGGCTTGAATTGCCACTTGGTTCAGATTGTTGGAGCATCGCCGCTGGAGCGAAACCAGCTCACGAACAGGCGAAAGGTCAACATGAAGCACATACCCACTCAGGGCCATTTTCCGCATATAGGCTCCCATGTTACGGATGCCAGCCTCCGCCATACGTTCTTGAATCAGGGCCTGCTCCTCCTCCGACACCATCACATGAAGATGGATCGGACGGCGGCGTTTCTTTGTCATCGCTCCTCACGCTCCCGGCTGCGGCAGGCGCGGGGCGGCTCCTTTACCTTATCCAGCGGCTTTTCCTGTTCGTCTGCCGGAACAGGGTGCGGCAAATGAAATTCACGGTGCAGGCGCAGCACCTCCAGTACAGACAATTCCTGTTCACGTTTCTTTTCCATATACGTACCTCCTTATCTATCGCCACGGTCAGGCTGCCTCCGTTGGGGAGCCGGAGCCTCCGAGCCGCGATCTGCCTCCGCCAACTTTGCCGCATTTTTCATCTGCTCGGCAATCGGACGGGGCCTGTCGGGATTATCAGGCGCAGGACGCAGCTCATAGTCGGATGCCTGTTTTTCCGTTAGCGGGCGGGTATAGGTAAGATAGCCCCAAGCCAAGAACGAGCCATTTTCCACCGGGATGCGCTGATCGTAATTGAAGATTTCATCCGGCTTGTTATAAGGCGGCTTCGGGAATGTCCCGATGTCCACAGGCCGCTGGGTCGAATAATACTTGTAAAGGCCGGGAGCCTCGGTCTGCCTGATCCCGACGTTATAAATACGCTGATAGTCCTGCACCCGGTCTGTGAAATCCTGTTCCATCGCGGTGCGGTCATTTCCATAGTGACCCCATTCATACTGCCGCTGGCCGTCCCTGTCATCATAGCAGGCCCATGTGACATAGCGGGATGGCGCGGTGGGATGTTCGCCCAATGCAAATCCTCGTCCATTTTCCAGCATGACCGCCTTCAAAATGGCGTAGCCTTGATTTTTGTCCATAGTACACCTCCCATCATCGAGACATTTCTTTGTTTTCTCTTTTCACAAACGGCTGGAGCTGATAGGGGCTTGTACCGTCCTCGGGCCGCAGAAAGTCTATCCGGGCCGCAGCACGGATGGCGTTCTGGTTAAGCTGCCGCTGCCATGCCCCTTGGCTGGGAGCCCACTTAAAGCCGTTGCTTTTCAGTTCCTGCCGCTGATTGGCATCGGGCTTTTCCTCAAAAATAAGCTGCAAACGATTTTCAGCCTCGTTGATTTTTGCCTCGCCTCCGGGGAATGTCCAGCCTGCAAACTCGGAGCGGCTGCTCAGTTCCTCAATGCGCTGGCGTACACGGCGGATGTTGGCGTTGTTGTTGGAAAGCAGATAGGCGGGGTACGGCTTACTTTTGTCCAAGTGCCATGACTGCGCCATATCTGCCTTGAGCTTTTCTGCCTGCTCCGGCGTAAGCTCCGGGCAACCGTCCAGCGTTTTGTGTTTCCGAAAATACGCATTGACCTCCTTCATGGTGGTCTGCTGGGACTCCAGCCCCTCCAGCTTTTTTGTCAGTTTTTCCACGGCAAGATCATCGTCTGCGCTGATCCCACCCATACCAACAGAGCGGATTTTATCAAGCAGCTTTGAAATCTCCGCATACTCTCCATAGTTGCGATCCCGGGCGGCGTTCTGCTTGTGCTTTTTTGTCACAGGGAAATTGCCGCCCCCGGAGATCAGAATAGAGGGCACCCGGGCATCAATCACATTGCGTTCATTCAGATTTTCCGCAAGTTTCCGGGCATAGCGATCCACCAGCGCGTCAATCTTATCGTGGTACATGGGATCGACACGGACTTTCTGGCGTTCTGCCGCCGCATACGCTTCATCGACCATTGCCCGGTAGCCCGCCGTAGCGGAGCCCGGCTGATAGTCAGAAAAGCTGTTCATATCCTTTGCCCGCTTTGCGGCTTCTTCATTGATCGGATAATATTTCGGCATAGTACCTCCTTCCACAAAAGCCGGAACTTTGGGACAAATTGTCCCAAAGCCCCGGCAGCTAAAATGTTGACAGCATCTCACGGAAACAGGGGCAGACGTAGAAACATACGCCTCCCGCAGAAAAGGGCCTTAAAAAGCCTTGTCACAGGCGGGTTTGGGGTGTCCTAATTGTCAACACATCAGCCCCGCTTTTTTCGCATATATTCCCGCTGCTGTCTGCGGTGTGCCGCCTTTGCACAGGCCGCCGAACAATAGGTTTGCCGTCCATCAGGAGCCACGGCTCTGCCGCATACCGGGCAAACCTTGAAATCCGGCCTTGGCCCTTCTGCCAGCAGCGCAGCCTCCAGCGCCGGATCAAGGGGCAGAACTGCCTCGCGGAAGTAGCGGCAATAAGCCCCCGTCCAGCATTTCCCAAACATATAGCACTCGCAATCCAGCGGCAGGCAGCCGCAGTCCCGGTCATAGTTGGCACACCATTTTGATACCAGCCTGCGGATTGCCGTTTTTTCTGTCCGGGTCAGTTCTCGGCCCACAGCATCACCTCCCGTTGCCCGGTGGTTTGAGTTGCTCCCGGTAGCAGAACACGCAGCCGATCCCGCGCCAGTAAGGGCAGCCGTCACAACGGGAGCCCTTCGGCGGCAGGCTGGGCGGCACACCCTTAAAGTAGCTTTTTTCTTTCATAAATCCCTCATAGGGGTTGTTGGTAAATCTCATTCATTATCCTCGCTTTCGGTATCGTCCTCGTCCCAAGGCGGCCCATCGTCCTCGGGATCGTCATAATCAGCCAGTTCCTCGCTGTAATCCTCTTCGGGTACAGCAGCTTTTTCATGCTTCGGGCGGTAAATTTTGAAGTACCAGCCTGCACCGCTGCCCAGAACAGCCACAGCCAAAATCAGCAGAAGCGTCCCGGTATTACTTTTCTGCTGGGGCTCGGGTTCCGGCTCCTCCGCAGGTTCCGTCACCGGAGCGGGTTCGGGAGCTGTGCCAGCACACTCGGTCATATTGACCGCGCAGACCTCGCAATCCGTATGGATGGCTCCGGGCGCACATTTTTCTGTGCAGGAGCAGGCCGGAAGTTCTCCGCCAGCGGCCTCCAGTGCCGCCAGCAGATCGGCTTCATCCACCATGTTCAAAAAGTAGGTGTGATACTGTTCGCCGTCCTCGTCCACAGGCTTGTCATAGTCAATGACAATGTAAAAGGTGTTGCCGCCGCTGGTTTCCACCGTGATGAACTGTTTGTTGGTTGCGGCATCGTAGAGCAGATCGCGGGTCACAAGGTTTCCATCCTCCGAAAAGCCCTCGCCCGGGGTAATGGTAGGCGCTGGCTCCGGGGCCGGAGTTTCTTCCACAACAGGCGGTTCCTCATTCCCGCCGTCCGAATAGGCATAGGCCGGGATTGCAAAGCCGCATAAAAGAACGGCGGAGCAAAGCCCCGCTGCCAACATACGAAAGTGTTTCATATTCAGTTTTCCTCCTTCTTTTCTTCTTCGGACTTCGGGACACTTTGTCCCAAAGTACCTCCGTCCTTCAGCTTTTCAAACAGCAGCGGGAGCTCCGTAAGGGAAATGCTCATACCGCGCACAATGTCCACGATCTCGCTGTTTTCCGCCTCCAGCTTTTTTTGCTCCAGCTCCTTGAGCCGGGCCTGCTGTTCACTGATTTTGGCCTTGACCTTATCAATCTCGGCCTGAATTTTCATGCTTTTGGTAGTTGCCATTTCAAAACCTCCTGTCACGGTAAACGCCCGTAGGCGTAAAAATGAGATTGCCAGTAGCTTGTATTCAAATTTGCGTAGCCGATGGGATCTCCGCAATGCAGCATTTTCCCGTCACCGACATAAATCCCGCAATGGCTCACGCCCGGCGTGTCATAGGTGCCTTTGAAGAACACCAGATCACCGGGTTTGGGAGAGCTGGTCGGCGTACAGATGTTATAGAGCCCCTGGGCTCCCAGCCTGCCAACATTCCAGCCGGAGTGATTGATGACCCATGAAACATAGCCCGAGCAATCAAAGGAAGTAGCCGGAGAACTGCCGCCCCACACATAGGGATAGCCGATGTATTTCTGCGCCTCGGCAAGCATCGCGGCAAAGATTTCATCGTCCAGATATTCTCCTGGCACCTCGTAGTCACCGGGTTTCCCGGTAATGTACTTGTTCACATAGGGAGAATCCGGGAACAGATCAGGGCGGTTCCCCAGCGTTGCCATATAGATGGCATATCGGGAAAGCTGATCCTCGCCCATAACGTACACAGGTACATGGGACAAATCAAAGTTTTCCAGCGTGACCGTACAGATGTAATAATCGTAAGGCACCTGATAGGTGTCCGTATGGGAGTTGCCGTCCTCGTCCGTCCATGTGTCGGTTTCTGTGCGATACCGGGTTTCCACCACCACATCCTCCGTGAGAATGTACTGGCGGTCAAAGAGCATTTGCAGCGTTCCCTGTACCTCGCCTATTGTCCATTGTCCCTCATGGAGCGCACACAAAAGAGAAAGCAGCACATAGGGATCATGTTCGATTTCGTCCAGATCGAAGTGGTATTCGTCATAGTCGTGGGTGCTTTCATAGGTGTCCAGATAATGCTGTAAATCATCTTCCAGCGCACAATAGGCGGCTTCGGCGGCCAGCATATCACGATCCTCGCAAGGATAGGTGCTGGCTCCTAATGCACCGGCCCCGGCGTTCCCCAGCATAAGCATGGTAGAGGAACAGGACTGCATAGCAAACAGGAGTAACACACAGAGCACCGCAATCACGGCACCTGCGGGATGACTTTTGACAAATTCCACTGCCCGGGCAGTCAGGCGTTCTGTGGCTGTGGCAGTTTTCCCAGCCGCAGCCGCGCTCTGCTTTGCAGCCTCCTTTGCCTGCTTGCGGTATTGCCTGCGGAGCCGTTGCTTCTGCCAGTAGCGGGTAAGGGTATTTTTCGTCAGCTCCGGGTGCTCCTGTGCGGCGGTGTGAAAATGGTAGTCCGCTGTGTACTTGGTATAGCGGGCCTCGGCCTTGCGTACCACTTTTGCCGGATGTTCCCGGACTTTACGGCGCACAAAGCGAGAGCCATGCCGTAGCGCGGTTTCTCCCACAAGCTCAGAACGGTGTGCGCCTTCCGTGCCGACATTTTCCTGTTCCACTTCAAAAATCTTGCCATGCACGAAGCTGTGAACGGAACCGCTGGCAACACGGCCTATGCGTTTTACCGGGCCGGGCTTTTTCGGCGGCTTTTGCTTTGCCAGCTTCTCCCGGGCCTGTTCCAGTTTTTCGCCTTGGGACTCCATGTGGAGCTTTGCCGCCGCAGCCTGTTCCTGCTGGCTCTTTTTGCGGAACTTGGACTTCGGGACACTTTGTCCCGAAGTGTCGGAAGCCTCCGGCCCGGGCTGTTCCCCGTCAGGGGCGTGGGCGGTCTGCGACCAAGCCTCCTCCTTGGTTTTATTCGTTTTTCGTTTCATTCTTCATATCCTCCGGGCGGGTAGTCAGCAGGTCATAGATTTCTCCGCGAGGGAACCGATCCACAAACGGAATGGTTACATTTCCATAGAACAACAGCCCCTCGCCGGAATTGCTGTGTGTGATATAGGAAAGCTGATGCTCGGAAATACCGAGCTGTTTTGCCAGAATGGTACGGTCACTCTGCGCCTGCGAAAGCAGAATCATAAAATCCGTGTTGTCCAAAATGTTCTCGATTTCCCGGCTGGCCAAAAGGTCTTTGACGTTCTGCGTCAAAGCAGACGGCACACATCCTTTTTTACGTAGCATTTTCCAGACTGCCACAAAGTAGCTGGCTGTCAGCGGATCGCGGAGCAGGATATGAAACTCGTCAAAGTAGCACCAAGTCGCCGCACCCTCGTGGAAGTTCTGATCCACCGCCTGCGAAACAAACTCATTTGTGATGTGCATTGCAATCTTTCTAAGGTTTTCGCCCATGTTTTTCAGAA
Organism: Roseburia hominis A2-183; assembly: GCF_000225345.1. NCBI lineage: Bacteria > Bacillati > Bacillota > Clostridia > Lachnospirales > Lachnospiraceae > Roseburia > Roseburia hominis. The sequence goes on from NC_015977.1 coordinate 2,248,497, forward strand.
CGATGCACACCACACGGCTGTCCGTCTTGACGTTGGTAGGATGGTTAAAGAGATTGAGGGAGCCTGTGCAATAAAGCTCTAAGGCAGTTGCCACGCGCCGGGCTTCGGGCTCCGGCTGGCGTAAGAGCTCTTCGTACAAATCCTGCAACAGCGGTGTTTTTGCAGTTTCCAGTCCGAGCGCCTGTTCCCGGTACACCAAACGCACACAGCGGTCAATGACCGTCTTTTCAATGGGCTGCAAGCCTTCCTTGCCGCCGACCACCAGCTCGCATAGGGACAAAAGAAAATCCGCCTTCATGGAAAGCGGGCTTTCTCCGGCGGCCATATTGAGCTCCACATCCATCGGATTGAGGTGGTGCGGGCTGTCCGGGGCAATCTCGATCACCTGGCCGCCCAGCCTTCGCACCAGCGGAGCGTATTCGCCCATCGGGTCAACCACGATGATCCGATCCTGCGGGATGGTGAGAAACACATTCAAGAGCTCGCGCTTTGCGGCAAAGCTCTTGCCGGAGCCCGTAGAGCCCAAATACATCCCGTTTGCCGATTTCAGCTTTTTGCGGTCAGCCATGATGACATTGTGAGAAAGTGCGTTCATGCCATAGTAGAGGGCCTGCCCAGCCATGCGGAGCTCCCTTGTCATAAAAGGAATAAAGATGGCTGTGGAGCTGGTGGTCATACCGCGCTGGATTTCTACCTCGTTGTAACCAAGGGCCAACGAGGAAACAAAGCCCTGTTCCTGTTGCCAGTCCAGACGGCGCAGAGCGCAGTTGTATTTCTGCGCGATACCGCCCACGGTAAACACATCGTTTTCCAGCCGCTGGCGGTTAGGAGCAAGGTTTACCACCGTAAAGGTCAGCAGAAACATTCGCTCATTGCGGGATTGCAAATCAGCCAGAAGCTCCGCTGCGTCCTTGCTGAATGTAATCAGGTCAGGGGGAAGAATATCCGGGTCATAGCCGGAGCGCACAGCCTTTCTCTGTTCCTCCACTTTCATTTTTCCGATGTCCGAGATTTTCCCCTTGATGGTCTTAATTGCCTTGAGCTGATCCACGGTCTGAATGTGCATGGTCACGGTCATTTCCGCATCCAGCTCCAAGATTTCTGCCAACAACTTATCCGAAAGCTCCGATGCCATAATCTGTAAGTAGGACACCGCGCCCCAATACTGGCCGATACGGAATGTGCGGGACTGGCGGAAGTCGAGACTGTCCGGGGCAATAAAGTCTTTTGTGCCAAGCCCGGTCTGTGGGATGTCTTTCCACGAAAAGCGGAACGCCTCGCGGCTCCCCGGATGCATCTGGCTATGAAGCAGCGCAAGGCGGGCCCGCCCGTCCATAGGCTCCGAGGGAACGCCCAGCCGCTTAAAGTTTCCCATGACATCAGCCTCCACACGCTCCAGACGGGGCCGAGCCTCCGCAATCCCCTCGGCGGGTATGCCAAAGGTGATGTATTTTGAGCGTTCAATGCCGTTATTGCTTTTGGCAATCTGATTTTTCAGCATCCCGGTAAACTCGTCCCGGACGCTGTTATAGTTGTCATCCGCTTTCGGGATATTGACTTGATAGCGGCTGCGGGAATGGGAACGGCGATTGATAAAGGAAAGCTGGAACGGCAGCGAACTGTCAAAGTAGTTGAGAAATGAACTCCATCCGCTGAATATGGCAGTCTGATCCTCGGTGGATGCCACGGAGTAATTGATGTCCTCATATTCCACAGTTTTTGTATAGAGCCCACCCGGGAGCTTGCACACACCGTCCGGGTGCATGGACAGATACGGGATTGTCTGCTGGGCAGACAGGGCCGCCCGGCCTTTACCCTTGGCGGCGGCTCCGTTTTTCTTCTTTGTGTTTTTCAATCACATCCTCCTTTCCAGCGCCCGGCCCGGTAAAGGGCGCATAAATGTTTTCGGTTCGGTAGGCCCTGATCCCCGGCCTTAGAAACTTGACCCGGATGATATTCCGCACAACCTTTTCAAAGGGTAAGCCGTCCTTTTCATACATCGCCAGCAAGAACGCCGGGAGCATAATTCCAAGCATGAGAAACATCGCCCCGGTATTGCCGAGGGTGGCACGGGTCAGCAGATAGGCCGGAATCCCCACCGCGCCCGCGCTGCCGAAGCAGACAAGCTGGCGTTTGGTGAGGTTGAAAGCCATCTTTGTTTTGATTTTGGATAAATCGTTTGGTACGTTTACATAGGGCATGGATCACACTCCTTTCTGCACTTCGGGACAATGTGTCCCAAAGTCCGGGATGGTTGGTGTTACTTCATTTCCCCATACAGCCCAGCCGCGCGGGGTCTGTCTGGCAAAGAGCTCCACGCGGGGCAGATCGCCCATCAGGGAAATGATTTTGTCGCGGGCCTCGTCCGGCTTTTTGCTGTGGGCCTCAATCGGGGAAATGATAAATTGATGAATATTGGTAGCCTGCCGCTTCGGATGTCCCTTGGTAGCCAGCAGACAAATTTCCGCGTTGCCCCTTGTCCAGAAGCCAAGGCCATAAAACCAGCTATCTGCTTTCTTGTTCTTTTTCAGCCAGACGAAAGCAACGCTTTTGTAGGTGAAGCCCCAAGCCTCAATCAGCCGGAGCGCCTCCGGGAGCTGCGGGAAAGTAGCCCATAAAAAGAGTGCGCTGTCCGGGGCCGCAAGATCAGCCACAGGCAACGCACATAACTCTTCAATGCTCATAGTGGGATAATGATTTTCCGCCGCGCCCTGTACTTTCTTAGCCGAGTAGCGCCAAGGGGGATCGGCGTAAATGATAGAATACTGCTGGATAATTACACTCCTTTCTCGCCGGAGCTTTTTACTGCCTGCGCCGCACGGATGCGCTCACTGGCGGCGGCATAAAAGGACGGGGCCGTTTCAAAGCATACAAAGCGGCGTTCTGTGTTGATGGCTGCAATCGCGGTTGTGCCGGAGCCAACGCAAATGTCCGCGACCAGTTCTCCGGGACGGGTGTAGGTGCGGATCAGATACTCGCAGAGCTCCACAGGCTTCTGTGTAGGATGGATGCCGCCGGACACCGTAGGCACAAATAGTACATTTCCGGGATAGCGGCGGCCATCGTTGGACTCGGAGCCCTGCCGTTCAAATTTCCCATAGTTGGAGCTTGTACCGCTTCGGGAATGAACACGGGTATAAGGCTTGCCATAAGTAAACTGCGGATTGTAGACCGGGGACTTCTGGTAAAACACCAAGATATTCTCGGACTTTTTCAGTGGAGCCCGGTTTGCATTGAGAAAGCCCGTTCCGCGCTCCTTGTACCAAATCCACTCATAGCGGAGCATGGCGAGGTTGGATGCGCCCAGCACCTTGTCAAAGGGGCACTGTGCGAAAAACAGCACTGCGCCATTCGGCTTGACCGCCCATTTCACCGCCTCCCACAGCTCCGGGAGCGGCAGGGGCACATCCCAATAATTCCGGGTTGTGCCGTAGGGCGGATCAGTCAGCAGCATATCCACGCTATGTTTTGGCAAAGAACGCAGGCCCTCGATGCCGTCCATGAGAAACAAGCCCTCCTTCGGGACACTTTGTCCCAAAGTGCGGCTATCGGTCATTGCGGGCCTCCTTTGCTTTGGCAGGTGCAGGCCGGGCGGCATTTTCTTTTCCAGCTTGTTTCGCGGCCTCGGCCATCTGCTCCTTGATCGGGGCAGGCCGTACCGCCTGGGCCCGTGCAACAAGCTGTTCCACCGCCGCATGATACGCCTCCACACCAGCCGCATTGATCCGTTCCTGTATGGCACGGTCAGGAATCCGAACCGTAGCCCGGTATCCCGTCCGGCTGGCAGGATCGGGCTTAGAGGGAGCACCGAGGAAAATCCCGTTTTTCCCATCCACAACCTTAAAATCGTCGATGACCACACCGCCAAAGTTGACGCTGGCGAAGCCGATCAGTTTACCCTGCGGCTCAATCGGGCGGACAGATACTGTGATCGGAACAACCGCCTCTTGCAAGACGGCATCCGTCCGCATTTTTACCGCCTCGTCAATACTAACGCCCTTGACTTCCGCAAGCTCCGCGATGGGAGCATCAAACAGCCAGCGCCGCTCCTCCGCAGCAATCTGCTCCGGGGTCAGCAATACATCGTCTTTCTTACTCAGATAAAATTCCTCCTTTCCGCTTGCCGGAGCAGGCTGGGCGGGATCGTCCATCAGCTCTTTCCTTTGCAGGACGGCCTCTGTTTCCACCATAAAGCGGTAAGCATCCGCCTCAGTAAACTCCTCCGGCGTTTTTCCATTCCATAAGCGCGTTCCATCCGCCCCGTATCTTCTCGGCATAAGCACCTCCTCCTGTTAATGAGCGCCAAAGATACGCTGGGCAATGCTCCCGGTCTTAAAGAGCATGAAGCAAAGCAAAACCGTGTAGCCCACAGTTCCCCAAATCGCCCCGATGGGATCGCCGCTTGTTGCGATGCCTTGAATGAGCACCGCGTAAATTGCAACACATACAAGAATCAGCAGCCCTTGAAAGCCCACGGCAAACAGGGACTTGATGTAGTTTTGCCCGGTGCTGCCAAGCTCCCGGTTGGAAAGCGTAGCAACGGGGATGGGGGCCAGACTGGTCAGCAGATAGATTTCCAGCATCCTGCCATACACCAAAACGAAAATGATAATCCCCATCGCCTTCATCGTAAATCCAATGAGCGCAGACTGCAGCCAAAGCCCCAAAAGCGGCCCTAAGTCCATCGCCTCCAGCGAGGTTTCCAGTTCGGCAAGCATATCCGCCGAAACATCGGTAGAGCCTTGAATCAGCCCGCCTGCCTGCGCGATAACGCTCTGCGACACATCGAACACAGCCATGACGATATTGAATGTGTTTGACAGGATTAAGATTGCACAGGCCGTTTTGAACATCCATTTATAGAGGTTCGCAACGTCAACCTCGTGCATATTGTTCTTTTCCAAAAGCATCTGTATGAGCTCATAAGTGGCAACAAAGGTCAGCACCATTCCGGCAATCGGCAGGATCACCGTTTCGGAAAGCTGTCGGATCAGGGAGAAAACCCCGGCGTGCCACGCCGCCGGGGTAGTCCCTACCTGTGCCGCAATCTCTCCGACTTGGGTATTGACAGTATCAAAAAGACCTTCGAGGTTCCCCATGATGCCGCCAATCAGAAGCTCTTTGAGCCAGTTTGTGAGCCAGTCGGTGAGAAAATCCATAAGCGCCTACCTTAAAACAGGCCAGACAGCAGAGGGATCAGTGTGGTGCCAATGACGATGATGCCGCCACCCGCCATGAGCTGCTTCATGCCCTGGGACTTTGCTTATGTGTGATAAAGAAGTAATAGAAGTGTAAAAAATTTTGCCGTTCCTATCCGGCACATGAGGTATGTCGGATAGGTCGGGCGGTTAGGTGTCGGGCAGTTCTACCTTGCCGACAAAAGAATAATAGATTTCGATTTCCTGTCTGCGTAACTTGCCCCGGCGTTTCCCGTCAAGGGCAACGCTTTCATGGACAACGATTTTCTCCACAAACTCCCGCAGCAGAGTAGGGGTAAGTTCTTCAATGGTAGTGTGCCTGCGTACCACATTCATAAACTTTTCAGCGTTTGCGGTGGCTTCCTGCGCTTTGGAAAGTTCTTCCCGCAGTCTGGCGGCACGTTCTTTCAGTTCTTTCTGCTCGGCTTCATAGTCTGCCGACAGCTCTGTGAAACGCTCGTCCGATATGCGCCCGGTTACGCTGTCCTCATACAGCCGCTTGAAGATAGCAGATAACTCGGCTATGCGTTTCTCGGCGGCTTCCAGCTCCTTTTTCTTGGCGGCGTTCCTGCGTCTGTCCCCGTCCTCATTCTGCTCGATTAAAAGCTTCATAAACCGGGCTTCATGCTTTGCCGCATAGCTGGTAACTTTCCGCAGATTGGAGAGTACGCCAGCGGTCAAGAGGTCAGTGCGGATAAAGTGCGCTGTGCAGTCGGCGGTGCGTTTCTTGTAGCTTCCGCAGATATAACAGTCCTGCTTGCGCTTGTCCGTCTGGTATCGCTGCTGGTACATGACGCTGCCGCAGTCGGCACAAAAGAGTATGCCGGAGAACAAGCCCACTTCGTCATAACGGTTGGGGCGTTTGCGCTGCTTGCGTAACTCCTGCACCCGTTCCCACGTTTCCCGGTCAATGATAGGCTCATGGTGGTTCTCAAAAACCGCCTGCTTTTCCGGGGGATTTTCTATGCTGTGTTTCAGCTTGTAGGACGGCTTCTCGGTCTTAAAGTTTACCAGACAGCCCGTATATTCCCGGTTTTCCAGCAGATGAACCACGGTATTGGTCGCCCACTTGCACTCATAGCCGGGGTGGTAGCGGCGGGTGCTGCCCGTCCTGCGGTATTCCAGCGTCCCCGGCGTGGGGATTTGCTGCTCGGTCAGCATACGGGCTATCTTGGTCGGACCGTTCCCGGCAAGGCAAAGGCTGTAAATCTGCCGTACCACCGGGGCGGCTTCCTCGTCAATGATAAAGTTTTCGTCCTCGTCCATGAGGTAGCCATAGACGGGCTTGCTTGTGATGGGCTTTCCGCTCATGCCCTTAGAGCGTTTTACTGCCTTGATTTTCTTGCTCGTATCTCTCACCAGCCATTCGTTAAAAATGTTCCGCAGCGGGGCAAAATCATTTTCCCCCTGTGCGCTGTCCACTCCGTCATTGATAGCGATGAAGCGGACACCTTTCTGTGGGAAAATCATTTCTGTGTACATTCCCACCTGTAAGTAGTTTCGCCCTAACCTCGACATATCCTTGACGATAACTGTCCCGACTTTCCCTGCTTCAATGTCTGCAAGCATGGCTTGAAATCCGGGTCTTTGAAAGTTCGCACCGGAATAACCGTCGTCGGTGTACCAGCGCAGATTAGAAAATCCATTCTGTTTGGCATAGGTTTCCAAAATCCTCTTTTGGTTGGAAATGGAATTGCTCTCGCCTTGCAGCTCGTCCTCATGGGACAGTCTTGGGTAAAGGGCGGTAATGAGTTGCTGGGTGGTCTGTCTTAACATAAATTCCTCCGTTTCCGACAGCCAGCCCCACTATTCCGTACCTTGATTGTACCACATGGGGCGGCTGTCTGTATAGCGGCAAAAGCGTCAAATCTGCTTCTTTACGGTCGGTAAAAATGACGGTTTTTCAATCAGGCTTATCACAGGTCAAATATCCGGCGGCGGCTTCTGCTTCCAGCACTTTCATCATCTTGTCAGCGGCGGTGTCGGTCGCCCCCTCCTTGAAAAAGCCAGACACCACAAGGATTGTGTTGCCTATCCTCGTTTCGGTCACGCAGTCCGGGCGGCGGGCAGGGCGTTTGTTTCTCTGGGTGTCGGTCATAGGCAAATCTCCTTTCCGGCAAGCAGCCGTTTCAGCTGTTCCATTTTTCCCTGTGCGGCGGCTTTCCTCAAATTCTCCCCGGTAAAGCAGAGAGGGGAACACATTTCAAGCAGGCGGTCATAAATCCGGGCGTGGGCGGTGTCCTCCGGGTGCTGCAATTCCTCCAGCGTGAGGTTGGTCGTCACAATCAGCGGCTTCCTGCTCCGGTAGCGGCTGTCAATCACATTGTAGACCTGTTCCAGACCGTATTCTGTGCCACGCTCCATTCCAAAATCGTCAATGATGAGCAGGGGGAAGCTGCAAAGGCGGGAAATATATTCGTTCCTGCCCGCAAAGCTGGCGGCAAGGTCGTTTAATATTGCTGCAAAGTTTGTCATGCACACCGGGACTTCCTGCTCCATGAGGGCGTTTGCAATACACCCGGCAAAATAGCTTTTCCCAGTGCCTACCCTGCCCCACAAGAGCAGCCCGTAGTTCCCGTCCTTTATCTGTTCCCAGCGTGCCACATATCCGGCGGCGTTCTTCATCTGCGGGCAGCTGCCGTTATCGTTGGCAAATGTCCAGTCCTGCATGGTCTTGTCTGTAAAGCCCTGCCGTTTCAGCCGTTCCACCGTTTCAAGGTGGCTGCGCCGCTTCTCGGCGGCTTCCCGTTCCTTACGGGCTGCCCGCTGGCAGTCGCACTCTGACGGGTGGCGGTCACGCCCGAAAAAGGTCTTGCCCTCTGGGAAATAGGCTTCTTTGGGTTTCCGGCATTTGCCGCAGTATAAAAGCCCGTCCTCCCCGGTGTAATCCTCCGGCTCGGCTGTGGTGTCGGTCATAGGCAGTATGGTGTTGTGGATTGTATCGGTCATAGGCTTTCTCCCTCCTTGAATGAATAGTCCGGTATGCCTTTCTTTGGCTTCTCTTTGGCAGCGTCCTCCTGCGCCCACTTGTAAATGGTGGCTGCATGGCTCTGGTACTGCTTCCCGGTGGAAGCGATGTGGCAGGAAAGGCGGTCAAGGTAATACTCCCACTTGCCGGGGAAGTCCTGTTCCAGCTCCAAAAGTTCTGTGTCAGAAAGAAATACATTTTTATATCTGCCATAAGCGGCGGGGGGCTGCCCCTCACTCGCTCCTTTTGTTTGGCTCTCTATTAGGTTGTTTATATTAGTTTGGTTAGGGGACGGTTTTCCGACCGTCATAAGGTCAGTTTTCCGGCTGTCAGTTGGTCGGTTTCCCGCCCTTATGAGGGGCGGTTTTCCGTCCGTCAGTTGGTCGGAAAACTGTACCACTGGGATAGGCGGCACTTTCACATACAGACGGTTGGCGGCAGAAAAGCCCGTCCGTCTGCGTTCCAGCAGCCCGGCAGCGTCCAGTTCGTTCAGTGCGCCCTTTATGGTGGTGCAGCCTTTATCCAGCATTTCCGCTATCTCTGCTATGGGGTAGACAATGTATGTCCGTCCCTCGCTGTCCTGCCAGCCGTTCTTCTGCGAAAGGGTGGAACGGTCTAACAGCAGCGCATATAACTCTCTTGCGGTGTGGGATAGGTCTGTTTCCAGCAGGAAACGGGGGTAAGGCAGGTAAGCGGGCAGCTCCGTTCCTGCGGTCATATAATCAGCGATAGGGTTCACCTCCTTGTGGTGTCTGTCTGTGGGTTCTGTTACGCTTTTAGGGGGCGTTTTTAAGGGAAAAGGATAAATGTATCACGCACCCTTTGACACCCTCCAAAAAAGCCTTGATTTATGCGGGTTTGAAATGCCCTAAAGCGTGACATTTCTCCCTTTGTTTCCGCTTCCGTTTGGCGGCGTTTATCCGCTTCATGCGTCCGGCGCAGTCCGGGCAGTATTTCCCCCGGTTGGATTTTGGGAAGAAGAACGCCCCGCAGACAGCGCAGCGTTTCCGGCTTCCCCGGCGCAAGAGGGCGGCTTCCAGTGCTTCATCAAGGGGCAGGACAGCGGCGGTAAACCAGCGGCAGAGCAGCGAATAGCTGATACTCTGTACACACACGCAAGGCTCGCCGTCCTCCAACAGCAGGCAGTTCCCGCTGTCATAGTTGCAGCACTCATGCACAAGGCGGCGGGCTGCCCGGTACTGGCGGTAGTCCATGCGGGGGATATTACCGTTCATGGCTCTGCTCCTTTCTGCGCTGCGGCTCGCTCCGGCGTAAAATCTGGTCGATATTGCCCTTGACAGTCTGCAAGCGGCGGTACTCCTCCCGTTTTGCCCGGTAATCGTTGTAGCCGCTGTTTTTCTCTTTGATAAGGCTTTCAATCTCTGCTTGCAGGGATTTATAGCTCGGCAGCTTGGAAATGCCGTTCTCCCTGAAATAGCGGGCGGCTGCGTCTGCTATGATAAAGTCACTTTCATGCTTCTGACGGTAGGCTGCTTTTGCTTTGGCGTTTTTCTGCTGTTTCAGCCCGTCCCGGACAGGGCGGGTCTTGGAATAGGCAAGCACCTGCCGTTGCAGCTCCTTTTTCCCGTTCAGCGTCTTTTCCACCTGCTTCAACCACGCAAGGCTTTCCTGCATGGCGGCATAGGCGGCAGAACAGGCTTCGTCCAGTTCCTCCGGGGAGGAAAAGCCGTACTGCTGATAGGCGGTAACGGTAGCTGCCATTTGCTTTAGGTTGTGCTTTGCCGCCCAGCGGTCATAGCCCACGCCCTTGCCCTCGGCTCGCTTGGCTTCCCGGTCAACCATGCGCTGCAAGGTGTTGTCTGCCGGGGTGGTTTTTGCAGCTTTTTCCCCTTGTAACGGCTTTTTAACTGCGGCAGGGTATTCGGGTATGGCTTTGGTCTGTTCGGCAGCTCTGTGGGCGTTCTGCGTGAGCAGGGCAAGGACAGCAGCCTTGTCAAAATCGTCCCCCAGCTTTCGGGCTGTGATAGGCTTTGTCCTGTCCGGCGTGAGGTAGGAAAGCCGCCCCCGGCTCTCCTTGACGGTCACACCCTCCCGCAGCAAAAGGGAAGAAAACTCGTCAAAGCTGCCAGCTTGGGAAAGTGCCTGCCGTATCGTCCGGCGCAGCTTCGCCTTGTCCGTTTCAAACTTGGTGGGCTTGGTCGGCTGTCCGGCGGCTTCTCTGGCGGCGTTCTCTTTGTCAAGGGCAAGCTGCCCTTTCTTTGCCGCCCAGTATTCCCGTTCGGTTATCCGTTCCTTGCTGCCGTTCAAGAGGTCGATTTGGTAAAGCCCCTCCCGGTGGCACATTTCCATGACTTCGCTCTTGAAATATTCCATAGCGGCGTTGGTGCAGCGGTGCTTGCAGCCCTCCAGCGTGTCGGCTGGTCTGTCCATGTAGGGCAGAAGCGGGACTTCGTAAATCCGCAGGGAGTTGATGACGATATGCACATGGATATTCCCGCTGTGGTTATGCCCGTCCGGGTGGGTGCAGATTAGGGCTTGGTGTCCGGGGAAATGCTCCTTGCAGAACTGCTCGCCCAGCTCCTGCGCCCGGTCTACGGTCAAGCCGTTGTCTGTCCCGTCCCGTGGGTCAAAGCTGATGATATAGTGGTGGCTTTTCACATCTTCCCGTTTTTGGTTTTTCTCATAGCGGAGATTGGCTCGCATACAGGCAACAGCGAAATCCTCGCCCCCGCAGTTGAGGGAAGAAATGCGGTAATCCTCCCTCGGTATCAGCCGCCCGTTTTCATCAAGGGTGGGCTTCATGGTAAACTCGTCATGCTCAAATGTGAGGTAGGCTTCCGCTGCGCCATAGTCCGCATTTTTAGAGCTGATATGTTTGAATGTTGCCAACAGCGTCACCCACTTTCTGCAAGACTTCAAACTTTAGGGCGGCAAGGTCGGAAACCGCCGCCCGTATTTCCCCGGCAAGCTGCGGATAGGGACTGTGCCACTCGTTCAGCGTCCGGGCTATCTGGTTTAAGTTGCCGCCGATCCTCCCGTATTCGGCGGTCAGCTTCCCGACAGCGGCAAGCAGCTCGTCATTGATGGGGGAAACGGTTATGATGGGGCGTATGGCTGCCCCGGTTATGGCTTGCCGGATAAACTCGGCTTGGCTCATGTGGTAAGCAGAAAGCCGCTGGGCAAACTCGGCGTATTCTTCCTCGGTCATGCGTGTTTTGACTACCCGGCTGCGGTGCGGCGTGTTGTATCGTTTCATAGGTGGTTGACCTCCTTTCTGTGCGTGGTGTCCTCTCACTAATAGGAGAAAAACAGGGTGTGAAGCGGAACTGTTTTTGAAAAATCCGAAAAATATTTTGAGGGGTTTTTCAGCGGCGCAAGCCGCATAAGCAGGGTTTGGGGAAGGCACTCCCCAACAAGATTCCCGCAGGGGCAAAATGAGCGATAAGCGAATTTTGGCACCTCGGTAGAATCTTGCTCTAAGAAACTGCCGGCCTGCCGTTCACTTGCTACTGCCACTTTTTCAGAAAATCTATAACCAGCTTTTTTTATAAAAGGCTGCGGGCTGGCGTTTTTCCCTTACTCCCTACAAACCACAAAAGAGCAGAATGGACGGACTTTCCGGCAAGAACTTTTCCGGCGGCTCGGTCTTTCCCGACAATAAGGCGTTTCGGAAGCTGCGTTTTGCCCGCTGTCTGAAAAAAATGGCAGCCTTTTTTGGTTTCACTGTCTAATACGGAACTTTTGGAAATTTGCCAAAAATGGACGCAAAAAAAGCAGCAAATCTTTTTCGGATTTACTGCTTCATGTGCCGCTGCGGTGCGGCGGGATGGATATTCAGTTGAAATAAAAGAGGATGGTGGTACTTTAGTCTATCGACTCTTTACTAACTATTAGGTAATCTTGAAAGATTTTCCTTGAATTTATCTAAAGAATGTTCATTGTTTCCCGCAAAAATAAGTGGAATTGTATATTCATATGATATGCCATTTTCATAGTCCGATAATTGTATTTTTATAGTATCATCCCTCTCATCTTTAGGTGCTATATATATGAATGAATTTTTATTTATATCAGATATTTTCCCTTTTTCAGAAGAAACAGTATAACCCCAGTCTGTTAAATTTGTCTTTATTGTAACTTCTGTTTCTGTTTCTTTTCTAGTCTGCAATGCTGTTTTATCGATTTGGATATCAAAAGGAGTCGAACCTAACAATTCACTGTTTATATTTACAAGTTCTTCTCCATTTGTTTTAGAAATATTAGATTCATCTTCATAATTTTGTTGAGATTCATCTTTTGGTGTTTCTCTGTTACATCCTAATAAAAAGCATAAAATAATTAGTACTAATACAGAAAGTTGTTTTTTTTGCATTTATTTCTCCTTTCATATTATCAAAGAAAGCACTGAGAGTACTTTCAAGAAATTTTGAAATATTCTCAATGCTTTCTATAAAAATACATAGCTCTTTGTTACATTGTCATTTTAACATAATAATTGGTAAAATGCAATAATTTATTTTCTATTTACGAGAAAATACTGTGCATATTATCTTATTTAGGAATAGTTAAGGCGGCTACCTAAATCTTTTTATTACTTTACCGCACATGAGCATTGGAGCCCGGGTTATCCGAGCCGTAGCCCTCCAGCAGATTGACCACACCCCATACGCCAAGGCCAGCGCCGAGAGCGATAACGAGGGTCTGTAAAGTGTCGATTGCAGATGAGAAAAATGCCATATAAGCCTCCATTTCTCCGGGATTTTTCCGGTAACAAAAAAGCCGCCCATGCAGGCGGCAGGTTACAAACTTCGGGACACTTTGTCTCGAAGCGTTTATGCAAAGGCGTCTGGATCGTCGATGTCATCATAGTTGAGGATGTCCTCGTCCTCTTCCGTGAGTGCATCGTCCGGCACAGCCACCTCATACATCGTACACGCCTCGTTCAGCCCGGGCCGCCTGCGGCGGTTAATGAGCCTGTCGAGGTCAAAAGCGTTTTTCTGTTTATCGGCCTCCGCCGTATAACGGTAGTTCGGATGCCGTTTCAGATCATACTTGGGAGAGAAGAACGGGGGCAGGCCCCGAAGCTGCAAAATACATTTGTCTCCCGGCATGGTTGCAAGCTCGGCTGGGGTCATCAGTTCCCGGCCCAGCCGCTGGGTGTTTTGGCTGTAGCTTTCCGACTGGCCACGGGAGCGGCTGTCGGTCTGCATACTGATTGTGGCTTTTCCCAGCCAGTTCTCGGAGATTTCCTTGATAGTGCTGGCTTCGCGGCCACCGAGGAACACCACGCTGTCCATGTTGCCGAGGATTGTCTCGGCGTGCTTATCGTAAATGGCCTTGCACTGTGCCAACTGTTGATACAGCAGGCAAAGACTCACCTCGCGGGAGCGGATAACCGCGACCAGCTTTTCGAGCTGGGGCACCTGTCCCGTGTTGGCTGCCTCGTCCCACAGCACCCGTACATGGTGCGGCAGGCGGCCACCGTGAACATTGTCCGCCCGTTCACACAGGAGGTTGAACATCTGCGAAAATGCAAGTGCCACTAAAAAGTTGTAGGTCTGCGTGGTATCGGAAATAATGAAGAATACCGCCGTTTTCCGATCTCCGATGCGGTCAAGCTCCAATTCGTCATAGGCCATGACCTCACGAAGCTGCGGGATGTCAAAGGGAGCCAGTCGCGCACCGCAGGAAATCAAAATGCTTTTTGCCGTCTTGCCAGAGACAAATTGTCAAGGACTTTTTAATCAAATTCACAGAAAACTCACAAAAGGTGCCAGAAGCACTGTATGGCTCCTGACACCTCATTTAACAGATTACATTTTTCCGTTCAGCAGGTCTTTGCAGAGATACGCATAGTCTGGCAGCTGGTTGATATATGGCTCCCAGAGCCGCTTGATTTCGGCTAACTCCAGCGGGTCGGCTGCTTCCAGTGCATGATCGTTGCCAGTCATATATAAAACATCCGTAGCAACATCATCCAAACACTTGCCGCAGAGATCGGCGGCAGATTCTATCCTGATACCGGTATCCACATAGACTGGATTTACGCCAATCGTCAGCCAGACATAGCCCACCTTGTCCGACCAGAGCAATTCAAAATCAGGGCTTTGCCGCAGATGTTCCGCAAAGACTTCCTTTACTCGCTCAATTTCATGTTTCTCTTTTTCTGTGTAAAGCATTTTCATGTCCTCCTTGACAAAAATTTTGGTGCGTACCATCATCAGTTTAGCACAAGGCGGCTTAGTTTATCAGTCTGTCACATCTGCTGAATTTCATTTTTGAGCATACGCTTGATTTTATCGCTCATGGTTTCTGTGCTGGTATTGCTGAAATGGACATGAACCTTGTAGGTCGTCTTGCCGATTTTCTTTACCATCGCTGGCGTGTTTTCCGGCGCTCTGGCCGCAGCAGCGGCGTCTGCCATCTGCATAGTACGGGGTTCTTTGTTCATAGCGCTCCTTTCTCCGAACGGGTCTGTGCCGCCCGGTAAAAAATCAATCGTGCTTACTGTTTACAATGTCTTTTGCTGCCTGTCGGGTGACACCGGCATTTTCTTCCCGGAAATTCTTCCCGTCAAAGAGGATCGGCGCACACCGTTCCAAAATACGGTCATAGATACGGGCGTGGGCCAGATCAGGCGGATTTTTCAGCTCGGACAGTTTCAAGTTTGTTGTGATAATCATGGGTCTTCGGCTGCGATAGCGGCTGTCGATGACGAAAAACATCTGCTCCATAGCATATTCGGTACTGCGCTCTACACCCAGATCGTCAATGATAAGCAGGTCATATTCGTCAAAGCTGGCAATAAACTCTGACCTGTCCTCAGAGAACATCCCTGTCAGGCGGTTCAGAATGGTGGGGAAGTTCGTCATCAGCACCGGCACATCCTGGTCAAGTAGAGCGTTGGCAATACATCCGGCGAAAAAAGACTTGCCGGTTCCCACATCTCCAAACAGTAAAAGCCCGATATTGCTCTTATATGCCTCTTTCCAGTTCTCCACATAGGCATGAGCCTTGTCCATCAATGGGTTTTGCCTGTTATCATTGGAAAATGTGTAGTCGTACAGATAACGGTCTTGCAGGCCCTGTGCCTTTCGGCGTTTGATACGCTCCATGCGGCGCTGCCGTTCTTCAGCAGCCTTGCGCTGCTCCTCAGCCTCCCGCTGGCACTGGCAGATGCAGTGCGGCATAAAGTAGCCGGATTTCCCGAAGCATGGCACAACGGTCTGCCTCTGGCCGCCGCATTTCTTACAGTGAATGAGCCCGTCTGACGGGTCTATATACTCGTCCTCAGCCAATTCCACACCGGCAGCTGCCTTGTCGATGAATGCCCGGATTTCTGCGGTAATCTCAATCATACAGTTTCATCCTCCTTTACGCTGTAATCCCGGTTGCGTGAGGGTGTGACCGTTTTTTTAGCGTCCTCACCGGCCCAACGCCGGATGGTCGCTGCATGGCTCTGATAACGCTTGCCAGTAGAAGCCATGTACTCGGACAGCTTTTCGATGTACTGTTCCCATACAGCAGGAAAGCTGACCTGCAAGTCTGCCAGTTCTTCATCCGTCAGGAAAACATTCTGGTAACGGCCATAGGTGTGGGAAGGGTGCCCCGTTTCAGGGCGTACCTTCTCTATCTCTCTCTTTATCTCTATCTCTTTCTCTAACTCTATCTCTATCTCTGGTGGACGAATGTCGGACAAATGTCCGCCACTTGTCCGGAGCGCAGAAAGAGCCTTATTTTGAAGCCTTGCAGCCCGCTTTCGCTCGGCCTCGGTAGAGGACTGGCCTATTAAAAGTTCGATGTTGCTCATGTAGAATGTGCCGCTGTCCAGCACTTCCACAAGACCCAGCTTCAAAAAGATCTGCAAGGCTCTCTCCACAGTGCCGATCTGCTGGCGGGTAATGGTAGCGATCATCTGCGCTGTGTAAGGGATGTCCTCGTCAAGCTGGAGCCGCCCGCCATGTTTCAGCGATTTCAGGTACAGCTTGAGCAGAATGTTGGAATACAGCACACCGTCCTGCATACTTTCCAGCAGCACGATGGAATCATCATCAAAATAGTTTTCTTTGAGTTTCAGGTAATAATATTTTCGATTGTCTGACATAGGGTTCCTCCTTAGGGGTTCTTTTGGGATTCTGTACGCATTTTAAGGCTATTTTAGGGGTCAGAGGATAAATCTATCAGACTGCCTTTGACACCCTCAAAAAAAGCCTTGATTTACAAGGGTTTTTCAGCCCCTAAAGCGTGACATTTCTCCCGTTGTTTCCGCTTGCGCTTTGCGGCGTTAATCCGCTTCATGCGTGCGGCACATTCCGGGCAGTATTTAGCCCGGTTAGAACCGGGGGTAAACAGCGCCCCGCATACGGCGCATTTCTTAGCATTCAGCCGGTGGAACAGCGCCGTTTCCAGTTCCTTATCCTGCGGCAATACCGCCGCCCGAAACCACCTGCACAACAGGGAGTAGGAAATGGACTGGACACAGATACATTCCTCCCCATCGTCCAGGGCGATACAGTTTCCGGCAATGTAGTTGCAGCACTCATGCACCAGTTTCCGCGCTCTGCGGTACTGGCGGTAATCCATGACAGGGATAGGTTCAGTCTTGTTGTTCTTCATAAATGATTTCTTTCATAAAGCAGGTAACCTCCTTGAATGAATTTATTGTTAAATATTCGTGCAAAGTATTGTTTTCTTCGTGCAAATGGCATATACTATAATTGCCAGCAGAAAGGGGTTGATCGTATGGCTGGAAATACCACAAACATCAGTATCCGCATGGACGCAGATTTGAAAGCGCAGGCGGACGCACTGTTTACGGAACTTGGCATGAACCTGACTACGGCGTTTAACATCTTTGTGCGCCAGTCGCTTCGTGAAGGCGGCATTCCCTTTGAAGTAAGGCTGGAACAGCCGAACAAAGAAACGGTTGCTGCCATGCTGGAAGCGGAAAGGATTGCAAAAGACCCGTCTGTAAAGGGCTACAATGACCTTGACGAGTTATTTGCTGACCTGAAAAGATGAAAGAAACCAAATATACCGTCAAGTACACGACCAGTTTCAAAAAGGACTACAAACGAGCCATCAAGCGTGGCTTGAAGATTGAGCTGCTGGAGCAGGTCGTAGCATTGCTGGCAATGGGCGAACCGCTGCCGGATAAGAACCGTGACCATGACCTGTCCGGCGATTGGGCAGGTCATCGGGAATGTCATATTCTCCCGGACTGGCTGCTTGTCTATCGCATAGAGGATGATGTTCTGGTGCTGACGCTGGCCCGCACCGGCACACACAGCGACTTGTTCGGCAAATAAACAGTCTGCCGCCGTATGGGGAAACCTGTACGACGGTTTTTCTGTATGCAAAAGTATGTCGTGAAACGCGACGCACTTGACAGGGGTACGCCAAAACGCGGTAGCCTTTACCGCTCCGGCCCACGGTCGTGAGACTTATCCCTTTCCTGTCGGGACAGCTGATCGGCGGTTTTGCGGAGCCGTTCCACTGCTTTCAAATCCTCCCGCATGGATTTCATGGAAAGCGTGTCCGTCTGCTTTCCGGCGGTCAGCTGGTCGATTTCCCGCTGCCATGCCTTCGGGGTAATTGCCTCACCGCTGTCTTTCAATTCTTTCAGATACCGGGCTGCTGCGTCATACAGGATCAGTTCCCTGCTGTGGCGCTGCTCAAACTGTTCCCGCTTTTCCGGCTTTACTTTGGCAAGCTGTTTGTGGATGGACTTGTACTGATTGTACTGTTCCCACATCTCCCCGCGCTCGGTAAGAGCGGCGATCCGGCGTTCTGCCTTGACGATCTTTCCCCGCAGGTCATAGTAACGGATGTTCATATCAGCGATTTTTTCATGGAGCTGCTGCATAGATTGGATGCCGTTTGCCTGCAAAAAGCTGAATAGTGCAGCGCTTTCCTGCAAGGCCCGGATTTTGCCGGTGCGGGTGCGGGAAGTGTTCAGCTGCTGCTGGGCCTCCCACAAGGCGGTCAAGCTGCTTTGCTGTGTTTGTGGTTTTTCCGCTTCATCTTTCGACCAGCGATAAAGACGGGTAATGCGGGCTTTGATTTCTTTCAGCAGCTTGTTGTCAGCGGCAATCTGCCGGTTTACTTCTCCCTTGTCGGTGCGGATGCCGCGCTTTTCCATTTGGCTGGCGGCTGGCCCCAGATGGACAGAGGGAATCTTATCAATGCCCTGCCGCTTGTAGCTGCGGTGGTCAATGCGCTCCGGTCTGCCGGCAGATTCCAGCGCCCGATTGGTGTAGGCCGCCCACGCTGCCCGCCAAATCTCCACATTTCCTTTATCGTTCCAGTTGGTCGTATCCTCTCTGTGATTTTTCCAGCCGCCTTTCCCATCCGGGATACGCTGTCCATTCTCGTCCAGATCGTATGCCTTGCGGCACTTTGCGCCCCACTGTCCATTTTCTTTCAGAGGCCGGAGCGTCAGCATGATATGGACATGAGGGTTACCGGTTCCCTTGTCATGGATAGCAAAGTCAGCACACATTCCTTTGTCTACAAAGTTGTCCTTCACATAGGTGCGCACAAGGGCAAGCTGCTGTTCACCGGACAGTTCACGGGGCAGAGCTGCCTCGATCTCACGGGCAAGCTGGCTGTCCCTTGCTTTCTCGATTTGCTCCACGCTGTTCCAGAGGATAGAACGGTCTGCAAATTCCGGCGGGGCGTGGGCAGGAAGCATGATCTCCGCATGGACAATGCCGCCTTTCCGGGTGTAGTCGTGGGTCATTCCGTCCCATTCATTTGTCAACTTGGTTCCGCTGCGGTAAGCAGCTGCGGCAACGGCAGAACGGCCTGCGCTGCGCTTGATGATACTGACGGGGATATGACAGAAATCTATGGGGAACACCTCCTTTCAGTGAGGGATAACAGGCTCTGTGGAGCCGGACAAACGCAAAGTGGGTGTTTGGCTGCGCAGAGCGCACAAGGGGTTTGGGGAGCGTAGCTTCCCATCGCGGACGAAGTACGCAACGCCCCCGGCAGGGCGCACAGCACCGGCAACGGTGTATAAGTGCGCCCTTGTAAACAAGGGACTTATGGCGTATCCCCGGATTTTGACAGGTTTGCAGTCAATTCCGCAGCCCCCGGAAGATGGGACAGGGCAATCAAAAATGCTTTGACCTCTGCGCCGGAAAGGTTGGGAGCCAGCGGAAAAATCCCCTCCAAAATGGCTCCGCGCTCAATCAGGCGGCGGGTGCGAACCCTGCGTTCTTCGTTTCGCTGCTTGTTCTCCAAAATCTTCTTTCGGTTTTCAAGCTGCCGAATCTCCTTCAGAACTTCCTCTTGTTCCTCACTTTTTGTTTGGGCTGTATTCTGTTCGTTCATGTCATGCACCTCTTTTCTTTGGAAATACTCATAGATTGACCGTCCATTTCTGACGCACAAAGTACCGGCGCAGCCTCCGCAGTGCGGCATGGATGGATTTTCCCGCCTGTGATGGCGTGATACCCTCCATTGCGGCAATATCTTTCACTTTCATACCCAGCATATAGCGGGCGTGGACACGGCGGGCCTGCATAGGCGGCAGGGAAGAAATGGCTTCATACAATCGCCGTATCAGTTCTTCGTATTCGGCTAATTCTTCTTTTTCTATCAGATGATCCTCCGGCGATGGCTGTGCCCAGCCGATTGCGGCATTTTCGATTCCGTCGTTACAATCGAGGGAATAAAACGCCTTATACCGGAACATCTTGCGCTCTCTGGCGGCCTCGGCTCTCTTATCCAGAAGAAACGCTTCGACGATCTCATCGGACACCTCCACAAAAATGTCCTCTTTGCAAAATGGATAATATTGTTTGAGATTGATGGTCTGCATAGGCACGCCCTCACTCTGTTTGAAAAAGGTCATCATAGCAGCGGCGCATATTCCGCAGACCCCGACGGATGGAAACGCTGACCTTGCTGCTGTGGACGCCCTCTCTCCGGGAGATTTCCGGCTGCTTGATACCGGCAATGTAGTAGGCGTGAACACGGCGGGCCTGTGTCGGAGTGGCATGAGTCAGAGCCACCAGCAGAGCTGCTATCAGGTGCAGGCGGGTGGTCATTTCTTCTCGTTCCAGCAAAATATCTTCCGGCGATCTGCTGTGTTCCAGTGCGTAATTTTCCAGCCAGCTGTATGCGTCCAGAGAGTAGTAGGCGCGGTGGTAGACTTTCCGACGCTCATAGTTCTCCATCTCCCGCTGGGCCTGATACATCGCTGCCCATACCTCGTCCGTAACATCCACAAACTCGTCATGCCGGTAGTGGGGATACATCCACCGCAGATTGATTGTTTTCATAGGCTTACCTCCTGAAAATCGGAGAGGCGGGCAGCTCGTCCGCTGTCCGCCCCTCGCTGAGATAAGGGAAATGATCCCTTTCACTTGGTAGCCAGAAAACAGGTCATTCGTTAAGCCTGTTCTCAAAGAAATTTATAAATTTTTTTCTGACCGCCTCCACACTTTGATACACAGCCACTTTGGAGCAGCCGCACAGCACACCGATCTCTGCAAGGCTCAGCCCGTCAAGCGCATAGAGCAGGAACCGGCGGCGCTGAGCCTCGGTACAGGTGTCCAGAACCGCCATCAGCTCATGCAGCGTTTCCATGCGGCAAAGGTATTCTTCCGGCGTTTCACCGTAGGCTCCTACACCCTCGGTGGTAATGATGTACTCGTCAAACTCCCGGCCATCCCAATGCCGCCGCTGTTCATGAAACAGGTTCTCCGTTTTGTGATCGGCCCGGTCAAGAAATTCATAGACTTCCAGCGTGACCTCCACGGCCACAACTTGTCCGTTATAATTGATGGTAACTTCCATCTGCCTTTCCTCCATTCAGATTTTTTGGGTAAATCTGAATGAGGCGGCGGGGAGCGGCACCGGGGATAAAGTTCGGGCCATGCTGACCCGATGTTCCGGCTCCATAAGGACAAAAAAGCGCCCGGACGGCATAAAGCCATACGAGCGTAATAGAGTATATTTTGTTGTTCAGTTACATGGTATAGTGCATACTGCTGACCGCATTGCTCCGCTGCTGGGAACAGGCTTTTTTTAGCTGGTGCAGATCACGGGCACTGTGAAAAAAGGCAAAAATAGACACGGCGGCAATCCTCCTATGTGCCGCCGTGGATTTACACGGTGTTAGGTCGTCGTTGGTTTAGGATAAACGAAAAGAAACGGCGGCTCTGCAAATCAAAGCCGCCGCTTCATAGGCGCGTGGAAATGTGTCTGCTTTACGACGGCTTTTTTTCTTTTGCCGTCGTCCGGCAGAATGTTACTCCATATTCAATTCAATGCTTCCAGTGAAATTTTCACATTCAATGCCGATATAGTTTCCACCTTCAGGGAGTGTAATTGTATCACTATATGTTCCGGTTGTTTCAAGCAAAGTGACTTCTTCATCAGCTTCAGAAATCCAAAATACTTTTGCAGTTCCATCCGTAACCTCCAGCGCGCAGTCAATAGACAGATCCTTACCCGCTTCACGCTTTATGGAAGTTCCGCCGAACAAATACTCTGTATCTGAAAAATCCTCATAGTTGGCTGTATAGCTTCCTGTATAATCATCAATTCCTTTTTCTTTCGTACCTTGTAAGGATGAATTTCCGGTAAGTGCTATGGAACCAGCAGACTGAACAATATTGTTATACTGATCGAGAACTTCATCTTTTGTACAACCGGAAAGCACAGAAGCGCCCAACAGTATCAAGCATAATGATAGAACTATTTTCTTCACAGGTATCACCTTCCTTTCCTGCGTACAGCACGCTTTCCTTTTCCCTTGGAATTTGCCTGTTTACGGGATTTTATTTCTTTTTTGTTACTGGACATCAGTAACAACAGCACCGCCCAGAGAACCATGATGCCAACCCCAATGACTGCCAGCAAAGGATTCGGGGCTGTGGTTGTTCCGGCATATCCACTCATGTCAAAGCCCACTAAAATCAGCGCAGCAGAAAACGGATAGATGCTGGCAAGGATACCGCCTTTGAAGAACAGCATGCTATATCCAAGGAAAAACGCCAGAATGGAACCTCCCAGATATGCCCCTCGGATCTGCCCAAAAATCAAGATCAGCGGCATACAGACCAAATAGGTCGTCAGAGCTGCCAACACGATCTGTGTACCTCCATGAAAAAACACTTCCACTGTCAGTCCCGATAATCCAACCGTCAATCCAGTAATCAAGGTAACGCCAACGCTGTATATTCCCAGCAGGACTGCAAAAATCCCGACCCAAAAGAGCTTAGCTCCCAGCATTTTCGGCATGGAAACAGGAATTGTCATGATGTTTTTCAGCGTATCATGGGTGGATTCTCTGTCAATCAGCCAGCTGCCAATCATCACCAGTGAAATCGGAAAAAACATCTGCGTATTGCCCCAGACAACATTCTCAAACAGAGTGGAAAAATCATAGTTTGGATTTCGGTACTCCGCCTCCACAATCAGCTGGCTCCCATATTGCACCAACGGACAGAGTGCAAGCGCCACCAGCCCCACCCAAAGTATTTGGCACCGGCGTAGCTTGAGCAATTCTGCTTTTAATAAATCCCACATAATTACACCCCCTTAGATTTCCTGGCGCCGGTAAACCAACGCAATCAGCGCAAGAAATACAACGGCTTCCACAACAATCACACCGAACACCTGAACACCATTCAGAAAATACGGACTGATCCGTTCCAACAAGTCTGCCAATTCCGCACTGGTCTGGCTTTGGTCATAAAATTGGAAGGTCCAGCGGAAAGCCAGCGGTCCCGGAAACAGGGTTCCGATATTCAAACCAAAAGGCTGTGTGAGGAACGCATCGCTCATCGAAAGGATATAATTTGCAGTCGTATAGAAAAAGGTAATCACGACCGACACGATATAGTTTTTATTAAGAAGAACAACGAGCAGGATACATGGAAGTGCGCCTACCCACATAATCAGCCCTTCTTCTATCCCAACGCCAAACAAGATCCAAAACCCAACCGGCTCCCAGCCCTGAAACAGCAAAACCGCAAGATTTACCAATCCTCCAACTGCCATAAAGCCAACGGCAAACAATAGCAAAACCAGCATCTTGGACAGCACCAACTTGGTTCTGTTTATCGGTATGGTAACAAGGTTTTTTAGTGTGTCATTGTCCAGCTCCTCAAACAGCAGATTGGAAGCCAGTATCACAAGGAGCGGCATCAAAAGCAAATAAGCACTGAGCTGGAACAGGCTGGACATCACTCCATTTACAGCATCCACATCAGTGTTTACATCTGCCAGAAAGAAAGCATAAGCCAATGGCATGAAAACAGAAAGCAGCAGAGAAATAAATACCAAGGGCTTCCGTTTTAATTTCAAAAATTCGCATTTGATTAGTTTAAGCAATTCCTTCGCCCCCTGTCACACGCTTGAAGTAATCTTCAAGACTTTCTTCACAAGTATGCGCCTCCGATACCTCCAATCCGTTTTCTACAAAGGCAGTTACAATTTTCCCCACAGGCAGATCAAGGTTGTGCAGGCGCAGATTGTGGTCGTCCTGTATGGAAAAATGGTTTTCATGGAAATTGCGTTCCAAAATTCTTGCCGCCTGTGCAGTATCAGAGAGTGTAAACCGGATATGCTTACTGCTTTTTTGCTCCAGTTCAGCAAGGCTTTCTTCTTCCAGCAATGCGCCGTGATCGATAATTCCAATATCGTCAGCCAGCAGGGAAATCTCCGAAAGAATGTGACTGGAAATCAAAATGGTTTTTCCTCTTGCGTCGCAAAGCTCCCGAATAAAAGAGCGTACTTCTGCAATACCGATAGGATCGAGACCGTTGATCGGTTCATCCAAAATCAAAAGTTCTGGATCGTGCATAACGGCAAGGGCGATGGCAAGCCGCTGCTTCATACCAAGAGAATACTGAGAAAAGAGTTTTTTATCTTTGTAGGGAAGTCCTACCAAATCCAGAGCATCTTTGATGGCATGATTGTTTGGTACACCCCGCAGAGTAGCAAAAATACGCAGGTTTTCTGTGCCGGTCAGATTGGGATAAAAACCGGGGGACTCAATCAAGCTGCCGATACGGGGCAGCAATTTCTTTTCATTCCCCTGTAAAGACTTTCCCCAGATTTTGACCTCTCCGGAAGTCGGCTTCGTTAAGCCCAACAGCATTTTCATGGTAGTGGTTTTTCCGGCTCCGTTTCTGCCAAGCAGACCATAAATTCTCCCACGCTTCACATGGATATTTAAGTCAGCCACACTCTTTTGCGAGCCATATTGCTTCGTCAGATTTTTTGTTTCAATGATGTAATTTGTATCCATATTCAAAACCTCCTGTTCTGTAAGGTATTCTATCACGCCAACCTTGCATTAACCTTGCCGCAACCTTGCATTAACCTTGCAATTTGAAATCCGGCAAAAATGACAAAGGTTCCCGCCATAAAGACGGGAACCCGCTTAAATCTCCAAAGGAAAAAGCAACATAAATTCAGTTCCTTTTCCCGGCAAACTTTCAACTGTTATACTCCCACCCATCTTTTCTACAAGCTGATGGACAATAGAAAGACCAAGTCCGCTGCCTTTTTCAGAGCGTCCTTTGTCACACTTATAGAGCCGTTCAAAAATGTGTTTCAAATCTTCCTTCTCAATTCCCACTCCATTATCCGCCAGCAGCAGCTCCATGTTATTTTCCTTCTTTGACAGGGCAATTTTGATTTTGTCTGCATGGCTGTGAGCAATTACATTTTGAATGAGATTGTTGACGATCCTCATATAGCTGTCCATATCCAATCTTACCCGGACAGGCTGTTCGGGAATATCGATGTCATACTCAACCTGTTTATCCTCAAAAATCGGTATCCAGTCAATGAGGATATTTCTTGTCAGCTCTGCGGCCTCAACGCTCTGGATCTCCAAAGCAAACTCGTTTGAATTTAACTTGAACCAGTCAAAGAGTACATCAATATATTCTTTCAGATCATGGGCTTTCCGGCGGGCGGTTTCAATATAATCATCCCGGTCTTTTCCTGTGACCAGTCCTTTGTGTGCAGCGTCAAGATACCCAATCAGAGTAGTAAGGGGCGTTCGCACATCGTGGGAAAGGCTCGTCATAAGCTGGCGGTTGGTTTCTTCTGTCTGCCGTACAGTTGAAAGTCTGCTTTCATAGGCCACAACGATCTCGTTGATTTCATAGGCAAGAGGTGCTGTCAGTTCATTTGTTGCAGATAGAATACGCCGGTTGCCATTTCCGTCTTTCACATCAACCAGTGCATCGGTCATTTCTGCGATTTGCTTTTTTACGCGCCGAATGAGAACGATGGAAGTCAATACAGCCACAACAGCAATCACAATGGACAAGAATACGATAATTTCCATGCTGACTACACCTCCTTATTAAACCGGTAGCCAATCCCTTTGACCGTTTGTATATACTTTGGGCTTGAAGGATTGACTTCTAATTTTTTACGAAGTCGGCTGATAATCGCCATAATGTTACTGTCATCATAGAAATATTCTTCGCCCCAAACTTCCTCATAAATCTGCTGTTTTGTCAAAATTTTCCCTTGATGCTTTGCACAGTACAGGAGCAAATCAAATTCCTTTGGTGGAAGTTCAAAAGTGCCATTTTCCGTCGTAACAGAACGATTTTCAAGGTCAATTTGCAATCCATCAAAATCCAGTTTTTGCACAGCTCCGGCTTGATGATTAAAACGGGTGTAGCGGCGAATGAGGGACGCAATACGGGCAATCAGTTCGTCCATATCAAACGGTTTTGTCAGATAATCGTCCGCCCCGGCTCGTAAGCCCCGCACTTTAGAAATGCTGTCATTTTTGGATGTGAACATCAAAATCGGCAGGCTGTTCTCTTTGCGGATTTCTTCCAGCGTTTCAAAGCCATCCATACCGGGCATCATCACATCCAGCACTACAAGCTGGTATTCCTGCTCTTTTAATTTCTGTAAACCCTCTTTTCCAGTATTACAAAAATCAGCTTCTATGTTTTCTGCTTGTACGCTGCGTTTAATCAAAGCACACAGTTCTCTGTCATCATCTATAATCAGGATTTTATTCATGGCGCAACTCCTTCCCTTGTTTTGTCCTTCCGTCAATCGGCTTTTCTGTGTTCTTTGGGATCAGCCAAACACCAGCCATCTTCACAGCGCCGGGGATGCGCCCTCCGGCGCAATAATAATTTACCCTACGAGGTGTCACGCCCCACTTTTCGGCGGCCTCTTTCAATGTCATATAGTCCATTTCGCACCTCCACAGAGTACATTATAGTTCTCTTTCTCGAACAATGCAAGGAACGAAATGTGAATTATAAACTTCAACCAACCTGCATATAGCAACATTCCACGGACAAAGTATGAATTATACAATGTAACTGGGTGATGTTATATGGCGAAAGTTGAAGATTGTCCCGGTTTTGAAACCTTCGGTGCAGATGTCAAAGCCGCACGAGAGGCAAAGCGTTTGGCACGAAAAACATTGGCAGAAATGGTTGGGATTGAATGGCGGTATCTTGCCAACATTGAGAATCAAGGTGCGATTCCGAGCCTGCCTGTGATGATCCAGTTGATTAAGGTCTGCGGACTTCCCGTAGAGCGATATTTTAACCCGGAGATCATGCGGGAAGAAAGCGCACAGCGGCAGCGGGTCAGCCACAAGCTGAAGCTCTGTCCTGAACAATACCTGCCGATTATCGAAGGTGCCATAGACGGGGCGCTCAAAATGGAACAGACTGCGAAGCAGAAGGAGGACGCATAATCGCGGCCTCCTTCTGGCATTTCTATATCAAGGTTCCCGGCACTTTTCCAAAAGTTCCCGACACCTCTGCTGGATTTCTCCGGTTTCTGTCACAGTCAGCTCGCGGTCATTTCCGGTAATCTTATCTTCCAGAAAGTTAGCGTATGTACTCAACAAAGCGTTCCGTAAATCCTCCGGGGTTTTCTGTATCTCGGCGCTGTACCAGTCATTCCGGTGGAGCTCCCATGCCATCAATGTATAACCGTGGCTGGTCTGAACCACCTCATACAAAGGGTCATCATCCAGATATGCCTGAAACACTTTCAAAACCTTTTCAAAGGTCAGCATTTCCCGCACCTCCCATTCAGCTGCAAATCAGTTCCCTGATTAAAATTTCCTCAATCTGTGCCGTTAATGTGTTCATCAGCCCCACCCAACGCATAGGGTGACAGGCTTTCAGTTCTTCCGTGACACCCGCAACTTCCATCATGTGAGGCAACATGGTTTCCACACGCCCCTGTGCTGTCCGCTCAATCTCTAACAGGTGTGGATACAGCTTCTCGCTCATCAGCAGATGGTTGTAGAGAATGGGGCGATGTTCCTTTAGGTAGGATTTTCGCATTCTGCCGTACTTGCCGATAGAAGTTTCCGGCTGTTCAGAAAGTTTTAGGTTGGGTATATCATAATCTCCACAACGAATGTAAGTCAACTTACTCATATTCATTCTCCTTTGCTTCGTGATGATTAGACTGCTGCGCTGGCTGCTATGCTGCCTTTGCGTGGTTCTTCTTTCGGCAGCTGTCCGACAGTAGAAAAAACGCCTTTTTTCATATCCTCAGCCCGGATCAGGGCTTTCTTAGCGTCCATTTCCGCTTTTTTCTTCGCCTTGATTTTGTCCTCATACCGTTTCTGTGCGCCGCTGGCTTTCCGCTTCAAATAATTCTGATGAAGCCTGTCCTTGCGTTCTTCTTTTTTCCGCAGTTCTTCCTGTTCCTCCGGGGTTAAAGGAACCGGCTGTAAGGATGGTGGGATATAGCGTCCTAAAAAATTGAAGTAGATTTCAATTTCCTGCGTGGTGTCCTGACTGCCTTTTCGGGCGCGTTCGTGGACAAGGATTTTCTCTACAAACTCATTGAGCATGGTGTTTGTCAGCGTGTCAAAATTCTCGTATTTATCAATCAGGGCTATAAATTTCTCCGCTGATTTCTGGCTTTGCTCGTAGCCGGTAACAGCCTTTTCCAGCTCCGCAATTTCAATCTCAAGTGCGTCCTGCTCTTTGGCATACTGTGCATCAAGCGCCCTATATCGTGCATCCGGCAGCTTGCCGAGGACATTGTCCTCATAGATTTTGCAAATCAGTTTTTCCAGTTCTCCGGCTCTCTTTTGAGCAGCGGCCAGACGCCTGCGCTTTTTCGCTATATCGGCACTCTGTTGGGCAACCTGCGTTTCCTGAACGGTGTGAATAAATTCCGTCCGGTCATTTTTGGAATATTCAGCGATAGCCCGGAGCGTGTCGGAAACCAATGTCAGAACAGCACTCTCATTGATACGGTGTTGTGTATGGCATAGTGTCCCACACGGAACTTTGGTATAATTGGAACAGGTATATTGAGAAATCCTCTTGCCATTGTTGGTGCGGTGGACATACATCTTGCCGCCGCAATCGGCACAATAGAGCAATCCTGTGAGGGGAGCCGCTTCGCCCCAGCCGTTTGGATAACGCCGTACATTGCTGCGGATTTTCTGCGCCAAATCAAAGGTCTGCTGGTCGATAATGGCTTCATGGGTATTCTCAAAGATCGTCCATTCGTCCTCAGAAACATAGTGGCTTTTCTTGTCCTTAAAGTGCTTGCGGGTCTTGAAATTGATGGTGTGCCCCAAATACTCTCGTTTTTTCAAAATGTTCACGATGGTAGATGATCCCCATCCATAGGGGTCTTTGACCGGCTTTGAACGGTTCACACCCTCGTTGAAGCGGGCAAGGTGTACGACGGGAATTTCAATCCGATCTGCGGATAATTTGCAGGCAATCTGATAAGGCCCATATCCCTCCAGCGTGAGGGAGAAGATACGGCGTACCACTTCGGCGGCTTCCTCATCTACCAGCCAATGCTCCCGTTTTTCGTCCCATAAGTAGCCGTAAATCACAGTGCCGGTCAGGTGCTTGCCGCTCATACCTTTTGCCTTAAACACAGAACGGATTTTCCTGCTGGTATCACGGGCGTAAAATTCATTCATGATGTTGCGGAATGGGGTAAAATCGTCATCGCCTTTCAGACTGTCCACACCGTCGTTGATGGCGATCAGACGAACACCGCGTTGCCGCAAAACCTCCATGACCTGACCGACCTTCAGATAGTCGCGCCCCAACCGGCTCATGTCCTTGATGACGATTGCCTCTACACGCCCTGCCTCCACTTCCTCCATCATCGCCAAAAATCCGGGGCGGTCAAAACGGGTGCCTGAGATACCATCATCTGTAAAGTGCGTAGGGTTTGGCAGCCCATTCCGGCGGGCAAAATCCTCTAACATCTGTTTTTGGTTGGATATGGAATTGCTCTCGCCCTGTAACTCGTCGTCCCGGCTCAGGCGCTCGTACAGTGGGGTAATTTTTTCATTTCTCATGGCTGTACCTCCTGAAACAAAAATGCTCTAAGTGATTGCTTCACTAACCATGACAAAATCATGATTAAGAAGTCACTTAGAGCATATATCACCGCTGGCCAATTTGTACTTTTTATACTGTTTGACCGCGAAGCAATCCGGCTTACGCTTTTCGAGCCCGGCAAACATATAGTCCACCGCGTTCATAAAATCCTCGTCATCCTCCTTGACCTCCATGCCGGAAATCATATCCACAAGGGTATTCATGTTCCGATCCTCGGCAGGCCCCTCGAAAATGATGTAGGCGATCAGAGCACAGTACAAAAGCGTTTCCGATTTCGTCCAGAATGGATCGCCTTCCTTGCCTTCGCCCTTGGTGTTGGAAATCAGGGCATCCACGAATTTCAGAATATCGGCCTCGTTGCGGATATACGCCAGCGGGTTATAGTGCATGGATTTTGAAAAATCTATGCTGTTGAATACCTTGATTTTGTACCCGCGTTTTTGCAGGAAACCCCCGACCTGTCCCAGCACACCGCCTTTCGGATCGACCACCACATAAGAGGAATGAGCCTGTAAAAGCTGGGGCGTGAGCCAGAAGCGGGTTTTGCCGGAGCCGGACGAGCCGATAATGCAGCAATTCAAGTTTCTGGCATTTGCGGGGATTTTCGGGCGGGTGTTCATCGTGAGAAACTCTGTCCCGGTCAAAATCACGTTGTTTTCAAACCTTGGATCAACAAACGGTTTGATGTCTTTTTCCGTTCCCCACCGGGCGCTGCCATATTCTGCATCCCGCCGAAACTTCTTAGCGTTCTTGCTTTTGAAATAGATCAGCAGCCGGAAACCAACTGCGCCTACAATACCGACAAGCCAATCCAGCGGAGCAAGACCGGGTGCAAAGTCAGCAAAGGCCGGGCCAATCGTCTGGCCCAGCCCGATGAGCTTATGTGCAAAATCGTTACCCGCCGCCAGCCGGTAGGCCGTTCCCAGCTTGAGGAACGCCCACAGGATGAACAGATAGGGAATGTTCAGAATGAGATATTTTCTAATCTTATCTGTCCTCATGGGCCACCTCCTTTGCATGTTCTTTCTGTTTCGGCTTTTCTTTGGAAAGCTGATCCGCCGCCTGTTGCAGTTGTTCTCGGATGGGAACTCGGTTCGATTTTGCTTTGCTTAACACCTTCCGGGAATACTCAGAAAAGCAGGCGGTCATTGCGTCTGCCTGTCCAGCCTTGAAAAACAACAGGTATTTGTCCGGCCCGGTTTTATAGAACGCATAGTCTACATTCCATTTCCGGGCCACACGGTCAAAGGACTTGGCATCCCCGGATAGCTCGATGCTGTTTGTGGATGTACCGTGTGCCATGAGCTTTCGCACACTTTGCTTGCCGTGTGGTGTTTGCCGCCCACGGTATGCCTTGCGGATCTTCCGCCCCACCATACCCAGCACATACGCCAGTCCCCGCGCCGTCAGCTTGGTTGTTTTTACGGATATGGCTATCGTGCGCCGGGAAATATCTTCATCAATCAGTTACACCGCCTCCTTCCTTGGGACAATTTGTCTCGAAGTACCGTCACCGATCCCCACGGTCTTTTTTCTGCATTTGACGGTAGCCCTCCAGCGAAGAACCGTCTATGATTTCCTGATAGGCGGCCATTTGCTCCCGGATAGAGAGCTTCGGGAAAGAGAATACCTTATGTTCCTTGGGAATATCCTGCAAGCCGTGATACACTTCCACGAAATGATCGCTTTCTTTGACAACATAGCCGCCCGGGGCAAAATGGCCGTTTTCGTGGATGCAGGCATCCCGGCCATACGCCTCATAATCGAAATACGGTTTTACCTGATCCGGCACATCCAACATTTCCAGATCGTCCACATAAATGCGCCCCAGCGTTTCCTCATCGGATACGCCGGGGTAAAAGCCGTAACAGTCCAGATTTTGTGTCAGATTGATGATGTCCCGCACCGAAGAACAGTGATCGCCGCTGTCGAGGACGGCCTCCAGTGTTTCCAGCTCCGATGAGGTAAGCTCGGAAAGCAGGCAGGCCAGATGATTAAGCTCGTCCAGATTTTCATACTCGCTCAAATGGTCATAGAGCCCCAGCACATCCCCATCGAAAGAGGTAATAAAAATTTCCTGATAGCGGACGCCATCCACGCCGATCCGTTTCAAAAGAGCCTCCACCTCCTGGGCGGTTGTGGGAAATTTCAGTGTTTCACCCACAAGCTGGCCCTCGCTGTACTTTCCGGCGTTGGTAACGTAGGCTTCAAACAGGGTTGCCATTAGCGGCGGCCCTGTCCCTTGACGGTCAGGATGCCCTCAAGGGTTGTTGCCGTAATTCCCAGCCGCTGGGCCACGGCAATATCATTTTTCATGGCTTCGGTCATACTGTGCCCGCAAACAACCAGCACATGAGAACGGCGGAGCAGGTCACGGCTCATGTCGATGCCGCTTTTATGCTCCTCGGGAACAGCATCATTGAGAAACAGGGGCAAGTACAAAGGCGGACAAATAGGAGAAAAGCCTGCCTCATACACGGTGCGGCAATACTGCGCCGCCAGTTCTGCGTTTTCGCTATCGCCGCCGAGCCATGCAGCGGTGATATAAGCAAGGGGTCGTTTCATCGTTCATACCTCCGATATTTTAATAAGAAAGTTCAACCCAAACCCCACGCCCTTTCCCAGTCTTGGGAAAGGGGGCGGCTCTGGAGGATATACCCCCGCCGCTTGCCGGGGAAATAGCACAGCCGGGGCAGACCGTCAAGGGCGAGCCGCCGAAAACGGCGGTGCGCTGCACCCTTGACGGCCCACTCCCGGCTGTACTAAAAAACAGGCGGCGACGGGGGATATATACCACCAGAGCCTCTGCGCGAGGGCGGGGCCCTCGGGACAAAGTGTCTCGAAGTTGTTACTTGTCAAGTTCCTGCTTTTTCGGGGCTTTTGCCAGCTCCGGCGGCTGTTTTTCTTTCCAGTCATCCAGCAGGGACATAATCTGTTCTTTCATTTTGGCGGGAGTGACCTCCTTGCCAAAATACTTTTCCAGTTCCGCAGTAGAAATAATCACGCCTCGATCCTCCTTTTTCTGTTCTGATAAGATACCGTCAATGACATCGCCGTTGAGCTTGCCTTCCTTATCCAGCTCCCGGAGCCGTTTGGCCTGGGCCAGCGAGGGCGAAGCCTGCTCCCCGTCAATGGAAACAGCAATAAGCCTCTGATTTTTCGGTTTGATGTAGGAAAGCTCCACGGCAGGCATGAAGCCCATCTTTTTATCGTCTACCTTATCCAGAAGCTCCGGCACAAGGGAGTTGAGCCGCAAGTAGCGCATGACCTTTTTATAGTTCATTTCATGCGCCTCGCCTACAATCTCAACCGAGCGTTTCCCGACATCGCCTTCCGCAACACCTTTCAGCCGCCCGCCCTGATGCTTGATGTCCTCAACCTCGAGTTCCAGCAGCGCGGCCAATTCGCTGGGGAGCATCCCGTCACGCTGCTTGTTGCTGTCCTTCATGGCCTGTACCGCTTCGTGGTCGGTCATTTCACGGACGATAAAGGGCATTTCCTCCAGTCCAGCCAGCTCACTGCCGTGGGTACGGCGATGGCCCGCTACAATTTCATAGCCGTTTCCATCTTTCTCCGGGCGGGCAAGACCGGGAACCATTACACCGTTTACGCGGATAGAAGCAACGATTTCCTGCATCTTCGCATCGTCCCGTACCTTAAAGGGGTGCGGACGGAATGTGTGAAACGGATGAACCTCGGAAAGTTTCAGATAAACCAGCTTGCCTTCCTCAACCGGGCGGGGCGGTGTAGTCGGCTCGGGAGCCGTCTGTTCCACAGCAGCAGTTTCCTTCAGTGCCGTATCCTGTGCGGGCTTAATGGGCTCCTTGGCATCCGGGGCCTTTCCATCGCTTCGGGACACTTTGTCTCGTTTGGACGGCTTGGGCTTGTCAGGGGCCGCCTTATCCGCCTTGGGTGGGCGGCCCTTGCGGGCCCCAGCCGATTTCTCCGATTTTTGATTTTCAGTCGCGGCCTTTTCTGCTTTCGGCGGACGGCCACGGCGCGGCTTTTTCGGTTCCTCCGTATTGGTGGGCTGCTGTGTTTCTCCGGGGGCTGCCGCCTCCGGCGCTTCGGGGGTTTCCGCCTTTTCGACTTCGGCGCGGGCGTTCTGTCTCTTTTCTGCCATAAGCTCATTGATTTTGTCAAAGGACACAACCACATCGCCGGGCTCAGGTATGGCAGGCCCGGTCTGTTCCTGCTGGGGTTCAGATGCTACGGCCTGTTCGGGTGTGGCGATAGGCTCGGCGGCCTCCGGGGAAATATTCTCCGCAGGGCCAGTATTCAGTTTTTCATCGGCCATTTACGATCCTCCTTTTCGTTAAAGTTGCACAAATTTGAACGCTAAAATTTTGTAGTTATTTTTGCGCCTCCTTTCCGTCTATCCACGCAAAAAAGCCGCCCGTTTCTCATGCCGGACGGCTTTTTGCGTAATGTGATAGATCAAATATTATTTTTTCTGGTTTGCAGGCTCCGAAAAGCCTTGTATTTACAGTGTTCCTAATAGGAAGTAATCATAGTTTCTGTCAATTATATATTTTTCATGTATTTGATCTATAAATTTTGTGAAATATTACTGATACGAAACGCTCACAAATCGCCAGACACTTCTACGCTCCCCTGACATCCTCCCGCACCTCATAATACCCCTGTGGATAATGACAGGCAGGACAAACCTTAGGCGCACTGGTTCCGACCACAATATGCCCGCAGTTCCGGCACTCCCACACTTTCACACTGCTTTTCTCAAACACCGCCTGTGCCTGCACATCCCGCAGGAGCTCCCGGTACCGCTCTTCATGCATTTTCTCAATCGCGCCAACCATGCGAAATCGCGCTGCAAGCGCCGCAAAGCCTTCCTGCTCCGCCGTTTTTGCAAAATCCTCATACATGTCTGTCCACTCATAGTTCTCCCCGTGGGCTGCGGCATCCAGATTCTTTCCCGTATCGCCGATCAGTCCCAGTTCCTCGCCCCACATCTGCGCATGTGCGCGCTCGTTATCCGCCGTCTTCTCAAAAATCGCGGCAATCTGCTCATAGCCTTCCTTTTTTGCGATCTCCGCAAAAAAAGTATAGCTGTTTCTCGCCTGTGATTCCCCTGCAAACGCTGCTTTCAAATTCTTTTCCGTCTGTGTTCTGGCATACTTGTTCATAGAATCCTCCATTTTTTCACACGATCTCTCGCTCTAACTCTTTGCTCCAACTTCTGGCTTCAGCTTTTTGCTCCTGTCTTTTACTCCAACTTCTGGCTTCAGCTTTTTGCTCCGACTTTTACTCCAACTTTTGGCTTCAGCTTTTTGCTCCTGCTTTTTGCCTCAACCTTTCATTCCTGCCTGTTGTTCCTGCCTGCTGTTCTTGCCTTTGCCTTATTGCGCTAGTATGTCCGATCCGTCGGAATTTATTTATCCTGCCGGCAAACTTTTTGACGGCTTTTTTCTATTCCCACAAACCTGTTCTTCAAATATTTCTGGGGTCTTCCCTGCCTGCATAGCAATGTGCGGGTCTGACACGGCTTTTTTTCTCTCTCAGACCCGCAATAGCATATTTTTTTGCGTTATGTAAATTTGTTTTCCTTCTGTTCGGGTCTGATTCGTGAAAATCAATCTCCCAGACCCGTTTTTTCTGCTTTTTCGGGTCTGGCACGGCTTTTTCTTCCTCCCAGACCCGCAAGAGCTGATTTTTCGTTTCTTTTTCCCTCTTGCAATGGCATTTTCGGGTCCCGCAAGTCTTTTTTCCTTCTGTAGACCCGCAGTAGACTGACAAGCTCCTCCATACTTCCATTGACCCGAAAAAAGCAAAAAACAGGTCATCTATCAAACTGGAAAAAAATTGCACCTGGCAGGCAGAAAAAACAGCCGGCGCAGAATGCGCCGGCTGTCCGTACATTTCCCTTTTCAAAGTTTTATTTTTTCTGCAGACTTCTTTTCTTTCTGCACTGTGGCTGTCTACACTGCCGCCACGCCAAGTCC
The DNA here is from genome assembly GCF_000225345.1 of Roseburia hominis A2-183. Lineage (NCBI taxonomy): Bacteria > Bacillati > Bacillota > Clostridia > Lachnospirales > Lachnospiraceae > Roseburia > Roseburia hominis. The sequence goes on from NC_015977.1 coordinate 2,283,949, forward strand.
TGATAAGCTGCTCAAGCAGTCTCCTCCTGCTCATCTGCAGTCTGCACTGCCGCCACGGCAAGTCCCGAAACGATCCGCTATCCCGATCCGGGCTCACTCCCTAAGATCAGCGCTTCACATTGAAGGCCGCCATGCCGGGATATACCGCAGCATCGCCCAGCTCCTCCTCGATGCGCAGAAGCTGGTTGTATTTTGCCACACGCTCGGTTCTGCTCGGTGCGCCAGTCTTGATCTGGCAGGTGTTTAATGCCACCGCAAGATCTGCGATCGTCGTGTCCTCCGTCTCGCCGGAGCGGTGAGAGGAAATTGCCGTATAGCCTGCCTTATGTGCCATCTTGATTGCCTCCAGTGTCTCTGACACAGAGCCGATCTGATTTAATTTAATCAGGATTGCATTTCCGCAGCCACTGTCAATTCCCTTCTTGAGACGCTCGGTGTTCGTTACAAAAAGATCGTCGCCGACAAGCTGCACCTTATCGCCCAGCTCCTTCGTCAGCTTCTGCCATCCTTCCCAGTCCTCCTCATCCAACGCATCCTCGATGGAAATAATCGGATACTTCTCCACCAGCTTCTTCCAGTGCTCAATCAACTCCTCGGAAGTAAACTTTGTACCTGCCTTCGGCAATATGTACTCACCCTTCTTTGTGCCTTTCCACTCGGAGGACGCCGCATCCATGGCAATCATGAAATCTTTGCCCGGCTCATAGCCCGCATTTTTCACTGCCTGTAAAATGTACTTGATCGCTTCCTCATCGCTGGCAAGATCCGGTGCAAAACCACCCTCATCGCCGACGGAGGTTGCAAGGCCTTTGCTCTTTAACAGGGCTGCCAGTGCATGGAATACCTCTGCACACCAGCGGAGCGCCTCCTTAAAGCTTGCCGCGCCGACCGGCATAATCATGAACTCCTGCACATCCACCGTATTGGCTGCATGCGCGCCGCCATTTAAAATATTCATCATCGGAACCGGAAGTCTGTTGCCGGAAATTCCGCCAAGGAAACGGTACAGCGGGATATCCAGTGCGATCGCCGCCGCTCTTGCCGCTGCAATTGATACCGCAAGGATGGCATTTGCGCCAAGCTTTGACTTGTCCTTCGTTCCATCCGCAGCAATCATTGCCGCATCCAGCGCGTAAATATCGCTTGCGTCCATGCCGCAGATCGTATCGTTAATGACCGTGTTAATATTCTCCACTGCCTTTGTGACACCCTTTCCAAGGTATCTCGCTTTATCTCCATCACGAAGCTCCAGTGCCTCAAACTCTCCCGTCGAAGCGCCTGACGGTGCCATGCCTCTTCCCACGGTGCCATCCGCAAGTATGACCTCCGCCTCAACGGTAGGATTGCCTCTGGAATCCAGTATCTCTCTTCCGATTACCTTTTCAATCTCCAAAAAATTCATGCTTCGTTCTCCTTCCATCTGATCATCTGATTCTCTGATCTTTTCAATCATCTGATTCTTTGATCCATCCGGACTCCGGCTTCCGGAAAACACACCGGAAGGCGTTCGTTACATAGGATGGAACGCGTCCCGGTGCAGCTGTTTTCCGGCAGGAAACGGATTCAGCAGCTCCTCCCCTGTAAGAAGTCCTAAAATGATTTGCACTATAGTTAGTCACGCCTAACTGTCGTCATTATAACGGTTGGCGAAAAAGATTGCAACCCCGGATGTTGATACTTTTTCTCATTGCGGATTCTCCGCCGGATAAGAACGCCCTTTCCCTTACTGCACCGCTACTCCGCCGTCATCTTCATCTGACGGATATTTTGGAAAAATACTTCAAGCTTTGCCAGCGATCCGACCAGCGACATCGAAAGCATCACCGCAAGCGCCGCCTGCGCCCCGGTAATGCTGACGCGGTCCGCCAGATACAGGCTGACCGGAAGCGTACTGCATCCTTCGCTCTTCGCCAGACACTGCATCTGCTCCTCATTCCGGTAAGTCTCCATCGTCTCTCTCCTTTTTACCGTGTGCAGCATGGCTGCCCTCTGCGTCAGAACAGGAATACCATAACAAACAGCAACTCATAAAATACGCCCTGCCCGGGATTCCTCATAAATAAAGCTCCGGTTTCACACCTTCGCACCTATTCACTAAACGGAATACCCCAGACAGGGCGCTCTATCCAGACATCCTTTTTCTTACTTTTCATGACGGAATGCGGAAAAAAGTCCCTTCTTTTCGTAAGGTTCCCTCGTCACAGTTCCCATCTCATAGCCGGTCTTGTCGATGACTTCCTTTAACTTTGCATCATCAATGTCCTGTTCGGTCAGAATGACTGTCTCCCCTTTTGCATGGGAAGAGGTCACCTTCTTCACCGGAAACGCAGCCCTCACTGCCTCATTCACATGTGCCTCGCACATTCCGCACTGCATGCCATCCACTTTTACCACAATTTTTTCCATTGCTGTTCTTCCTCCGTATTACTTCTGTCTGCATATATCCTCTATCAGCTCCACCCATTCCTTCGGATGTACTGCAAGAAGCTCCTCATGCTGCATGTCCAGTTCATGCAGTACCGGGTGCGCAAAATGCCTGTGATAGCGCGCCCGGTATTTTTCTCCCATCTTTAAGGCATATAAAATGTGGATCTCGGTGCCCGCCGGATCGATCGCATCCGGCAGCGGCGTAATCAGATCCGAATAAAACTGATTGCGCAGGCTCTCCTTTGTGATAAAGGAGAGATCCACACCGGCGCCGCGCATCATGCCGATAAACGCATCCACATATCCGTCTCCCGCCTTGCGCCACTTCTCCAGCTTACGGTTTAAAAACGGAAGCCGAAATCTGCCGGTCGTAAGAAACGGATAAATCATCGGCAGCATCAGGGCTGTCATCAGCTTCGCCGGCAGTTTTGCAGACTGATCCAGATCCGAACCGCCGAGAATGCCATAATCCATATGAATCACTCCGCGTGCTGCCATAAGTCCAACGAATGACCCGCCGAGTGAGCAGCCGTACGCCGCACAGATTTTCCCGTCATAGTGTTCCTTAATATATTCCTCGATCTTCGCCGTCTCCTCGATCATCGTGGGAAACTGCGTCTGTTCCGTCTCGTCAAACCCGTCGTAAGAGACGCACGCCACCCGGAATGTCTCCGCCAGCGGCTCGATCACCTTTCCAAAATTGCTGCGCCAGTAACAGCCGGTTCCCGGCAAAAGCATGAGAACTGGCTTTCCCTGCTCTCCAACTTCATATACTTTCATCTGTTCCCACTCCTGTTTCTATGGTATATTTTTCGGAATCTTTTCTGGCGTTTTCATACCCAGCAGACACAAAGCCATCCGCCCGTTCTAATAAAAGTGTCAGCCCAGCGCCACATCGAGCATCATCATGACGCTGAATCCCACCGCAAAAAATATCGTGCCGACATCCGAGTGCTCTCCCTGCGACATCTCCGGAATCAGTTCCTCCACGACCACATAGAGCATTGCCCCCGCCGCAAAACTGAGCAGATACGGCAGTGCCGGGACAATCAGTCCCGCCGCCAGGATCGTGAGAATCGCCCCGATCGGCTCCACAATCCCCGAGAGCACGCCTCCTAAGAATGCCTTCGGCTTTCCGGTTCCCTCCGCCCGAAGCGGCATGGAAATAATCGCCCCCTCCGGGAAATTCTGAATCGCGATTCCAAGCGACAGCGCCATCGCGGCCGCCGCGGAAATCTGGGTGCTGCCCGCCAGATACCCCGCATACACAACGCCGACCGCCATGCCTTCCGGGATATTATGTAATGTGACGGCAAGCACGAGCATCGTCGTGCGCTTCAGCTGGCTCTTCGGTCCCTCCGCACTCTGGCTGTTACGGTGCAGATGCGGGATGATATGGTCGAGCAGAAGAAGAAACAGGATCCCACACCAGAACCCTGCGACTGCCGGCACAAACGCCAGCTTTCCCATATCGACAACCTGCTCCATCGCCGGAATCAAAAGACTCCAGATCGACGCCGCCACCATCACGCCTGCGGCAAATCCCGTCAGCATACGCTGCAGCCGGTCTCCCATCTCCTTTTTCATAAAAAACACGCACGCCGCGCCGAACGATGTTCCAAGAAACGGTATCAATATTCCGTAAAATACACTCCAGTTCATTTGCAAGCCTCCTTTTCAGTTAGCTTTTACTAACCTTATTTTATCAATCACTTCCTATTTGTCAAGCCTCCCGCCAGTTCCGGCGCAAAATGTGCGGCAAAAAAAAATTTCCATGATACAAAAACGGACACTGAATCTTCTTCAGTGTCCTCCCATCACTTCTAACCTGCACATTCCTGGTACAGCGTCTTTTGTCCGGTCCCGCCGAAGATATCCATAATATCCGCCATTCCCACTCCGTAGGAAAGCAGCAGTACCAGATTTTCTTTCGCGTACTCAAACCGCTGGAATAGCTGCTGCTTCTGTTCCAGGTTCTCATATACCTTCCAGTACCCGGTGCAGAGATAATCTCTTCCCTGATGCTCGATAAACCCTCTCACATCCTCCACCGGATAACCCAAAAGCAGTCCCATCTCATGAGGGAAATCCCTGCGCTCCTGCATGTACCTGCGGTAACGCATCCGGAAAACAGGAAGCACCGCCTCCAAGGAAGTATCCTGATATCCCAGTTTATGCAGCATCCTTTTCACCTGTTCCTGTTCCATGTATTCTTCCAGGCTTTCTCTTCGGTATAAGAGCACAGCCGCTTTTCTGCCGGTTGAAAAAAGCACATACATGGATATTCCGGTATCCCGGATCAGCTCCCGAACCTGACATACTCCCTCACACGGAATATTGAACAGATTCGACGGCTTTAAGCCTGCGATTAACGGCGCACACTGCAGTGCAAGCTGCAATTCCACATCTTTTGGCTCCATCTGCTGCAAAATCTCCCATGTCTCACGACTCATGCCGATCCCTCCTGTATCAACGATCTTTTGAGTTAGTCTCCTCTAACTATCTGTATCATATACGACATCAGGCATCTTGTCAAGGATCAAAAGAATTGTCGCAATAAGCATAGACTGCTTTTGAGTGATAAGTAATATTATTAGAAACACACTTGGAGATTTCATGTGGAAATGCAGGTGGAATATTCGTCTGGAAATGCTGTAAAATCAAGCATTTCCCGTCTTAAAAAATGTATTATATCATCTTTTTGCGCTGCTTTCTGCGCATCTGAAGTTCCGCAGGAACTTCCAATATGAATCCGATATGATTCATTATATCATCCACACATGAAATCAAATACATAGCACTGTAAAATCAAAGTAAATATTTCGATCAACAGAACCTTTTATGACAACATCTCTTTCACACAGGTACTTCGATAATCACTTGGTGATATTTTATATCTTTCTTTAAATACTCGGTTAAACGTTCTCTGACTTTCAAATCCACTATCCAGACAAATATTTGTAATAGAATCACTCGTATTTTCCAAACGATGGCATGCATAGTTCAGCCTTGCATCGTTAAGATATTGATTAAAGTTTCTATGAAATGTCTTGGAAAAGAGTCTGGATAAAACATATTTGCTCACGCCCAGGTCTTTTGCCATCTCTTCCAACGAAAACTTCTTCTTGAAATTTGCTGATATATAGGAAACTGTCTGGTAAATAAGATCGTTGCTCCCCACACTGCTCTTTTCTACCAAGTTTAATTTTCCTATGCAGCGTGCCAACACAATTTGAAAATATGCCTGTGCAACAGTAATATCCGACTGTTCTGTCTCTAAAATTGCATTTATAACCCTATATACCTCCGGTTCAACCTTTTCCGCTTTGATGATTGGGTATTCAGGAGCCATGGATTGCATGATATCTGCAAATTTGGCTATCGTAAATGGCGATGCAATCAGATAAGTCGCTTTATTTACACCGGGTGTCAGTACCTGATAGTGATGAATAACATCTGGAAATACAAAGCCTATATCTCCTTTTTCCATATGGTATAGTTCCTGTCCGACACCAAGTTCTAATGATCCACTTGTTACACAAACGATCTCCAGTGCATTATGAAGATGTGGTTCAATATGTTTTGACTTCCTATTTATTGCTATAATCTCCTCTTTTGTGTCAACATATTTTAACTGCATGAAATACTCCCCTTTGCAACATTTGTCTATATCTTCTTTCGATTTGGCAAGCAATCCTTTTACACCTATCTTATAATCAACTTGTAAATAAGGAAAGGAGGAATTGCAAATGAGCAACCTAAAAAAATATCTGAATGACCTTTTAGTATTCTACACTGAATATTTTGAGCATCCTTACCATGTATAAATACTAAAAGGACTATTTTGTGAAAACTGAATATTTTCTTAAGGCCATTTCACAAAAATGAAGTGGTCCTTTTTTATTTTCAAAATACAGTTCTATCACTTTATATATAGAAAAAAGCACTGTCCCATCGAGCAACGACCAGACAACGCTTTCTCCTGTCAATTCTAATTTATGTCTAATGCATCTGTTACTTCATCTGCAGCAATTCCTTTTTCTGCTTTCAGTTTTTTATTTGCATCTTCTACATTCATTTTTGAAAGTACAAACATAATCAATACATCAAAGATTAACGGAAGCCAAAGATACATGAACTGCATCATATCAAGTGCAGACTGTGGCTGAGTTGCATTTGTTCCGACATATCCACTAAACTCAAGCATCCATCCAACAACAGCGGTTCCAATACCTCCACCAATTTTTACACCAAGAGAAGTACAAGAGTACATCGTTCCGTCAATTCTCTTTCCCTGCGTAAGATAAGTGTATTCAGAGCAAGATGCGATAACTGCATTCATATCTCCCTGCCATGGTCCCTGACCTAAGGCTGCAAGAGCTGTAAATGCCATCATCAGCGGAACACTGCCCATATATCCGGCAACAACAACAAGTGCTCTACCGATGACTGCTAAGACGTAGCCTCTTAAGTTCAGTTTATACATACCTTTCCACTTACCAACTAATGTCGGTGTGAAAATCAGGGCAATGATCAGTGGAATATTTACTGCCCATGCAAATTGTCCAAACAAATTCTTATTTTTCAGTACCCATGTCATGTAATAAATACCAGCTCCAATCATGGCACCATATAACTGCTGTAAAATATATGTTCCACAAATCATCATGTAATATTTGTTTTTGACAAGAAGCTTGAATGCCTGTACCATTCCATACTTTTCATTATCATTCTTTACTTCTCCTTCATTAAGTTCTTCCTCCGGAAGTTCCTTAACAGAAAGTGCTGAAATCGTATTTACGACCAGACCAATGATTGCATAGATAATAGCAACCGTTCTCCATGCCGCAGCATCTCCACCACATTTATCTACAAATCCAACTGTAATCGCCTGAATCAGAAGACTTGTTGAAAATGCAAAAATAAAACGGTAAGATCCCATCTGTACACGCTCTTTGCTGTTCTTTGTAATCAGTGACGTAAGTGCTGAATAAGCAATATTGTTTGCTGTATAAAACACACCATTTAACAGTGTATAAGAAATAAAGAACCATGCATATTTAGCCGTTGTTCCCAAACTCACCGGTACTGCAAAGCAGCAGACCAGCGTAATGGCACAACCAATATATCCGTATAGCATCCAGGGTTTCGCTTTTCCCATTTTACTGTGTGTTTTGTCAATCATTGATCCAAAAAATATATCCGTAAAACCATCAAATAGTTTTTATACGGCAATCAGGGTACCCACGACACCTGCAGCAAGTCCTACCGAGTCCGTCAGATAGACCATCATAAAAGATGTCAGGAACGCATAGACTACATTACCTGCAATATCACCTGATCCGTATCCAATTTTGTTATACCATTTCAAATACTTTTTTTCTTCCATAGAATTCTTTTGCTCCTCATATTCATTGCACTTAGAATCTCAAGATGCCTAATTCTAAATTTTTCTTTTGTTTCGTTTTTGTCTGATTGCTCTGTATATCCGGACTTTACATTACAATCAGACTCTCTTTCCTTGTTTACGGGTTACATGAAACTTTATTACCCCTTTACATACGGTATCAGTGTAAACTGAAACCGGAATAATACATCATCAAATCGGTACTGCTCCAATACAACTGGACCACAACTATTAGAACCAATGCCATTTAATGCGTAGTCAACACAGAATACTACACTATCTGATTCTATTAATTCATAATTATGCGTTTTCTTCTCAAGTTCTTCCTGTGTATAATAAGAAGCATTGAATGAAAATGCCTTTTCTGCGGATGCCACAATTCCATATCGGCTGTTGTTAAGCTCTACATATTCACAATCATAATGGCTTCCATTTTCCTGTGGACGGATATAGTCCTCATGTAAATCCCCTACATCTGCCCGGTACAAACCGTGGCTCGCAGCCTGATGTTTATCACAATAACTTTCCTGTGGTCCCATTCCAAAGTATCTTACAGCTGAAAGTTTTTTATCCAGGAACATCCTCACACCAAATCTCGGAAGATCCGGGAATTCATCGTCTTTTGTTACTGCAATATCTACATCAATCTTTCCAGCAGCTTCTATTTTCCATGTAATCGTCACATCAAGAATCTTCTGTACTGTCTCTGCCACAACGGAAGCATGGCTTGTAATCTTCACACCATGTTTTCCCTGCACAACCTCTGTCGTATAGGCTCTTGTGTAAGCCTTATCATAGTGGGCTTTCTTCCATTCAGACTTGATGTACATATCGTTATCTGTTGGAGCTCTCCAAATATTTAATTCCATCGGATGGTTCAAGTATTCCCGCCCTGCGAATTTCATCTCTGTAAAGAGTGCAGTACGTTTGTCTATGGTATAAGCAAATTCACGCCCCTTGATATGAATCTGTGTATCATTTTCATTTACCTGTAATTCAGAGTCCACTACTGTTTTTGGTTTCCATTTCTCTGCAAGTTTACATTTTGTATCCTCTTTACTTACCTCAATTTCATCAAATCCAAGAATATGGTCTTCATCCAACAGTGGCAATTCTTTTTTCAGATGATAAATAAGTTTTAAATAACATTTCCCATTCTCTGGAACATTGATCTTCAGGTTTGTTTTTCCTTCCCCGTGTGGTGCCACAGAAAACTCCGGAAGTATGCCTTTGCTGATCACAAGACCATCCTGTGTCAGTTCATAACTGATCTTCACATAATCTTTCAAGTCATCAAAATCCATGTAGTTATGAAGCACCAGTTCTCCGCTTTCTTTGTTATAGGAAATAACTCTTGCCGGGCGATAAACATTCTTGTATTCCAAAAGTCCTGTATGTACCGTTCTGTCCGGATATACTAATCCATCCATACAGAAGTTGCCATCATGAATTTCTTCGCCATGGTCGCCCCCATAAGCATAGATTGTCTTTCCATTCTCAGCAGTTCCATGGGCAATCGCATGGTCACACCATTCCCAGACAAAGCCGCCGCACATTTTATCATTATCCTGAATCATCTGGAAGTAATCTTCAAAATCTCCAGGTCCGTTTCCCATGCTGTGACAGTACTCTACCAAAAGGAAGGGTTTGCTTCCATCTTTATCCAGATATTCCTGAATTTCGGAAAGCGCTGGGTACATCCGGCTGTACACATCCAGATTGCTGTAATCATATGTTTCATCATAATTACGGTATCTTGCACTCTCATATTGTGTGATGCGGTCTGGATCATAATTCTTTGTCCATTCCAGTGCTTTTTCAAAGTTGCAGCCATAAGCACTCTCATTTCCCATTGACCACATGACAATACAGAAACGGTTTTTGTCACGTTCCACCATGAGTTTTACGCGATCAACGATTGCCTCTTCCCATACCGGATCATCTGCAATCTTCTCATTCCATCGCTTGAACCGATTGTAATCGGTGTCTTCTTTTCTGTAAATCATAAATGGACCATGAGCTTCAATATCTGCTTCATCTATCACCATGAATCCATACTTGTCACACATTTCATAGAAAAATGGTGCGTTCGGATAGTGGCTGGAACGGATCGCATTAAAATTATGCTGCTTCATTAACGTAAGATCGGTTGTAATCTGTTCCAGACTGATTGTAAATCCCGTAACCGGATCGGAATCATGTCGATTGACTCCACGGAATTTAATCTTCTGTCCATTTAGATAAATGACCTGGTCTTTAATCTCTATCTTTCTTAATGCAATGTGATCCACAATTACTTCATTTTCTGTTTCAAGAATCAGTTTATACAGATATGGATTTTCTGTATTCCAAAGTTCCGGACTTGCGATTTCTAATACAGCTGTTCCTTCTTCAGCAATACTTCCTAGTGCTACAACTGCTCCGTTTCTATCTTCAATCGAAATTTTTACATTTAACGGAGAGTAGAATTTCATTTCAATTTCTACTTTCGCAAGCATATCCTCAATTCTTGTTTTAATATGATAATCACTGATTGCCTGTTTTGGGCGTTTCAAAATGTACACATCCCGGAAAATACCACTCATACGGAATTTGTCCTGATCTTCCAAATAGGAACCATCACACCACTTCATTACCAACACTGCCACCGTATTCGTTCCATCCTGAAGTACATCGGTAACATCAAACTCACTGGTCATATGCGAAACCTGGCTGTATCCTATGTAAGAGCCATTGATCCATACGTAAAAGCAACTGTCTACTCCTTCAAAGTTCAAAAAAGATTTTGGCGCTTTCTCATCTCTACTGTACTCAAAAGTATGTACATAGGCTCCACACGGAATGTCCTGTGGCACATATGGTGGATCAAACGGAAATGGATACCGGATGTTTGTATACTGGTGTGTATCATATCCAGCCATCTGCCATACACTTGGAACCTGAATCTCATCAAAATTTTCTGTATCATAATTCTTCTCAAAGAAAGAATCCTGAATGTCATAGATGCTGTTAAAATACTGGAATTTCCAAGTTCCATTCAATAACTGCATACGATCTGACTCTTCTCTGTGTTCCACCAAGTTATCCATTCTTCTGGATGCCGGAATATAATAGGCTCTGGCTGGCATTGTGTTTTCGTGCAGTACGCTTAGATTTTCATAATAACGTGGTACGATCATAAATAGCTCTCCTCCAATACATATACTTTTTTGTTCTTTGTTTTCCTAAAGCAAACCTTATACTTTACTTTTTGTTTACGTTCCTTAGTTATGCTATATATAGCTTATCCTAATCCGCAAAATATGTCTATGAATTGGATTAGACAAAATATGCACTAAATGATACAATGATAAAAAGTACGAAAAGAGGTGCTGTCCTATGTATTTGAACACCGGTTATTTGAACCACTCACATATGGATTTCAAAGACAAAAGTCGTCCGCTGATTGTCGGTAGCTGTGGTACTTACCGTCTTTCCAGACATCCCAAACTTCCGACCTACCGTCCAAGGGGTCGTCTGGATTATCAGATTATATATATCACTGCTGGTTGTGGGCATTTTCATTTTGATAATGTAAATAATGAAACGATTGTTCCAGCCGGCAACATTGTACTGTACAGACCGAAAGAACTCCAAAAATATGAATATTACGGAGAAGATAAGACAGAAGTATACTGGATTCACTTCACAGGAAGCAATGTGAAAAATATCTTACGTCAATATGGGTTTCCGGATAAAGAACGTGTCTTTCAAGTGGGTACATCTAATGAATATGAACAAATTTTCAAACGTATCATTATCGAGCTCCAACGCTGTCAAGACAATTATGAGGAAATGCTTGTCCTTTTGCTACGTCATCTTCTGATCAGTTTCCACCGGGAACTGACAAGAGAGCACATATTAAAAAATGAATATCTTGATTATGAGATGGATAATGCTGTTACCTTTTTCAGTGAAAACTACAATCAAAATATCAATATTGATGATTATGCTGCCTCACGAGGCATGAGTGTCAGCTGGTTTATCCGAAATTTCAAAAAATATACCGGTTCTACACCAATGCAATTCATTGTGGGAATCCGCATCAACAATGCTCAGATGTTACTTGAAACAACAACTTATTCCATCAATGAGATTTCTAAGATTGTCGGATATGATAACCAGCTTTATTTCAGTCGGCTTTTTCACAAGTTGAAAGGATATTCGCCGAGAGAATACCGAAAGCTGAGAAACAAATTCTGAAATCCCACGATGTGGTCTTCTTTCTGATAATATTACTTATCAAAGCAAAGCACGATATGCTTATTGCGCCTGTTACGGGAGCAGTCCCTGCTCCTGCATCTCACGCGCCACCTTCACATATTCCCGGCTGTTGCGGTAAATATCTTTTTTCTCCGCTTCCGTCAGCTGCCGCACGACCCTCGCCGGGCTTCCGAGCACCAGCGATCCATCCGGCACCCGGGTGTGCTTTGTGACAAGGCTTCCCGCCCCGACGATACAGTCACAGCCAATCTCCGCTCCATCCAGGATCGTCGCCGCCATCCCGATCAGCGTCCGGTCGCCGACCGTGCATCCGTGGACAACCGCCTGATGCCCGATGGTCACATTGTCACCAATCACCACATCGCCCTCGATGCTCGCATGAATCGTACAGCTTTCCTGAATGTTTGTCTCTCTTCCGATCGTGATGGTTCCCTCATCCCCACGCACGGTGGAGTAAAACAGCACACAGCTGTCCTCCCCGATCGTCACGTCTCCGACCACCATCGCCTCGCGTGCAATCCGCACACCTGGAAGGTCTGTAATCCGCTTATAGTTCATTTTTCCACACTCCTTATACCAGCTCCGCATTGAACTTCTGTGCATTTTCATCCCAGCGGGTAAGACGGATCCTCTGATCTTTGCCAGCGAGCATGCGCGCCGGTGTCCCCCTGCCAAGAAGATATTTTTTCGACAGCGATGCTCCATGTGAAGTGCCCGCGATCACGCCGCGCAGCACACCGGTCGTCGTTGCCTCCGTCTGTGTCAGCGTTACTGTCTGACCGATCATGGACTCATGCCAGGCTCCCGTACCGCCCGCCGGCTGTGACGGCTTCTCAGCGGATGCCTCTGCCGCAGTGCCGAATGCCTCTGCCGTCCGCTGTCCTCCTGCACATTTGAAATTTTCCAGTATAAATTCACAAATCTTGCGCAAATCATGGCGTCCCGACTCGTTTAATATCTCCAGATTCAGATGCGCGGATGTATTGCGGCAGTTGTTTAAGCTGTACATATCCTGCTTTAACTCATCAAGAGACGAATACAGGCTGAAATACTTTTTCATAATATCCCAGTGTTTGCGGATAATCTGAAAGTAATCATTAAACGCGAGCACATTCAGCTTGGAGATGATAATATTTCTCTGATCCGCCTCGTTCTCGGTCGCAATCCGGCGCAGATTTTCCAGATAATCATCCTTTCGCTGCACATCCTGACCGAGTACCGTCTCCCATTCTTCCGAGTATTCCTTACTGAGTGCCCGCATCAATACGTCGCGGATGCTCCGCTCCGTCTGCTCTAACATTGCTGCGAGCGAATCCAGTTCATCCAAAACAGCAAAATCCTTCACAAAATCAACAAAATACGGAGAGATCGGCTCATATACCAGTTCTCCCTTATCGCGGTAATCCGTGAGACCCGCCAGTTCAAACACATTTTTTTCAGACTTCTCCACACGGGTCACAAATCCATAGTCATACAGCTTTTCCACCCACTCGTTAAGCTTTTCGGAATATGCAGGGCCGATAAACTTTTCAATGAAGATGCCCATGCTGCTTCTGGTCTTGCTCTGATTCACATACTCTGTTCTCATGAGTGTACACATACGCTCATACGCCGTCTTGATGAAAGCTCCCCGCTCCCGGAAAATCCATCCGATGTCAACAGGACTCCCGTCCAGATTCTCGATTTCATCCCGCATCTGCATCAGCAGCCCCGGCGACCGTCCGCACAGACAAAGGATCTGCTGTCTTTCCTTCTCCTCCAGAAGACCGCACGGCATATCCCTGTAGAAGTTAAAATACTCTTCCAATTCCTCATTGGAAAAACCTTTCAGTGCCAGTGCCGGAAACGCATCCTGAAAATTCGACCCCTCCTGCATATGATGCGCGATCGTGCTCACGCTCCGCCTGGAGATCGTAATGATCGACAGATTCAGCCGGTTGGCGCCCTTTGGCGTCAGACCAAACAAGCGCTGGAAAAACTGCCCGTCCTTGAAGATTGCCTGTGCCCGGTCAAATTCATCGATTGTCAGAATCATCCGGATTCCAAGCTTTGTATAATATTCAAACAACGAAGACAATTCTCTCGTAGCATTCATCTTAAAGACGACGTCATCCTGATGCCCGATATTTTCTTCAAAGAACTGATAGGATTTGAGGATTTTCTCCACCAGCCTGTCATTTGGCACAGGTGCATCGCGAAGCTCCTCTTCCCCGATGGTATCAGAAAATTTTAGAATCAGTACTGTCCAAAACTGCCAGAACGAGGTTCCTGCCTCCAGCACCGTATTAAAATAGTAGGTGTGCGGCTTTGCCGCCCTCTCCAGTTCGTCGCTCAGGTGCCGGATCAGTGTCGTCTTGCCGATGCCGTTTGGTCCAATCAGCGAATAACACTTGCCATAATCTCCTTCCTCCACGAAGAAGACCTTTTTCCTCAGTATCTGGCTGACCTCCTTTCGTTCAATATATAATTCACCCATTATTCTCTTCCTCCGTTCTTCTGTAACATAAATTCCACAAACAATCCGGTATTGATCTTCACTCTTCCGCCGGATGTAATGGAGATCACACGGCGTGCCTCAAGCAGATTCTTGGTCCGCTCGATCTCCTCCGTGCTATATCCCTGTTCTTCTGTGAGTTTCCGGTTGATCTCCTTCATGTCGGACGTTCTCTGATCAAAGGATTTCACCGTGGCAAACGCCGCACTCTTCAGATACTGATACGTCTTGCGGCTTTCCGGATCTTCCACGCTGTCGCCGTCTTCCACCAGAAGGATATCAAAATCCGTCAGCAGCAGCTCTCTGATAAACTGCCGTACCATCTCTTCCACATCGCTGACGAGAATCCGTGATCTCGGACAGCGGTCACTCACAAAGTAAGCAAACATCTGGCTGCACAGCCGCATCAGATACGTCGGATTACATCCCGACAGATCCAATAGCTTCTCCACCGCCCGTCTTCCAAGTTCCGTGTCGTATACGTCATACCCGAATGCCCGTTCCATCGGCTCCTTCACCAGCCGGACGGACGCCTCCTCATCCAGCGCCGCAATCTCCACAGACTTGGCAAATTCCGCCGTGTGGTTGAGTACGCCAAGGCTGTCAAATGCCCGCATCATCGCCTCATGTCCGATGATCACCTGAATAAAACCATACTGTGAAAATGTCTTGATAAAGTTCGGGATAGCCGCCAGGCTCTCATTTTTCTCTTTGTCTCTGCGTATCTCGCTCATGATGGTCGTACATAGAAGCGTAAATTCATCCATAAACAGGAGAATCACATGTTCCCCGCCATCATACCGGAAAAACTCCCGGAAAAATCTCTCGAAGAGCGCCGCCCACGTCTCATTGCCTGCCGGATCAAACAAATCCGGAATTTCAAGCTGATTCTGTCTTAAAAGCTCCACCACATCCGGATGATGATCGTAGATCTCATTTTCAAAGCGGGACAGAATATTGGCATAAAACGACCGCTTAAAGTAAGGAAGCAGTTCCACGCCGCCGGTTTCGTCCAGAATGTTATTAAAATTCAGCATGATCGCTTTTTGGCGCAGTTTCTCATTGTCCTTGATATAATTTTTTATCTGATAGACCAGACTGGTCTTGCCGCTCTTTTTCTGTCCGTGGATAATGACTGCACTTCCCGGAATGAACTGTTCCTCTCCGTCTACGGTTCTAAGGATACTGCTTCTTATCTCGCGGCTCTCCTCCTCGCGCCCGAAGAACATCTTATTGTCTTCCAGCGGTTGTCCCTGCGACGGTTCCAGATACGGATTCTCTGCACCGGTATCCTTACCTTCCATCCTGCCGGTGCCGTACTGCAGTTCCAGATAATTGCCGGCATCCTCGCGAACCGTCTTTTTCTGCAGACTGCCGTTGCGGTCATTTTCCCCGGTCAGAAATGCGGTCGTGTATTCGTATTCCACGGACCAGCCGATATTTAAGCTTCCTGTATATCCTTCCTCCACGCTGATCGCAACCTCGACCGGGATCTGATCCCCGGCAGCCAGGTGCTTCTGTTCCAACACGATTTTAGAAGGAACGTCCACGCCCTCTGTGTAGGATTCCAAAATAATCCCGACGTTGTCCGCCGACTGGAGGTTCATATTTGCTGCTCCGTTCCCGACGATCAGCCAGAACGTCTTCTGTCCGTTCTCGATCAGTTCCTGGTTCGGCTTGCACCAGATCTTCGGGCGGGTCTTCTCATCCTGATACATGGAGTTCAGCAGCTGTGCGATCTCTTTTTTCAATTTTGCAAAAATGTTGGCGCCATCCGCTCCGTCCGTACACATCCACAGAATCTCTACCGCCTCTCTGCTCGGATGCTTCTTGATCTCTTCCTCCAGTTCGCGGATCTCCCGGTAGGCATCCCGCAGCAGGCGCTCCTGTAATGAAAATCCCGGCTGATTGGTGTAATCGCAGACGCTCATGCACGCCCTCTGCAGCTTTTCAAAGCGCGCTCTGTCATCCTTTCCCGCCAGCTTTAAAAAACGCACCTGCATGTTTAAAATCAGTTCTCTCACATCCGCAGAGATATTACTTCCAGAGAGGATTCCGGTCAGGTTTGCCGAAAAGCGGCTTCTGTCCTTCTTATAGCGCTCCCGCAAGGCCTGCAGCGCTTCCGCAAGGCTGGTCGTACGGATCATATCGTCAATCTGCACCGCATATCGAAGCAGCTCATTGGTCAGCGTCGTATTCTTCTTTAAAATGGCGCAGACGGTCTCCATACTCTTCTGATCCAGCAGCATCATGTGGGAGATAAGTTCACTCATCTGCCTGCAATTCTGGTTCAGCAGCGTCTCAAGTTGTCCGCGGTCTGCGGTCTTCCCTTGCTGTAAGTAGTTGGCAAGCTGCTCTCTCGTGCCGAAGTCCTGCAAAAACAGCTGATAGAGACAGTCGCCCATCGAGAATTGCGCTGCATTTTTCTTATTGCTCTTTCTGAGCGGATAACGCAGCAGAACGGACAGGTAATACGTCTGCTCCCCGAATACCATATTGGCGTCCAGACCGATCTTGCGGCAGTTCTTCTGCAATGTGCCGATCAACAGTCTTCCGATCTGGTTCTCTCTGTCATATTTTCCACCCGCTTCCGCGCCATGCTCCAGCTCCACCTCCGGATAGGCAAGCGCGATTTTGGCAGCCGCAAAGGATTGCAGTTCCCCCGGCTGTCCGTGAAGAATATCCACTGCTCTCTGTGCATTCTCACTATTTTCCGGCATGCTCTGCTCGTTTAAGGTCACTCCCTTTAACAGCAGCTGGCTTAAATCCACCTGTTCCATACAGAACTTTGCCAGATTCTCGCCGATCGCATTTTCCAGCGTGACCGAAGCTTCATCCGCCTCGAATTCCTCCGTCTGAGCTTCCGGCTGTGCCTGTGCTCCTCCTGCCTCCACAAGTCGCGCCTCCAGTTCCAGTCCGTCCGCACCCGGTGCAAAAACAATCGCCGTTTCCTTATTCACATATCCCGCCAGTATCTGTGAGGCACCGTAAACCGGATAATATTTCGTCGCGTTACGGTAACCCAGATAAATATCACGCCCCGCATCGTATTGGATGGTTGCCGTCTCTCTCTGACACCGGATCTCTATCACAGATTCTGCCAGAGACAGCACCGTCTGTCCCTCCTCCGCAAACACATGGTGCACACATTTTACAAATACTCTCTGCCCGGTGAGCGTATGGCTCTTAAATGCCCGGTTGATCATACCGTCCGAGAGCACAGACATATAGTGTTTTGCCTTCTGGTCCACCACGATTGCCCGGTGCAGTTCATCGCACTGCGTGACCGTTCCCTCCTGCCAGCGGATCAATCCGCTGTAAGCTTCCGATATGCGGTGCACTTCCGTGATCCGGTTGTCCTCGCAGGCGAAAATAACATGCAGGCGTGTCACGTTCATCTGGCTCTTTAAAATATTGATGACGTTCGGGTCTGCCAGCGTCAGGGAAAAATTCATGACACGGTTGATCACCGCAATGCCTTCCTCCATATTAAAGTCTGTGACAACACCGAAACGGTAGATCTTCTGAATCTCATTTTTCAGGATCTGTTTTCCGTCCTTTACACGGTAAAAATCATCCCCCACGCTGTCGATCACGTGGTAAGCCGCCGTGGAATCCGTCATCTCGAAGATCACACTCTCCCCGCTGCAAAGCTCCGGAATATCAAAATCCACCTGTTCCGGTACGGCGGTGCCAAGCGTGGACATTACCTGCTCCACTTTCCGCACCTGCAATGCATCCGCCTCAATTTTAAGACAGATATACTGGTTCTTCGCAAAGGACGCCAACACCAGAACCGGATAATTATAATCAACGGACGGATGCTCCATGCCGGTTTTTTCATTTACCATTGTGCCGCCCGGCACATATTTTACCAGATAACAGTGCTTTGCTGTCTTTATCGTCTCTTCCGTTTCGATCTGTGCAAGCTCCGGATTGAAGATCGCAATCGCGCCGTCCGGTGCATACTCCTGATCTGTCACAAGCTTTTTATTGATATAGCAGTCGCTGATCAGCGCATAGTGTCCGTTGTAGAGAGAGATAATTCCGAGTTTCGGAGAAGCCCCCACATAGCGCGCCTCCTCCGTTTCCAGATATTCCACAAGCGGCAGTGTCTTTGAAACAATCTTTTTTGTCACTGCGGTCACCGCCACCGGAGCGGTTGACTTTTTCTCCGGATACGGATGTCCGGCACCGATCTTCACATCCTTCGCGCATGTCTTGCCATGCAGGGTATACGGGGTATATAAAACCTCGTAATAATAACTTTTGGTATTCAGCTTCGGCATCGTCTCACAGTCAATGTCGGTCTGCTTGAAATAGACGGTTCCCTCCTTGTCCTCCAGATGGGCTTCCAGTTCTTCCTCCGGTACAATAAAACCGAACCCTGCACTGACCGGCTGCTTGATCATGTATTTTACGATATAACCGCGCAGTCTCTCCGGTTTGGATTCTTCCTGCTTCTCCTCTGCAATGACAGTCTTCTCTGAGATCAGAGCGACATCCTTCGCCGCGCAAAGCTTGCCCTTTAAAGTCTGCTCAAGCGTAAATGAAACCCTGCGCCCCAGAACCAGCTGCGATGCCTCACCGGCATCTGTGAGATTATTGACATGGAACCAGTATTCCCCGGAAATATAACCGGTACCGTTATCCGTGCGGTAAGCCGTAATGAGTCCCACATACCGCACCTGCGCGATATCTTCCGTCTGCAGAACCGTCTCTTCTGCGCCATCGTCTCCCGCAAGAAGCGTCAGTTTTTCATCCGTGTATTCCTTCAGCTTTCCGGCAGTTCTCTCTCCATTCGAGAGCAGCACTTCCACGTCCTGTCCCACAAACTTCTTCGCATAAAAAACAGAGACCGGCAGCATCTTTACCTCGCCGTTCCTGTCAATCCACACTTTCGCATAATCCGCATAAGGATACATCTTCTCCAGCGTCACACTGACCGCCTCCTGCACCACCTCACCCGGTTCTTTGGCGCAGGTGTAGGAAACCACGTAGATATTGCCCGGTTTGAATCCAAAGTCAATCTGCTCCTGTGAAAACATGACATTTCCGCGCGGCAATCCGGCGTTCTCCATCTTCGCATAATTCTGTGAGACATAGCAGTTCCCGATAAAGCCGTTCGTCCGGAGTGCATTCGGGAAAAATAAAATAATTCCCCTTCCTGTATACCCCGCTTCCGCCGGTTCTTCCTTTCCTGCCGCATTCACCAGCCGGACATCCTTGGCGATCCATTCGCAATCCGTAATTCCCGGCACAAAGGAGACCTGATCTCCAACGTCGATCTGCGCTGCTCCGGAATGTTCCGGCACTCTGCACCAGAAACCATCTTCTGCATCCCGGCTTCCGACTGCGATCTTCCACGTATCCGTCTTCCCCCGGCTGCCCGGTTCCCGCACACGCACCACTTTCCCGCAGTAGCGGATTTCCTGCATATCGGCAAACGGAATCATGGACACGCCCTCACCGATCAATACGAACATGGTGTCCGTCACAGCCGACACGACACCCTCCCGACAGCTCCCGTCCTTCATGGTGACATGCAGTGAATCGTTGGTCTCCGGAAGCGGGAAAATCTCCTTCACCCCGGCAAAATCGACCGGAACCTGTCCGCCGCCTGACTGCTCCAGCATCCCGGTTCCATCCTGCTGCAATCTGCCGACTAAAAATGTTCCATCAAAAAGGCTGTAAATTGCTGCCGTCCGGCTTAATTTTTCCGCGCAGATCTTGTGTATGTGCGATACCAGCCGGATGTCATCCGCGCAGATCTTTCCGGATGCAAGCTTCAGATGGCAGGACACGGTACACGCAAAATCTCCATACCGCATGAGTTCCAGTTCCGCAGCATCACGGCAGGCTTCCGGCGCAAATGTAAAATTCCCGATCATTCCGGTATCACGCATCACATCATAATCTGTCAGTTCCCCTGCCAGCCGGATATCCGCCACATCCGAAAGCATGATCTCCCTGCCCTCTACAGTGATCGTCTCCGCCGTGATGTTCTGCAGAATGCCTTCCGCCCTGCTGTCATCTTTCAGCGTCACTTCGACTCGGTTTAATAAATAAATCCCGATCTCTCTGACCGTTATATCTTCACCCATACAAGCTACTCCTTCTACAACCCATCATGTATTTATGGTATTACAGCACCCGCGCTTTTGCAAGGAATTCTTTCCACGCAAACCGCCCGGAGATTCACGGTGCTCGTCAAATCTGCATACAGTCATACACTATAAATAATGTCTTTCTGCATTTCATAATCTCCCGGCGGATTCATGCAACTTTCTGTACCATGGTTGTATTTATTCCGGCTGCTCTGTATTCTGAAACTTCGGGTCTACAGCCGATAAAATACGCCGTGAGACCCGTTTTCTGGAATATTTTGATCATTTTTTCTATCTGCTGGAGCGTTCTCGGGTCTACAGCCGATAAAATACGCCGTGAGACCCGGAATTTTACAATTTCCGGGTCTCACGGCGTATTTTTTGCTTCCAGTGCCCAAAAGCCATGGATTTATCCCTCTTTTTCTCTCTTATCAAGCGGTTTTGGGGTCTCACGCAGCTATTTTTCCTCTGTAGACCCGCGCCAGCCTTCTCCAGGCTTTCTCACAAACGTTTTCTGCAATAAAAAATATGCCACGACACATTTTCGCACCAAGTGCGGTCGCCTGCGGCATGTCTCTCCTTCGCGCAAGTGTGCATCCTGCCCGGAGGGCTAAAAGCACCTTGTCAAGCGTCTTCCTGTACCGTAATATTCCGCACCCAGATATATTTTTTATAATGTAAGTACACAGCAGGAATCTTCACAATCTCGTCGAGGTTCACGATACAGTACACCACCATGACCGGCCATTTCAGCACGAATGCCGCAAAGAAGCCAAACGGTACGGAAAAGCACCACATCGCCCCGAGATTCCCCTTCATGTCGAACTTGGAATCCCCACCGGCACAGAAGATGCCGTCCAGCACTGTCGTGTTGACCGACTGCGCCATGATATTGCAGCCACAAAAGATCAGCATGTACTGCAGATACTCCGCCGCCGTCTCACTGAGCGGTGCAAAACGCACGATCAAAGGCGAGATCAGCATCAGAAGACCGCCTGTGGTCATGCCGACCACGATTGCCATGCGCGTCAGCCTGCCGCCGTACACTTTTGCCTTGTCCAGCTCTCCGGCGCCCAGCAGGTTTCCGATCAGCACGCCCGCGCCGCCGCTGACGCCGCGGATCAGGCACGATAGCATATTCTTGGCGATCGTGGTGATGGAGTTTGCCGCCACCGCGTCGCTTCCCATGTGTCCCATAATCACAGAGTAGGACACGTAGGCGATTCCCCAGACGAGTGCAGCGCCGAGCACCGGCATGGTATAACGCCAGAAATCTTTTGTCAGAACGGCATCCGCCGCATGGAACATTTTCTTCCAGATGATCTGCACACGCCCGGACTGCTTCGTCTCCAGATAACTCCAAACGAGCTCCACCAGACGGGCGGCAACCGTCGCGTAAGCCGCTCCCTGTATTCCTAACGCAGGAAGCCCCAACAGCCCGTAGATCAAGATCGCATTGCAGATAATATTCACAACGACCGCTGTACAGCTGATCCGTGAACTGACCGTGGCATAGCCGGTATTTTTCAGCAAAATCAGGTAAATCTGTGAAATACCGCACAGCAGATATGACAGGGACACCGCGCGCAGATAGACCGCTCCGCTCTCAATTAACGCAGGATCGGACGTAAAAATGCGCATGAGCACCTCGGGTGCCACCGCCGCAAACACGGTGAACGCACCGCTGAATATGAGATTGGTGCGCAGTGCAATCGGCATGACCTCCTCAATGGAAGCCGCGTCCTTTTTCCCCCAATACTGCGCTGCCATGATTCCGGAGCCGGCGGAGATACCGCTGATAAACAGATTTAAGACAAACTGGATCTGCCCTGCCAGAGACACCGCTGACAGGGAGGTCTGGCTGACCGCCCCAAGCATAATGGCATCTGTGGCGCTGACTAGCGCCAGCATAAACTGCTGCATCGTGATCGGCAGCACCAGAAGCTTTAATTTCTGGTAGAATTCATCGTGGAAATTGATTTTCGCAAACATAATTTTCATCCTTTACATGTATATCTCATGAGATTTTATCATCTATGTCTTGCCGCCGTCAATTTCCTTTCTTGCCCTTTTTCAGGCAGATTCCGGATTTTTTTTTACATATCCTGCACTTTTTACAGATTCGGTCTTTTCACCGTCCACTCGTACGTTCCGGCAGGCACATTCTCACTTCTTCCATCCGGAAGGAGCACGACCGCCTCCACCGGCGTTGCAAGCCGGATATGACAGCCGTCCGCTTCGTACCGCCATGCGCTCTCGATCTTCCCTGCCACGGAAAGATAGCTTCCGGATACGCCTCCCAGGCGCTCGTCCGGATAAGGTGCAAAATGCAGTTTTGCAAAGCCCGGCTTTTCCGGTCTGATTCCAAGGATATATTGATAGTAAAACTCCCCGACACTGCCGAATGCGTAATGGTTAAAGGATACCATATTTTCACCGGAGCCCGCCATTTTCTCCTCGTTGACGGTTCCGTCCGGCTTTAGGGCATCCCAGCGCTCCCAGGTTGTCGTCGCGCCACATTTCACCTGGTACATCCACCCCGGACAGTTCTCCTGCAGTAATACATCATAGGCAAGTTTCTGCTCTCCCGCCTCCACCAGAAGCGGCAGTAAATGCTCCGTCGCAAAAAATCCCGTCTGCAGCCCGTTTTTACGGATGTTGGCAACAAAGTTTTTCTTGACCCGTTCCCGCAGCTCGCCCTCCGGCAGCACATATTTTAATGCCATGATGTAAGCGGACTGATAATCCTTCGCCACGATTCCGTTTTTGCTCACAAATTTTTTGATATAAGCGTCCGTCGTCGCGGCAAGCTGTCTGCGGTACCGCGCCGCATCTTCTCGCTTTCCAAGCCGTTCTGCCGTCTCGCTGATGACCTTTAAATCATGCACGATGAACGCGTTTGACACCGGATTGTTGTGCATCGCCTGCCATGCGATTCCTTTTCCCATCGCAAGCCAGTCGCCTAATGACGGACCGATCCAGAGATTTTTCTTCCCCATCTTGCGGATCTCCGCCTCCACGAAAAGCTTCATGCTCTCATACTGGCGCGGCAGTGCCTCCTCGTCCCCGAACTGACGGTACATCATCTCCGGCAGAATCGTGACCGCATTGCCCCATCCCAGCATACTGATAAATCCGATCCCGGCAGGTCCCGTCTGCGGCACCGTGGCGCACACATATCCCTCGGTGTTGTCAAGCTGCCCCAGCTCCAGATCGCGAAGAAAATTTTTCCAGAACGCATCCGTATTGAAATTATAAGCCCCTGTCAGCGCAAATACCTGCCCGTCCCCGGTATAACCCATGCGCTCATCCCGTTGCGGGCAGTCGGTCGGCACTTCCACATAGTTGGATTTCTGTCCCCAGACCTGGTTCTCATAGAGTTTCTGCACCAGCGGATTTTCACAGGAAAAATATCCGGTACGCTTCATCTCTGTGTGAAGTGCGTATGCCCTGATCATCCCCGGCTGATATGCCGCACCGGAAAGTTCCATATAACGAAATCCCATATAAGTAAAGCGCGGGCGGTATTTTTTCTTCTCCGCACCTGCATGGTAGACAATCGTCGCCTTCGCTTTGCGCAGATTTGCGGTGTACAGGCTGCCGTCGGCATTTAAGATCTCCCCGTGCCGGATCGTAATTGTCTCATTTTTCAAAAAAGAAGGATCTATTTCTACAATTCCGGCAAAGTTTTGCCCGAAATCAAGGATCGTCACATCTCCATGCACCGTTGCCTCCCGCACCGGCATCTCATCCTGCAGACGCACTTCCGTAAGCGTCGGCTCCAGTGCGAACGGCGCCTCCTTTGTGTAGGCGGACGCATGACCGGTCACGTTCTCTCTTCCGTCTGCAAAATAAATCTCACCATCGTACTCTCCGGCATATTCATACGGGGATTCCAGTTCCTCCACCGTCTCGTCGGAGACAATCCTTCGGCTTCCTGCCGCATCCTCCAGTTCCAGAATCCATGCAACCGCCGGCTGCTCTCCGTATATCTGTGTCTGATTTTCGCAGAGAAAACGCCCGCAGTACCACCCCTGTCCGAGATAGACCGTCAGCGTATTTTCTCCTTCCCGCAACAGCTCCGTAACCTCGTGTGTCTGATAGAGCACACGTCTCGGATAGTAGGAAAATCCCGGTGCAAACATCTGGCTCCCGATCTTCGTGCCGTTTAATTCTGCTTCGTACACGCCGAGGGCTGTGCCGTAAAACACAGCTTTTTTGACCTGTGAAGCCGTAAATTTCTGCCGGTATACAAAAACCTCGCCCTCCCGGTATTCTTTTTCTGAAGTGATCCACTGTTTTCTTAATTCTTCCATCTGCATTTCCATCCTTATTCTGCCATCTCCCGCTCTGTCAGATCCGTGCGTTTAAAAACTGTGCGCTTACCTCCAGCGACCGCAGCGGAGAGTTATCCACCCAGTTTTTATGGCTTTCTAAAATCACGGCATCCACATTCACGTTCTTTGCCTGTGCAATGAGTGCATCCAGATTCATATTGCCGCAGCCAAGCTCCATGCTGTCCGATTTTAAGATCGGCGTCATGGCAGGCTTCAAAAGACGAGTGCCGCGGTCATTGATATGATAAAGCTTCATTCTCGTGTCCAGTTTTTTCATCAGGGCGAGCGCATCCACGCCCGCCTCCGTCGGCCAGTAGGAGTCCAGCTCAAAGTTGACATATTCCGGATCTGTCTCCGAAAGGAGCAGATCATACGCCGTTTTCTGCGGCTCAACGTGCAGGAACTCACAGTTATGGTTGTGGTATAAAAGTTCAATGCCCGCCTCTTTCAAAATTTTTCCGGAGGTATTCAGATCCCGGCACAGCCCCTGCACCGCGGCTTTATCCGAGTAATCAAAGCG
Source organism: Roseburia hominis A2-183 (assembly GCF_000225345.1). Lineage (NCBI taxonomy): Bacteria > Bacillati > Bacillota > Clostridia > Lachnospirales > Lachnospiraceae > Roseburia > Roseburia hominis. The sequence continues at coordinate 2,309,504 of NC_015977.1, forward strand.
GTACATTCCCGTGATGACGACATATTTTGTGCCGAAGGCTTCTGCCTCTTTTGCAACCGTCTCCGGCTCCCGTCTGATCGTTCCAAGATCTTCATGGATGCTCGTCACACAAAGTCCCGCTTCTTTTACGAGTGCATTCCAATCATAGCTTCCGCCTTTTCCGACCGGCATTCCTGCCGCCTTCGTGAGCATCCGCACCAGAAAAGAGGTCGGCTTCACCATAAAACCGTTCAGTTCGATTCCGTCGTAGCCTGCCGCCCTGATCCGCCGCAGCGTCTCTGCCGTCTGCTTTTCATTTTTCGTTACTGTTCCAAGCATGATCTGCTGTACTGCTTTTTTCATTCCTCTGCGCTCCTTACTTCGTGTTCCCTAGTTCTTTGGAATTTTCTGCAATGCGTCGTTTAACGCTTTCATCTGCTCCTCGCTCACAGCGTCTCCCGCCTGCTTTAAGAGACTTGCCAGTGTCATGCGCTGCATCATCCGCTGCAATGCCGGGTTGTCCTTCACGCTCTCCGCCACATCGCCGCGGCTTGCGGAAGCCTGTGCCATCAGGCTCTGCACAATGGCGTTTGCCATCTCATTTTTCGCCAGTTCCCCCAGTGTATCGGAAATCGAATAGTGATCGGCTTTAAAATCCTCTTTGTCAAACCAGTTGACCACGTCGCCCTGCTTGTTGAAAATGTAATCCGGATTCGGTGTGTCCACTTTTCTCACTGTAATCTCATCGGTGCAGTCCCCGGACACTACCCGGATCGTGTGCGTTCCCGTAATCGGCACCCGGAATCTGAAGATGCGTGCACCTTCTTTCGTCTCTTTCTCTGCTCCGTCCACAAAGAGCGAGACCTTCTTCTGGTTGGAGTACACTTTGATCTCCGTCACATCCTCTGCACGGTCCGTGTACCTGCTGCCGCAGAGATGCACAAATGGGGCTTTGCTCCAGTATGCCTTGTATACATAGAACGCATCCTTTTTGATCCTGCGATCCATCGTCACAAGCCCTTTCTGGTTCTCGCCGTGCTTGCCACCCTCGTCGCGCCCGTCCGCAGCGAAATCAAACAGATTCCATACATGCGTTGCCCACAGATACGGGCGCTCCTCAATCATTTTTGCCATATGCTCGTGGTAAACGCACTGATATTCCTCCGTGTAATCGCCCCGCTCCGGATTCGCACTGTGGTACGCCGGATTCGCGTCCGCGCCGTATTCGGAGAGTCCGATCACCCGGTCGGGGTAAGTGCTGTGATATTCGTCAAAAAAGCTGTCGTTCTGTTCCAGTTCCCCGATGTACCAGCCAAAGTAGAGATTGTAGCTGTTCATATCCGGTATCTCCAGCATCGGGCTGTCCGTCTCTAACATAAAGACATCCGCCATAACCGTCGGACGCGTCTTATCCAGTTCATGACACAGATCATTTAATCTACGGTGATTCTCCAGCAGTTCTTCGTTCACCGCGCTTGCTGCCGTGATCTCATTGGAAAGTCCCCAGCAGACAATCGACGGATGATGATAGTTCTGCACGATCAGCTCCTTCATCTGGCTTAACGTATTTTCGGTGCCGTCTGTCATGTGCATCGTGATATACGGAATTTCCGCCCACACAATGATTCCGTTCTCATCGCAGAGATCGTAGAACTCCTGCGCGTGCTGATAATGTGCCAGGCGGATCGTGTTGGCACCAAGCTCTCTTACAATCGCCATATCCTCCCGGTGCATCTCGTATGTCAGCGCATTGCCCGCGCCCGCACGATCCTGATGACGGCTCACGCCGCGTAGCGGATAAGATCGTCCGTTTAAGAAAAAGCCCTCTTTGGGATCTATCTTAAAGCTGCGGCAGCCAAACGTCCGCTCCACGACATCACCGCCCGGAAGTTCTGCTTTTACCGTATACAGATACGGATCCTCCACACCGTCCCAGAGATGCACATTTTTAAGCGCAAACACGGCTTTTGCATAACCGTTTTCCACGGGAACCGTCTGTGTCTCTCCCGCCACGGTGACCGTCACGTCCGGTGCTTCCCCCGTCATCCACAGTTCCACCGTCACGTCTGCGTCCGCCTGTTTCTCTGCAGCGTCCAGAATCGTCACCTCCGGCGTCACTTTCATGCCGTTTCCGCCTGCATAGTCCATCACAAAATGCACTTTAGGCACCGTCACCAGCTTTACCATGCGGTACAGCCCGCCGTAAAAAGTAAAATCGGCTTTCTGCGGATACACCTTTGTGTTGTCAGAGTTATCCACATATACTTCTAACAGATTGTCCTCTGTCAACTGCTCCGTCACATCTACCCGGAATGTAGAAAATCCGCCCTCGTGGTGGAACAGCTTCGTTCCGTTGACCACAACATCCGCCGTCATCGCTGCGCCGTTAAATTCCAGATACGCTCTTCCTCCCTTTTCCAGTTCCGGTTTTGCAAAATGACGCACATATTTGCAGGTTCCGCGATAATAATCGTTTCCGCCGTCCTGCCCGTCAACCGCGTTCCAGGTGTGCGGGAGCGTCACCGCTTCCCCGCTTTCACTCTGTGGATTTTTATAAAATGTCCAGTCTTTTTCCAGCACTATTGTATTTCTCATCTATTCCGTTTTCCCTCTCTTTTCTTCTCTCTATTTCATTTCCTCAATCACTTTTTCCACTTCTGCCTGTTTTTTCTCCTGAATGCTCTTCTGTACTTCCTCCATCTTCTCTTTGGAGAGCGGCGTCTCGCGCATTGCGCAGAGCGTACATACCCAGCCAATCAGCGGGAGTCCGAAATACATGCTCATCGTCATCCAGAAGATTGCCGGTGTGGACGGGTCGGTCGGCTGTGGCATCGTGTGCCTGTAGCCGATCAATGCCACCAGACCGGTTGCAATCGCTGCAGAAAACGAGGATACTAACTTGTCAATAAAGCTGTATGTACCTGTCACTGCTGCCGGAATGAATTTACCACTGCGGTCTAACTCGTAATCAATGATGTCCGCCATCATCGCATTGCTTGACATCGTCACGCACATTTTTGCACCATTTAACACCAGGGTCAATAATACATATACAATCATCATAGGAAGCGTCGTCGCAATCAGGGTCGGATCAATGAAAATAAACAATACCACAAGCACCGCCGCCACGGTGATGCACACATACGTCCACGTCACCATCGCCTCTTTATTTCCGTGCTTTCCTGCGTATTTCGCCCCGATAAACGCGAAGATGATCGAAGGAAGCATACCGATTACACTTAAGATTGTCCCAAGCTGCATATTGCCGATAATAATTCCGAACAGCATCGTCGTCACAACCGCCTGGCTTGCCGTCTGGCTCGCGATCTTATCCGAACTTGCCGCAACGATGAACGTCTGCAACGCACGGTTGGATTTGACCAGCTCCCACATATCTTTTACTTTTACCGGCTCCGCCTTCTTCTTGCTCGCCACGCCCACAAAATTTTCCGGTTTATCGATATCCGATACCGCGATGCTGCAGAGAAGTAATCCCACACCCGATACTGCCACGCAGACGATGCAGGATGCTGCAAGCATCTCTACCGAATAGACATTTCCATATTTTGGGAGCAATATCACCGTAATCACGATGTTAAGAATCATCGGCACCAGATAGTTATAAGCTGTACTCCAGACGCCTACCATCGGGCGCTGCTTCGGGTCGTTCGTAAGCATCGCCGGAACGATCTGCGCTGTGACGTTGCACATCGTATAGCCGATCACATACAGGCAGTAGAGCAGCACGAACAGCACGATTCCATGTCCCTTTCCACTCGCCCAGCAGTACATGATCAGGACTGCCAGTGACTCGATCAGCCATCCTGCCACCATCAGAATCCTGATCTTTCCAAACCGCGTGTTCATCTTATCGATGATGATCGCAATGATCGGATCTGTGACGCCGTCCAAGATTCTTGTTGCAGTCAGGATAATGCCTACCACCGCTGTTGCAATGCCATACCCTTCGTTTGCCACATAGCTTGCCAGTCCAAGCAGCACATAAAAACACATTCCAATCCCAGAACTGCATCCTGCAAGCGCTACCCTCCATGTCTTTGCACGGCGGTAGACAATGCCGTTTGTCTCCACAGACTGTTCTTTTTTCTTTCCAAACATTTTTATACCCTCCAGACTTTTCCGTATTTTGCCGCTTCCGTATGTCTGCTATATCTGCGGCCTCTGTTTTCTATGGCTTTATTCTAGCCGGTCTTTTTCCTTTCTGTGTTTACAAATTCGTTGTTATGTACTAAAATTCATGTTATAAAATGATGTATTGCTATTTTTCTAACATTTTCACGATTTTGTAAACTCCGGGTTTTATAAAATCTTATATAGTAACATCAGATTACAAGAGATGCACAGGAAAAATACGGCTGACGCTGTATTTTTTCACTGCAGAATGGAGGATTTTATGAGATTACCGGAACATTTTTTGATCGGGGCTGCCACAGCCGCCCATCAGGTAGAAGGGAACAACATCCGCAGCGACTTATGGGCGATGGAGCACATGAAGCACACCAGCTTTTTGGAGCCGTCCTTAGACGCGGTCGATCACTACCACCGCTATGAGGAAGATATTAAGCTTCTGTCCGACGCCGGCTTAAACGCCTATCGTTTTTCGATCGAATGGGCGCGCATCGAGCCGGAGGAGGGCGTGTTTGATGCAGGGGCCGTCGCATATTACCACGACGTCATCGCCTGCTGCAAAAAATACGGTGTGGAACCGTTTGTTACCCTGCATCATTTTTCCAGCCCGAAATGGCTGATGACCAAAGGCGGATGGGAAGCTTCGACTACGCCTGCCGACTTTGCCCGCTATGTTCATTATATTATGGAAGAACTCGGCAGCGAACTGCACTATGTATGCACCATCAACGAGGCAAATATGGGCATTCAGGTCGCCGCAATCGCCGAGCGCTACAAGCGGCAGATGATGGCGCAGATGCAGGCAGCACAGACAGCGCCAAGGAGCGGCGACAGCGCGGACGGTACGGTGCAGGTCGGCATCAATCTTGAGAAAATGATGGAAAATCAAAAGGCAACCGCCCTTGAAAATATGGAAGTCTTCGGCGTGGAAAAAGTAGAAAACTTTACCTCCATGCGCACCAGAGAGGGCGATCTTCTCATCATGAAAGCACATGAGCTCGCCAGAAAAGAAATCAAAGCGCTCTATCCGGACATTAAAGTCGGTCTGACCTTAAGCCTGCACGACATTCAGCCGCAGGCGGGCGGCGAGGCGCGCGCAGCCTCTGAGTGGGATGAAGAATTTTTACACTATCTCCCTTATATTAAGGAGGATGATTTCTTAGGCGTGCAGAATTATACCCGCTCCCTGATCGGTCCGGACGGTCAGCTTCCGAATCCGGAGGGTGCCGAACTGACCCAGATGAATTATGAGTTTTACCCGGAAGCTTTAGAGCATGTTCTGCGCAGGGTGGCAGAAGATTTTCACGGTGACCTGTATGTCACTGAAAACGGAATTGCAACTTCCGATGACACCAGGCGCGTCGCTTTTATCGATGCCGCACTTAACGGCGTCGCTGCCTGCATCCGCGATGGTCTCCCGGTAAAAAGTTATTTTCACTGGAGTCTCCTTGATAATTTTGAATGGCAGAAAGGCTACTCGATGACTTTTGGACTGATTGCGGTCGACCGCAGCACACAGACAAGACATCCGAAGGAAAGCCTGCGTTTCCTCGGAAGCTGGAACCGCTAAAGAAAGGAATACCCACATGGACATCAAAGAACGTCTCTCTTTTTTTCAGGAAATGGTTCAATGTGAATACCCGCTTCATCTCTGGCACTACAGCCCGGAGTTTGAGCTGATCGAGACAGACTGTCCGGCAGAACTCATGCTGCCGGACATTATCTCCATGCTGGGTTTTTCCTCTCTCGTACTCGCACATATCGAATCCGGGAACCGCATGCCGCTGATTTTGGACACCGAGTTCGGACTTCTCTGGATCGCCGGTTTTGAGTATCAGGGCTTTGCGCTGCAGCAGATCCACATCGTCGGTCCTGCTTTTACCGGAAGCAACTCGCATCTGGTTCTGCGTAAAAAGCTGGATTCCTACCAGCTTACCGTCAAGCTGCGCTCTAAAATTGTAAAGCAGATCGAGAGTGTGCCGATCATTCCGTCTTCCGTGCTGCTCTCCTACGCCATCATGTTTCACTGCGCCATTACCGGCGAGCGGATCACCGCGGATCTGATCTCTTTTACCTCACACAGCACGACAAGCGTTCCGGATGACTCGCCGCTTCTCTCCGGGGAGCATCCGGGCATCTGGATGGCGGAACAGACATTTCTCTCCATGATCCGCGAGGGAAATCCGGAATACAAAAAGGCTCTTGCAAAATCCATGACCTTAAGCTCCGGCGTCAAGGCCGAGATCGGCGATTCACTCCGCATGAGCAAAAATAATCTGCTGGTGCTCCTAACCCTGTGCAGCCGCGCTGCGATCGATGGCGGTCTGAATCCCTCCATCGCATACACCCTAAACGATTACTATGCCGGGCGCATCGAGGAATGTAAAACGACTGCCGACACGACCAATTTAAGCCGCGAATTTCTCGATGATTACGTCCACCGTGTCCGCGCCGCAAAGGAGACGAATGCACATTCCAGGCAGATTCAGAACATCTGCGACTACATCAGTCTGCACATCCGCGAACCGCTCTCGATCTCTCTGCTCTCCGAACGGCTCGGCTACACGGAATATTATTTTTCCCACAAGTTCAAGGAAGTGACCGGCGAGAGCGTGAATGCTTATATCCGCCGAAAAAAAATAGAAGAAGCAAAGCTTCTTCTATCGGGTACCCGCATGAGTATTCAGGACATCAGCGATGAACTGTCCTTCGGCAGCCGCAGTTTCTTTTTCTCCAGCTTTCAGAAGGAGACCGGCATGTCACCGACGGCATACCGCGGGGAGCACTGTAAGGGGTGAGGGGAGAACCTGATTGCCCCAACATTTCTTTTTGAACCGTTTATCCAGATCTATTTCCCGTATCACCTGCTCTTTCATTCCAGATTTTTGAGATAATCGTTCTTCTAAATCATCCTGTAGAGTAGTTGATATTATAGCAGACGAAATACCTGTTCCACGGAATCAGTAAGATTCTCCATGGCTTTTTCCCGCTGCATGGCCTCCTCTAACGTGCACACCCCGCGCACGATCGGGAAAAATGCGTCGATGCCGTTGTCATTGCACGCAGTTGCTTCTTTTGTGACCGAACCGGCGAACGCAATCACTTTACAGCCATACTTCTTGGCAGCCCTCGCAACCCCCACGGGCGCTTTTCCCATTGCAGTCTGAAGATCCAGCCGTCCCTCTCCGGTGAGCACAATCTGCGCTTTCTTTGCCTCCTCCTCAAAATGGATCACGTCTAATATCAGCTCGATTCCCGGAACCAGTCTCGCCCCAAGATAACTGATAAAGGCATATCCCATGCCGCCGGCTGCCCCCGCGCCCTCCCGGGCTGCATAGTCAACGCCGATCCGCTCGGCAGTGATCGCGGCGTAATGCTTCATATCCGCGTCGATACGCGGCATTTCCTCTTCCCGTATGCCCTTCTGCTTTCCATAAATATAGGTCGCCCCTTTTTCTCCGCAGAGCGGATTCGTGACATCACATGCAATCTGAAAATCACATTCTTTCAGTTCCGGCATCAGATGCTCCAGTGAAACGAAATGTATTTTACCAAGCGCATCCGCTCCCTCTCCTGCTTCCTCTCCATCTTTGGTCAGAAACTTCACACCGAGCGCTCTAAGCATTCCGATTCCGCCGTCATTTGTTGCGCTTCCGCCGATTCCGATGATGAATTTGCGGTATCCGCGCGAAACGGCATCCCGTATCATCTCGCCCACTCCATAGGTGGTGGCTTTTCCCGGATTTCTCTGCGCTTCCTCCACAAGCGTAATGCCCGCGGCCTGCGCCATCTCCATAACCACCGTCTTTTCATCCGCAAGGATTCCGTAGTAAGCTTTTACCCGGCTTCCCATCGGTCCCGTCACAGACAGTTCCACTTTCCTTCCGCCCAGCCCCTCTATCAGGGCATCTGTTGTGCCCTCTCCTCCGTCTGCCAGGGGGCGGACCGTCACATTGGCATGCGGATAGACGCGCAACACCCCGTCACGCGCCGCATTCCCCGCTTCCATGGAAGTCATACTCCCCTTAAACGAATCGATCAAAACCATTACATCCATCTTTTTCTCCTTACAGGCATGCAAACTGAGTAATTTTATCTTACATCAGTTTGGAGGTTTACACAAACTTTGGGATGCTCCCGTTGATGCCTAAAAATAAGCTTCAACTTCCTTTTCTGAATAGTACTTACTAAAAGTATGAAGTATGTTCTCAAATGTTTCTTCATTTAATCCATACAAGAGTGCTACTAATCTATCTATTTCTGCTATTATTTGTTTTCTAGAAATTTTTCTCTTTATCGGCTAGATACTCACATCCGCAAATAAGTTATCCAGTCTTTGGTTGCTTGCGTATAACATTCTTATTCGAGAATTAATATGCTTTTCAATTGTTGCTTTTTCTCCCATATAGACCAACTCTTTTTCAAATGATTTTGTATCCGGAATAGGAATCTGTTTAATAATTGTCTGCGTCAAATCAAGCCCCGCCATTTTTAATCTTACAATATAATCAAATACTACTGAATTAAATAATGCTAGTATGTGTAGCATTTCCTTCTTAGGCAAGCATCATTAAGCAAGTTACCACTAATATTTTGTATATATGTGGACTCATACTCTATATTATTAGGTCTTGTCGATAACATTTTCCTTTTTAGCTCAACACATAACCGTGCTTCTTTTTCAAGAACAACTGAAGAATAAATATTATCATTAACAGGAATTTGTCCAATATATCCGCCCGCTATTGTAAGTTTTGGAGACATCATTCTCACATAATATGCCGCTATTCTTGAATTCAAGAAAGCTAAATGTGCATATTCGTTTCCTTCAACAACTCTAATTCCTGGACCAGACGCAATAAAAATCTGATTATCCAGCAAAACTCTAACATTTAACCCTGCTGTTCCTGTATCACTAAATAGCATTTGAGTATCACCAAAATATTTTACATTTCTTAACGCAGACCCCTTTTGAGACTTAATGTACTCTCCTTCCTTTCCCCATTTGACTACACTATCATTTAATCCCTGCCATCTGCAGTAACCTCCCCCATTACTTACAGCAACCCAATCCGTTTCACCAAAATGTTTCCAAAAATAACCCACAAGTTCTTTAGCATTACCTGTCGATGTTCCTTGCATTGGAACTGCAACATTTCGATATGGTTGCTTATTTGCTCCCATTACATTTAAGGTTCCTTTACCAGAAAAATCGTAACCATTCGGTCCAACTAACATATCTTGCCCAATATATAATCTACCTTCATTACTAATTAGCTTATCAATTTTTTCTTTTAATGAAAATGAAGATAAATTGAGTATTTCAACATTATTATCTGAGCGTGCAATTTAGATGCACAACCCTTGGCTTTCCGTTAAGCCTTGGATTCAAAAATGATGCAATGATCCCATATCGGGTCTGCACAAACGGCATACTGCACCTTGATGCACCTGCCACAGAAAAGATTAGAATTGATTTCATAGACGAGACTTTGATTGGCTTCGGTTTGATTTGAAGTCTGCTCTTTTCTATGGCACACATTGCTACCTGTAATTGTACCATAGTTTTTTTTCGGATAGATTTTCCAAAATCAAAATGGGCAGAAGAAAGCTCCCAAATCATATGTGACTTAGAGGCTTGATTCCAACCATTTGTTTTCTCACTTACTAGTAACTGAGACAATAGTCTTGTACTTATTCATTATCTAATTTTTTTCTACTTCTTATTGTCCAAATAAAAATATATCCATCCATATTTTTTATCAAAATCTATCTCCTTCATTATATCATATCCTGTACACACCACTGATACTGGATTAATTGGAATTGGCAATGGAATATTACTCACAACCCCTTTTACAATATTCTTAGTCACTTGAGGTCTAAAACGTTGTGCCATTTCAATTAAATCTTTTCTTACTATTTCCTCCAGAATATCTTGTCCTAGCTTTTTGTCTTCAATGCTTTCACTCAACTCTGTAAGTTTTTTTCTAAACTGTGTCCAATAGTTGTGATGCCTTATCTCTATAATTTCATCCCATGAGTACTCAGAAATATCAGGTATTATTGCTGTAATAATATCGCTAAAATTACTATATCCCATATCTGTTGTACTTCCAAAAACTTTTCCCAACATCTGCTGTTCCATATCCATTGGCAAAAAAGTACAATTCGCTTTTGCATTAAGCAAGGTCCAATATTTAACAGAATTCGCTATTCCAAAACCTTCCCATACTATTTCATGCATGGCGCCACCGTAAGTTTTAGGACTTGATAATTCCTTTGCATATTTATCCTTCAAAACATCAGCAGCATCTTTAAAATAATCATCTTCAATTATTGATTCGTCCATAAAACTAATCGAAGGAAGTAGGGTTTCTGAAGATATTTGTACCTTCTTCATTTCCTTAAAAGTATCACTACTCCATTGTTCCTTTTCTGCTACATCTTCCATAACCTTCTCAACAAGCTCTTTGCCTGTTCCTAACAGCAAATTATCAAACCATAATGTTGCTAATTTCCCTTCCAGATTGAAATTCGCATTATTAATAGCTAAATTATTATAAGACATAAATGCTTTCACTTTTACACCTCAATTTCCAGTATACACAACCAAAACCTTGTAATTCTTTTTTATGAAAATAACTGTCTTACAAACTCACTTCTTGTTCCTCCCAGTTATAATATTTACAAAGATAAGAGTATACCCTTCTAATTGCAACAATCACATCCTGTATATCTTTTTGTAAGCTTTCAGTACAATAGCTATCATCTATTTCCAGTCGATGTATTAGACCATGTCTTCGCTCCAAAATATCATTGACCTGTTCATACAGATTCTTTTTTCTATTATGATAAGGTTTCTTCAATGCTTGTCCTATATCTAGCTTATTATCTAAAGCATGAAAATTTGAACAAATTTTTTGTATATTCTGAAATGATAATGTACTTGCAAAAACTTCTTCTACGGTCTTCTCTCCATTACTTATATCCACCATATCATATGGTGAAAATTTAACATTTAATATTTTTTCTTTCCGGTCAGAATATTTCAGCAATGCAATGTATGTTGTTCTGAAATATTCTTCAATTAAAGAACATAAATAAGTCGAATACACATTTGCATTAAACATGTTTGGAGTGGGAATTCCACTTATTTCATACATTGATTTCTCTGCTTCTACATCACTAGGATACTTACTCAAAGTATGCTTTAAACTGCTGAAATTATTAAATAACCTCTCCACTGCAAAATAGCATCCGCTTTCTGCACCTTTGATAAGAGTAGCCTCTGGAAAATATCTATTCTTCCCATAATCACTTTCAAACGAGGCATCACAATATTGTTTTAGACACCTAATCGTTTCATTCATCTTCTGCAGATCATATCCTACTGCAAAGTACTGACTTCTAACTCTGTATACCCATTCTTCCTCATTTTCGTCGCACAACCAGACATGAACACCAGTAAAAAACTTATAGTCATCATCATTACCACAATAAAAAGAATCCCCTCTTTTTTCATAATCCATCAGCATCAATAGTTTTTCAATGGCTAACTTAGTGTATTTCTTCTTTATATGCACATATGCATCGTATCCCATATTGGCACCTTCTCTGTTGTTTTTCACAATAATTGTACCATAGACTGTCTATTTCGGAAATTATTTTCCAGCGAAAACAGGAAGAAAAAACCTCCAAATCTTTGAAGACTTAGAGGTTTGATTCCAACAATTTTCGTTTACTTTTTCAATATATTCTGCCAATCAACTTTGTTATATAAAATTCTGATTATGTACACTACATCATCCTCGCTGTCATAATGGTAAAAGATATTGTAATTATCAAAGCGCGTCATCCGCAAACCTATTCTTCCCAAAAGTTCATCATCTACTAAAGGATGCCCTATCGGATATTCTCCCAGCCTTTCTGCAGCTTCGAGAATACCTTCCGTTATTCTTCTTGATGCTTGAGGATTACAAAGATCGACAAAAATATAGTACTCTATATCCAGCAAATCATATTCTGCCGGTTCGGTAAATACTACATTAGCCACGCTCTTCTCTCCTCTTCTTCAGTTTTTCTCTCACTTCATCAATCGTACTGGTTCTGCCTTCCTGCATTGCTTTATAGCCTTCACCAATCAATCTATATAATTCCAATTTTGCAGTATCTGATGTTTCTGCTACTACCTGCGGTTTCGTTGCCAACATACAATCACACCCTTTCTTCTCATTCCTAGTATAGCATATCCTAATGCTCACAACAATTGTTTTTTCCTAATTATATTATATGCTGTGGAACAACAAAACACTCGTCCAACTATTTATGTAAAAAGGAAATTGTTGTCAAAATATCAATTGCGTCCTGCTCATTCACAATCCACTTTATCTTCAGTTCATGTGCCGTCACATTCCTTACCATATGTGTAATTCCGTTTAACATCTCTTTTAACCCATTTTGTGCATTCCTTTCCGAAGGTGTCTGCAATGAATTTATTGCCAGTCTGGGATTATTAACTACAAAAGCATTATTAAATAAATTGGAGTCGTCATCCTGCATCCCTGTCTTTTCTCTTACCTTCTCTGACAAACTCTTTGCAGCTTCAAAGATTGCATGAAAATAGTTCTCCTGTAAGTATTCTTCTTTACAGCACTTTATTACATCCTGATGAATATGTCTTTTTTGTAACTCGCTTACCAAATCTCTTGTCCGTCTTTCGACCTCCGATATTGTGGTTGCTGCCTCTATCTTTAACAGCTTTCTCTCATTTGTCATCTGTAGCCCGATTAACATCAATGGTTTATTTATCTCTAATAAAATCTCATCATAATCACCATTTTGACCGTTAATGAACCTTACCGGTTTTAAGCTCTTTTTAATAAAATTAAGAAAAGCATTTGATGCTCCGTCTATTTCTTGTCTCGTTAAAAAAGTGTAGTAGATTCTTTTCCATTTTGTACTTTCATTGCTTGTGTCCCTGACTCCGCATTCCCGAAAAATTTCGTTCATTTGGCTTCCTGTCATGCATTCTGCAACTATTCTAGATAACACTTCAACTTCTGAATTCGCAAGTTTTCTAATCTTCTCTGCCATCATCATTCTCCCTTAATACCAATCCTGATACTGTGCCATTTCCTGCATCATATCAGATTCCCAATCTGCAACTGCTTCAAATTCACAATCACACCCATCACAAAAATTAAAAATTGCCTGCATAAACTCATACACATTTTTTTAATCCAAATCAATATTATCAAAACGATATTCCAAATGTTTCCTGTGTATATCCACTGTTTTCCCTAACAGTTTTCAACCTTTGCCCGATCCGTATGTTTAACTCTTTTTTCTGTTTTTCTCCATATTCATGCTGTTCACCTCGCTTTACGTTAATGATAGCAACGCAAAGCGTCCGCAAACAGATTGTATCGCGTCTGTAATTATGTCGCGTCGCAACTTTCTCTCTAACATGAAAAGAGAGTAATAAACCCCCCGATTCATCACTCATCTCAACATTCTGTCATTTTTTGAAAACCTGCCAACACACTGCGGTATCAGCAGGTTTCCTTCTTTTTTATTTATGTCTTAATTATTATGTTTCTTCCTTTTTCTTCTTCGCAGCAAAAAATACAATAGTTTTACTCTACTTTTCTTAATATAGCCATATCCAGGTTACACCAGTCATCAGCACCAGCAACGGAATAAACACCTATTTCCAATGTATTGTTTGTCACAACAATTTCATCTATACTGAAAATATTCCAGTTAATATCACTTGTTTCTATCGTGGTATTAAGTTCATCTCCACCATAATTTTTAGCATAAAGCTGCAAAACATCCTGATCCCCGTTAGTCATCGCCCAAACAGAGAATTGATAAGTTCCATTTGGAATGTTTGTAAATGTTTTATATATCGAGCAGGAATAATCCGCATCATCCCAAAATGTTAATTTATAATTACCGTCATAAGCGCTTCCATATTCTGTCTTGACCGTATTCGAATCAGTTGTATCGCTCAGCCACACATTCCATCCACTCGGTGAAGTTGTTACTTCATTCTGCTCAAAGTTGATGTTTGTCAGCAGATTTTCACTTGGCTGATTCAAAACCTTAATAGATTCCAAAGCATTTCCATTAAAGTTAAAAAGCGTCATATTATCCCATGTATTACTTGGCGTAACAGTATCGTTCTTATATGCAACTCCCGCTGAAGAAGCATATGTACCGCCTTCCACCGGAACCCATTCCGGCTCCCAATAAAAATATCCAATGCCTTTATCATTCGGAACATTCAATATAACCGACTCTAAATCATTCATAAACTGAAACTGTCCTTCCACTGTTGCCGGGTATCCGCCGGTTTCTTCATCTCCGCTGATAAAAACATTTCCTACACCATCGCCATCTTCCGTGGTCCATGCATATGCAGTTTCTACAACACATACTTCTTTATCATATGTTGTTGCAAGATAGTTTAAATTATATTGCAACCCTTCCATTGTTCCGTGCCACATCGGATAATATGATAGTCCGAACACATCAAAATCAAGATTGGGTGCTTCTTCCAATAATCCGCCAAAAAACCATGTATACAATTCATTCTTTCCACCCTGATCCAAATGAAGCACAATCTTTGTATTTGAAGCAGATGAATCCCTGACACCTGAAATTGCCGACTGCAAAAGTCCTGCCAGTCCGGAAAAATCCTCATCTGTTCCAATTTCTCCATCTTCATGAAGGATTCCGGAAGATATTTCATTTCCAACCTGTACCATAATCAGGAACAATTCCCTCTGATGCAAAATTATTCAAAGTTGTTTTCATATATGAATACAATGTTTCTTTCAATTCCGAATATGATAAGTCCTCCCATGCTTTCGGTTTAATCTGATTTGCCGGGTCAGCCCAAAAATCACTTAAATGAAAATCAATCAGAATATTCATTCCCAAATTTTGGGCTCGTTTTGCAAGTGCCAGTGTTGTGTCATAATCATTGTTTCCACCACCATATGCATTTCCGTCTTCATCATAGGGATCTACCCATAATTTCAATCTTACATAATTTGCCCCATTATTATGTAAGATTGTCAAAGCATCATTCGCAACATTATTCTGATAATACTGTGCACCCAAATCTTCCAACATATCCAACGTTGACACATCTACTCCCCTTATAAAATCATCTGTCTCAACCGCCCCCGTGAGGGTTGATGCCTGCACCGTAACTGTCGATGCGCTTATAAGCTGTACTGCTGCAAGCGCAACTGCCATAACTGATAAAAATTTGTTTTTTCTCATAGAATCTCCTTTCTACTACAATGTATTTATGGTTAATATCCCTTACAGCCAGTAAGGAATTATCCATCTTGTTGCATAAGCTGTATATTGATGGAGCAATAGGTATATTAGCTTCCTTTCTCACTAAAAATTGTAATGTTATCCTTTAACGCCTCCAGCAACCAATCCATTCTGAATGAACCTCTGCAGACACATGAATACAATCATAATCGGCAGTGATGAAATAACTGCCGCGGCAGAAAACAGTGTCCAGTGTGCCGCAAACTGATCGCTGATGAATGACTGCAGCCCCAATGCCAGTGTCATCTTCCCCGGTGTCTGCAAAAAGATGGATGTAATCACATATTCGCTGTAAGTCGCAATGAACGAAAATAAAAATATGACTGCCAACTGCGGCATTGCAAGCGGTATAATGATTTTATAGAATACCTGAAACTGATTCGCTCCATCCACCATGGCAGCTTCATCCAGTTCTACCGGGAGTCCGTCAATATATGATTTCAGCAACCAGATATTATAGGCACTTCCACCTGCCAGCACCAGAATAAGTGCAATACTGTTGTCAACCAATCCGAACTGATAGATTAAGATATAATAGCCTGCCACTGCCATACTGTTCGGAAACACCTGTAGCACAAGCAGGGACATTAATCCATACTTTCTTCCAACAAACCGAAGCCTGGCAAATGCATACGCTGCCAAGGAAGTAAGAATTAATTGAATGATCGCAACTATGAAGCAAAATTTTAATGAATTCAATACCCAAATTGTAAAATCGGTTTCCCGAAACAGTGTCACATAATGCTCCACACTGAATTTCTCTGGAAAAAGTGAGGACAGAAAAAAGCTATCTCCTGCTGAAAACGAAGACATTACAATCCATGCAACCGGAAACATCACAACAAGTATCGTAATCCAGATTACAATTCTGCTACCCCACAGGGTTCTCATTTCAGAGGCTGTCATTTTCTCTTTATATTTCATGTTAATCAACCTCCTTAAATGCACCAGATAAATGCATATTAATCAGCGTAAAAGTACCGACAATAATAAAAATCAGCACACTAAACGTAGCAGACAGTTCATATCGGTTCGACCATGTTGTCATTTTATATGTCGTACTTGCAAGAATATCCGTATATCCTGCAAACTGATTATCAACCCTTGCCGGTCCACCCTGCGTAATCATATAGATATTTCCAAAATTATTAAAATTAGCTGCAAATGAGGAAATCACCAACGGAATAGACAATTTTGTCACCATCGGCAACGTAATGCTCTTAAAACACTGAAATTTTGAAGCTCCATCCATTTTCGCTGCCTCATAGTATTCTGCCCCTATTGCCTGTAATCCTCCAAGACAAACATTCATCATATAGGGAAATCCAAGCCATACATTTACAATGATCAGTCCTACTCTCGCCCATAATGCATTCGTCAACCACGGTATATTCCATGCAATCCCGATTGCATGGAGAAGATTATTAATACCTCCGTACTGCTCATTTAACAATCCCTGCCATGCTAAGATTGCGATGGTAGACGGCAGTGCCCAGGGAACGATAAGAATCGCCCGATAAATTTTTGACTCCTTCATATGCGGGTTGTTCAACAGAATTGCAAGAATAAGTCCCATTGTATAGGAGCCTGCCGTACTGAATACGGCAAAGCATATCGTCCATCCAAGCACTGGAAAAAACACATTCTTTATGCTCCCCGAAAATACGGTCAAGTAATTTACCAGTCCGACAAAGCTGTAATCATTCAAATGATACATATTATAGTTTGTAAAAGACAAAATTACCGTATAGATAATCGGCAAGCATGTTACCAACAGTATAGATATCAGTGCCGGTGCCAAATAAGCATATGCCATACCATTCTTTTTCTTTTTCATACCATCACTACTTTCCCGAATTCATCAATTCAATTGCTTCTTTCAGCTGGGTAACCATATTATCCGTCGCCTCCTGCGGTGTTTGTTCCCCTGCCCACATAGACCTGATGTTATTCGTATGAATTGTCCAAAGCTGCCCCATTTCTGAAACAGTCGGCATTGGCTCACCGTTCTGAATCTGTGCGATAAATGCCTGTGTGTATTCGTTACTTTGTATTTCATCCAATTGCTGGTCTGCAAGCTTTGCCGGTATTCTGTCTCCGGATTCATACATACCCAATGCGCCATTTTCAATTAAGTACTGGATAAAATTCCATGCCTGCTCCTGATTGTTACTGCTGTTGCTTACAAAACTTACCTGAGTTCCTACCGGTGTCACAAAGGGCTGACCATTGAAAGTCGGCATCTCAGAAATCGCAAACGGTGTTCCTGCAGAAGTAAAGCCATCAATATCCCACGGTCCGCCAATATAATAAGCACATTTTCCATTTTGGAAATTGCTTCTTGCAATATCAGCTGTAACATCTGCTGTAAGCAGATTATATTGGTTGCACAAGTCATTGATAAACCCATATGCTTCCACAGATCCTTCATTTGCAAGACCAATATCGCTTGTATCATATGCGCCGTCTTTATAATCAAAGATATATCCACCGCATGCTCTCACAAACCCAAGATCATAATAAATGCTGGTAGCATCAAACTGGACGCCGCCGTTGTCAACCGCCTGCTCTACTAATTCCTCCCATGTTGCCGGAATTTCTGAAACCATATCTGTATTATAAAATAATGCTGTTGTCTCTACCGAGAGCGGAGCTGCATACCTTTTTCCATCTACATAACATGCCTGAATGGCTGCATCCGAAAAATCACTATCCGTATATAAATTCTGTGGCACTTCTGCCGTAAGACCTGCATTCACATAATCTGCAAGCTGATCATTTGGAATTCCCACAACTGCATCCGGTCCCGAAGAACTTTTTACTGCCTGCGCAAACTGCTGGACTGACGGTGACTGATGGATTACTTCTACCTCATAACCGTTCTGTTCTCCCCATTCATCTGCATATTGTTGTATGGTATCCACTTCCACGCTCATATTTGTCCAAATAACGAGTTTGGAATCTGCTGTTCCCAGATTGCCGCATCCTGACAGCATTCCTGCTGTCGTGAGTACCACAAGCATCGATAACATGATTTTTTTCTTCATGAACTTTTCCTCCTACATTGTTTTCATATTTACTAATGCACTGTTCGCATTCCCCTTTTCATCAAACAACGCCATATTCGCCATTGCATTTCCTGCTGTTTCTGTCTCTTTCATATATATGCTTCCGCTTTTGCTCGCCCATGTGCAGCCTTCTACTGGCAGCCATGCCGGTTCCCAGTAAAAGACACCGATTCCCCTTGCACCCTTTACTTTTCTTACAGTTGCAAATAAATCTCTTAAAAAAGCTTCTTGTCCTTCCTGTGTTGCCGGATACCCGGTCATCTCCGCATGTTCCTTGGAATACACAATACCGTTACAGCCAAACGTTTCCGTTGTATAGCCTATGGATGTCTCTGCCACCAGCACATCCTTATCATACCTGCTGCTGATATCATCCATATTGTCTAAAAGCTTATTTAAGCTTCCGTTCCAGTGCGGATAATACGACATTCCTATCACATCATAATCCAATCTGTAGGGAGCAATCCGATCAAACCATTGCCGGTACATCTCGTTGTCCGTTCCAAAATCAAGATGCAGTACTATTTTAGCTTCTGGGCATTCCTCCCTCACTCCTTTGATGCCTGCCCAAAGAAGTCCTGCCATGCTTTCCGACCGGTCTACATATCCATCTGGCCAAAGCAGTCCTTTCGTAATCTCATTTCCAACCTGCACCATTGACGGAACGAGTTTTCGATTTTTCAGTGCCTTTAATGTATCAACGGTATGCAAATATACCGCAGTTTCGAGTGCTTCACCCGTTAATTTCCTCCACGCTTTTGGTTTTATCTGTTTTGCGGGATCTGCCCAAAAATCACTATAATGGAAGTCCAGCATAAAATCCATTCCACTTTCCACCGTTCTTTTTGCGATTCCAATAGTCGTCTGCAGATCATTTCCACCACCTCCATAGGAATTTCCTTTCTCATCATAGGGATCTGGCCATATTCGGATTCGTACCATATTAGTTCCACACTCTTTCAGTAGATGAAACAGATCTTCCTCTTTTTCATTCAGCCGATATGTCGCTCCACTATGCTCCAATTCCTTAATCATGGAAATGTCCATGCCTTTTATAAATTCCATTCTTTACTCCTTCACAAGTGTCAAATCATCAATGGTTCCCCAGCCACCCGGAGCTGTTGAAACACGAATACCTACCGTAATTTTTCCATCTGTCGGCGTAATCCCGGAAAGCTCTGCCGTGTACCAGTTTACATATCCATTCAGCTCACCATCGACCTTCACTTCTTCGCCATCAACAATCGCATAAAAATATGCCTGCGCATTTTCATCACCTGCAGCCTCTCCCTGAATGTGTGCAGTTAGTTTATAAGAACCGTCCTCCAATCCGCTTACTGTCTGTTCTGCTGAAAAATTCACATTGCTGCTTCCCGAATAAAAATGTAAAGACTGTACACCTTCAAAACAGTCTGTTTCACGGTCATACACATCCAGTTCCTCTGTAACGTCATCAATGTTTGTTACCGTCCATCCGGTAAAATCTGCTTCCTCAAAACTACCGTTTACCAAATAGTTTCCATTCGCATCTGCGGTTGCAGTCTTAGCTGCATCAGCCCCTCCACAACCTACCAGTGATGCCATCATCCCTGCTACCAAGAGCATTCCTGCCATTCTCTTCTTCATAAGCTTTCTCCTTTTCTTTTCTCAATCAATTATTTACTTATTTTTAGGTAAATTATTTACTTGTTCAGATTGTATCATTCTTACACACAAATTTCAATAGAGACATATTATTTTGCACTATATTAACAATTTTTGCATTCTATTTTTGTGCATATTATCCATTTACAGAAACAAAAAAAGATGCCATGTTTTCTGGCATCTCTTTTATTCTAACAACTCTTTCGAAAAATCGGAATTCCATTCACAAAAACCAATTTCGTCACTCTGCCCCCATACAGCACCCGATTCCTCAGCAAATCCAATGCTGTCTCGCAAATACAGGGAATATCTATATGAATGGTCGTAAGTGGTGGAGACATGTATTTTGCTATATTTAAATCATTGATGCTGAATATTGCCATCTGCTCTGGAACCAAAACTCCCTCTTCATTCAATGCCTGCAGCACTCCGACCGCCAATGTGTCGCTTGCAATACAGAGTGCCGTCGGTAATGCTTTCTTTTTTAACAACTCCTTTCCCATACGATATCCGTCATCTACCGTAAACTTCTCTGAAATCAGAATATAATCTTCATTCAGACAACCGTAATAAGCTGTGCTTTGTCGAAAAGACCATTCCCTGATATCCATAGCCGGTTTCCCCGTATCAATGTTTCGGTCACTTCCTCCAATAAAACCAATAGATTTATGTCCTTTTTCAATAAAATAATCAACCATCTGCGTCACAAATGAATCCATGTTCGGCTTTACCGCATCAAACAGTTTTTCATCCGGCGAAGTTCCAATAAATACACCTTTTTTACATATCTTATAGAGCTTATTAATTTCTTTCCTGGCAAGCCAGCCAACTGCAATAAAAGCATTCAAATCCTTCGGAATCGCATCCATTCCGTCATTACGGTCATAAATGCTTAACTGAATATTCATCTTCTTTGCCTGTTTGATAATCTCTTCTCTGACCCCACGATAAAAATCATCCTCCAGTTCATCCTTATTATCTGTAAAGTATAATAAGGCGACATTTTCGATTTTAGGATAAATAACTCTTTTTTTATATCCAAGTTTTTCTGCTGTTGAAAAAATTGCATCCCTTGTCTCATCACTGACCGATATTCCTTCATCATAATTCAGCACTCTGGAAACTGCTGCACTAGAGACACCTACAATCTCTGCAATTTCTTTTATTGTTGCCATTCCTACTTCTCCATTTCTCCAAGTTATATGTTTTCACACTTCCAAGTAATTATTTTACATAATTTTTTTACCTTGTCAAATATACTAAAACATAACTTTATATCTCTAAAAATCACTGCTTTCATATAGTGATGCAACTAATTCTTTTGAGTATAAATAAAAAAACATTTTCAAATATTTACTGTCAAAAGTATCTCTTTACTCAGGTCCTTTATCCAAAGCAATCCTGACATTTTTCTTCCTCCTGTTCTTTTGAAAATAAAAAAGGCAGTACCTATTTCATCTCTAAAATAAGTACCGCCTCACATATTCATCTGCTATTTACTTTTATTTCCTCCTCTCTTTTTTGCTCAAATCACCCAAAAATCTCTTTTTTGCACCTATGCATCTATAAAAACGGGGAAAAAAATAGGGCAAAAACTGGTCATTTTTCGTTCCAATTTTTGCCCTCAAACCACAACATCTTGTGGTTTAACATGCCTATTTTTCTCATTTCCCACAATACTGCATCAGAACCACCGACTCAACGGTATTACCTTTTTCCCACAAGAGCCGCCTTACCTCTTGTCCATCACGATATATCGGGAAATTAAACTCTATCGACTTCAAAGGCATCTCTGACTCTCCATTAGGATATATCTGAATTTCCTTTATTAGATAAGTTATAAGGCTTTTCTTTTCCTCGTCACTTATTATATCATAGAGCTTTCCGAAATTCAGCATAAGCTTGTAAATATTGTCCATAGTAATTGCTTCCATTTCGATAGAACTTCTTCTCAGCTTTGCATCTTCAATCCGTTCTTCCAACTCGACAATCGTATCATACAATCCATCAAGCCTTAATGTCATGTCGTGGATTTTTCTTTCTCTGAAACGAGCATCAATAGGCAGATTATCAATCTCTCGCTCCAGACGGGCTTTATTCAAATCTACTTCTTTCAGCTTGCTCTCATAATTGGCAAGTTCCTTATCAATAGCAGTGGTATCAGTCTGTACGCCAATACGCTTTTCTATCTCTTTTGCAAAATATTTATCACTTACCAATTCTTTAACAGCTTCAATTACAAGTGGTTCAATGTCTGTTTTTCTAAGCGATGCCTTGTAATCACAATGATGCCCTCGCTCCTGCTTGTTCCTACCGCAGATATAATAGTAAACTTCTTTGTATGTGCCATCTTTATTCGTCCACGCATGTTTATTCGTATACATTGAGCTTCCACAAATAGGACACTTTAATATTCCCGTCAACAGATGCGACCTGTCCTTACCTATTTTGGACGGCTGCTTAATTCCTGTTGCCATACGTTTTGTGTAAGCTTTTTGCCATAATTCTTCGCTAACTATTCCTTCGTGTTGTCCATCTTCCAGAATATAATCATCTGTATGAACCTGCTTATATTCATTTTTTGTGCCTTTTACCTTTTCTCGTGTTCTCCTGCCATAAGCAATCTTGCCACAATAGACAGGATTATCTAATATCAACCGTATGAAATGGCTGCTCCAAGTTTCTAATGTTCCATTCTGACGGGGTATCTTTTTTATTCCTTGCAAATTAAGATATTTTGCGACTCCGCCAAGCCCTATGTCTGAATTGGCAAACTTATCAAATATAATTCGAATTGCTTCAGCTTCGGTTTCTTCTATTAAGAGCTGATTGTCTTTCAGATAATATCCATACGGAGCAAAACCGCCATTCCAACCTCCCTGTCTTGCTTTTTCTCTGCGTCCGTTCATTGTCTGTTCAATGATATTTTCTCTTTCAATTTCTGCAACCGCAGATAATACAGAAATTAAAAGCTTTCCGCTTGTCTGTGATGAGTCAATACCTTCCTCAATACAAATGAGATTTATTCCATACGACTGCACAAACTCCAATGAATTTAGAATATCTGCCGCATTTCTTCCAAATCGTGAAAGTTTATAAACCAGAATATAATCTATCTCCAATCCGTTCTTTATATCAGAAAGCATCTTCTTAAAAGCAGGTCTCCCCTCAATAGATTTTCCCGATTTACCTGCATCTTCATATATACCAACAATCTCCATTTCCTCTCTGTCAGCAAATCGTTTCAGGCTATTCTTCTGCCCTTCAAGGCTATATCCGTCCACCTGCATTTCAGTACTTACTCTCGGATATAGAACACATTTCTTTCCTTCTCTGTTCATCGTACCACCTCCATAAATTTATAGGGAAATGTGATATGTAAGGCTGCGTAACCTACGCAGCACAATCCAATTCCTGCAAAACGGTCTTTCCATATTTTTCAACTATTTGCACCATAACATTGATAAAAGAATTGAATGTTTCGGTTTCATCTTTCAACTGTTCGTTTTGTAGTTCTGTATTTTGAATTAAATTTTCATTTCCCATAAACGAATACCTCCGCTAAAGTTAAAACGGCTGTACCTCTAAATTATAGAAATACAGCCGCCATTTTACCAATGTGCAAATCTATCCCTCATACCTGCTTTACACTTTTTTCATATTTTTTTAAGTGCAACACTAATGGCAAGAGCCTTGTCAACCCTTCTCTGCTTCTCGCCAATCTCTGCCACCTCCTTTCCTAACTGCTCATAGGCTACGGCAACCTTGCCGCTTTTGTCGTAAGCAAAAATACTTTTGCCTTCTGCGGTAGCTTCCACCGCACGGATAGAATGTGGTATCTCGGTATCAAACACCTTGATTTTCTGACCGTATGCACTTTTGACCGTTGCCGTAATTTCCTTAGAAATGTTGGTACGGGGCATTACCATAGTCATTAAGATACCGTCTATCCGCAGCTTTGGGTTGATTTGCCGCTTGACCATTGATACGGAGCGAAGCAAAAACTCCAGACCTTTAGCAGAGAGATAGTGGGGCTGTGTCGGGATAATTACACTGTCAGCCGCCGCCAGAGCATTGATGGTTATCATACCTAAGCTCGGCATACAATCAATAAGCACATAATCGTAATTCTTTTTAACCTCATTGACATAGGTTTTCAGCACACGCTCACGGCTCATTGCATTAATTAGCCTTACCTCAAAGCCCGACAGCTCAATGTTTGACGGAAGCAGGTCAACGCCCTCTCTGTGGTGGATAATACCCTGTGAAACATCAAGCGTTTTATCGTCTATGATGTTCTGCATTACAGTAGAAAGCGTTATGGGAATATTGTCTGGTCTGTTATAACCCAGAGCCATCGTAAGATTTGCCTGTGCATCGGCATCAATCAGCAGGACTTTTTTACCCTGCTGCACCAGACTTACACCCAGATTAACCGCTGTGGTTGTTTTTCCGACACCGCCTTTCTGGTTAGTCAGAGCAATCACTTTGCAATTTGACATAGATGCGTCCTCCTTTCACATAGATTTAGCCACTTTGTCAAGGTAGCTATGTAAACAGTACCAGAGAACGCAAAAAAGCCGCCTACTCTTAAAATCAATAAGAATAAGCAGCTTTGTAATTTGCCTTAGACATATTCAATTTTCATTCTCTTGGTCGGTGTATTTATGACCTTAAAAATAAGCTTGTCAACACAATCCGTATATCTGCCTTGCTGTATGCGCTGATTTTTTAACTCTACAAGGCTATGTATCAAAAGTTTTCTTTCGTGGCTATCCAAATACAGATGATTAAATTTCTCTCTCATAAGCACACCTCCACTTCTTTAGCTTCATTATATTGGAAAGCATGAGAAAGGACAAATCTGCAAAAAGGGGCAAAAAATAAGCGTACCATTATTTCTAACGATACGCTTTTTAGATTTATTTATTGCTTTTCCAATTTTTGATAAAGAGTAATTTGTCTTTCGAAAGTTGTAATACTTTATGTTTATTTATAATTTGTGCCGCTTTCTCATCATAAGAACTCAATTTATCAATAGCAACGAATATTTGCTTTTCACTTCTACTATATATTGAAATAATGTTTTCCATTGCAACATTTTCAATGTTTTTTAACAATGGCAAATCATGAGCTATAGCCGGCAAACGGGTTAATTCCAGCAATGAAAGATCAAATGATATCAAGTTAGCAAAAGCTGTACCTGTTCCAGTATCCCCCGCAGTATTAAACGAATATTTACTTCCGTGAATATTCAGTGTCGGTGCTCGCCTTCCATCAACATATATTTCTTTATTTAGCTCGTACATTTTGACATTTATTTCATTACATATTTCATCTAATGCCTTTTCTTTTAATTCACTTAAATCATCATTAGCCTGTGATATAGTCCCCTCCAATTGTTTCTTCTTGGTATAGTATCCATTTTCATCATTAAGCTGTTTTATTTGTGCCACCAAATCAACCACTTCATCTACTGCTAATTTAGGTGCATCTTTTATGGACAATTTCTGTTCAATTTCCTTATCTATTTCTATTATCTGATTATTAATTTCCTCGATTTTAGCTTTTAATTCCTTCTCTACTGCTACAAGTTCACTCTTTAATATTTTATTTATATTTTTATGGAAATCCTCCACCTTATTAACCTGTTCTACATTAAAATCTGGAAAATAATACACAAATTGTTCTAACTCAGCACTAATTTTCACAGGTTTATTCTTTATATTATTTTGTGTTCTTAGCAATCTGCTTTGATATGAGTTTAATTTAATAGTAAGTTGGCTTTTCTCCCTCTTAAGTTTTAATATTTCTTGAGAAACCATTGATTCTAAATCAAGCGATGTTGTTACAATTTCCTTCTTTATTTTTTCTAATCGTACGCTTAATTCTTCAATCTTTTTTTCATTTTTATTAAATAAACTTTTTGTGTTGACATTCGGCAAAAAATTCTTTTTTGCTGCATCAACCAATGTAGTTTTGTCACTTTTTAATTTTTCTATTTGCTCCTCATATGCTTTTAATGATTTATATTTATCAAACAATTTTAAAAGAGCTAATATAGATTTAGGTGCTGTTTCTTTTTCAAAATACTGGATAGGTTTTCTTTCATTTAAATTTTCCTTCCCATAAATTCTGAAATATCTACCAACAATATTTCTAAATGTTAACGATTCTAATTGACAATCATACTTTTCTTGCAACCATGCGGTAAATTCTTCCGTTGTTACACTCTGTAAAATTTCAAATTTCTCATTACAAATAGATACAAATTTGTATTCATTTGTACTTCTAATAAAATAGTAATCCTTATTATCAAAATTAAAAATAAATCTGAAATCATGATGACCCAAATTATCTACTACATCATGATTTTTACTTATATAATCATCGCCTCCAAAAACAAAGTCAATAATCATAAGCATAGTTGATTTTCCTATCGAATTAGAAGCAATATCATCTCCTACAATGGCATTTAAACCCTCATGAAATACAATTTCTTTCTGCAAAAATATATTACAACTAATTTTTTTCAACATACTGTATCACCTGCAACCCCTCATTATATTTTATTTTGCCAAGAACATATAGAACGTCCAGAGCCAACATATATTCATTTAAATCTTCAAAATGAGTTTCCACTTGTTCGTATAACCCAATTACTGAAAAATCTGAATCACTAATCTTTTCTAAAATATAAACCGTTTTTGCCAGAATACAATCTTGAAAGCTTATTAGCTTATTCGGCAATATCATGAAAACACCTCACAATCTTGTATAAAATATGCAATCACAATTTCACAAGCCCTTCTTGAATATGACCCTGTCTTTTCATTAAGCCAATCCACTAAAGAAGCATATACGAATTCTTGGTTAGGATTAATTTGCATAGTTTTGCAATAGAATCCCTTTATTTGAGCCGCCAGGGTATCAAATTTATATGGTGTTACTTTGTCCATTTCAATAAATATCTTATGAATATAGTCAAAATAATCTACCACATCGTTTTTAATGGTACGTTTTATTGCAAAAGGTAAGGTGTCGTTGGCTTTTTGCTCTATCTTCAAAGATTCATAACTTAACCGTACCAAGTCTTCCTCTAAAGATTCATCATTTAAATTCTTTAATATTTCCTTTATTTCTTCCTCTATATTAAAAAGTGCATATGTATTTTTTAGCTGTGCATCTTGCAACAATTTCTTTTTAAGTCTTACCCACGAGCGATATTCTTCTATAGTTCGTGGTGTATCAAATTTTTTATGACATATTCTACAGACCGCTATGACATTAGCCAGACTATTAACGTCTTTACTCAAACGTTCCTCGTCTTTTAACAATTCGACTTCCTCTGGACGAGGATTCGCAGGATATATATGTGCCACTTCAAACATTTTAATAATTTGTCCATTCTTGGTATTAGTTAATGGCTTTCCACAAATTGGACATCGCCCATCGACCTCATTAAATAATACCATTTTTTCATTATCACTAAAAATCCTTCGATTATCTCCCATGTTTACCACCTACATTTATAAAATCGTTACTATATTTAATCTTACCATATAGAACGGTAAATGTCGTTTTATAAATTTTATAACTATGCACTAAAAATTAGCTACATACGCCAAAATATTTCAATGCATCCTTTATCGCTTCCACTTTCTCCGCTGTCGGATGCTTCCTCGGCTGTTTCAATTCTTCTACCGCATTAGGAGCATCATACATCGGCAATCCTAAATCTCTCTTTACCTCTGCGATATATGCGGTATGTACTTTGAAGCCGTATTTAGCTTCTATGTACTCCTTTATCATTTTGTAGGTCACTCGTTCCTTGGGCTTGTACTCTTCGGCTCTTTTAGCGATATTATCAAGCGGAACTTTTCCCTCACCTTCGCCAAACTCAACTTTTACGTTGATATGTCCGTCTGGCTTTTTGTGGGAAAGCAGTACAACCGTCTCAACATGCAACGGCATCTTTGTTGGAACACACATTTTCTG
This sequence comes from Roseburia hominis A2-183, assembly GCF_000225345.1. Classification (NCBI taxonomy): domain Bacteria; kingdom Bacillati; phylum Bacillota; class Clostridia; order Lachnospirales; family Lachnospiraceae; genus Roseburia; species Roseburia hominis. The sequence continues at coordinate 2,337,700 of NC_015977.1, forward strand.
CCTCGTGTTCTTCAAAAGAACACACATCTTTATCATTCAACAAGTCATGATTATCGCTCATTTTTAAGCTCCTCCTTGTTGTCTACACAGCCTTTTCACAAAGATTCATATATCGGTCTCTGGCATATGGTATACTTCTGTCATCCATACCCTTTAGCACAAATGTCAGCTTATACGGATCAGCTTTGCCATCCTCTTCCATATCACCGACAACGACTTTCTCCACAATGCTTTCAAATACTACTCTGTCAAATTCATCAAGTACATCAGCCCCTTTAAGCTTCTGCCTGATGAGTTTCATCTTATCAGCAATATTCTTCTGTGATAATACGCAGTCAGAAAATAAATGCTTTTCTTCTTCACATTTATCCAACTTATTGCTAATCTCACTGTATTTATCGTCATAGGCTTCTTTAGAAATTTTATCATCCAGATACATATCAGTCAATTTTTTTCTCTTCTTTTCAAGCGAGGGAATCTCTTTCTCAATACGCTTCAATTTTTCTGTACTGTCGTCTTTGGATAATGTTTCTTCCACTGATGACAACACAGATTCAAGTACATCATCAAAATTCTCTGCAAGCAACTTAAACATCTCAAGAAACGCATTTTCGATAACCACTTCATCTACGGCTTTGCTATGTGGGCAGTTTGCAATTCCCTTATTCGTTGCCGTCCGGCATTTCCATACCGGCTTTTTATGCTTTGTATCCTGATTATGGGAACGTCTGGTGAGATTAGTTCCACAGAAACCACACTGACACATACTGCTAAAAGCGTATTTTCTTGCAAACTTGATTCTCTCCGCATCTGATACATTTTCATTAGTACGATATCTGCTTTTTAAAATATCCTGAACTTTATCCCACTCTTCCTCTGAAATAATGGCTTCATGATGATTCTTCGTATAATATTTATTGGATTCACCGTGATTATCCAGACGCCTCTTTGATATCGGGTCTACTGTGTAAGTTTTTCCCATAAGCAAATCGCCCTTGTACTTTTCATTCTTAAGAATTCCCCTAACACCGCTGTCTGTCCACTTAACATTGCCCTTTTTATTGACCTTACCAAGCCTCGTAAGCTCCTTCGCAATTCTATATGCACCATATCCCTGCAGATACAAATCATAAATCAGGCGAACTGTCTCTGCTTCTGCTTCATTGATAGTTATACTCTTATCCTCCGGGTTATAATCATATCCGAGACATCCGTTAAATCCCATCAGCTCTCCTCTGGACATTTTCATCTGCACACCCATTGTCACATTCTGGGATAAAGACTCAACCTCATTCTGTGCAAGAGCAGATAAAAGTGATAACTGCATCTCACTTTCCATCTTTGATGTGTCAATATTCTCTTTTTCAAAAATTACTGTAACTCCCTTTACCTTCAGCATTCTGGTATATTGCAGTGTATCAACAAGATTTCGTGAAAATCTTGATACTGACTTCGTAATTACAATATCTATAAGACCATTCATACAATCATCAATCATCTTAAGAAACTGCTCTCTTTTCGTTGTTTTGGTTCCTGTGATACCCTCATCAGCGTATATCCCAACCATAACCCACTCTTTATTGGAATCTATCTTATCCTGATAGTACTGCTTCTGTGAATTAAAGCTCTGTATCTGCTCTTCTCCATTCGTGCTGACACGGACATATGCTGCTACTCTTTTTCTTGTAATAGTAAGTGGCTTTCCCATCTTTCTGCGGTCTCTGATAACAGGACCATCCACTTTCTTTATTACTTCTACCTGTTTTTCATCCATAGAAAACGCTCCTTCCCTAAAATCTGTCTGTATAAAATAAATTGGCAGTAACATCATTTCTGCTACTGCCTACACTATAATTCAAAATATAAATGTTAACGAATGTGCGGCTATGCTGTCATAAAAGTTATAACATCATATTCACTCATAATATGAACTCTTGTTCTACTGTACTCATCTTCGGTAATCAGTCCCTTGCGGAAAATCCACCCAAGTACAGCCAGTTTCTTGGCTAATTCTAATTCTTTTGCCATGTGTAAACACCCCCTTCTTAAAATACTAAACATATCACCTTCTTTTACCGAAATCTCAATTGTGATAATCATACCGTTGAAAGATACTTCATTTGGCTTTCTGCATATCACATGTTGTCAGTCTCACAGCTGACCTTTAGTCCCCCGAATCGCTTCGTGACCTGTGGGCTACTCCTGTTCGAGTCCGTTTCCCACCCTTGACGGAAGTGTCTTCACCCGCTCCGTTTCCTACCGGAAACATCTTCGCTGGTTCTGTTGGCATATGATAAAGCTCATTTAGTTTTCAATGTGCAAAAAAGTTGTAGAACATATGTTTGTTCTATGTTATAATATTTATAGCCATTTCAGATATCTTCTGCTGTCTGCTGGCTATGTTTTGTTGTGATAATGATAGTAAATTTTGAGAATGAAACACATTGACGACATGTTGACTGGAAGTTGACATAGACATGGAGAAAGTATGAAAAATCAATTGACATTTGCACATGTGACAGGTGCATTACTTGACAATAAAATAAAGACTTACCCACAGCACCGGCTTGTGCGTGACCTGTTTTCGCTCTGCCTGTTGGATGAAGCCTCTGACTATGGTGAAGCTTCAGATGATAACATCACCTTCAGCCGCTGGTGTAATGGAGCAAGACCTGTTCCTGTAGATATTCTGAATGAATACAAAAATGATACCGGGCGTAATCAGATGATTACGGACTTTAAGAACAAGATTATTCCTAATCTTATAAATGTTTCTAATACCAGATACTTGTTGGAAGATATGATTAATAACAGCCGAAAAATAATTGGCATTACCAAAGCTGATGAATTAATTGCCATTGATGATAATGCCACATTTTTTACAGATGTTATGCTTTACGCCATATTATCTGACCATAACAGAAAGAACCTGTATTCACCGGAGCTTACTGACATTCTGCTAAGTAATCGTTTGCCGGCTGTTGTAAAAGAATTCATCGGAAGAAATGATGAGATAAAAGAATGTGGCAGACTGCTTGCTTCTGAATCCGTTGTTTTCATAAATGGAATCGCAGGAATAGGAAAAAGTGAACTGGCAAAATATTATGCCAGCAGGAATAAAAAGAAATATACCAATATCATCTACCTGTTTTATTCCGGCAGCCTGCGAAAAGACATTGCAGCCATGGAATTTTCAGATGATACATCAGATATGGATGAGGATGCTCTATTTGACTCACATTACCGACTGCTACGCTCCCTGCATCAGGACAGCCTTGTGATACTGGATAACTTTAATGCACTTCCTAAGGATGATGCTTTTTTCAAAGAATTTGTAAAGAATGATTTTGAATTGCTTGTCACGACACGCTGTGAAGTAAAACAATATGCTTCGATTAAGATTAAAGAGATAGCATCTGAAAAAGACCTTTTACAGCTTTTTGCTTCGCATTGTCCTTATTCGGATGATGATACTGAAACAGTTAAACAGATAATAAGAGAAGTTCATTCCCACACCCTGACTGTCGTATTATCAGCTCTTTCACTTGCAGCAGGCGGTCTTGAGCCTGATGAATTACTGCATGAATTAAAGCAGTGTGGGCTTAATATCACAGATAGTGAAAATGTGGAATTATATAAAGATGGGGATTATTATGATGGGCTTATGATTGAACATTTGCGTATTCTTATGCAGATCAGCCGGCTTAACTCTTCTCAAACCGATATACTTAAGAACCTGTCAATCCTTCCGGTATCCGGCGTGTATAAGAATCATTTCAGGAACTGGCTGCAGCTCGCCTCTTTACATGATGTTAATTATCTTGCCCGATATGGTTTTATAACAGATGACATAGAGAATAAGAAAATAAACCTGCATCCTCTGATACAGGAAATCATATATGAGGAATTAAATCCTTGCATTTCCAATTGTCAGACACTTGTAAACAGTCTTCACTCAATCTGCTTGATGCATGGCTTAGAAGTCCGAAAGCCCGATAATACGATACAGGCTATGATAAGTGTTGTAGAAAACATCATCAATGATAATTCTGCCTGTTATCTGCTATTCCTTCAGGATATGTTTCCATATCTTGAAAAATACTCTGTCAGGGATTATATGTCAAAACTGGCTGACCGGATATCATACCTTATGGAACAGGAGCATATCGATTCTGTCTGTGACAGAGCATTACTTTTAGACTACAAAGCAGAGCTTTCATACATTAGAAAGGATTATGATGTGGCTGTAAAGAAACGTGAAAAAGCTATACACCTGCTTGAAAATGAAGATGACACTATGAACACCATGAATCAGAAGCGCTATATCAATCTACTCTCAAATCTTTATAACAATCTGTCCAATGTATATCTTGCACTTAAAAAAACTGATAAAGCAACCGAAGCCTTACACAAGGCATTTGAGATAAGGATTTCATATGCTGACACCGGCATAATTGAAACGCATGATATGCTCCAACAGATGCTTAATCTTGTAAATATGCTGATACTTGCTGGTGATTTAGAGCTTGCACGGCTTGTCCTTAATCAATATGATGCTCTTGTAACAGATAACGAAGGCTACAACACTTTAGATTATGGCTGCTGCCGACTTGCTTCCGGAATAATTGCATTAAAGGAAGGTAAACCAGTAGAAGCCGAAAAGAATCTACTGGCAGCAGAGAGTATTATCAATGCTGCTATGGATACCAGTGATTCTGATTTAGCTTCATCTGATACTGCTGTTTCAGCATTTGATAATTATGTTTCTAAGAATAACTATCTGAAATCTGTATACGGATATCTGAATAATCTATATGCCAGATGGCACAAGCCTGAGAAAGCACTGGAATATAAAGAAAAATGGCTGAATGCCAAGAATGAACAAAATAAGAATATCACACACAGAAACGCATAAACTATTAATGCCACTAAAAAATACTGTTTGACATCGCCAGATATCAATGGTATAGTATCTTTAGTGGTTGCGCTGCGGAAACTTGCGATGCCCGCAGCCGGTGGAGTTCCATGCGTGGACTCCACTTTTTTTATGCCAAAATAAAGGAGGATTCAGAAATGGCTAATAAAACATTTTTCACATATGATGAGCAAATCGAAAAGCTTGAAAAAGAAAAACAGCTTGTTATTTCCGATCCTGAATTTGCCAAAACCACTTTACAAAAGTTAGGCTATTTTTCATTAATCGGCGGTTATAAGGATTTATTTAAACATAAACCATCCGGTAATTATCTACATGGTGTTACTTTTGAAGAAATTACCGCTTTCTATTACTTTGACGAAGAATTAAGAACGCTCTTTCTAAAATATATCTTACATGTGGAAAGACAGTTGAAATCCATGCTTTCCTACTACTTTTGCGAAAAATATGGAGAACAACAGACGGCATATTTAACTGCAGGTAATTATAACTATACTCGCAGAAATCAAAGCAAAATAAATCGCCTGATTACTACCTTAAGTAAAACTATCGCCTTGCCAAGCAACTATAGTTATATCACTCATCATGCAACAATGTATGGAAATGTCCCTTTATGGGTAGCAACCAATGCGCTTACGTTTGGACAAATTTCAAAAATGTATCAATATACGACTTCTGATATCCGCACCAAGGTTAGTCTGAATTTTGCCAATATGTCAGAGGTTCAGTTGCATCAGCTCATCCGTATCCTCGCAAGCTGTAGGAATGTATGTGCTCACAACGAGAGACTTTATTCATTTCAAGTAAATGAAGCAATCCCTGATACTGTTTTACATAGCAAATTACAACTACCACGGAAAAAAGGACAATATGCTATTGGAAAGAAGGATCTATTCGCAGTAGTGATTGCTTTGCGTTATCTTATTGACAATCAGGAATTTAAACAATTTAAAGCTGAGCTCAAACAATTGATTCATTCCGTTCGCAAGAACTGCCCACACATCAGCCAGGAGCTGCTATTTTCCAAAATGGGTTTTCCTGAAAAATGGGAAAAAATTATGTGCTATAAAAAATAGTTGCATGACGTACAATCAGTGAGAGAAGTTACACCATGTTTTCTATTAATATAACCGACGTAACTATTCTTCATCATAAAAGTCATCAAGTACATATGTTGTTACAGGTGTAATATAAAGTTCATACTTAATAACAAGCCTTACCAGATCATTGCCATCAATTAACGTTATTGGTGTACCTTCTCTTGCTGCCTCCCTTGCTGCATTAGTAAATCTGCTATTTGTAATAAACACTCCATAATCTGCCTGAAATTTATTCATAGCCCCCAAAAACTGATTTATATCAGGCTCACTCACAGGAGCTGTGTTATATCGTTTACATTGAATTACAACTCTGGTTGTTCTGAAATCATCATCGTCTGTATGATATCCATATCCATCAATTCCACCATCATTCGATATTTTAATACCCTTATCCGTAAACTGTACTCCCATTTTAGTCAGTAATGCTCTCGAGAATTGTTCAAATTTCTTAGGAGACATATTTGCTATTGCACTTTGCAATTTGACCTTAACATCATCCAATATATCATCAGCATTTATACTGTTTTCATCTTCGATTTCTTTTGGCATTACACTATTCTTCTCTTTATTCTTAGCTGATTTTTCTTCCCAATAAACAGCTGCCTTTTCTCGAACCTCCTTCTTAACATCAAAATTTGAAACATCAACAGCGGCTCCTTTTTCCGTTAATGTCACAAGTGGTTTATATCTAACATATGTAAGGAATCCCAAATAACTTAACTCTTTAAGAGCAAAATTAAACTTAAAATCAAATTTCTTATATTTAGAACCGGTTTTATTAGATGTATATAGCTTTTGTTCAAATTCAGCAATCTTCTCGTCTTTTTCGCTAATTCTATCCCTAATTTCTGCTCTCTCCAATTGCCCCCCGGCTTCTTGTAGCACTTCTATGATTGGCTTTATTAAGTATGAAACTTGTTCCTCTGTATTTAATGTATCGTAAAACATTATGTGTCTTCCTTTTCTTTGCATATTTTGTTATTTATTAAATAATATCCAATATTCTTGTAATATGATAGCCCATATCATAATAATTATTTCTCTGATAAATGATTATTTAGAAGAGATGGCAAAGACCATCTATGACTATTGGTTTGTGCAATTTGATTTTCCTGATGAAAACGGAAATCCATACAAATCTTCTGGGGGTAAAATGATATTTTGCAAGGAACTAAATCGAAATATTCCTCAAAATTGGGAATATACATCCGTCGGGAATATTACAAAATGCCTTGATTCTGATAGAATTCCACTTTCTAGTCATCAACGTGAGGAAATGAAAGGTACAATTCCTTATTATGGTGCAACTGGGATAATGGATTATGTTAATCGTCCGATTTTTTCAGGAGATTTTGTACTTTTAGCAGAAGACGGTTCTGTGATGGATGACAATGGAAATCCAATATTACAACGAATATCTGGTGATGTATGGATTAATAATCATACGCATGTTTTACAACCTGTGAATGGTTACTCCTGCCGTTTATTATATCTACTATTGAAAAATATACCTGTATCAATGATAAAAACCGGTTCAATACAACTGAAAATTAATCAAGCCAATTTGAACAGTTATAACATTTTGAATATTCCCAAAGAAATCCGTACACAATTCATTAATCAGATTGAACCTATGGACACCAAAATCATACAACTTCAAAAGGAAAATAACATTCTAGTGCAAACCAGAGACTGGCTTCTTCCAATCTTGATGAATGGTCAAGCAACCATCGAAGATTGAGGTGCTAAATAATCATTTATCTGGTGATTTTTTCTGATTTTCTCATCAATAAGTGAGAGTAACTTGGTAACTCTTTCTTGTATTTTCAAACTTGGAAGAGGAATATCTATATTCTCAAAAACACTCTTACTAAGTATTGGTGTTCTGGTAACAGATGCAATTGAAAATAAATAATCTTTTTTCCCTTTTAACCAATAATAAACATATCTTGGATCAACCAATTTATGATTAAAATCTATTATTGCATTAATCTGTTGGTTTGTCGCACACCTACTATTACACATAGCAACATTTCCCATATCCCATCCTATACATCCTGTAAGCACACTTATTCCATCAATGGAATTTGATTCTATTGATTTCAATCCCTCCTCAGTTATAGTTTTTTCAGACTTTTCTATCAAGTAATCACCGTGTAAATCAGAAGGTGAAATAAACATTATATTTCCTCCATAATATTCATTCACACCAGTTAATGGAGTTTTTCCTGTTACTACACGTCCTATATCCTTAATTTTCATAAAGACATTTCTCCTATCCAATATATTTTCTATGAGCAATCTTAACATTACTCTGCTTGACCATTGCATATTGCAATGTTGTATCTATTCGTTGATGTCCTAATAATTTTTGTAATTGTTCTATTGGCATCCCCTTATCAATGGCTACTGTTGCCAGTGTTCTTCTAAACTTATGAGGATGAACTTTCTCTATATTCAATCGCTTTCCCATTTCTCGAAGTCTCAGTTCTATCCCACCTATTTTCATTCGATTGTATGGTGCTTTAAGTGATACAAACAATGCCTCATTATTATCTGTCCTTGAATCAAGATAATTCTGCAAATGTATCTTCGTTCTGGCATCAAAATATACCATGCGTTCCTTATCTCCTTTACCAAACACAATACATTCTCTTTCATCAAAAGAAATATCATCTCTGTTCAGTAGCACCAGTTCACCCACACGCATTCCTGTTGAAGCCAAAATATCAATCAGCGCTAAGTCTCTTGGATTATCGCAGTTATCTCTCATAGATTCTAATTGTTCATCTGTGTACGTTTCCTTTATAGTACTAGCAGCCTTAATTCTATGTATTCTGCGAACTGGACTTTTAATAATATAATCCTCATCCTCCAACCAAGAAAAAAAACTTGAAAATATCCTTCTAATATTATCAATTGTTACCTTGCTTGATTGTTTCTCCTTCTGATATTCCGCCAAATAAGTTCTTAGGTCTTCTGTAACAATTGTACAAACTGATTTTCCAATACTATCAAGCATTTGCTGTATTGTATTTTTATAGTATATCAGTGTTTTTTCTGAACAACCTTCAATCCTTTTTGCAGAAAGAAATACTTCCAAATAATCCACTTCTTTTTTCTCTGTATCAGCTTCTTGTTTGGCTTCAATGGAAACATTATAAAGATATATCTCCAATGTAGTCTTCAACTTGCTTAATTGTTCATTATTTAGTGACGAAATCATCTCTCTTATGATCTCTGATATTATTTTCTCTTTCATGTGTTTCTCCTTTATATGTGAGAACCACCATGAAGTGGAGTTCTTGTATTTGCTCTCGCCACTTTCAAGAGTTATTTTTTATATTATAAATGATTATTTATCATATCAATCTTCGATGGTGGTCTGACCATTCATTAACATTGGAAGAAGCCAGTCTCTGAGAGTGATAAGCTGCACATTTTCTTTGGTGTTGCTATTGATAAGATTATATATAGGTAATATTGAATCATTGAACTGATTTAACAGTGATTGTGGTGGAATAGGCACAATCAAATTTTTCAGAGTTTCTTGACTTACATTCTTCAAAATGGAACCACCGGTTTGAGTTGCGGAACTACCTTCAAATTGTCTTAAATATAATGTTAAGTAGTTTTGTAAGGTATTATCAGATGGTGTACAACAAATAATAAATCCACAAAAAATTATATTACTACTTGGATTGCATAATATTCTTGTAGCTCCTGGTATCCCACTACGGGCAATGATAATGCTATCATCAGATACATAGTATTTATCACCTTGTTGCTTTGGAAGACATATCTCATCAAAATTGCTTTCGTCAAGAAAAAGCGTAGAAGATGAAATGTTTCGTACATTAATAATTTTATATATGGTATTACCATCAACATTTTTGTCGTAGTTAATACCGTTACGAAAAGAGCATATTGTCCCCAGTGGCTTAACTTTCCAATCGGCTGGAATTAGATGATTAATCATTTTATTCCATACCATTAGCCCATTTGAAGCCTTGTATGGTTGTCCGTCCTCGTTAGGAAAATTATATTGAGTGAACCAATAATCATACAACAGCTGGAGTTGCTGCTCTAAATAATCATTTATCTCCTTATTTTTTTGAATTTTGCACTCAACAGCATAAAGCATATCCCCAATTCTTACCTGTTCTTCATAAATTGGCAAGTAAACATCCAAAAACGTAAAAATATCCTCATTAAAACTTGCTCTCAAAGTCATAAAGGCATTATTAGTTACAGCTTTACGAAACAATTCACTTCTAAAATAAAATGCCATGTACTTGGGATATGCTATTCCTTCTTTCTTAGGTCTAAGGCGTTTTGTAAATCCACTATAAGTTGCTTTTGGATAATCCTTTACTGCTACACAACTCATAGCTAGTTCGTCTATTGTTTCACTTGTTCGTGTAATAAGGACATCTCCTGCTTTTATCGAATATATCTCCTGTTCTTTCTCATTTGTATCCATCAAATCAAATAACTCATCTGGCAAAAAATAATTATTAAAGACCGTGCTAAAAGATACAAATGGTGCACCATGTCCAGCCTGTTCTTTTGTAGATGAAATTCCGGAACTCATCTCATATAAATCAGATAAAGCATATTTTGTAATCCTACTCATATTTCACCTTCTTTAACTGTTCCAAAATTTCTGTCTGCAGTGCATTTCCCTCAGCAAACAATTCCGTTAATTTTTCTGTATATCCATCCATTTTTTTCTGAAACTCTTCTTGTGTCAGCTCAACATATTCAATCTTTACTTCAAAATACTGTCCTGCGCTGAATGAACATTTTTTCTGCTCTATCTTGTCATAATCTACAACCACAGAAAAATCATCCTTTGTTTCAAAGTTATTAAAGGTATCGATAATATTCTCTATTTCTTCTGGTGATAAAACCGTTCTTTGGTTTTTTCCATCTACCTTAATCTTTGTTCCAAGTTTAGATGCATCCATTAAGATTGCCTGCTCATACTTCTTTGAATTGTCTAAAAATAACACAGATACATTTGTTCCTGTCGTAGCAAAAATATTGCTTGGCATTGAGACAACACCTCTGAGCATTCTGTCTTCAACAATGCGTTCTCGTATTTTCTTAGGGATTCTAGTTCCTGCTGTTAGAAATCCTGTTGGAACTACTACGGCTGCTCTGCCACCATTCTCTTTCATGGAAAAAATAATGTGCTGTAAGAACATCTGATAGATTGCCATGCTATCCTTGTTCTTATTTGGTACATTAGGCACTCCAGCCCAAAATCTTTCTTTATAAATATCTCCCGCAAGAGTATCTCTGTTATCAGAAAAATCCACATTAAATGGAGGATTGCTAACAATATAATCAAATTTCATCAAACCATTTTTCTGACGGTTCAAATGCTGTGGAGAAAGAAGTGTATCTCCATGCACTACATGACCAAGTGAATGTACCAAGTTATTTAAAATAAGATTGAGTCTCAAAAATTCATTAGACTTTTGAGAAATATCCTGTGTATAAATCGTACAATTACTTTCGCCAATTTCATGTGCAAGTGCAAGTACCAGAGTTCCAGAACCTGCTGCCGGATCATATACGGTTACATTCTGCACACCTTCCGGCACCATAATTCTTGCAATAATACTTGCAATAGAATGTGGTGTATAATATTCTGCATACTTGCCAAAATCCTTGTTATAATCCTTAATCAGATACTCAAAAATAGTCGCAAAAAAGTCATATTTCTGTGAAAAAGCCTCTGCAAAACTGAATGTAACTAATTTATCAATCATAGCTTTGCAGAAATCAGACCTCCGATTTGACTCTGTTACATTTTGAGATAAATTCTGATCAAATAGACGAATCTTATCACCGGAGCCAGTACTTACAGAGAACACATCTAGATTAGTGTTAGAAATATCCCATAAGGTTGAATCAAATAATTCGTTAAACTTCTCATCATTCTTATGATTGAAAAGATAAGATATAAAATGCTCTCTCTTGAGTTTTGCAGTAGCCGGTGGTAGAAGCATCATAAGCATTTCATAGTCATCTTCTGACATAATATTTAATGCCTGCTCCACATTCTCGGAATTTTTTAACTCTTCATCCGCCTGCTGTACCTCATAGATAAACTTATCATTTAAAAACTTATACAAAAAAATCTCTGTTATAATCTTATATTCACTACTAGCATTACCAAGTCCAAAATTGGTACATACTGTCTTAAGATCATCTATCATCTGTTTTGTATTTGCTATTATTGCTTCTGTTGTCATCAGGAAACCCAATCCCTTTCTAATATATATTCTTTCGACAGGCAATTATCTATAAACATAAGTTGAGGTTTGTCTATTCTAACATTTTCTCCCATACATGCTCTCAAAATAATTGGCTGTAACGATTTAATAAAATAATCCTCATTATCAAGGATATTCTCATTATGAGCAATCTGATCATCTGCCTTAGACTTAACACTCATTAAAATTCTATGTACAGTAATTGCATCTGCAATGGGTGGTGGACTACCCATAATTCTCTTATGAGTTCTCATGTATTTAACATCACCTGAATACTTTGCCGCAAGCATACGATCTGCCAGATTTCTTTTTTCTGCCTTCTTTTTCAAAGTATCCAGTTCCCCCATCATCTGCTTCATTTCATCTGTTGTGAGTTCCTCAATATTTTTCTTCTTGAATACCCGCTTTAATTCATCAAGAAGTGCAATGTATTCTGGATCTTTTGGATCAAGGCATCTGTCTACGATTTCTCTTCTTGTTTTTTCCAGGCTATCTCTAAATGCATCAGCAATGATAAGTTCTTCTTCTTTTATCTTGCGAAACTGGAAATCTATCTGATCCAATGCCATATTGAGTACCTGTGACATATCCTCTGATGAATCAATGCTATTTTTTAAGTTAATAATGCTAATTCGATTATTGACCTCATTCAGACACTTAATTGCATTCTCGACATTGAAATGTTCGTATAAATCCTCATACCCATACAAACGGATCAGATTATACATCGCCTTATAATTTTCTAATGCTTGTCGTAAATCAAGTAACTGCTTCTTATCATCAATCTCGCTAATTTGATTAATAAAACTTACCACATTGCTTGTATCATATAGAAAAAGCTGATTTTTTACAACATTCAGATCTTTTTCAATATCTTCTTTGCTCTTAAAAATATTACTATAGTTTTGTACCTCATCTCCAAGTTCAGATTGAAGTTCATCAAAATATGCTTTATTTGTTTTATCAAACTCATCTTTGATATTTGCAAAATCAACAACATATCCATAATGATAACCTTTATAGGGGCGATTTACTCTAGTTAACGTTTGAAGCAGATTATGTGCTTTAATCATTCGTGCCAAATACTGCTTTTTTAATCGAGGAGCATCAAAGCCGGTCAAAAGCATGTTATAGACCACCAAAATATCTATATTGCCTTTCTTAAACTCTTCCTGATCGTTTTTTCTATCCTGCTTTGTGCCTTCATCATGAAGTACCAGTGCATGTGTATAATCTGAAAAACGATTTAACTGCCTGTCCACTTCCCTTGCCTGTTCCGAAGAATCACAAACAATCATTGCTCCGATAGTAGAATCTAATGCTGTCCTGCCTTCCCCAAAATCATGAATGATATAATCAACCATCTTTTCTACAAATTTAGGATGAGCATATAAATTTTTCTTTGCTATGCTTCCCTGTCTTACTATTTGATTAAGTGTATCATTCATCTGATTCTTATAAGTCGTTTCAATTTCCTCGCGAATCAGCTTTAATGTGTAACCATCTGCAATTGACTGATTATAATAATATTTATGAATATAATTGCCAAATACATCTTTTGTATTGTATCCATCTCCAATAAGAGGAGTACCTGTAAGCGCTATCTGCACCGCATCTCTATCAGATGCCATAAGATTTGCCAGAAATGATCCTGTTGGATTATAACTCCTATGTGCCTCATCCAAGAAGTAAACTCTCTGTACATCCACATTATAGTCAGATGGTTTAGTAACAGAATCCTTGGAAAACTTTTGAATATTGATTACAGTCATTGTCACTTTCCCACTGGTATTTGACTCTCCGGGATTTGTAATATCTGCAATAAACTCTTCCTTATCTTTTATCAATTTTACTTTAAGACCTCTAGCTTCAAATTCATTCTTCGCTTGCTCTGCTAAATCTAAACGATCCACTATAAAGTAAAACTTGGCAATCTTCCCCTCCTCTTTACTAAAATAGTCGGTCAAGAATCTTACATTGGAATATGCAAGTGCTGTTTTTCCGCTTCCCTGCGTGTGCCAAATTACACCTTTTCTAACTCCTTCTCTCAATTTATCTCGAATTGCCAATGTTGCAAACAACTGAGGATATCGCATAATATGCTTCTCTATCTCTGTAATACCATCTTTGTTGGTTGTGGTTTTATAACATATTCCATACTTTAATAAAAACAATAATCTTTCTTTTGTATATAAAGATGTAATGATACGATTTGTAGGCGAGTTTTCCGATAAGGAAGAAGCATACTCTGGAGTTCCTTTAATAGAAATCAGATTTGTATCACTTAAAATAAAAGCTTCCTCCTCTGGATTAATTGCTTGCATTTTTGCCCCTAATTCCTCTGCTCTCTGCTCACGAAACTTGCTAAAAAACATTCTTTTATAGCTGCTGGAAGCATAAAAAGCTCCTTGAATTGGTTCAATATCAGAGTCATCATATTCATTATTATTAGAAAACACTGTAAACTGAGTCATTCCAACAAACCGTCGATAAATCTTATTTCCAAACCTTCTCTCCATACGACTTCGTTCTGTCAGAATTCCCTCACGGTTATTATGACGCTTGACCTCTATAAATGATAATGGCATTCCATTAACCAGCACAACAATATCTGGGCGAAAATTATCATCACCATTTTCATATGGTAATTCAGTTACTACTGTATAGTCATTCTGTGTTCCGCTTATATCATTAAAATCAATCAACTTTATTCCATTAATATCTGATTGCAATATCTGAAAAAATGATTTTCCAAGATCATCATTATCTAATTTAATCTTTAGTTCTCCGATAATTTTCTTTGCATCCGCAAGTGTTAATTCTGTTTGATTAATTCTATTAATTGCAGACAAAAACTGACTATAAAAAATGTTAGTATCACCATCATAGTCTATGTTACGTTCTTTATCTTTAATTGACATATAGGTATATCCAAGCCTTGTAAAATGTACAAGTGCCGGAATCTTTACTCTGGAATCTTCTGGTCTTCCCATAAGTGCCTTTCACCTCCAATACGTCATCTAATTCTTCTTACGAGGATCAGTCGGCTTTACCGCATCCTTTGGTAACAGCCATGTTTTCCCTTTTTTCTCTGCACCAGGCACTCTGCCCTGACTACACAAAAGGGAAATTCTTCTTGATGAAATCCCCCATTTTTTTGACATTTCTACCGTTGTTATGTAATCCATGATTTCCCTCCAAACGATACAATTAGTCTACTATAAGTATATTCTTTTATCGGAACACTTGCAAGCAAAATAATGTTATGATTATTGATTAACTAGTTCTACATTTATCAACACAAAAAAGGGTGAGGGATTTCACTCCATCACCCAATATTCTATCTTCTTTTATCTTTTCTTCTCTACATAGTTTCTATCCATATATCTGTTTTTATCCCTTTCCTCGCCAATCTGATATCTATCTGTCCTATTCTCTTCAGTTGGAATATTCTCATTCTTTTTAACGTGATTAACATTCCATTCCTCAACATCTTTCACATAATCAGCATATTCACCTTTGGCCGCATAATAAGTACTATAAAAATCCCTTACATTATCATAACCATGTCGTTGCACAATAGATGACAAATAGCGTTTCATATTATCAATCTGTTTGTTCAGTTCATATATTTGATTCTGCAACCCTCCACGCTTTCGTGCCTTAAATGCACCATTACATTCTGACAATTCTATCTCCAGCTCGCTGCGTTTATGCTCCTGCGCAAATATTGCTTCATTTTGCTTTTGTAATTCATCATAGATATTCTGAAGACTTAGGTATTTTTTTGCAAGTGGTGACATTGTTGGCATTGTTGGATAAGTCTTAGCCTCAATATTTCTACTTTCTTCTGACACAATATCCAGCATCTTTTCTGCCACACCAACCGCAGCCAGCATAATGCGATTAATAAGAAGTTCAAGCACTGCAATAGCAAGCTTTATAATACTTGCAAGAAGATCCGGTCTGTCTCCATATAAATCTATGGAATACCTTACCTTTTCTGTTATTTCATTCTTCTTTATCCTTGATATGTCCTCTTCTGACACTCCGCTTACAATTGCTCTGTCAACAGTCCTGTTCCATTCCTGTCGTACCTCATTGTCAGCCTTTATTTGTTCTTCCATTGGATTATTTTTGCCTATTTTTTTAGTAGCAAGATATGGACTGTTCTTATCAAAGACTTTAAGTTTATCCTCTTCATGCAGCACAAGCTGATTTATTTCATTTGTAAAAAACACCTTTGCCTCATCAAGAAATGAATCCTTTTTAAATCTATCGACTTTTATAGAAAACTCTTTTTTCTCATAGACCTCGCCTTTTCTGATAATCTTACAGCCATTACGGATGTCACCACTTGCATCCAATATCTCTTTCTTAGTACGCACATGTTTCCCTCTTTCATCATAGAACATGTTTCTTGATGCTACCTTAACAACCGGCTTTTCCAGTTTCGTCCTCTCTGCAAATATCAGATGAATATGAAAGTTTGTCTTTCTTTTGTTATGATGCAGGGCTGCATAGCAGTCCACACCATACTTTTTCTTGAAATCCGTAGCAAAATGTTTGATAAGATAATCATGCTCATAATGATACAAGCCTTCCGGTAATGCTATAATCAGCTCTCTTGCCTCAATATATTTTCCTATCGTTCCACTTTTAGCAAATTCTTCTCTGTTGCATTTTGCAAGATCTTTCCAAAAAGAACGAAGTGGCTGTGTCGCATATATGGCATATAGATTTTCCTGTTTAACTGTACTTGTTATATAATCAATTCTCCCCATGACATTATGGAGTTTCGTCATCTGTATAAATGAATGTCTTGGCATTGCTATCATCTCCTTCTTTTTATCAGCTACATTTAATTCTTCAAATGCAGCCATAGTAATATTTATTCTCAGGCTCGATGCAATCGCGAAATCCCCGGAGTACAAAACGAAGTTTTGTGCGGAGGGTGTATTTCGCTCTCAAACGCCGAGGGCTGTATTTGAACTTCTCTTGCCCCTTGCTTGAAGCATCTCTTGCTCTGATAATTATCTAAAATCTCGTAAAGGTGTCTTTTCACATTAATTGACGGCAATTTGTTACAGCATTTTTCATAGCTGACTTCACTTTATGCCGTCGCTCTTATATAATGCCGTCGCTTTGTGCCATCACTTTTCCTTTGTTCTTTTTCCGACTTTCTTTCGTTCAAGTTCCATGCTGTCGGATTATTACGGCATTTTAAGTTACTGCCGTCGGATTGTTCAGTCGCTTTTTATTTCTGCCATCGTTTTATGCCGGCAGTCGCTACAATATTTGCAGATAAAAATAAGGACCATGTATTTCTACACAGTCCCTGTCTCTATAATCTATATTCTATTGCTAATCATTTATCATCCATCTTAGTGCACTCTGTACTAATGTCTCATCTTCTTCATAATCCTCTGACTCCTCATCAGATATGCTTTTCGTTCCTGTCTCCATAGCAGCATCAGCTTTATTCATTACTGACATAGCACCTCCACCAGTCTGAATTGCAGCCAGCAGACTTCCTACCATTATCATAACTTCCTTATTGGCTTCCTGACGTGCTTCTTCCTTTGCCGCCTGCCTGATTCTTTCCTCAATTGCTTCCATATCTTCTGTTGATACAAACTCCGGCTCTTTCTCTTTCTTTGGCTGCGTTAATTCTTCCTGCCCATAATTCTCGATATAATAAGTTGCTGCATCTATAAAAAACTGATTCTTTGACTTAAATATATCCAAATTTAACTCATTCAGAACCTTATTAATAGTTACATGAGCCGGATTAAGCATATTTAATCTCACTGTAAACTTAACTGTCCTGTCTATCGCCATAATTATTCCTCCTCATAATCTTTCTTTACATATAATCCCAGTAAGGCAGGAAGATTGGAAAGTACTTTCCTTTCTACCTTTCCAACTATCCTGTCCGCAAATGCATCTTCTTTTTCCCTTGTTTCCAGATATGGATCTTCCTGTATACGCATAACTCTCTCATAATAATAATTGATTGCTTCAATCACGAACCTGTTTTGTGACTTAAATCTTTCCCCCACATCTTTGCTGTGAAGGCTCTCCCATGCCATAATATCAGATTCCTTATCCATATTAAATCGTATATTCTGATTTTTATTCATATAATCACCTGTTCCTTCCATTATCTTTAATCTGTTTTTCATGCCACTCTTTTACGAGCCTCTCTATAAGTTCCACCTTTTGCTTTGGAGTAAAATCATCTGGGAAATACTCCTCAAGTGTACTGGCACAAATCTTAATCTGTTCCCGCTGGTTCGGTTTTTCCTCTTCCAATATTGAATAGATTGCATCCATATCCAGCTTTCCGCTCTGACTTATACGTTTCATCCTGTTTGCCTGCGACAATGATGGTGTGCACTGCTCTAAATCCATGACTGCATGAAGCTCATACTGCTCATTCTCCGACAGATAAGACAGTTCTACTGCAATCGTGAATGCAATCTTCCCATCATCAACCATATCAAGTATCTTTGGGATAAGCTTTGTAAGCCTTATATATCGTTTTATCTGTGCCACACTCTCTCCCACCTGTCTTGCAAGTAATTCATTACTATTTATTGTACTTGTATTATTGCCCTTCTCATTTAGCTGACTTCCATCTGTAAACTTTGGTCCAACTTGAGCCAAAGCCCCACTGTCAAGGTGCTTTCCCTGATGTTTCATTGCATCCAGCTTCATCTTATACGCAAATGCTTTCTCGCTAGGTTTGAGATTCTCTCTATGCAGATTAGAATCAACCATTGCCACAACTGCCTGATCATCATCTAATTCTCTTATCACAACCGGAACCTTCGTCTCTCCTGCCCAAATTGCTGCCTCCTTCCTTCTATGTCCTGATATAACTTCATATCCATCACCGTATGGATTAGTCCTTACAAGAAGTGGCACAAGCACTCCTTCTTTTTCAATACTTCTCATAAGCTCGCACAATTCTGTATTCATCTCTACTTTAAATGGATGATTTTTGAAATCATGCAATCTGTTTACATCTACATTCCGGATCGTCTCCATAATATCGCCTTTCTCGAACACATCGAATCAGCCCTTCAAAACGTCTTAATAAAAATCCGTTTTAAAGGTATAAAAAAGACCACTCACTTTCAATTTTTCTTGAAAATGAACGGTCTTTCACGTTTCTTTTATTCTGTTGAATGATAAAAATATTACTTTTCCTTTGATGTGTTTCCGAAGCCGCAGTCCAATACCACAGACACGTTTACTCCATCAGAAATTGCCTTTTTGTATGTTTTACGGTCACTCTGATCAAACCTGAAAAACCTCTCAAAGTGCCTAAAATCAAGGATTTTTACGAATCTATCCGATGTAGTGCAACTATTGTCTCTATATGCACAGTCGCCGGGAACATATCCACGCAGCATACCTTCTTCACCTCATACCCCCTCGCCTGCAGCACCTCAAGGTCTCTCGCCAGGCTGGTCGGTTTGCAGGAGATATACACCATCTGCGGCACACCGTAGCGGATGATTTTCTCCAGGGCTTTCGGATGGATGCCGTCACGCGGCGGATCGAGCACGATATAGTCCGGCTTCTCCTCGATCTCATCAATCACCTTGAGCACATCTCCCGCGATAAACTCGCAGTTTGTAAGACTGTTTAACTTTGCATTCTCCTTCGCAGCTTCGACCGCCTCCGGAATAATCTCCACGCCGATCACCTTTTTTGCAACTGGGGCGAGCATCTGCGCGATCGTACCGGTTCCGGAATAAAGGTCAAACACGACTTTTCCATGCTCCGCGACATCCGCATCCGTTCCGCTCGGCAGGGCATCCCCGATGAACTCCCGCGCCGTCTCATAGAGCACCTCCGCGCCCAGAGAGTTCGTCTGGAAAAAGGAGAACGGTGTAATCTGAAAACGAAGTCCTAACAGTTCTTCATAGAAATGATCCTGCCCCAAAAGCACATCCGTACCCTCGTTTTTGACGGTGTCCGCCACACTGTCGTTGCGGGTGTGAAGCACACCGGTGAGCGTTCCCTGATAGGCGGCAGCACACAACGCATCCTTCCATCCGGCAAGAAGCGCCTCTTCCTCCCCTTCCGCTATCTGTGTCGTCGTTACCAGATCCACCAGGATCTCCCCCGTCTTTACCGCCTTGCGCACCAGAAGATGACGCAGATATCCGGTGTGGCGCAGTTTGTGATAATACGGCAGATTCCGCTCTTCAAAATAGTCTAGCGTCACTGTAAGCACCGTGTGAAAATCATCGTCTACAATCCGGCATTCCGGGACATCCACGATGTCATAAAAGCTGCCACGCTTGTGCATGCCGAGTGCCAGCGGTCCGTCCTTGTACGCATCGCCGAACGAAAACTCCATCTTATTCCGGTACTCCTGCTGTCTCGGGCTCGCCTTGATTCCAAGGAATTCATAGTCTGTATTTTCCGGTACAATGACGTCATCGATCAGTTTTTTTACCTGTGACGCCTTCATGGCAAGCTGCTCCTCGTAAGGCAGCGTCTGATATGTGCAGCCTCCACACTCTCCGGCATGGATACAGGCAGCCTCCGGCTGCTCCTTCGGCGAGTGCTCCAGCACCTCAAGCAGTCTTCCCTCGCATTTTCCCTTGCGCACTTTATTAATCGATGCGGACACTTTCTGTCCCGGGACTGCATTTTTTACGATCACGCGTCCCCCGTCTTCCGTTCTCACAATTCCCTTGTTCGGGAACTCTACGCATTCTACCATCCCCTCAATAATCTGTCCCTTTTTCACGTTCTATCCTCCATTGTCCGTCCAGTTTCTTCTGCACATTGCCAAACATAAAAAATCCTGCATGCAGGATTCACTCGCCTGACTCAGCCACTTACGATATCGTTTCCTGCTACAGAATAAAGTGTGCGCCTGCCGCACACTTGCGCCTGTCTTGGCAGACTGCCTGATGCGGTATGCAAAGCATTATTTACCTCACCACGAGGTGCGCATCCCCACAGAGCGTTTCCTGTTACATAAAAATAGGGCTGCATCTCTCTGCAGCCCCATGCCCTTTGTCTTAATCTTCGGTTGTTTCCTCTTTGTCCTCAGACTTTGCCGGCGCTTCCTCATCATCGTCCTCGAAGAAATCATCATCAAAATCATCCTCGAAATCGTCCTCGAAATCCTCAAGATAATCCGGCGTAAAGAAACGGTAGATGCCGTATATCGCTGCAGCTACAGCCGCTACAATACCGATAATTGCAAAAATCCATACTACCTTGGAGGTCTTCTTCTCCTCCACTTCTTCCTTCTTATTCAGAAGTTCGTTTAACTTTGTCATGTTGATCAGATCTTCCATCTTATTCATCAGATTCCCCTCCTTGATTTATCTTCATTTATTGCATGTCTTCTTATTACGCACATTATAGCATATCTTTCCCTGTTCGCCTATAAAAAATTTATAAATTAAGACATTTTATACTTTTTTTAATTTTGCAAACGCTGCAAACATTTTCTTGGTTCCCGCCGCGTCAAAATCGACCGTCACCTCAAAATCTCTGCCGCCGGGCACGATGGCTTTTACCGTTCCCTCTCCGAACTTCATGTGGGACACACGGTCGCCCACACCGTAGCTTAGGCTTCCGCCTTCCGTATGTACCGATGAAAACGCTCTCGCCTGCATGCTCTGACCGGACAGCTGATCCCGCATCGTCGGCCGCTTCTTCCGTACCGGCTCCGCCGTGCGCCGCTCCCTGTTTTCCAGATATGCCGGCTTTTTGATCTCGCCGTTTAAAAGCTCCGGCGGAATCTCCTTCACAAAGCGTGAGACCTTGTTGTACTGTGTCTCGCCGCGCACCATACGCTGTCTCGCCGACGTGATGACAAGCTCCTTCATCGCTCGTGTAATGCCGACATAGGCCAGCCTGCGTTCTTCCTCCAGCTCACTGCTGGCATTGTCTGACGTGATCGACATATAGCTCGGGAACAAACCGTCCTCCATTCCCGCCAGAAAGACCTTCGGGAACTCCAGACCTTTGGCGCTGTGCAGTGTCATGAGAACCACATAATCGTTCTCCTCGCCGACGCTGTCAATATCCGCCACGAGTGCAACCTCCTCTAAGAAACCGCTTAATGTCGGCTGTTCTTCGCCCTCCTCGTAGGCGACCACCTTACTTAACAACTCATCGATATTCTCGATCCGCGCCTCCGCCTCGTCGGTGCCTTCCGCTTCAAGCTCCTTCACGTAGCCCGTCTCCTCGATCACCTCTCTGAGCAGATCCGCCACACCGATATACGGCAGCTTGCTGCGCATCGTCTGAATAAACGTCACAAACGGCTTGATTTTCGCTGCACTCTTGCCAAGGGACGGTATCTCCTCCGCACGCTTTAAGGACTCGTAAAAACTGATGTCGTACGCCTCCGCATAATCGGATACACGATTTAGCGTCGTCGCACCAATTCCGCGCTTCGGTACATTGATGATTCTTCGCACCGCCAGATCGTCCCTCGCATTGTCGATCGTCTTTAAGTACGCCAGCAGATCCTTGACCTCCTTGCGCGCATAGAAATTCACACCGCCGACAATCTTGTACGGGATATTGGACACGATAAAACGCTCCTCAAACAGACGGGACTGCGCATTCGTGCGGTAAAGCACCGCATAGTCGCCGTAACCGTACTTTCCTTCCCGGACACCGGACGCAATATCCCTTGCGACATAATCCGCCTCCTCGTAGGCAGTGTCAAACTGCTCAAAGTCGATCTTCTCTCCTTCGCCGTTTGCCGTCCAGAGCGTCTTCGCTTTCCTTCCGACATTGTTCGCAATCACACTGTTCGCCGCGTTTAGGATGTTCTGCGTCGAACGGTAATTCTGTTCCAGCTTGATGGTGACCGCATCCGGAAAATGCTTTTCAAAGTTTAAAATATTGTAGATATTCGCTCCGCGGAACTTGTAGATCGACTGATCGTCATCACCGACCACGCACAGATTTTTGTATTTGCCCGCGAGAAGACGGATCAGTTCAAACTGCGCCGTGTTCGTATCCTGATACTCGTCCACCATGATATAGCGGAAACGCTCCTGATAGTAGGCAAGCACCTCCGGATCCGTCTGCAGCAGCTCCACCGTCTTTACAATGAGGTCGTCAAAATCCAGTGCATTGTTCTTCTGCAGCGCCGCCTGATACTCCTGATAGACCTGCGCCTGCTTTTTCTTCGCAAAATCACTCGATGCCGCCGCCTGCAGGGCAAACTGCGTCGGACTTACAAGCTCGTCCTTTGCAGAGGAGATCGCCGCCAGAAGGCTGCGCTCCTTGTAGATCTTGGTATCGATATTCAGGCGCTTGCAGATCTCCTTCATGACGCTCTTGGAATCATCCGAATCATAGATCGTAAAATTCGTGTCGTATCCGATGCGGTCAATGTGTCTCCTTAAGATGCGCACGCAGGTAGAGTGAAACGTCGACACCCAGATGCTCTCCGAGCCGTATCCGACCAGCGCATCGATTCGCTCCCTCATCTCGCCAGCCGCCTTGTTGGTGAACGTGATCGCCATAATATTGTATGGATTGACGCCCTTTTCCTCGATCAGATATGCCGTCCGGTGTGTCAGCACTCTCGTCTTGCCGGAACCCGCTCCCGCGAGAATCAGCACCGGTCCTTCGGTGGTTATAACGCCGAGCTTCTGCTGCTCGTTTAATGTATCATAAATACTCATGCCTGTTTTTCCTTTTCCGTTTATAGTGATATGAGAAAGTATAACACATTTCTCTCTGTTTTTCGATACCATACAGAACATATTTTCTATTTTTCATGCTGGGACACTGTCATATACATTTCCCAACATTTGTCTCTTGTCATCTGGTTTTGAAAACTATATAATGTGATAAGAGGTGACACATATGGACAACGATACAAAAAAATTTCTGAGTGATCTGTTAGCAGAATTACAGAGAATTGATTATGTCAGACCGGAAGATATTCCGAACATTGATTTATATATGGATCAGATTACCACATTTATGGATTCCCAGTTAGAGACATCCAAACGGCATGCGGATGACAAGATTCTGACCAAGACGATGATCAACAACTACGCCAAGAACAATCTTCTCCCTCCGCCGGAGAAGAAAAAGTACACCAAAGAGCACGTACTGACGCTGATTTTCATCTACTATTTTAAAAATATCCTAAGCATCAGTGACATCCAGAGCATCTTAAATCCGATCACGGACAAATATTTCGGAAAAGACGGCAGCTACAGCTTGGAAGACATCTACCGTGAAGTCTTCGGACTCGAGCATCAGGAGACACAAAATCTCATGAAAGACCTCGCCAGGAAGTTCAACACCTCGTGTCAGACATTCCCGGATGCTGCCCCTGAGGACGCCGAGCTTCTGCGGAACTTCAGTCTGATCTGCATGTTAAGCTACGATGTCTATGTCAAAAAGACCATCATCGAGCGCCTCATTGACACGACCACCTCGGACAAGTCCAAGGCAGAAAAAAATAAAAAGTAATCGAAAAAGCCACAGGCACGGGCAAAAGTTCCCGTTCTCCTGTGGCTCTTTTTATCTGTCTCTACTACTTGTCCGTATTCTGCATGCGGCTAAATACCATGTCATAACCGTCATTTCCATAATTCAGGGATCGGTTGACACGACTGATCGTAGCAGTCGATGCTCCGGTCTTCTCCGCAATATCCAGATAAGTCTTCTGGTCACGCAGCATCTTGGCAACCTCGAACCGCTGTGATAAAGAAAGCAGCTCATTTACCGTACATACATCCTCAAAAAATGTGTAGCACTCTTCTCTATTCTGTAAGCTCAAGATGGCGTCAAAAAGATGATCCACTGCATCTGTCCTAAGTTTCTTACTCATGTTCTTCTCCTTCTTCCCAAAATGGATTCTTTTGTTATTTTAGCATATTAAAGTTTTAAAGTAAATACCCAAGTTTCTGTCCATGCACGCACTTTTTCCACTGCTTGCATTCATGAAATCCGATTGTTATAATAATAGAAGTATCTGGAAATTGCAAGAACTTTATTTCATACCAACGATAACTGGAGATTATAATAATGAAGAAATTAAAACAATTCCTGTTTATTTTTGTCCCGCTGCTTCTTGTGATTGCGATTCAGTTTCTCGCAACCTACTTTGCCATGGGACTTTCCCTGCTGATCGAGAGCGGCTGGTACTCTGTCACCGGCAGCGCGGGGTTCCTCGATATTGTAGATGACGCCTTTTCCCTGTGGAGTTCCCAGCGCTTCAACACCGGCGTACTGTTAATCTACAATGCCATGTCGATCGCCGTGTTCGGTCTGTGGTACTACTGCCGGTACGGCGGCAATTACCGCCCCGCTCTGCGCCAGACGTTTCATCCCGCTGCAATCGCAGGCATCGTCATGCTGATGCCGGGCACACAGTATCTGACGACCTATATCATGAGCTTTGTCGCGGCGCTCTTTCCGCACTGGATGGATGCATATGAATCCCTGCTCGAGACGGCAGGTCTCGATGATCAGATCTCCATTCTGATGGTCGTCTGCTCCGTCATCTTCGCCCCGTTCTGCGAGGAGCTGGTCTTCCGCGGCGTCACCATGCATCAGGCAAAAAAATGTCTGCCTTTCTGGGCAGCCAATCTGCTGCAGGCGCTGCTTTTTGGCATCTTCCACATGAACATGATCCAGGGCATCTACGCATTCTGTCTGGGGCTTGTTTTAGGCTATGTCTGCAACCGCGGCGGCAGCATCTATTACTCGATCCTTTTACACATGCTGTTTAACTTCTGGGGAACCGTGCTCTCCGGGCTCATCCCGTTCGGCGACACGACGTTTTCTCTGATCTTCTGGTTCCTGTTCGGCATCGCCATGACAGTCGGCGGTCTGATCGTCTTTACCTCCGGCATCCGAAAGCTGCAGGCGGCCGGCCGCTCATCGGCTATGCCTCTTTCAGATATTCCTTCAGGAACCGAATAAACGTCTCCATCTCTTCTCTCGTTCCGATGCTGATGCGCAGGTAGTTGTTGATGCGTTCCTTGGTAAAATGACGCACATAGATATGCTCCCTGCGCAGCGCCTCGAACAGTTCTGTTGCCGGCACGCGCTCGTGCGAAGCAAAGATAAAATTGCTCATCGAATCCCCGAACGTAAAACCTAACGCCCGCAGCTCTTTTTTCGTCCACTCTCTCGTCTCGATGATCTTTTTTCTGGTCTCCTCAAAATAAGCACGGTCACGGATCGCCTCCACACCAAGTGCAAGCGCTGTCCGGTTCATCGTATAAGAATTAAACGAATACTTCACGTCATTGATATAACGGATCAGCTTCGCATTTCCCATCGCATATCCGATGCGCATTCCCGCCATGGAACGCGATTTGGAAAATGTCTGCACGATCAGAAGATTGTCATATTTTTCAATCAGCGGCAGCGCCGACACCCCTCCAAAATCAATATACGCCTCGTCCACCACAACGATCACGTCGCGGTTGTGCGCGATGATGTCCTCGATCTTATCAAGCGGCATCAGAATGCCGGTCGGTGCATTCGGGTTCGGGAATATCACTCCGCCGTTTTCCCCGTAATAATCCTCCACCCGGATCTCAAACGCATCATCAAGCGCTTTCGTCTCATACGGAATGCGCAGCATATCTGCCCACACATCATAAAAAGAATACGTAATATCCGGGAAGAAAACCGGCTTTCCGGAATTAAAGAATGTCAGAAAAATCATCGCCAGCACATCATCCGAACCGACCCCGACGAATACCTGATCGCTGCCCAGTCCATAATATGACGCAATCGCATCCACAAGCACCTTACAGGTCGGTTCCGGATACAGGCGCAGCGTATCCGGGTTAAATCCGGCAAGGGCCCTCTGCACCCCCGGCGCGGGCGGATACGGATTCTCGTTGGTGTTCAGCTTGATCATCCGCTCCGCCTGCGGCTGCTCCCCCGGCACATACGGCACCACTTTTCTC
Source organism: Roseburia hominis A2-183 (assembly GCF_000225345.1). Lineage (NCBI taxonomy): Bacteria > Bacillati > Bacillota > Clostridia > Lachnospirales > Lachnospiraceae > Roseburia > Roseburia hominis. The sequence goes on from NC_015977.1 coordinate 2,364,974, forward strand.
ACATATGACTCCCAGTTCTCCATCCTTTTTCCTCCTACTTGTCCAGTCCGTACACTGCCGCCAGCTTCGCAAATGCAGGCAGGGAATGTTCCACGGTCTCATGGGACACACAATATGCGAGACGCACAAACCCCGGACAGCCGAAAGCACTTCCCTTTACCATTAAAAGATTAAATTTCTTTCCCTCGTTTACAAATTCTTCTTCGTTTTCCACCGGCGACTTCACCCACAGATAAAATGCTCCCTCCGGCTTAATGCAGGTAAATCCGAGCTTTGTCAGTCCTTCGTAGAGTCTGCTTCGGTTCTCATCGTAAAATGCAACATCCGTCTTCTCCGCAAGGCAGCGCGCCACGGCTTTCTGAATCAGGGACGGTGCATTGACAAATCCGAGCGTCCGGTTTGAGATCTCAATGCCGCGGATCAGCTCTTCGGCGTCCGCCGCTTCATCCGGCACCACGACATAACCGATACGCTCTCCCGGAAGGGAAAGGGATTTGGAAAAAGAATATCCCACCAGGGTATTGCGGTAATATTTTGTCAGAAAATCCTCCTTATTCCCGTCATACACGAGTTCCCGGTACGGCTCGTCCGAGATCAGGTAAATATCGGTTCCAAATTCAGCCTGCTTTTTCTCTAAAATCGCTCCGATCTGCTCCATCGTCTGCGGCTTGTAGATCACGCCGGTCGGGTTGTTCGGCGTATTCACGATAAGCGCCTTCGTCCGCGCGGTAATCTTTGACTCCAGATCGGCAAGATCCGGCTGAAACGTCTCCAGATTCGGCTGTACAATCACAATCTTTGCATCAAAATTCGCCGCGTACTGGCGATACTCTCCGAAGAACGGCGCAAACACGATAACCTCATCATCCGGGTCAAGAATCGTCTTGAAAATAATGTTGAGCCCGCCTGCGGCGCCGACTGTCATCACCAGATTGTGCGCCGTAAACTTTGTTCCGAAACGTTCGTTCAAATTCTCTGCGATCGCCTGGCGTACTTCCTCATAGCCCGCATTTGCCATATAACCATGAATGCCCAGAGAACCTGCCGCTCCCTTTGCATCCGCCTCATCCAGAAGGTCACGGATCGCATCGTTTAACGCCTTCGGCGCCGGGGTTGCCGGATTGCCGAGTGAGAAGTCAAACACATTCTCCTCCCCGTACTTTGCAGCCATCTCCCTGCCCTCATTGAACATGGCGCGGATTGCCGAATTGCCCTCCAGCGCTTTTTGTATTCTCTTTGATACCATAATACCTATCCTCTTTTCTGCGGTCTGACCCGCATCGTTTTCTCATTCCTTTACTTTACCAAATTACCACGTGAAAGTAAACGGTCATTTGCAAAAATTTGCTCCATGCACAAGTATAACACATTTATCGGGAATTGAAAAAAAGAACGGACAACTTCCGGGGAAAAAATCCCCGTCCCGTAATCCGTTCTTTTCCTCTCTCTATTTCTATGCGTTCACCGTATCCACAAAGCACATGAAGGCTGCTCTGCCCTCTTCCGTGCACTTGTAGACTCCTGCGTCGGTGAGAACCTCCTTAAATACCAGACCGATCTCTGTCTGAACGATCTCATGTAACCTCTCCGGTGTGATCTCGCCCTCCAGACCGCTGCCGGCGGTAAAGCCGTACTTTGGAAGAAATTCCTCCACCCAGTCTGCATGCTTCGCCAGCTTCTCGTCCGCACGGATGTCAACGCCGTCCAAGATCGCCTGCTCCAGATCCGCCATCTCATCCTTTAAGCGTGCCGGAAGAACTGCCAGACCCATAACCTCGATCAGACCGATGTTCTCCTTCTTGATATGATGAAGCTTTGCATGCGGATGATATACACCGAGCGGATGCTCCTCTGTCGTAATGTTGTTGCGCAGTACCAGATCCAGCTCATACGCATCGCCGCGCCGTCTTGCGATCGGTGTGATCGTATTGTGCGGCTCGCCGTCTGTCTCGGCGTAGACGAATGCCGCCTCGTCCGTGTAGCCTCTCCATGCGAGGAGAATCTTGTCTGCCAGATCGATCAGACGATCCTTGTCCGTAGCGCTGATACGGATGACAGACATCGGCCATTTTACAATGCCTGCCTTTACATCCTCATATCCTTTGAATGTGATCTCGCGCTCCACCGGTGCCTTTGCCATGGCGAACTCATAATGACCGCCCTGGAAATGATCGTGGCTTAAGATGGATCCTCCGACGATCGGCAGATCGGCATTGGAACCGACAAAATAGTGCGGGAACTGCTGCACGAAATCAAGCAGCTTTCCGAAGGTAGCGCGCTCGATCTTCATCGGTGTGTGGTTTGCGTTGAACACAATGCAGTGCTCGTTGTAGTAAACGTACGGAGAATACTGGAAAAACCAGTCGCTCTGGTTGATGGTCACCGGAATGATGCGGTGGTTCTGTCTCGCCGGATGGTTGATACGTCCTGCGTATCCCTCGTTTTCCTTGCACAGAAGGCATTTCGGATAGCCGCTCTGCTTTGCCAGCTTCGCCGCCGCAATCGCCTTCGGATCCTTCTCCGGCTTCGACAGGTTGATCGTGATATCCAGCGTTCCAAACTCTGTGTCCGCCGTCCATTTCAGATCCTTCTTCACGCGGTATCTGCGGATATAGTCCGTGTCTCTGGACAGCTTGTAAAAATAATCCGTCGCCGCCTGCGGAGACTCCTTCTCATAAAGATCATAGAAACGGCGTACCACCTCGCTCGGTCTTGGAACCAGCATGCTCATGATCTTTGTGTCAAACAGATCGCGGTATGTAATCGTATTGTCCGGAATCAGCATCTGCTCCGCCGCGTAATCGAGCATCTCTGCAAGGATCTGTGGCAGTGCCTCCTCGGCGCTCTCCTGCGTCATCGGCGTGCGCTTCTCATAAGCCGCCGTGACTTCATCCTCCAGTTCGTCAATGTGAAACAGCTCCAGCAGACGGTTGATCGTAAACCGCTTATCCTGCGGCTCTATGAGTCCCGTCACCAGTCCGTATTCTGTCAGTTCCAATATTCTTTCCTGTATCATGATCCAACCTCGTTTCTAAATATACTCTGTCACTACGCCAATTTTACCGGGCCGTCGCCGATCTCTACGACATAGAAATCTGCGGCATAGCCAATCTTGTTCTTATAGGCGGTTCCGACCTTCTCGATAAACGCATCCACCGCGTCATCCTTCACGATGCTGACCGTGCATCCGCCAAAGCCCGCACCCGTCATGCGGGAACCGATCACACCGTCGATCTTCCATGCTTCCTCAACCAGGGTATCCAGCTCGATTCCCGTTACCTCGTAATCATCACGCAAAGATACGTGGGAGTCATTCATCAGCTTTCCGAACAGCGCGACATCGTTGTTCTGCAGTGCCTCCACCGCCTTGATCGTTCTCTGGTTCTCATATACGGCATGTTTTGCACGCTTTTGGCACACCGGACTTGTGATGGCATCCTGATACTGCTCAAACTGCGCTTCTGTCAGATCGCCGAGCGCGTTGATCTTTACCACTTTCTGCAGTTCGGCAAGCGCTGTCTCACACTCACTGCGTCTCTCGTTGTATTTGGAATCACCGAGTCCGCGCTTTTTGTTGCTGCAGGAGATCACAATCTTCGCATTCTCGAGCCTGATCGGCGCATACTCATACTTTAAGGTCGCCGTATCCAGGAAAATCGCATGTCCTGCCTTGCCCATCGCAATGGCGAACTGATCCATAATACCGCAGTTGACGCCGTTGAACTTGTTCTCGGAATACTGGCCGATCAATGCCAGATCCTGATTCGTCACATCAAAGCCGAACATATCACGCAGGATGAATCCGGTCAGCACTTCCACCGATGCGGAAGAAGACAATCCGGAACCGTTCGGAATATTGCCGAACAGCACGAGATCCATACCGGACTCCACTTTCATGCCCTTCTCGCCGAACGCCCACATCACACCCTTCGGGTAGTTCGTCCAGTCTGCTTCCTTCTCCGGCTTTAAGCCCTCCACGGAAGACTCCAGCACACCGAGATTCTCAAAATTCATGGAATAAAAGCGAAGCTTCTTGTCGTCTCTTTTTCTCGCCACACCGTAGGTACCGATCGTGAGCGCACATGGAAATACATGTCCTCCGTTGTAATCGGTATGCTCACCGATCATATTCACACGTCCCGGTGCGAAATAAACTCCGATCTCTCCCTCATCCCCAAATAATTCTTTAAACTTTGCAAGTACTGGTTCCCAGATCATGCGTTACCTCCTTATACATCATTTTTTCTATGAATGGTTTCTGTTACCGTCCTGTTGTAATTCTATTATAACGTCTCTGTGTTCCTTTGCAATAGACCTTTTTCAAACTGCAACATAATCAAAAAAACATGCAACAAAGTTGCATGTTTTTCCGATCTGTCATTTATCATTTTTCACAATGCCATCGATCACAATCTCCGTTCATGCGGCAGCCCCGTTTTTTATACTTCCGGTTTAAAATCACGGATCAGTGCAAGCGTCGGCAGTGCGTTGCCATCGTAGTCAAACAGCGCCTGATTTGCCCACTCGTTTCCACATGGTCCCGGATCGTTCATGTATTTTAAGGATGCCGGTGTTGCCCAGCCGGAGCCCGGTACCGGAATCCATGCCGGCTCCCAGTAGAAGAATCCCTTTCCTTTTCCGCCTTTGATGTGGCTGATGCGGTTCAAGAAATCCTCCATGAAATCGTACTGCCCCTGCTTTGTCATCGGATATTCGATCTTCTCCACAAGCGCCGGTCTGGTCGCATATCCCTTGCGCTCTTCATCGGAAAGCTTCTCGTAATTCTTGTAGTCTTCCATCGTATAGCCCATGGAAACCTCGGCAATCACCAGATCCTTGCCGTAGCGCTCTGCAATGTCATTCATGTTGTCGTTTAACATCTGCAGTGATCCGTGCCAGAACGGATAATAGGAAAGTCCGATAATCTCGAAATCCTCCCCCCGCTTTGTAAAATTGTCGAACCACTCGCGGTACAGCGCATTGTTTCCGCCGTTATCCAGATGAATCATCACCGGAATCGCCGCATCCGCTTTCCGCACCGCACGAATTCCCGCATTGACGAACGTCGCAATATTGTCATAGTTCGGGACTTTTCCCTCCGGCCAGAGCAGACCGTTGGAAAGTTCATTTCCCACCTGCACCATGGTAATATTGACGCCGGCATCCAGGAATGTCTGCATGGATTCCAGGGTGTAATCATAGACCGCCTGCTCCAGCTCCTTCACACCGTAATCTGCCCATGCCTTCGGCTTGATCTGTTTGCCCGGGTCTGCCCAGAAATCGCTATAGTGAAAATTGAGAAGCACGCCGAACCCTGCCGCCGTCACACGCTTTGCAATCTCAAGAGAAGTTTTCAAATCATTCTCCCCTGCGCCGTAAGATTCGCCGGTCTCCGACCACGGATCATTCCACAGACGGATACGGATGGTATCAACGTCATAGCTCTTCATGATCGCAAGGAGATCCCGCTCCTCCCCGTTATCGTAATACTTTGCACCACACCGCTCCAGTTCGAGCAGTGTGGACAGATCCATTCCTTTTACAAACTTCATATGCCTCTTCACGGGCACAGATCTCATTCCATGCCCGCTCTCTCCTTTCTGTTTTTTTATATTCCACGGAAACCGAACCGCAGTGCTAACGGCTTTGTCACATCAATGTGATATTCCGGATGAACCGGAGCTCCCCAGCTGTCGTCTCCGCCGATGCCCATCTGTGCCAGTGCCACACGGACAACCGTGTAATGTACCTCAGGCAGTTCATACGCATGCATTGCATTTTCCAGTTCATGCGGTGTATAAGGCAGTGCGGAAAATGACAGTTCGTCTCCGGTAAAGAGCATGCCTCTTCCTCTTGCATCCGTCACCTTCGCGTAGCGCACGCCTACTTTGTTGCCGCACTCCTGCGGTACCAGATACTGCGCCATATTATCCGCCACGCGGTTCTTATATACACCGAGCTTCGCGCCGCATCTGCGGTCCGCATACGTCTCCTGCGGTCCAAGTCCGTACCACTCCAGTCTGTCGTAATCCGCATTCAGCTTAAAAAGCATTCCAAACTCCGGCATATCGCCCAGCTCCTCCACCGGGTCATAGGTCAGCTCGGTCTGCACATACGCATCCGGCGTCACGGTGTAGGTCACGCGGCATTTTGCCTGCGGCGTGGTCGGAAGCAGGTAGGTATATGTGATGGAGACGCTGTTCTCCGCCTCTCTCACAACCGGTTCCTCATAATCGAACATGCCCTTGCTGCTCATGCCGGCATACATACTCGCGATCTTCCACTGCGCCATCCGCCCCTGCATGCGGCTTCCGCAGTCATTGTCAATCGGCGCACGCCAGAAATTCGGCATCGGTATCTTCTCAATCAGCTCTTTTCCCATGTAGCGGTAGGACACCAGTCCGCAGCTGTTGTAGGAAAACAGTACGTCAAAATTCTCTCCCTTCACCCCCAGATTCCACTTTCCGCGGATGATCTGAAGTCCCGCCTTACGGTTCGTCACGCACTTTCCTTCATATTCTGCCGCGGCATCGCCGATTGTCCCACCATTTGCAGGTGATTTTGCCGCAAAAATCTTCTGTCCGAATGCGATCTCATGCCCCGGCTTTGCCCAGAGCAGTTCTCCGCGCAGTACAAACGATACGGTCAGTGCGTATTCCGCCCCGGCTTCCTTTCCCGCATGTTCCAGTTCATCGGCAAGAGCCATGCAGCCCTCCAGTTCTTCCAGAACAAACGTCTTTTCCGAGAGCGGTGCCACAGACAGCGCTATTTTTCTGCGGCCTGCCGCCACGCCGTTCTTCTCCAGCAGAAGGATGCAGTCATACTCTGCCGTATCGGTAAACAGGTTTTTATTTTTTACCGTAAAACCATCTTCGGTAAAGGATACGCTGATGTTCTGGTAATTGAATTTTACTTCCTGCATCTTCGGTGACTCGGCGCGCCCCTTTGCATAGCAGATGCCGTTGCCGCTGAAATTATAGTCCGTCGGCCGCTCTAAGAAGTCACCGCCGTACGCCTGGAATTCCTTCCCGTAGCGATCCTTTTTCGTGATGGACTGATCGATGTAATCCCAGATAAATCCGCCCTGATAGCGCGGCTCTGTGTCGGTCAGATCTGTGTACTTGTGCATCGCGCCGCAGGAATTGCCCATCGCGTGCGTGTACTCACAGCAGATAAACGGCTTCTCTTTCTGCTCTGCCAGATTTTTCACAATCCGCTCTACCGGCGGGTACATCTGGCTTTCCATATCGCTGCTTCCGTTGTAGCGTCTGTCGTTATAGACTCCCTCGTAGTGAACCAGGCGGTCGGGATCCAGCTCTCTGAACTTCTCGGACATCTGATAAATCACACTTCCGCCGTAGGACTCATTGCCGCAGGACCAGATTAAGACCGCCGGATGGTTCTTATCCCGCTGATAGCAGGAATTCACGCGGTCGAGCATTCTTGCCTCCCACTTCGGATTATCCCCCGGCACAATCGTCCGCGGATCGGCAATCTTACGCATCGCCGCCGCATCCCAGCTTCCGTGCGACTCCATATTATTCTCTGCAATCATGTAGAGTCCGTAGATGTCGCAGAGCTCATACAGTCCGATATTGTCCGGATAATGGCAGGTACGGATGGAATTGATATTGTTCCGCTTCATGGTCACGACGTCGGTGAGCGTCTCCTCCATGCTCACCACACGTCCGGTCAGGGAACTGAATTCGTGGCGGTTGACGCCCTTAAACACAATCCGCTTTCCGTTTAAAAGCATCAGTCCGTCCTTCATCTCGAACCGACGGAAGCCGATCTTCGACGCGACGACCTCCTGCAAAGCGCCCGCCGCGTCATACACCTCCATCCGAAGTTCATACAGATACGGCTCCTCCGCGCTCCACAGCTTCACATCCGCCACTTCCCGCGAGACATGTAAGGTTCCTTCCATCTTCTCCTCCAGAGCAAACACCTCCGTGCCCTCCGGTGTCTCATAGCGGCTCTCCGCCAGATCAAGTCTTCCGCGCTCCACAAGCTGTATGCGCACACTTCCGCTGCCGCAGGAGCGAAGATCCAGCTCCAGCGTGCCGCAGGACAGATTCTCCGCCACCTGTGGACGGATCTTAATGTCACAGAGATGCGTCTTTGGAATCATGTAGAGATAGACGCTGCGGAAAATACCGGAAAACCGGAAGAAATCCTGATCCTCGCACCAGCTTCCGATCGTCCACTTGAATACCTGCACCGCCAGCTTGTTCTCCCCGTCCTTAAGATAAGGCGTCAGTTCAAACTCGGACGGCGTAAAAGAATCCTCACTGTATCCGACATACGCTCCATTCAGCCAGAGTGCCATGCCGCTCTCCGCTCCCTGGAACGAGATAAACACACGCTCTCCCAAAAAGGACTCCGGCAATGTGAAATATTTCACATAACTTGCGACCGGATTGAACTTCGTCGGCATCTCGTCCGTCCAGACGTCTTCCCTTCCATCCCACGGATACTGCGTGTTCGCATATTGCGGACTGTCATAGCCTTCCATCTGGATATGTGCCGGCACGCGGATGTCATCCCATCCCCTGCAGTCGTATTCCGGCTTTTCAAATCCATGGATCGTCTGCTCATAGTTTCTCGCATAGTGGAATTTCCATGATCCGTCTAAAAACAGGCGGAAACTGCTCTTTCTTCCGAGCGGATCCAGCCACACGTCCGCCTCATCCCAGTTCCGGTACGCCACATGGTCGGAGTGCGCCGCCACGCGGTTCTCCTCGTAATATTCCGGATCACTTAATCTCTCAAACAAAAATTCTCCCATACTGTTCATCCCCCAATTTATGATTGCTGTTATTGCGTTTGTTAAGTTCATTATAGCGAAAAAATGCGCATTTTGTACTTATTTTTCGGCACAAAACGCGCATTTTCAACCATTATTTATTACCATCCTTTTCGCGCGGAAATATTGTAATTTAAAAGCTTTGTCTCGTAATTTTCCGGATTGATTTTCCACTGATAGGGGGATGTGTTTAAAAACTTTTTAAAATTCCGGTTAAATGTGGATGTTGTCGTAAAGCCTACCTTCTGTGCCACAATGTCCATCGAATCCGTCGTCTTTTTCAACAGATCGCATGCCTTCTGAATCCGGACAAGATTGATGTAATCCACCGGAGACATGTTCATACAGGACTCAAACAGCCTTCTGAAATGCGTCTCACTCATATGACATTCCTGCGCCAGCTCCTCCACCCGGATCATGTGCATATATTCCATGCGCACATAGTCGAGTGCCGCCGCAATCTGCGTCACTCCCGAATGTTTCTGCATTTCCACACCCTGCACTTCCTGCTTTGCCTCCTGCTCCTCATTCAGCCGGATAATCTCTATCACAAGAGAATACAACAGACCTCTCACGCTGTCCGTATAATGGCTGCGCCGTCCCCGCATCTCCTCCATGATCTGCCGGACAAGAAACGCGAGATTGTGATTCTCCCATTCATGGAGAAACAGCGCTCTCCGGTTGACTTTCCGGATCAGTTCCCGGCAGAACAGCTCGTTCTTCGGATACATTTCCGCAATAATCTGCGCCGGATCAAAAAACAGATATTCCCAGTAGCTTGGTCCTTCTTTTGTATTGCTGATCGTCACATGAGGATAGTTGTTCGGTATAATACTCACCATGGCAGGCTGATAGGGGCGCTGTTCTTCGTCCAGAATCAGTTTCCCCGTACCGTTTCTGCACACTCCGATCTCCATCAGATTGTGAAAATGAAGATGTACCTCATCATGACCATAATCCCGGATCCAGTTTTCTCCAAGAAGTGCCAGAACATATTCATTTTGCGGTATCTCATAGAACCGAAGCTCGATGGTATCTTTCTTCTTTTTCCCCATAATTACTCCATTTTCTCCCCGCTGTGGCAGCGTAAAGCTCCTCGCCGTGACAGTTCGATTCCGCTTCGCTTCTTCTCGCTGTGGGCTGTCGCATTCTTCTGCAACCAGCTCTGCGCTCCTCGCCGTGACAGCTCGATTCCACTTCGCTCCGTCTCGCTGTGGGCTGTCGCCCTATAGAGAAATCCAGCAACACCTCTGGAAAGCAAGCTTTCCTCCGGTGTCACTGGATTTCTCTACACTGCTCGTAGCTTAATCAAAGTCGAACTTGTCGAACCGCTGGTGCATTGCCTTATAGCGGAAGCGGATCATCTCATTTTTCTCCAGGACGTCTTCTTCTGTTCCTCTGTACTGGCAGCGGATACAGCTGTAAATACCTGTTTCCTTATTGTAAAACATATCAATGTCCAGATCTCTTAAAAAGCAGGACGGGCATCTATAATTTAATTTGCCTTTGCCAAGTTGAGCCATGTTGCAAATACCTCCTTATCTGAGATTGTTTTTCTGTATCCCAGGGTAAACATCGGTGAGAATGCATATCCCTCTTTTACATATCCCTCTGCGTCCGCGTTGGATGCAGTCATGGATACGCGTGTCTCGATCTCCGGAATCACGGCGCTTACTTCTGTCGCACCCTTGACACCCTCCTCGCGGCACTTGTACTCATAATGGATCGTCTTCTCTTCCGGTCCGTCGATCTTTAAGGTGATATGGGACATATCCTCGGAATACTCGGTTGTGCCGTAGCATGCAACCATATACTCGTTTAAGGTAACCTCTGCACTCGGGTCACTCATCTCAAGGATGGTACGCTCGATCTTGATGTTGGAGGAGCCTTCCTCAAAGTACTCTTTTGTCTGAAGCTTTACAGTCAGATCTCTGAACTCGATCGTTACCGGATCCAGTGTCAGGATTCTTGTCTTTCCCTCCTGTGAAAAATGTGCGTGTGTCGGGCAGAGACACAGATCTACTTCCTCACCCTTGTAGGAAAGCTTCGCACTTCTTACAGTTCCCTCTCCTGCGTAATGTGTGAAGTAACCTGCACGGTACTTCTCCTGAATCAGGAACGGATAAGAGGCATCCTGTACATGCTTTGTGCCGATACCAACCGGCCACTCCAGTTTCGCTGCATACGGACGAAGGTCGACGATTGCACCGCCCTGATCCATATTGACGCAGGCTCTCATGTACGGATCACAGTACCAGAACAGCTGCTTGTCTGATCCGTAGAGGATATCTCTCCAGAGCGCACACTCCGGCTCATTGTAGTTGCCGGCATCCACGCCCTTCTTCTCGCGGTAGTAATCTGCGAACTCGGACATCGTCATATCGACTAACTTGCCCTCTTTTTTCAGCTTGCCGTAATATGCACAGCCGTCGCTGTAAGACTTGTAGAGAAGCTCATACGGCTGCTCCCAGCGTCCCATCTTGTTCATCCAGCCCGGTCCTACAAACATCATGTTGTATGCATAACCGTTGTTGTATTTTCCTAACGAACGATACTGATCGATCAGGTTGTACAGATACGGGTACTCCCAGGTCTTTGTATCGTAGATCATTCCGCGAAGTACATTCTGCGGATGCGTTCCGAAGTTGGAGCCGTTACCGTCATAGCATGCGATCAAGTCGCGGGACAGATGCGGGATTGCAACGATACCGCTGTCCTCAGCCGCATTGGCTGCCGGTGCATGTGTATTCTGCTTGGACGGGATCCACGGTGCCCATGGGCCGCCGTCGAATAACGTATACCAGGAGTTGTTGCAGGTATGGTAAGCTTTCGGACCTTCCTCCCAGCAGGTGGCAACCGCACACTTTACGGTCGGATAAGCTGCCTTGATATAGTTAGTCAGATCGGCATCCATGTAATAGGAACCGGTTGACTCCGGATAGAATCCGAATCTGTCATGGAACTTCTCAAACACATCGTTGACGATGGCTTTTTTGTCCTCCATGGAGAACATCCAGATACAGAAGTCCTTGGTCTTGTATTTCTCACGGAACTCCTCACACGGAAGTCCGAGCAGAGATAATGCGATCTCGTCTCCGTATACGTCGTGGTCATGCTTCGCAATCTCCACTGCCTCATCATTGAAAAGAGATGCGTATGTCATCTGAATGGTTACTTTTAACCCATTCTCATGTGCGAGTCTCTGCTGTGTCTTGAAAATATCCAGAGATTCTGTCAAGAGAGCCTTGTCTCCGATGTCCTCTTCCTTTCCCTGTCCTGTGACAGTTGCGGAATACTCCGGAACCATCTCTGGTCTGTGAATCAGATTTAAAATAAATTGATCCATTTTCTTCCTCCTCAATTTCTATATTTCTTTCATTTTTATGAAAAAGATGCCTGGTGCATCCTCACCCGCCTACCTAAAAACTTGTATTGCACTTTGAAAAATGCCGCTTTTGCATTTTTCTAATGCGAAGTTGGAAATACTCAGACATTGCAGCCAATGCTGCAATGCCTGCAATAGTATTTCCCTTCGCTATTTATCCCTTCACCGAACCGCCGGTAATTCCTTCTACATAGAACTTCTGCATGATAATGAACAGAATACCGATCGGGATACCGACCATAACGCCGCCCGCGCAGAATCTCGAGAAGTATGTCGGGATCAGAGTACGATTCAGCATGTTGTAAAGTCCGATCGCAACGGTCCAGTCTGTCGAGATACCGGAGTTTAAGATGATCTTTGCAAAAACGAAATCTGTCCACGGTACCAGGAAAGAACTGATAACAGTGTACACAATGATCGGCTTGGAAAGCGGAAGCACGATCGTGAAGAATGTTCTTGCCTCGGAAGCACCCTCCAGATACGCAGCCTCACGCAGGGATGTCGGAATCGTATCAAAGAATCCCTTCGCCACAAGGTAACCCAGTCCGGATGCACCGGAGTACACCAGAATCATACCGATATGGCTGTTGGTTAAGTTGACGGACTTCAAAATAAAGTAAATAGCGATCATGGACAAAAAGCCCGGGAACAGCTGCAGCATAACTGCGATATTCATGAGAGCTTTTCTTCCTTTGAAACGCATGCAACTCATTGCATAGCTGACCATCAATACAAAAGAAGTTGAAATCAGACATACAAAAATAGCAATAACCAACGTATTCTTAAACCAGATCGGGAACTGTGATACCGTGTCCGGTTCAAAGAGCATACGAGTATAATTGCGGATCGACCATGTCTCCGGGAAGAAGCGGCTCGTGTTCATGCCGTCATATCCGCTGAACGAGGTTACAATCAGCCACACGATCGGCGTGATCCAGATCACTGCAAGCACTGCAAGCACTACGTGAAGCAAAACGGAATTAACAATTTTTCTCTTTCCCATCATCTGAATGTATCCTCCTTATCTCCTTTAATCAGGAAGTTAAAGGCAAATAATGTAATGACTGCACATACGATAAAGACGCAGATACCGATGACGGATGCCATCTTATAGTTGTACTGCTCACTGGTCAGACGATACAGCCAGGTAACCAGAAGATCAATCTCCTTACCCCAGGAAGCCGCCAGTTTCTGGTTGGTCGTTGTGTAAATATCCTGTGTCAGCAGGTAAATTACATTAAAGTTATTGATGTTTGCCGTAAACTGTGTTACGAGGTATGGTCCTGTGATAAACAGCATATACGGCATTGTGATCTTGCGGAAAATCTGGAATGAGTTTGCTCCGTCAATCTTCGCACTCTCTTTTAACTCTTCCGGAATGTTCATAAGTACACCGGTTGCAATCAGCATCAGATAAGGAACACCTACCCATATATTGATGACAACGATCGTGATTTTCGCCCAGACCGGATCGCTCAGAAACGGAATATAATTTGCTTTGATCCAGCCAAGATTCTGTAACAGATCAACCAGGCCGATGCTCTTACAGAATGAGTTGACAATTCCTGTGTTTGCGAAAAAGTTACGCAGCAACAGCAATGTTACAAACTGTGGAACGGAAATAGCTGCAACAAAAAGCGTTCTCCACATCTTTTTTAATTTTGTGTTCTTGTTGTTGATCAGAAGGGCGAGAATAATTCCTCCAAAATAGGTCGTAAATGTGGCAAGCACTGCCCAGAGCAGCGTCCATCCCAGAATTCTCCAGAATGTATATCCGAATGTGGAGGTAATGCTCGTGGTAAACAGGGACTTAAAGTTTGCAAGTCCCACCCAGGTAAACAATGCATTTGGCGGCATATGACTCTTATCATAGTTCGTAAATGCAATGCAGATCATAACGACCAACGGCATGATATTAAAGATAATCACACCCAGAACCGGAAGCGCCAGCAACGTAAAATGAAACTTATCATTCAGCATCTCATTGCAGTCTTCCTTAAATGTATTGATGTGCTTTCCCGCTTCAGCGCGAAGCTGTAAGCGGTATGTATTTCTCACGTTTGCCATCCAAAGCAGGATTCCCACAATGAGAAAACTCAGACTGATGACACCGAAGAGCAGAATCAGAAGGGAGTTATCATAATCATTGACCTCATTCTTCATCGTTGCCGGGTTGTACACCATCGCACGCTCTACCGTACCTAAGGTATTCAGCTGGCTGATATATGGCACCCCGATCAATACCGTATATAGAATTAACCCGATTTCCAGTAATGTTACCAGAAATCCCTTGATGATTTGTTTTCTTTTCCAATAACCGGCACCCGCTACGAGCAGCGATGCTTTCACTGCACCGTCCCCTTTGGCGGCAGCCTCACCAAATTCCTTAAAGAATTTTCCGATTGCTCCGAAGAATGCAGCCACCGGATTCTTTTTACCTTCCTTACTATTCATGCAAGCACCCATGCCTTTCCATAACCGTCATTTTCTGTAAAATGGCGTTCTCCTTGTATCTTTGCTGCACGCAGTGTATACCTGTTCTGCGTGTTCTTTGGGTTCTGTTGATATTCAGATGAAGAAAAAGACCCACTCACGATTCCCATCTTCGTATGCGGGCCTTTTTCTCTTCATACACTCTTATAAAATCGTGTTACTGCTTATTCTGTCGGCTGTGATGCAGACTCTACCAGATTATCCAGCAATGTCTGTACATCTGTTCCGTCCGGGTTACCCTGAGCAATGATCTCACCAAATGCTTTGGACGGATCCCAGTAACCGCTGCCTACTATCTGAACAACACCGTTAGCACCATTCTGTGCGGTAACTGCAGCGATTGCTACATTTGCTTTAACCTCATCAGACTCGCCAGCTGCAATGTTGGACGGTCCGATCTGTCTCTCAGCAAAACGTGTCTCCTGGCTCTGCTCGTTGGTTAAGAACTTTGCTAATTCCATAGCCCAGCCAACCTGTGCAGAGTTTGCATTAACACCGATCATCTTGTAACCAGCTGCAGAACCCATCGGAACCTGGTTGCCAGCGCATGTATAAGTCGGAAGTGCGCATGCTGCATATCCATCACCGAATGCTTCCTGTACTGCTGCTGCATCCCATGTACCGGAAACGATAGCACCAAGCTCACCAGTTGCAATCTGGTTTGCTGTATCACCGTCTGTGATTGGTAAGAATGCCGGGTTTGTTGCGATTGCAAGCATACCGTCTACAACATCGGTACCCTTGATACCGTCAGCAGATGTTCCGTTCCAGTCCATTGCTGTGCTTCCGTCATCATTTAATACTGTTGTAAATCCTGCTCCGTAGAAGAAACCTGCATTGTACCAGCCGCTTGCAAGCACCATTCCGGCTTTCTTGCCTGCTGCTGCACAGTCTGTAAGGATTGCATCCCAGTTGGTCGGATCTGTTACAACATTGCTGTCATAATATAAGAAGTATCCGTTATCAGCAGACATCGGGTAAGCATATAATGTACCGTCTACGGTAGCTGCCTCAACAGCACCTGCTACGTTCTCACTGGAGACGGTATCAACATCCTGTACTGCCTGTAATACACCTGCATCTACAAGATCAATCAGCTGATCACTTGCGAATGCGAATACATCAGCTGCTGCTGTCGGATCAACTAAGATATCATCCTTTGCATTTGCCTCAGACTCTACACCAACTGTAATGTCAAATGTCTGATCCGGATTTGCTTCCTTAAACTGCTCAATAAGCTCGTTGGTTAATGTCTGGTCTTCCTCAGCGGCCCATACTCTTAAAGCAATGGTGTCTCCGCTTGCTGCAGGAGCTGCTGCTTCCTCAGTACCTGCTGCTGCGCTGTTGTCTGCTGCGCTGTTGTCTGCTGCTGCATTGCTGTCTGTTGTCTCGCTGCTGCTTCCGCCGCATCCGGCTACCATGGTTGCTACCATGCTCGCACATAATAATGCGCTCAAAACTTTTTTCTTCATTTTGAAAATCCTCCCTTTTCTTTTTCAAAACTTTTTCAGAACGCCGCATGCCCAATTCCGTATCGTACCTGCGGTACTGCGCATCTTATTGCGCAATCGGTTGTTCTATGATTAAAGTATATTACGTGCCTGTTTTGATGTCAATGTTTATATTTTATAATAAATTTGCTTTTTTTTTTGGCACAAATGCACAAGTTTTAAAAAAATATCAGCTTTTCGTGGAATCATTCATTATTTTTGTGCAACCGATAAACCCGAATATTCCAAGCATATTCCACTGTTTTCTTTATATTTTCCAACATTTCAAGCGCATATTGAGCGATTTTGCTGATTTTCCCATTCCCTGCACCATTTCCGGCGTGTCAGACACCGTATTCCGACACAATCCGCACTGCCCGGTGTGCACTATTTCGTGGATTCCTTGAGTACGACCTCATATGGAAGTAATGTCTTCTGCTTTACCTCCAGTCCCTCCACAAGATCTAAAAGCGTCCGGCACGCCACTTTTCCAAGTTCCTTGGCATCGAAAGCAAGCGAAGTGATCGACGGCACATGGTTCTCGAGAATCGTGCTGTCATAAAAAGATGCCACCCGCACATCCTGCGGCACCCTGACGTGCTGTTCCCGCAGTACCTTTAAAACCCTGCTGGTCACCGCATCGTCCATGCACAGAATGCAGTCCACATTCTGTTCCAGGATCTCCTTTACCGTCCGATCGACGCGCACCCGGTTTTCCGGGCTTAAATACAGCAGATTCTCATCGAGCGTCTCCCCCTGCTGTTCATAGGCGTCCCGGAATCCGAGCAGACGGCTGTGCGTTACCATGTATCCCTCGTCCTCGCCGATCAGTGCAATCCGCTTTAAATTCTTCATTAAAATAATGGATGTCAATTCCCGGCAGGCACTTCTGTGGTTGTGGTCGATCTGGATTACACCCTCATAATTCGTACTTCCTGTCGTCACAAACGGAATATTTTTCTGCTGCAGGAATTCAATCTGTGCATCCTCCAGAAAGGTACGCATCAGAATCACACCGTCCACCTTATGATTTGCAACAATCCGCTCCAGTGAGGAAATGTCATTCATCTGACACATCGTAAGCAGAATGTCGTATCCGACGGTCTCCGCCATCTCCTGAATGCCGAACAGGCAGCGCTGGAAGAAATTCCAGTCCACCACTTCATAATCGCGCGGCATTACCACACAGATATTGTACGTTTTCGACTGTGCCAATCCCTTGGCGATAGCGTTCGGCTTATAATCGTGCTCCTCTATGTATTCCATGACCCTCTTGCGGGTCTCTTTCCCGATTCTTCCCTTTCCGGATATTGCGCGTGAAACCGTTGTCTTTGAAACCCCTAACGCCTCCGCTACGTCCGCAATGGTAATATCTTTTTTCTCTTCCTTCTCCATAGTAACCTCCAACTCTGGACTATCGTCCGGAGTTCCCTTAATTTTGCGCTGGTTGCGCAATCTTTTTTTATTATCAAACACAATTCCAGAAAAATCAATCCACTTTTTTACCAAAAATGTGCTCTCATATTTTGCAGTATTTACGGTACTTTCTGTTGTTTACAGTTCATTTTTGCGATGATATAATGAAAAAGCGCAAGCGGTTGCACGTTTTTTGTGCCAGCATGTGCAAAACAACTACTTCTTATAGAAAATTTTAGAAAAGATTGGAGATCACCCGATATGAGAACAGATCACCTGCTCTTTGGAGCAGCCTACTATCTGGAATATTTGCCGTATAACCGTCTGGAGACAGATATGGAAATGATGGAGCGTGCCGGCATGAATACCATCCGCATCGCCGAGTCCACCTGGAGCACCTTAGAGCCGTCCGACGGCGTCTTTGACTTTACCTGCATCGACCGCATGATACAGACCGCCGCAAAGCATCATCTTTCCGTCATCATCGGAACCCCGACTTACGCGATTCCGACCTGGCTGGTGCGCAAATACCCGGATATTCTCGCCGTCACTGCGAACGGGCAGGAGCTCTACGGTCACCGTCAGAACATGGACATCACGCACCCCGGCTACCGTTATCACGCCGAGCGCATCATCCGCGCCATGATGGAGCACTTAAAGGACGTTCCGAACATCATCGGCTTCCAGCTGGACAACGAGACCAAGAGCTACGGGACGGCAGGTCCGCGGGTTCAGCAGATGTTCGTCGCTTCCCTGAAGAAAAAATACCCGGACATTTTGGATTTCAACCGTGAATTCGGTCTGGATTACTGGAGCAACCGCGTGAACGACTGGGCGGATTTTCCGGATGTACGCGGCACGATCAACCAGAGTCTTGCCGCAGAATTTCAGCGTTTTCAGCGCTCCCTCGTCACAGAGTTCCTCTCCTGGCAATCGGACATTATCAAAGAGTACAAACGTGACGACCAGTTCATCACGCAGAATTTTGATTTTGACTGGACCGATCACTCTTACGGCTATCAGCCGGAGGTCGACCAGTATGACGCCGCCCGCTGCATGACCGTAGCAGGCGCCGATATTTACCATCCTTCGCAGGACGACCTGACCGGAGCTGAGATCACTGTATGCGGAAATATTGCGCGCAGCTTAAAGAAGGACAATTATCTGATCTTAGAGACAGAGGCGCAGGGTCTGACCCCGTGGCTCCCCTATCCGGGGCAGCTGCGCCTGCAGGCGTACAGCCACCTTGCAAATGGCTCCAACAGCGTGATGTACTGGCACTGGCACTCGATCCACAATGCGATCGAAAGCTACTGGAAAGGCGTGCTTTCCCACGATTTTTCCGAAAATGCCACCTACCGGGAAGCCAGCGAAATCGGCGCGGAGTGGAAGCGCATCGGCACACACCTCATGAATCTGAAAAAGGAAAACCGCGTCGCCATCCTGCTGGACAATCTCTCCCTGGCGGGGCTGCGCCAGTTTCCGCTTGAGACCACCGGTGACCACAGCTACAATGCCGTGATGCGCTGGCTTGCCGACGCCCTGTACCGCAGAAACATCGAGTTTGACATGGTCTCTTCCGGCGAGCGCGATTTTTCCGCCTATGATTTTCTCGTTGTTCCGGCGCTCTATGCCGCATCCGACGATCTCCTCGGCGCGCTCGACCGCTACGTGGCAGAAGGCGGACACCTGATCGCCACTTTCCGCACCGGCTTCGCCGACGAACAGTTGAAAATCCACCACGACGTACAGCCACATCTTCTTGGTAGGTGCCTTGGCATTCACTACGACCAGTTCACCTACCCGAAGAATGTCCGCATCGCCACCACAGACGGCAGGAGCGCCCTCACACACGACTGGATGGAGCTTGTCACCTGTGACACCGCGACGCCGCTCGCGCATTATGACCATCCATTCTGGGGCAGTTATGCCGCCGTGACCGAGAACGCCTATCAGAAGGGCTCCGCCCTCTACCTCGGCGCTTTCTTCGATGATGAACTGTTGGAGCCGCTGCTCGTATCCTACCTCTCCAGACACGGGTATGAAGGTCTTTCCGAAGACACACCGCAGTTTCCGCTGATCGTAAAGCGCGGCACAAACGATTTTGGCAAAAATCTGTGCTACTACTTCAACTATTCGGGAGAACCGCGGACAGTGATCCACACCGGAAATGCGGGCACCGATCTTTTAACCGACACCCCGGTTGCCGCCGGTGCCGTCCTGACACTGGCTCCCTGGGGGCTGGCGGTCGTCGAATCATAGATGCCTAAAAACCCGGTGTATCCCGGGGACACGGCGGAGAAAAGCAGGGACAGGTAAAAACAGAATGGTAAAATGTTCCGGGTGGAACTTGCCGGCGGCGGTTCTTTGGAGCAAAATCTGAGCATTTCTTCCGCATCGCGCCTGGCATCGGATTCCGTGTCTTTGCCACGCTTTGACAATCCACGGATGTGTCCGGCAAACCGCAGACAATGAGCGGATTCCCTAGTGCCTCTAATGGCACTGCTTCACAGACAATATAAAACCGCGCGAACCGAAACTCGTTGCCATCTGCTATTAAAAACAGGGCAGATGGCAATTCAAACATCGGCTTCGCGCGGTTATGTTTTTTTCAGCAGTGCCATAAGAGGCACACGAGAATCCTAAAATTGTCTGCAGGTTGCGGACACATCCGTGGAGTGTTCAAAGCTTGGAAAGACATGGATCATCGGGGATGCCAGGCGCGGTGTGGATTAGAAATGCCGGATTTTGTGATCAGAACTGCTGCCGGCAAGTTCCACCCGGAACATTTTATCATTCTGTTCTTAACCTGTCCCGGCTTTCCTCTTCCGTACCCCCGAGATGCGCTGAGGGGTTTTTGCACGCCGGATGTATTCTACACCGCCCGCCCCAGGAAGCGTGTCAGTTCCTCGATCGGTATCGGTTTGGAATACTTGTAGCCCTGCAGGTACAGTGCATTCATCTGCTTGCACTGATCCTCGTCTTTTTCGTTCTCCACACCCTCAAACAGAATCTCATAGTGCGAATTCTTGAAAATATCGGAAAAGCTTCCAACCATATAGCGGGATTCTGCATTTTTCCCTGCCAAAATAGTCAGCGAACGGTCGAACTTGATCACATCGATCGGCAGACCGATAATGCGCTCGAAATTCGAGTAGCCCGTTCCAAAGTCATCCAGATAGAATTTGATTCCCAGCTTCTGAAGACTGGTAATCGTATTCTTAATGTTGTCAAATTCCGTCTCATTCCAGCTCTCCGTCAGTTCAATCGCAACTTTTTCATACGGGATTTCATTCTGGCGGATGATGTCCATGACATCCTTGCAGAATTCCTTTCTGCGGAATTCCAGAATAGAAAAATTAACGGAAACACGGTCGATCTGATACCCCTCCTGCTCCAGGCGTTTGATCTGGCGGCAGGTTTTATTTAAGATGATTTTGCTGAGCGTATGAATATAATCGTGCCGCTCTGCCATCGGTATGAACTGATCCGGATATACCATTCCTGTTTCCGGCAGCTCCAGCCGCATCAGCGCCTCCGCCGAGGCAAACCGGTTGGTACGTGTATTTAGCACCGGCTGGCAGTACACTTTAACGCGCTCATCCTCCAAGTCGCAGTGTGCATTGATGTCCTTTAATTCGCCTAATATGTAAGATGCCTTCCGATATTCTATGATGTCCTTATTCTGACACTCATATACCGCGCCAACCGGTATTTTCTCTTCCATAAACTCATTCAACGCCAGATACTCACCTGCCTCACGCAGCCTGTCATCTGCATGTGCAATCAGCACCCGGTAGCCCAGTCCATGTTCTTTACACACACGCTCAAACGTTTTTTGTATGTTATATTTTCCGTTTTTCTCCGCTTTATTACTCAGTCTCTGATACACCAGTGCAAGCTTATCATCCTGCAGACGGAACAGGCAGAATGTTTTGAAATAATTCTCCGCAAACGTCAGAATCGTACGCGGAAGTTCTGGTATCTTTTTGAGATTGGTTTCCGGGAATCCCATGAAGATTACAGAAAAATCATCGTCCCCCACATCTCTCAGATAGCTGTCAAACGCACCAGCATCAAGTGTTCCTGTCTCCCTGTCGTAAGATGTATAATGAAACAAAAACAGCACTCCCATATAGGGAAGTAATAGTGCCATGCAGCTATAAGATGTAGATACATATTCTGCCTCCAGTGCAATCATGCCAAACGAAAACAGTAAAATATAGGCAAGGCAGCGCAGCATTTTCAGCACGAACTTCTTCCGGTACGTAAAAAGCACAACGACAAGAACGATACAGTAATAAATATAGGCAAAACGAAACGGATCAAAATAGAAATTCTGATGAACCATCAGATCTGCATCGATATAAAAACCCAGATGCGTAAACGGTGATCCGATCTCAAGAAAAGCAAACACCGCATAGCCGCCCCAGGATACCGCGCCCAAGAGTCTTGCCGGTCTCTCTTCCAGCTTAAGAAGTGTACCGAAGTAATTGCAGAGCAGCACAAACGTGAGAATCAGTAAAAGATATATCCCATCCTGTAACACATAAATAAGAATCTTCCGGGATTCTGTAATCCGTGTGATTGCTGTATGGAAACTGATACTGCAGACCGTCGCCATCATCAGGCAAACCGTTCCCGCTTTGAAGATAATCAGGCTCTTCTCTCTTACCGTATAGGAAGAATGCAACAGCAGCCAGCAGATGATGCAGAGCACAATCGCGCTGATATCGGCTACATAAGTATAATTCTGATAGAACAAAACATCCGTCATAAACTCATTCTCCCCTTCGATCATTTTCCCTTTATATTATCATTATACATTTATTGACAGCAGATTTCAATTTTTTCACGCAAAATGACAGCAAAGGGGCAGAGAAGCGGTAAAGCTTCTCTGCCCCTTTTTCTGTCATCTTTGGCTGCACACGCCTATTCGTAGCGGAGTGCATCGATAACTTCCATCTTTGACGCCTTGTTCGCCGGATAATAACCGAAGAACACTCCTGTCAGCATCGAGAAGAACAGTGACAGTAAAATTGCAGTTGCCGATGGATGCACCTGCATAATAATGTAATTGGAATACTCGGAATACATATTGGCAATCACAAACTTCGCTGCCTGGCCGAGCAGTGCTCCGACACCAACACCGATCAGAATACCGATAATGCCGCCGATTAAGCAGAGCATGATCGCCTCAATGACAAACTGCATACGGATCGTCCGCCGCTTTGCGCCGAGTGCCATACGCACACCGATCTCCCTCGTCCGCTCCGTGATCGACACAAGCATGATATTCATGACACCGACACCGCCGACGATCAGCGAGATTGCTGCGATTCCGGATACTGCAATCGTGATGACATTGAGCACCGTGTTGATCATGCCCATGCTGGACTGCATGTTGCTCGCTGTCACATGGAAATTCGTATTGTTCTGATATACCTCATCAAAATAATTCTGGATATCTTCCGTTGCCTGGTTGACATCCGCAAGGGGCGTCAGGAGCAGATTAAAGTATTCATAACCAGTCTTATCTGCCCCCTGCAGCTTGAAGCTGGTCTGGATCGGAATCATCATATAAGTGGAACGATCCTTTTCTCTGACAGATGTATCCACTTTTCCAAACAGTGCCGCATTGTATTTGTAAACACCTACAACAACAAAATCATAGATCGATCCGTCGTCCATTGTTACCGATACCGTCTCGCCAATCGGGTCTTTGTCTCCAAAATAATTCTTTGCCATCGTATCCGCAACAACGCAGACTCTTTTCTTCCCCAGATTGTCTGCCCTGGTAAGATTACGTCCCGCCTGCATCTCAAGCTTCATATACTCGAACTGTTCTGGTGTCATGCCATCCACACTGACATTGGCATAATTGTCGGAATCCGCCTCATCCTTGATCTGCCCGCCTCCAAGATAATTCTCGGCAGCGATACCCTGAATTTCATCCGGATACTGCGCAACCAGTTCATCGATCATCTCCTGTGACACATAATCACTCTGTGTCATATCCGGATAAATCCAGGTATCCCAGTCTGCATCGTCCTCCGGATAGCGCGCCTCCACATAGCCGGAAACTGTGTTGCCGCCGAGGGAATTCATTGTCGCGGTCAGGGTGCTCTGTATGGAACCGCCGATCGTCGTGATGATGATAACGGAACTGATACCGATAATAATACCGAGCATCGTGAGCAGTGAACGCATCTTGTTCGACAGAATACTGATGATTGCCTCTTTTATGTTTTCAAAAAACATCAGTGCTCACCTCCCCTGTTGTCCCCCACGATCTCACCGTCTAAGAGGGTAACAATACGCTGTGTCTCCGTCGCAAGCTCCTGGGAGTGTGTGATGAGTACAATCGTTTTCCCCTGCTCTTCATGTAACCGATGAAACAGATCCATGACCATATGTCCGGTCTTGGAATCCAGCGCTCCGGTCGGCTCATCCGCCAGAATGATTGCAGGATCATTGATCATCGCGCGGGCGATCGCCACACGCTGTTTCTGTCCGCCGGAGAGCTCATTTGGTCTGTGATCTGCACGCCCGTCCATTCCCACCATCGCCAGCATCTCCATCGCACGCTCCTTCGCATTCTTCGTCTTTTCCTCACCATATATAAGCGGCACCATGACATTTTTCAATGCATTGGCTCTCGGCAGCAGATTAAAGTTCTGAAACACAAAGCCGATTCTGCGGTTGCGGACCGCACTCCGCACCTCGTCCGTCATGCCGTTGACGTCCTGTCCTTCCAGATAATAGCTGCCGGAGGTCTGTCTATCCAATACTCCAATGATATTCATCAATGTACTTTTTCCGGAACCCGACTCACCGACGATGGAAACGAACTCTCCCTGGTTCACGGTAAGATCGATTCCGTGCAGGATTTCCAGTTCATTGGGCTTACCTACATAATATGTCTTTACAATTTTTTCCATTCGGATTACTGGTTCACTCACTATTCGCTAACCTCCGTACCTGTACCGTCTGTCAGTCCCATATCCTGTTCAGAATACATCTGCTCCGGTGTAAATGTCTGTCCCTCGGCTATCGAAAATGTCGTGTCGTAGATCAGCATATCTCCCTCTGCGAGATCACCGCCGGTCACTTCTGTATAATAATCCACCTCATCGCCGACCGTGATATTCCTGCGCACTGCGGTTGCGTTTCCGCCATCGTCCGCCTCAGCCACAAGAACATACGCCTGCCCGTTGTCATCATACTGGATCAGATCATACGGAACTGCCAGCACTTCTCCCTTTGCCTGGATCATGACTTTTGCCTTCACAGCCATTCCGATTAAAAGTTCCTGATTGTCGAGCGCGATCTCAATGGAATAACCACCGGCAGAAGTCGTGCTGCCGTCGCTTCCCGTCGTGCCCTGACTCTTCACACGGACCACTCTGGTCACGGTTCCCTTGATCTGCTCATCACCCGTCGCATCTGCGGTCACAGTTGCCTCCATGCCTTCCTGAAGCTTTAATACATCCGCCTCCTGCACGGTTGCAACCATCTTTAAGGAACTCGTATCCTCAATCGTCATGATGACGTTCTTCTCTGCATTGATGTCTCCGACCTTGGAATTCACCGCTGTTACCACACCGCCGCACGGCGCTGTGATCTCGCAGTCCGCCAGCTGTTCTTTCAGATTGCTGAGTGTGTCCTTGGATGTCGTGTCGGTGTCTTTGTACTTGTTCAGCTCCTGTGCCTCCTGTGCTGTCTCAATCGCACGGTTGGTGGTCTCTACTGCCGTATCATAAGCAGTCTGCGCATCCTCCACCGCCTGCTTGGCAGCGAGCAGTGCAGCGAAATCCGCCTGTCCCTGATCGTAGAGCATCTGTGCGCCGTTGTAGCTGTCCTTTGCGCGGTCGAGTGTCTTCTGCGCCGCCGCAAGCGTCGTTGTCTGGTCATCCTTCGCCTGCTGCAGGGCGTCCGCCGCCTGCTGTGTATTGATGCTGCTCACCGCATTCGCATTCGACATGGACTTCTCTAAGTCTGCGATCTTCTCCTCGATCGACGTGGAGTCCAGTGTGCATAAGACGTCACCCTCTTTCACGATATCGCCGACCTGCACATTCATGGAAGTGATCTCGGACGCCGCCTTTGACGTCACATTCGTGCTGCTGGCTCCGGCAACCGTTCCCTTAACCGAAATCGTATCGGACAGATCCCTCTTCTGTACCGGCTCCACTTCCACGGTATTCACCGCCATCGCCACCTGCTTGGTCGCGTTATGTATGGATATACCGATCCAGACCACCAGAACTGCCACAATAACCAGCACAACGATCAGTACCTTCTTTTTCTTCTTTGGCTTTGCTGCTATCGCGCCTGCATTCTGCTCGTTTTTTTGCTTCTTGTCTTTCATTCTCGTCTCTCCCTTACCTGTATTTTACAAATTTATGGTGATTGTATCATTATCACCCCTCAAAAAAAAATGGGTTTAAGTAAAACTTAAGAATTCTTAGGAAATCCTACCATTTTTTTAAAGTTTCTTTGTACTATTGTAATAATACAGTATGTTCATTTGACTGTCAAGACATTTTCTCAGACGTAAAATTTTTCTGGAATACAGACATCATCTCTCTGGTCAGCGACAGCCCCTCTGGATCTTCCGGCACATCCGAATAATGCACCCACTCCGCTGTCGCAAGCTCTCCCGTGTCCAGCACAATATCCCGCTCTCCGTCCAGTTCACAGAAATAACCAAGAAGAAGGTTCTGGTCAAATCCCCACGGCTGGCTCTTATAATAGTGGATATTCTTCACCTTAAGACCGACTTCCTCCTGCACTTCCCGCATGACCGTCTCCTCCGCCGTCTCCCCGATCTCCGTAAATCCAGCGATGAGCGCGTACCGTTTGTACTCCCTGTTGGCGTAGGTTGTCATCAGAATATACTCTCCGTCCGTCACCCCGACAATCACCGCCGGTGCGATCTTTGGGAACACCTGGTTGCCGCATGCGGGACAGAATAACATCCGCAGCGTTCCGTTGTGCATGAGTTTCTGTCCGCATCTTCCGCAGAACCGGTTATCCCGATACCACTCGTACAGATGCCATGCCGTGGCAGCCGCAAGGATGTGCTCCTTCGGCTTTCCCGACCGCACCGCAAACATTTTTTCAAAACAGTATCCTTCCGGTGTGAGATGCTCCGGCAGTTCCGTCAGAAAATACGTCTCCTCCCCAACGGAAAACAGATAGATGCTCTGCGGCGCCATTTCTCCCGCCGTCTCACAGATCTCCCGGAGTTCCCGGTAAGTAAGGAAGGCAAGCGTCTCTCCCTCCCTTACAAGGATCTTGTTCTCCCTGTAGATCATCATATAGCTGGTATCGTCCGGCTGTTTTTTTTCGTACTGATTCTGCAGATGCAGTGGTAAAATATCCTGTATCATTTCGTCTCTCCTTTATTACATAATTTTCCATGAAACAAAAAACTGTCACAATAAGCATATCATGCTTTGCGTTGATAAGTAATATTATAAGAAACACACTTGAGGATTTCATGTGGAAATGCAACTGGGAATTCGTTGGAGAAAAATGTGAGCATTTCTTCCGACGAAATGTTTGCATCTGATTCCGTGTCTCTTCCACGTTTGGACAATCCGACGGGGCATGTCCGACACACCGGAGACAATGGGCGGACTTTCTGGCAGCACTAACTGCACTCCCTCGTAGACATGATAAAACCGCGCGAACAGAAACTCGTTGCCACCTGCTATTGAAATTAAGGCAGGTGACAACTCAGACATCTGCTTCGCGCGGTTATGTTTTACTGCAACATAAGGATGGCTGATTTATGCCATCCGTTGTTTGGTGCTGGTAAGTGCTGCACGAAAGTCCTACAAATTGTCTTCCGGGATGCGGACATGACCCGCGGAGTGCTCCAAACTTGGAAAGACACGGATCATCGAAGATGCAAACATCCGGCTGGTTAGAAATGCCACATTTTTTGATCCGAATTTCCACCTGCATTTCCATCTGAAATCCCGCGGTGTGATCTTCTAATAATATTACTTATCTTTTTAAAAGAAAATGGTACAATCAGTCGCCGTCCGGCTTTACTCAGGGTCAGATCCGATGCAGCTTCTGCTCATATTTTTCCTGACGAACCGGAAGACGGAACGGATTGTTGACATAGACGATCATGTACATGCCGGCTGCTGTAATCATACCTGTCACAACGTCGAAGACGGAGTGCTGTTTTAAAAACATGGTTGAGAGAATGATGCTCACCATGAGGATGGCGGAACCGCAGCGCATTGCGTGTTTGTGCTTGAACGCATCGGAACGCCATACCGCAATATTGACCGCAATCGAGTTGTATACATGAATGCTTGGAAACAGGTTCGTCGCGGTGTCGGAAGCGTACAGCCACTTGACGATATGTACAAAAATATTATCCCGCGCAAAGGTTGTCGGTCTTAGGTAATGTCCGTTCGGATAAATGGTGGACACAATCAGGAAAATTGTCATTCCGGTAAACAGCATTGCGCACAGCCGGAAATATTCGGAACGGTCTTTTAAATAGAAATAACCGATGCCCCAGCCGACGTAGCCGAACCATAACAGGTAGGGGATGATAAAATATTCACAGAACGGAATGTAATCATCCAGCGCGGTGTGAATGACATGAAAATGTGTGGTGACGGTCTTCTCGAGATGACCAAACCATGGAAGATAGATTGCAAAATAAGATAAAAGAAACAGAGCCTTGTTTCGATCAATAAAGCCACTGATTCTCTGACGAAGTTCTGGTTTCATAATATCCATCCTTTCTATAATAAATAGCAGTATATCCAATTTCTTCACGTTTGCGATTATAGCACACGCATTTCTGCGAGACAATCGGCTTTCTTTTTTTTTAAGAAAGATTATTTAAAATTTAAGAAAACGTTCATACATCGAAAGATCGTTTGTGCATTTATACAATAAGAAATAAAACGAAGATTTTACATAATTGTTACGATTGGGGGAAGTTGTTGACAAACAAAAAGGGTCATTTATAATAAACCATGTGTTTTCACTGAAAGAACAGGCATATAAATGTTTACGATAAGAGGAAAGGAAACAGAAAATGAAAAAGAAAATCGGGATTACCGCGGCAGTCATTCTGGGAATACTCGCAGTCTGCTATATCGGATTCGCGGTGTTTTTCCAGAGCCACTTCTGCTTTGGCACTACGATAGATGGCATTAAAGTGGGAGGATGCAGCACCGTAAAGGTGGAGCAGCTCATAGAGGAGGAGATCGGAGGATATGAGCTGACTCTGGTGGAACGCGAGGATCAGACGGAGACCATCACGGCATCACAGATCGGCGCGGCGCCGGTTTTCCACGGGGAGATAGAAGAACTGCTGGCGGATCAGAACGCCTTCGCATGGCCGGTGATTCTGTTTGGAAAGAGTGCACTGGAACTGGAAAAAACGGTTGCCTTTGACGACACAAAGTTTTCCGGGACGATCGAAGCGCTTTCCTGCATGCAGGAGGAGAATCAGAGAAAGCCGGTGGATGCGTCCTGTTCCGGCTATTCCGCAGCGGACGGCTATACGCTTGTCCCGGCGGATTACGGAACGACGATCGATGAGACAGCGTTGAAAAACGCGGTGGCAGAAGCCGTGGAAGGGCTGGAGGACACACTCGACCTGGAGAAGAACGGCTGTTATGTGGACCCGGCGGTGGGAGACGACGACAAAGATCTTCTCGCCGTGATCGACGAATTAAACCAGTACGTTGCATCGACGGTCACCTACGATTTCGGGGATCAGACAGAAGTTGTGGACGGCAGTACGATCAGCGAGTGGCTTTCGGTTCTGGACGGTGAACTGGAGGTTGACGAGGAGGCGGTGCTCGACTATGTCAAGGGACTTGCCAAGACTTATAATACCGCGTACAAACCGAAGACGTTAAAGACTTCTTACGGACCGGAAGTGACGATTTCAAACGGCGCTTACGGCTGGAAGATTGACACGGAGGGAGAGGTGGCACAGCTGCTTGAGGACATCAAGTCCGGCAAGAGTGTGGAGCGAGAGCCGGTCTATTCCCAGACGGCGAACAGCCATGGCGAGAATGACTACGGCAATTCCTACGTGGAGATCAACCTGACATCGCAGCATCTGTTTGTATACAAGAACGGAAGTCTGGTTGTGGACAGCGATTTTGTATCGGGAAATCTGTCAAAGGGACACGGTTCTCCGACCGGAGCGTTCAGCGTGACCTATACGACCACGGATGCCGTGCTGCGCGGAGAGGACTACGCGACGCCGGTAAAATACTGGATGCCGTTTGCGGGAGACGTCGGCATGCATGACGCGAGCTGGAGAAAAAGCTTCGGCGGGAATATTTATAAGACAAACGGATCGCACGGATGCATCAATCTGCCGACATCCGTGGCAAAGACGATCTACAATACGATCGAGAAGGGCTGGCCGGTACTGGTGTACACGCTTCCGGGAACAGAGAGCGCCGCACAGCTGCAGCAGGATGTGCAGACCGTGATTGATCTGATCAATTCCATCGGTGAGGTAACGGCGGACAGTGAGACAGTCATCGCGTCAGCGCGCAGCCAGTATGATGCTCTGCCGGATTCTACAAAGGCGAATGTGACAAATTACGATGTGCTCGTGGCAGCCGAGGCATCACTGGCACAGATCAAAGCGGCGGGAGAGCAGACGGGAATGTAGTCTGTCTGCCGCATGGAATTGTCGCAATAAGCATAGACCTCTTTTGGGTGATAAGTAATATTATCAGAAGATCACACCGCGGGATTTCAGATGGAAATGCAGGTGGAAATTCGGATCAAAAAATATGGCATTTCTAACCAGCCGGATGTTTGCATCTTCGATGATCCGTGTCTTTCCAAGTTTGGAGCACTCCGCGGGTCATGTCCGCATCCCGGAGACAATTTGTAGGACTTTCGTGCAGCACTTACCTGCACTTCCGCAGTAAAACATAACCGCGCGAAGCAGATGTCTGAGTTGTCACCTGCCTTAATTTCAATAGCAGGTGGCAACGAGTTTCTGTTCGCGCGGTTTTATCATGTCTACGAGGGAGTGCAGTTAGTGCTGCCAGAAAGTCCGCCCATTGTCTCCGGTGTGTCGGACATGCCCCGTCGGATTGTCCAAACGTGGAAGAGACACGGAATCAGATGCAAACATTCCGTCGGAAGAAATGCTCACATTTTTCTCCAACGAATTCCCAGTTGCATTTCCACATGAAATCCTCAAGTGTGTTTCTTATAATATTACTTAGGTCAGTTTACAAGGAACTACACGCAGACCGTGAAACGGGCTGCTGACAACAAACGGCGCTATGCTCCCGGCTGGGTGCATAGCACCTGTTTGTTGCGGGGGTTTCCAAAGGGGGCAGCGCCCCATTTGGCACACGACTTTGCGGAGCAAAGTGTAGTGTGTTATACGCTCTGTCGGCGTTGCCCTGAAAATACCGTTGCCGCCGGGGAGGGCAAGGGCATTTGACGCGGCAGGAAAGCAGGGCTTTGTTTGGGGCTGGTAAGCCGGAAACAAAGGGCTGATTTCAGCAGCAGACAGGGCGTATTATGAAAGCCCCCGTCCCTCGTCCTCCGCCCCCGGCCTATGGGACAAAAAGTCCCAAAGCTCTGGACACCGTGACCAGATGTGTGGCCACACTCCGGGAAAAGTAGCAGGACGGCAGGAAACCGTCAAGGCTGAAATGAATGGGCTGACGCCCGGCCTTGACCGTTCCCCGCCGCCCCGCTGGATGGGTGGACAAGGTGGCCAATCCCTAAAAGTGTTTGGCCGCACTCGTTCATTTTGGGGCCTTTCTTCTCCCAAAATTGAAATGGGCGGGAAAGCCCTAAAATGGCTTTCCCGCCTTGATTACCCATTAGCAAAGACGGGCGAGACTGTCAACGGCGGCGCTGAAAGCGCCGTTCATCTTGACCGTTGACTGGCTCGCCTGGCTTTGCTACTGCCCGTAAGAGATGGAAAAACAAGATGGAAAACAAGGTTAAAAATGGTTGACAAGTCTATCGGATGTGTGTTATACTGTGCGACAGTTTGAGATTGGAAGGAGGCTTACGTGTGTTAATTTGTGTACGCTAATAAGCAATAAAAAGTAGAAGTACCTTTCCACATGATGGTGGGCTTTTTTTGCGTGCGTATGCAAAGGAACACGTAGGTTTGACACGAGCAGTCTTTGAACTGTATCGTGGTGTTTTTTCGTGCTTTGTTGTTATGCAGGCGTCTGCCCTCTCTGTGGGACAACGCCTGCTTTTTATTGCAGAAACAAAGGAACAATGCAATAAAAAAGGAGGTTCGCATTATGACCCAAAACAACAATTCATGGAGAAAAACTTATTTTACACTTCTTGCCGGACAAGCAATATCCTTTATTAGCAGCGGTATTTTGCAAATGGCCATTATCTTTTATTTGGTTGCGAAAACTAATTCTGCAATCATATTGACGGCGGCAACACTGATTGGATTTTTGCCGCAAGCCTGTTTAGGCCCGTTTGCAGGTGCTTTTGTTGACCGGCACAGCCGTAAAAGCGTAATGATTGGTGCGGATTTGATAATTGCCGCCGCTGGCGGTATTCTGGCGCTGGTGGCGTTTTACATGGAATTGCCCGTATGGTCTATTATGGTTGTCCTGTTAATCCGAAGTGCGGGAACTGCTTTTCATTCTCCAGCATTCAGCGCAGCAACACCTATGATTGTGCCAAAAGAGGAACTTACAAAATGCGCTGGTTACACGTCGACCATGCAAGCAGTAAGTGCGATTATCAGTCCAGCTGCCGCAGCGTTTTTATATGCTGTTTGGCCTCTTAATGCAATTATATTGTTAGATATTGTGGGTGCAATCCTTGCCTGTGTGACTGTTGCGATTTCGTCCATACCAACGCCTGAACTATGTCCAGAAACGAAAAGACAACAGTTTTTACAGGATATGAAAGAGGGGTATGTGGTATTAAAGCAAAACAGGGGCCTCTTTGCTCTGCTCTGGATTGGTGTAATTTATATGTTCTTTTATATGCCAATCAGTACGCTTTTTCCTCTCATCTGTATGTCATACTTCAAAGGAACACCGGCCCATGCCTCTGCCGCTGAAATTGCTTTTGCGGTTGGTATGCTGCTTGGCGGAGTCATTCTGAGCATTTGGGGCGGTTTTAAGAAACGGCGGTACACCATCGGTCTTTCCGTTCTCCTGATGGGCGTTAGCAATATGCTCTCCGGGCTTTTGCCGCCAGACGCATTTCTTGTCTTTGTTGTGTGCTGTACTGTTATGGGAATTTCCGCTCCATTTTACGGTGTGCAAAATGCGATTTTTCAAGAAACGGTCAAACCAGAATATCTGGGGAGAGTTTTTTCTCTACTGACAAGCGCCGCTTCCCTCGCCATGCCGTTTGGCCTTGTCATTTCCGGGCCTCTGGCGGAGCGGCTGGGAGTTGAGAAATGGTTTGTCATTTGCGGAATTGGCATTATCATCGTTGCGCTTGCCGTATTTTTACTACCCGGTTTGAGAGAGATTGACAATACGCAATAATCAACTGCACCTTTTTCTATTACTAAACAAAATGCCTGGATGGTGGTTCTGAAAAACCAGAACCGCCGTTCAGGCATTTTTTATCTTCGTCCTCTCTGCGGTTTTGGATTCTTCAGCAAGTCGGATTTTTCCGCAATCTTTTTCAGCCACTTCCGTTCTTCTACTGACAGCTTCCTAAAATTCAGCTTGAGCCGTTTGCAGATAAACGCCAAGTACGCTTGTTCCGTGTCGCTGTCCTGGCTGACGATTTCACCAGCAGTTTCCAGCATTTCTTTTAGCGGGTTATCCTCTGGGACGCTGAAAAAATCGTCCTTGTGTGTTTCCCGCAGAGCAAGGGCAATCCCGTTTATGTCCCGTTGTATCACATAGCGGCAAAACTCGTCCTCATCAATATGGGCGGTGATAAGCTGTCTTAACTGCGTATCACTCATGCCAGGATTATGCTTTTTTATAACAGTTGCGCTCATCGTGTCCACTATGGCGTTTGCACCCTGCGCCTGTTTCAGTGCCGTTCCGTTCACATAGATTTCAAGGTCAGCCATCAGCCGGGGGAAATCCGGGTGCGCCGCCAGCTCACACAGCAGGGTATTGTCTATCCTCCCGCTTTTCAGCAGGTCAATCATTTCATCACTCAAACGCAGGTCTGCAAGATCGGCGTTTGGGTGATTTTTCATTTCAGACAGCCCCAGCAGATAATCAGCGGTCACACCGTAAAACTTCGCCAGCCGGATAAGGGCATAGTGGCTGATGTCCTTGAAGTCTTCCGTTTCGTAACTGCCCAGCGCAGACTTGGAAAGCCCGGTCTGCTCCGCAAGCTGCCCCAGCGTCAAGCCACGCTCCACACGTAGGTCTTTTAATCGCTCTTGTATGGATAAAGACATATTCACCCTCCTTGCTAGCTCAACGAAAGAGAAGCCGTTATGCTATGTACTATGCTCATAGCATAACGGCATAGGCATTTACAGTTTTATTTTACCATTTGCTACATCTTCACGAAATTTATCAACAAGCTTCGCTGTCAGCTTGGATTTACCGTAGTGTTCAAGTACAAAAGTACGATAACTTTTTCCATCTACAAGCACATCACTTTTTCTGGTCAACAACCAATTTCCGTTACCTCCTCCCTGTTCTCTAATATTCCAGTCTTTCCCATATCTTTTATAGATTTCATCTTTTTTACCTTGAACAGACATTGATTCGCTTGGAATATAAACAATTTGCATAATAGCTCCTCCTTTATTTTGTGCAAGAAGACCAGAAACCTGAATTTGTCTTTTATCTTTTTTTGATTATATCACAAATCCGAGAGCGTGGAAATAGGGAGTTTTTCAGGCTGATTTCCTACCTCTTGGATATACGGCACAGGCGGTCAAAAAGGTGTAGACTTGGGATAGTTCATCGATGGACAAGCACCTTGGAAACAGAACACGCCAAAGAAAACGGAGGGACGCATGAGCAAAAGACCCTATCAACACCTGCCGCCGCTGGAACACAGGCCGGACGGCTCCCCCTACCGCATAACCCCGCCCCAGAAGAGACGAGCCAGCGGCCTGATACGCCGGGAGTGCTGCAACTGCGAGGACGGAAACTGCCTTGCGCTGGACGATGGCGACACCTGCGCCTGTCCGCAGATGATTTCGTTCTCCGTCTGCTGCAAGTGGTTCCGCTGGGCGGTCTTGCCGCTGGACAGGACGCTGGAAGCGGAGATTTACCGGGACAGGGACTTGAAACGCTGTGCGGAGTGCGGCGGTGTGTTCGTCCCGAAGTCCAACCGGGGCAAATACTGCCCGGACTGCGCCGCCAGAGTTCACAGGCGGCAGAAAACAGAAAGTGAACGGAAAAGGAGGTCTGCTGTGGACAGTTAAGAGCGGGAAAAGCCTTGATTTGCAAGGCTCCGCAAGCCCTCAACCGGGGCGGCTGGTATCATTTATCATTCGCCCCGGAAAACGGGCCTCTAACCGTCCACAAAACACGCTATGACAAACACGATTTATATTCACCAGCCGGAAAAGGCGTTCAGTTTCACCCGGCTCCCCAATTTCCTTTTTGAAGCACCCACATTCCAGCCCTTGAGCAACGAAGCGAAGGTGCTGTATGCCTTTGTCCTGCGCCGGGCGGAGTTGTCCCGGAAGAACGGCTGGGCGGACGAGTACGGGCGGGTCTACCTGTACTACCCCATCTGCGAGGTGGTCGCTTTGCTCCGCTGCGGGCGGCAGAAAGCGGTCAACACCCTGCGGGAGTTGCAGTATGCGGGGCTGGTGGAAATCCAGAAACAGGGCTGTGGAAAACCCAACCGCATTTACCCGAAATCCTATGAAGCGGTTCCAAACACCGACTTCAAGAAATCCGGTTATGGTACGCCGGAGGGCTGAAAACCGTACTTGGCGAGTACGAAAATCAATCCTCTTGAAGTACGGAAATCTGACGGTATATAGAAATACAGAGATTAAAACCATCTATTTACATTCATTCCATTCCAATCCTATCAGAGATATTTTCGGCGGGAAAACCCGCCGGAAAGGAATGGAATGGGGAAAGGAGTTCAATGGCACAACACGCAATTTTGCGATTTGAGAAGCACAAGGGCCACCCGGCGGGGCCGCTGGAAGCCCACCATGAACGGAAAAAGGAGCAGTACGCCAGCAACCCGGACATTGACACCAGCCGGAGCAAGTACAATTTCCACATCGTCAAGCCGGATGGCCGCTACTACCATTTCATTCAGAGCCGCATCGAGCAGGCCAGATGCCGCACCCGCAAGGACAGCACTCGGTTTGTGGACACGCTGATTACCGCCAGCCCGGAGTTTTTCAAGGGCAAGTCCCCAAAGGAGATAGCGGCCTACTTCCAGAGGGCGGCGGACTTCCTCATTGACCGGGTGGGCCGGGAGAACATCGTTTCGGCTATGGTACACATGGATGAAAAAACGCCCCATCTGCACTTGGTCTTTGTGCCGCTGACAAAGGACAACCGCCTGTGCGCCAAAGAAATTATCGGCAACCGGGCCAATCTGACGAAGTGGCAGGACGATTTTCACGCCTGTATGGTGGAGCAGTACCCCGACCTGGAGCGTGGGGAAAGCGCCAGCAAGACGGGCCGGAAGCATATCCCCACCCGGCTGTTCAAACAGGCGGTCAACCTCTCCAAACAGGCGAGGGCCATTGAAGCGGTTCTCTCCGGCATTACC
The DNA here is from genome assembly GCF_000225345.1 of Roseburia hominis A2-183. Taxonomy (NCBI): domain Bacteria; kingdom Bacillati; phylum Bacillota; class Clostridia; order Lachnospirales; family Lachnospiraceae; genus Roseburia; species Roseburia hominis. The sequence continues at coordinate 2,401,272 of NC_015977.1, forward strand.
CCGCTGAACGCCGGAAAGAAGAAAGAGGAAGCCCTCTCCATGCTGAAAAAGTGGTTTCCGCAGATGGAGAACTTCTCCGGGCAACTGAAAAAATACAAGGTCACAATCAATGACTTGTTAGCGGAAAATGAAAAGCTGGAAGTCAGGGCAAAGGCCAGCGAAAAAGGCAAGATGAATGACACGATGGAACGGGCGAAGTTAAAAAGCGAACTGGACGATATGCGGCGGCTGGTTGACCGTATCCCGCCGGAGATTTTAGCGGAACTGAAACGGCAACAGCGGCAGCATGGAAAGGAAAGGTGATCTTATAAGTAATATCAGATACAAAAAGGAAATCGAAATCGTGACTTTTCAGGGAAAGGAAATCACACTGGAAAATCTCTCCCCGGTGTTCACGCCGGAACAGGAAGCAGCCAAACGCCGGGAACTGGAACAGCAGCTTTATGAGGTGTTCCGCAAGTACGCCGACAAGCGGGAGAGTGAGGAAGCCGGGACATAAGGTTTTCCAAACCCATCATTGATTTGCGGGGCTGCTGGCGGTATAATAGAACTGTCAGCAGCTCCGTTTCTTTTTTAAGAAAAGGAGCGACAATATGAACAATCGGATAGACGCAATCTATGCAAGACAATCGGTAGACAAAAAGGACAGCATTTCCATTGAAAGCCAGATTGAATTTTGCAAATACGAGTTGAAAGGCGGTAACTGCAAGGAATACACAGACAAAGGGTACAGCGGCAAGAACACAGACCGTCCGAAGTTTCAAGAACTGGTGCGGGACATCAAGCGGGGCTTGATTGCAAAGGTCGTGGTTTACAAGCTCGACCGTATCAGCCGTTCCATTCTGGACTTTGCCAACATGATGGAGCTGTTCCAGCAGTACAATGTGGAGTTTGTGTCCTCTACGGAAAAGTTTGATACCTCCACGCCGATGGGACGGGCCATGCTGAATATCTGTATCGTGTTCGCCCAGCTTGAACGGGAAACGATACAGAAGCGGGTAACGGACGCTTACTACTCCCGCAGTCAGCGGGGCTTTAAGATGGGCGGGAAAGCCCCTTACGGCTTCCATACGGAGCCTATCAAGATGGACGGTATCAACACAAAGAAGCTGGTGGTAAACCCGGAGGAAGCGGCCAATATCCGGCTGATGTTTGAGATGTACGCCCAGCCCACAACTTCCTACGGGGACATTACCCGGTACTTTGCCGAACAGGGGATTTTGTTCCATGGCAAAGAGCTGATACGCCCCACGCTGGCGCAGATGTTACGCAATCCTGTCTATGTGCAGGCAGACCTTGATGTGTACGAATTTTTCAAAAGTCAAGGTACAGTCATTGTCAATGACGTTGCCGATTTTACGGGCATGAACGGCTGCTATCTGTATCAAGGGCGAGATGTAAAGGCCAGCAAGAAAAACGACTTAAAAGACCAAATGCTGGTACTGGCTCCCCATGAGGGTATCGTCCCCTCCGACACCTGGCTGACCTGCCGCAAGAAGCTGATGAACAACATGAAAATCCAGTCTGCCCGGAAAGCCACCCACACATGGCTGGCAGGAAAAATCAAGTGCGGGAATTGCGGGTATGCTCTTATGAGTATCTACAATCCCTCCGGCAAACAGTATCTCCGCTGCACGAAACGGCTGGACAATAAAAGCTGTCCTGGCTGTGGGAAAATCATCACTTCGGAACTGGAAGCGGTTGTTTATCAGCAGATGGTAAAGAAGCTGGCAAGCTACAAGACGCTGACAGGAAAAAAGAAAGCGGCAAAGGCAAACCCGAAAATCACCGCCCTGCAAGTGGAACTTGCCCATGTAGACAGCGAGATTGAAAAGCTGGTGGACAGTCTGACGGGGGCAAACAATGTCCTGTTCTCCTATGTGAATGTGAAGATAGCGGAACTGGACGGGCGCAAGCAGGAACTTCTGGCAAGGATAGCGGAGTTGACTGTGGAGGCCATCAGCCCGGAACAGGTCAGCCAGATTTCCGGCTACCTCGATACCTGGGAGAATGTATCTTTTGATGACAAGCGGCGTGTGGTGGATTTGATGATCACCACCATAGCCGCCACAAGCGACAGCTTGAACATCACATGGAAAATCTGACTGGCGGCACCCCTCCCGTCAGATACCTACCCTGTGTAGTCCCTTGTAAACTGTACTTTATCACTTATAAAAGAAATGTGTACTTTCCTTCCGATTAGATATAATACATATTCTGCTCGGTCTCGTACTCACGCACAAATTCATTCACCAGATCCGCCAGCGTAATGCTCTCTAAGATCCGCTTCGTCTCCTCGTTCACGCGATCCCACAACAGCGTGTCCATCACCTTTGACACCGTCTCGCAGAGTGCATCCTCGTTCACCGATTCCGGCTCGATACTGTAGCTGCCCTCCAGCGCGAGGATCATCTGTGCAACCGTAATATTTTCCGGCTTATCCGCAAGGACGTAGCCGCCCTGCGCGCCTTTGACGCTCTTAACAATACCACCGCGCTTTAAGCTGGAAAACACATGCTCCAGATAGTGCACAGAAATCTGATTCCTGTTTGCAATATTTACCAGCGACACATGACCATTGGTGGAATTCACCGCCAGATCAATCAGCGCACGGATCCCATAGCGTCCTTTCGTGGAAATCTTCATATCAGTTCCTCCCTTTATACCCTATCTCCAGATCTTTTTTCATAGTAATCTTATATGAATACTATATTATCATCTGTCTTCTCGGAAGTCAACCGCTTTATGAAAAGAATACGCGCTAAGTAATATTATAGGAAGTATGTCCTGCGATTTCGGGTGGAACTGCATGTGGAACATTCGTTGAAAAAAATGTGTGTATTTCTTCCAGCCGGATGGGCTGCATCTGATTCCGTGTCTCTTCCACGTTTGAACAATCCCGGAGGGTGTCCGGCAAGCCACAGACAATGAGCGGACTTCCTGGTGTCCCTAATGGCACCACTTCACAGACAATATAAAACCGCGCGAACCGAAACTCGTTGGCATCTGCTATTGAAAACATGGCAGATGCCAATTCAGACATCGGCTTCGCGCGGTTATGTTTTGTTCAGTGGTGCCAATAAGGGACACGCACAAAAGTCCTAAAATTGTCTGCGGCTTGCGGACACCCTCCGTGGAGTGCTCCAAACTTGGAAAGACACGGATCATCACAGATGCAGTCACCGGCTGGTTAGAAATGCCGCATTTTTTGAACAGAATGTTTCATAGGCATTCCACCAGAAATCTGCATGTAATGCTTCCTATCATATTACTTATTGCAAAAGGTCCGATACTTATATGTTATTCTACGCTTCGACCGTGCGCTCTCCCGACTTGATCTCGTCCAGGATTTCCGCTACGGCTTCGCGCTCGTCAAAATGATATTTTACACCCTTGATCTCCTGATAATCCTCATGCCCCTTGCCGAGCAGCACGATCATATCCCCCGGCTTTGCATGCGTCATGCAGTAGGCGATCGCCTCCTTGCGGTCGTCAATCTCGATGTATTTTCCGTTGCTTTTTGCCAGACCGACCTTGATGTCGGCATTGATGTCGCGGATTTCCTCATCGCGCGGATTATCGCAGGTCAGAACGCACAGATCTGCAAGTTCTCCGGTCACCTCGCCCATATCGTAGCGTCTTAACTTGGAGCGGTTGCCACCGCCTCCATAGACACAGATCAGGCGCTTCGGATGGTACTCTAAGAGTGTCGTCAAAACGCTTCTCGTGCTCACCTCATTGTGCGCATAATCGATAATCATCGAATAATCCTTCGAAACCGGAAGGATCTCCACACGCCCTTTGACCTGAACCTTCTCAAGTCCGTCGAGCACTGCCCGGTCCGGAATACCGACAAGGTTGCACACCAGCATCGTCACCATCGCATTGTACACAGAAAACCTGCCCGGAATATGCACTTTTACCTTGCAGTCCATGCAGCCGCTCACGGTAAAATGCATGCCGAGTCTGCCGCCCTCGTTGATATAACCGATGTCCGACGCAAACAGATCCACCACCTGGTCTTTCACATCATTTCCCTCTGCGGAAAATGTGCGCACCTGACAGGTGTGTCCCTTTAAAATCTCCTCCCAGTGAGGATCATCCGCATTGACGATGCCGACACGGCACTGCCGGAACAGAAGACTCTTGCAGTACAGATACTCCTCGAACGACTCATGCTCCGCCGGTCCGATGTGATCCGGGGAAAGGTTGGTAAATACGCCGTAATCAAACAAGATGCCCGCCGTGCGGTCCAGTTTCAATCCCTGCGAGGACACCTCCATAACCACATACTCGCATCCGGCTTCCACCATAGCCGCAAACATCCGGTGAAGTTCATAGGACTCCGGCGTCGTATTTTTCGATGGGATGTGCTCATCACCGATCATCGCGCCGATCGTTCCGATCAGTCCGACCTTCTTCCCCGCCATCTCAAGCACGCTCTTGATCATGTAAGTCGTCGTCGTCTTTCCTTTTGTACCTGTAATGCCGATCGTGACCAGCTTACGGTCCGGATGTCCGAACAACGCCGCCGACATGTAGGCAAGCGCACGTCTGGCTGATTCCACTTGAATGACCGTGATTTGATCCGGAATCTGCTGCGCCTCATCGGCACGCTCGACAACGATCGCCGACGCACCCTTTTTCACCGCATCCGGGATGTATTTATGTCCGTCCGTCACAGCTCCCACCATGCAGACAAACACCGTTCCCTCTGTAATCTTCCGGGAATCATAGATGACATCCCGCACATCGACATCCATGCTTCCCGAGAGACACTCGTATTTGAATTCACTGCAAAGTTCACTTAACTTCATTTTATCTCCATTCCTGCGCCACAATCGCGCATCTTATGCACTGCTGCTTATCTGCGCCTCTTATCCGATGATGTGTGACGCGTCGATTTCCGACTCGAATACCGTGTGGGAAGGTCCCGTCATGAACAGATGATTCGTCTTCTCATCCCACTCGATGAAAAGCGGTCCGCCGATCTGCTCGACCGTCACTTTCCGGTCTGTCCGTCCGGTGAGGACGCCTGCCACAACCGCCGTCGCACAGCCTGTCCCGCATCCGATCGTCTCGCCGGTTCCTCTCTCCCACTCGCGGATCTTAATATAATCCTTCCGCACAAATTCCACGAACGTCACGTTCGTCTTATTCGGAAAAATGGATGTCATATGTTCAATCGTCTTTCCATAGCCTTCCACATCCAGATCTGCCACAGAATCCACATACATAGCACAGTGCGGATTTCCCCAGGATACCGCCGTGATATGGAATGTCCGGTCAAGCACCTGCACCGGCTGCTCCACGAACTCGGGCAGCTCCGTGACTACCGGAATCACTGCAGTGACCAGTCTCGGCTCACCGATGTCCGCGCGGATATTCGATACCAGCCCGTCGGTCACGGTGAGGGTCAGATGCTGCATTCCGCCAAGTGTCTCGATCACAAGATCTGTCTTGTCCGTCAACCTGTGATCGTATACATATTTTCCGACGCTGCGCAGAGCGTTGCCGCACATTTCCCCCTCCGTGCCATCCGGGTTGAACATCCGCATACGGAAGTCCCCTTTCTCGGACGGACAGATCAGTACCATTCCGTCCGAACCGATTGCAAAATGACGGTCACTGACAAACCGCGCCAACTCCGGCAGATTCTTTAATTCCTGATGAATCGCATCAATATACACATAGTCATTGCCAAATGCCTGCATCTTTGTAAATCGCATCTTCTCACCAATCTCCTTTATCAGCCGTTCATTGCGCGATCCAGATCGGCAATGATATCCTCTACGTTCTCAATTCCCACTGACATGCGAAGGAAGCAGTCGGTGATACCGAGCTTCTCCTTGATGTCTGCCGGCGTGTCCTCATGTGTCTGTGTCGTCGGATATGTGATGAGAGTCTCCGTTCCGCCGAGACTCTCCGCGAACATAATCATGTCTACGCCCTTTAAGATCTTCTTCACTGTCTCAAAACTATCCACGGTGAAGGAAATCATACCGCCGAATCCCGTGGTCTGCTTTCTCGTCACCTCATAATCCTTGTGATCCGCAAAGCCGACATAGTAGACTTTTTTCACCTTCGGCTGTGTGCGGAGCCACTCGGCAACCTTCATCGCATTTTCATTGTGACGATCCATGCGGACTGCCAGCGTCTTGATTCCGCGCAGCACCAGCCAGCTGTCCAGCGGCGCGAGCTGACTTCCGTGGGACTTCATATGAATATGGATCTGATCGGCGATCTCCTCGTTGTCTTTTATTACCACAATGCCAGAGATGGTGTCGTTGTGTCCTCCCAGATATTTTGTGGAGCTGTGTGTGACAATATCCGCGCCAAGCGTGAGCGGCTTCTGGAAATACGGAGTCAGAAACGTGTTATCCACCACCGTGAGTGCATTCACGCTCTTTGCGATCTCAGAGACTGCGTGGATGTCCGCCACCTTCATCATCGGGTTCGTCGGTGTCTCAATGAAAAACATCTTCGTATTCGGCCGGATCGCCGCCTTCACCTCATCCAGATCCGACATGTCTACATAGGTATGCTCAATACCGTATTTTCCAAAAACGTCCCCAATAATGCGGAAGGTTCCGCCATAAATATCATCCGATAAAATGACGTGCTCGCCCGGATTCAACAGGGAAAAGACAGCCATGTTTGCCGCCTGTCCGCTGGAAAATGCGAATCCCTTGATTCCGCCCTCAAGAATTGCCATCGTGCGCTCTAATTCCTGTCTGGTCGGATTCTCGAGACGGCTATATGCAAAGCCGGTCGACTCGCCAAGCTCCGGATGGCGGAATGTCGCTGCCTGGAAGATCGGCATGCTGACTGCTCCGGTGAGCGGTTCCGTTCCCAGCGCGCCGTGCACGGCCTTGGACTCAAAGTGCAGATTTTCCTTTGTATCAAAATCGGTATAATTACTGAAATTTTTCATATTATTTTCCTCCATCTGTTTGGACATGCGTTTCTTCATATACAACTATTATACAAAACACTTTTTATAATATATAGTCTCAAAGTGCTTTTTATATTGCAAAAAGTGCTTTTTTATAATACAGTAATAGAAAAAGGAGGACGCACGCGATGCCGGAATACAAAAAGGTCGGATACTTAACCACCAGCTTTAAGATGTTTCATTTAAAAGATACTTCCCGCCGGGAGTTTCACTACCACTATCACGATTTTCACAAGATCCTGATTCTTCTCGGCGGTGACGTGACCTACTGTATTGAGGGGCGCACCTACCAGCTTGCCCCGGGCGATATTGTCCTGGTCAATGCCGGGGAAGTGCACAAACCCGAGATCCACTCGGATCTTCCCTACGAGCGCATCATTTTATATGTCTCCCCGGATTTTCTTACGGAGTACGCCGGGGAAGACTGCGATCTCTCCTTCTGCTTTAAGCAGGCGTACCGCGAGCAGGCACACATCCTCCGTCTGCAGGATTCCAAGGGCGGCAGGCTCGGCGCCTCCATCCGCGCGCTGGACGCCTCCTTAAACGACGACGACTATGCGGCGGCGCTGCACCACCGGCTTTTATTCCTGGAATTTATGATTCAGCTCAACCGCGCCGCCCTGCACCACCACATTGAATTCGTGGGAGACTCCGCTTCCAACGAGAAGATTCTCTCGATTCTCACCTATCTAAACGCTCATCTGACCGAGGATCTCTCGATCGATGACCTGGCCTCCCGCTTTTACTTAAGCCGCTCCTACCTGATGCACACGTTCAAGGCGCAGACCGGCTACACCATCGGCGGCTATCTGCTCACCAAGCGGCTGTTTCTCGCCAAAGAGCTGATCGCCGCCGGCACGCCGATCACGGAAGTATGCTATTCCTGCGGCTTTCAGAATTACTCGACCTTCTCGAGAGCATACAAAAAAAGCTTTGGGGA